>MEWB01000001.1 GCA_001773215.1 candidate division WWE3 bacterium RIFOXYC1_FULL_40_10 | reverse complement strand
CAAATAGGACTGCAAAGATTTCTATTCGCTATAACAATAAAAAATTAGGTTTAAACATATCTTGCTCTCTGCTAATATTTACCTGTGGGAAAATATACACTTGAGCAAATTAGAGAAAACCCGAAAATACTGACCTACAGAATACCATGGAGTAATGGAATATTAGTTTTACGGCCTCTAGAAGCAGATGATGTTGAGGTTCTCTCAGTTTTTCTAAGTGAACTATCCCCAGAAACAAGAAAAAACTACAAACTTGAGAACTACGGAATTAAAACAGCAGAAGAATTTTGCTCATCAATAGCGCACTACGACAAACTTAGGTTACTATTGTTGAAGGATACTGTAGTAATAGGCCCGTTTGAATTCAGTATGGATATACCCGAATCAGATGTAAAGAGATTTTCTAGTTATAACACCGAGTTAAACGACGGCTTAACCTGTAGATTCGGGCCATGCTTGGCAGACAAGTACCAGGGTAAAGGCATTGCCAAAGCTGTTTTCCCCTTTATGAAAGAAATTACAATAAAAACAGGAAATAAAAGGATTTTGTTGTGGGGAGGAGTGTTTAGAGACAACAAAAAAGCTGTTAAGCATTATGAAAGCATCGGTTTTGTTAAATTAGGAGAATTTGTAAATCAAGATGGTCGGGTTTGCTTTGATATGCTTATGGACCTTTAATTCACTTTCTAGTCGTTGAGCTCAGGAATCGTTCTGGTTAGTTATAAAACCGCGGTTTTTGCTATAATGCTATTGTGAACACATCGCTAAACGCGTATAAAGAAGCCCGTGAGTTATTTATTGATGCTGTTGACAAATTTCCTAAACAAAAAATAGAAAAGGCCCTGTTCGACAAATGGAACCTAAAACAACTAATGACTCACATTGCAGGCTGGGATAACTGTATAGCTGACAATGTTAAATACCTTAAAGAAGGAAAAGAGCCTGTTTTTTACGGTACTGTCGACAGCTTTAATGCGAAGTCGACAGACGAGGGGAAAAGTTGGAACTGGGAAAAAGCATACAAAGAACTTGTTAAAGGTGGTGAGCGAGTCATAAAAGAGTACGAAACTTTAGACCCAAAGTTGTGGAATATACAATTTTGGAAGACCAAGAGTTCAACACCAGAAAAGTTTTTAAAGATTGTGACAAGACACTATAACCACGAACATCTCCCTCAGATATTAAAGTGCATGGAAGAAGCGATATAATCATTATGTGAAAAAGTGGCACAAGTATTGGCTATTTTTCCTAATTACTTTCTCAGGACTTCATTTAATTCATACATCATTACTCAATTTCTCTATTGCTGAACATGTCAACCAAAGGGAGCCAGCTAAATTTATTAATTCTCCTCAGGAGAATCTATTTCCTCTGGCACCTTGTATTCTACTTTACACCACAATCCAGGCTTTACACCTGCAACAGCAGGGAGAAGGTGGTTAAGTAGCTGTTCCGCTGTCATTCTAAATGTCTTGCCCTTTGCCGACACTTTCACCCATCCTTTTTCATCTTTATAGTATGTCTCGGTAAAGTTTTTAGTACCCATTGATATTACATAACAATCATTCGTTAATTTCATGGCCTAATATTAGCAAAATAGGTTCTCACCTCCAAAGCGACGGCGAGCCATTGCATCAGTGCATACACACTGTAATAATAGTTGTATGAAAATATTCTGGTGGATCCTCCTGTCCATAACTATTTTAGGCGCAATTGTATTTTTCATTGGAACAAACAAAGATAAAGATCAAAAGATTGTGTCACCTCAACCGAGTTCGAACACAAACGCGAGCACAGAGGAAAAAGCGGCGGATTTCAACATCTACACAAGCCCTAAAATGAAAATAACATTCAAATATCCTAAAGACTGGTACTACAAAACTGTCCCCGGATGGACAGATGAAACTACAATATTTAAGGATTCCATTGACAAAAATGTTTGTTTTTTTGTTAAGGGGACAGAAGCAGACTTTGGATTTGGAGATCGCACAGGAAACGAGGTGTTGTGCGTAAATATTGCAGAAGATAATAGGACATTGGAAGAAATAAAAAATGCAGACGAAGTACTTACCACTTTAGATGGGAAGAAAGCATTAAAAATGGGTACGTATTCGATAAGAGTTCAGGTGGATGATAGAAATCACATGTCTATTGCCGGAACAGGACTACCCGTAATTAGCAACGTTAGTTTTCTTCCTTAAGAGATAATTTCTGATATCCAAAGCGGCACAATCATAGCAGGTCCTCAATAACACATCCTATAGTCTTTGACAGAAGTGCCTTTTTAGCGTATAATAAAGGCATCTGGTTAATATAATCAGATAAGTCTCTGTCTATTTGACCCTTCTTAGCCCTCTGGTATGCACTATCTTCTTCTTACTCACATTAAGGGAAAGGTTGTGCATAATCAGATAGTCCAAATCAGACTTATTCATCCCTAAGGAGGAACCAATGTCTCAAGATAAGATTGTTGACGATGCAATTGAAATCGCAGCAAAAGAAGGTCGTGCACCAGAGCAGTCGGATTTCATGACGGCTGCTGTGCTGAACCAAAGCTCCATGACTGATCAGGAGCGAGCTTGGCTGCAAGCCGACCTGCGTGCCGCCGAGTTGGGAACCAGTACGGAAGGTTACCCTGTGTACGACGAGGATGATTATCCTGAGGACGAAGAACGCTACGGCGAAACTTGTCCAGACTGCGGAAACGACCTGAACTACTGTACCTGCTCCACCGAAGACTATGTTCCTGAAAAGGAGTTCTCGGTGGTAGCTGATTGTCCTGAGCAATGGGTGGACTTCGACCTCAATGTACCAGAATCTAAAGTCGAAGAAACTAAACAACGCTTTCTGGATAATCACAAAGCTCAATGCGGCTGCCAGGCTGAGGTCAACATTTCGGTTACGGCTCGATAGACAGGGATGGGAGGAACAATGTTGCGGAATAAAAACCCAACAACAGTGTTACTCCCTCTCACAAGTACATTTTTTATAAAGTGTTCTTATGAGAGGTAAACCCGTTTTATTGCTTTAACATAAGTCTGTTTGCGATTTTACAAATAGGTTTAAGTTAGGGTAATATCACAACCGCAACAAATCTTTGTGGAATAATCAATCATCAAAAAGGAGATGAAGCGATGGCAGAAGAAATCGTTGTAGTATTGAAGGCCTATCGTTCTTACCTAGAACGGGAAGCTGGTGCAGAACCATTGGAAACCAAGGAAGTGAAAACGCCTGCTAAGTTCGATGAAGCAACCCAGGATTTTTACAGCAGAGGGTTCTATGTGGCGTACTTCGGCAAAAGCGGGGTGCAGCTCAAATCGATGACTGCGGCTCGCTACCTGTTATCTAATCCCAACTGACAAGGAGTGACCAAAATGCCTAATGTACTGCTTTTCGTATCTCCTGATGCTCAGCCATCATTGGATCGTTCATCCATGTGCTGGGACCTGAACTGAGGGATGCAACCTCAAAGGCTTTGAAGAATGTTACGCCCGACCAGGTTGCTCAGGCACTTTTGTAAAACTGTAATACCTGCCAACAACGGCACTTTGTGATTTGGAGTAATCCAGAACATGAAGTGCCGTTTTTCGTTTCTCATAAAATAGTGTGGTGGAGTATGGGGTAATCTCTTGACACTCGAAGTATGAGAGTGCTATACATGAAAACATAAGCGAATAAAGATATAAAACGCTCACTGGCAAAGTGAGTCCAGCCCAACACACAAACCGCCAGTTTTAATGAGGCGGTATTTTTGTAGCTAAAAGCATTTGAAAATTGCATAGGGTACGCGAGCAGGCAGCATCTCCTCACAATGACAGAACTTCTACAGACCAGGTTCGTTCGTATTTTGCGAACCTTTGAGAGGAGGTGTTTTTAATGCCAAAGCCACGCCGAGCTAAAAAAAGGTCATATGCTTTTTGGAACACATGACCTCAAATGGCAGAGTCTCCTAGGATAGAAATCCTACGACTTTAAAAATTGAATCTAAAACCTTCTCCAAATTCATAAGTTTTTCTTTCAGGTCTGATGAATTCTGATAGCTTTTCCGGGTATTCCCAAAAATCAATTCCCAGTGTTGTAGCCTCTAGCAACTTCATCATAAAACTGTGCGAAACTAAGCACACTTTCTCAACTCTCTGCGCGCTAAGAAATGAAAAAACATCTCTGATTCTTTCAAACAATTGCCTCCTAGTTTCCAGTAAAGTATCGTTTACGAAAGACTCAACAAACCTTTCCCTAACTAACGCACTTCCATGGCTTATAAATTCTTCCTCCGTAACCAGCTGAGCCAAGTCAAACCTTACTTCATTCAGTGCACTGCATGGAATCTTAATTTCGGCTGCAATACATTCTGATGTCTGTATCGCTCTAAGTAATGTTGAGTATCCTAAGATACTAAAGGATCCATATTTTTCTACATTTGAACTTATACGTCTACACGCCTCGTCTTCTAAAGGTAAGTCAATTATTTGTTTCGTAGAACTTACGTACCCCTCATATTTCGAGAGTGAGCCGTTTAGTGTTGGATCATATTTCCCTATTTTTAACACAACAACTTCCATAATATCCTCCTCTCATTGCAGTTTTCTTCAGATCCAATGTCGTTACCAGGAGTATAAACTATTCACACAATTTTTTCTAACCTCCAAAGCTACGGCGAGCCTGAAAGCTATGTAAATAGTATTTCCTAATTTTTCAACTATAATACAAACCATATGCAATATAAAATGTTGTTATTTACCCTGCTATCTCTTTTTTTTATTAATCCCCTGCATGCTGCTAGAAGCCTTCCAGCAGGAGTACAGCCCGAATCGATAAAAGGGGTGGCAACCGGTAACTTTACTTTTAGTGGCTCATTTAGCGGCACCAGTTCTTTAACCTTTATTAATACCGGAGGAGATGCACACTTAAAAACAATGTGTGATGCATCGACTGTAGATACTGCAGCTGGAGAAAGATGTGAGGGAATTGATTTGGATGGGACATTTACCGGCGGACCTAACGGAACTGCAGAATTTACCACAGAATCCGGGGGCCATATTATATTTCAACTTGAAGACGGTAAAGTTTTTTCATTTGCTGTGCAGGGAATATCCATGAAACTTACGGTAACCGACCCTTCCATTTTTGACGACTGGGTTGAAACTAGTGGAGCTAGAGACAGCGGGGCACGCGCCAGCGATTTAAGCGGCCAAGTAGAAATTGCCTGCCCTCCAAATCTAGAAGCATGGGATGTGATGAAGATGGGCAGGGTCATTCTTATAGATTGTCACCTTAAAACAGGGGAAGACAGTAGCGCCGTAATTTCATTTTCTGATCAGACAACCTTTGTGATGAAACCGGAATCAGAAATAGCCATAGACACTCCCCCCGCGAAAGACTCAAAGTGGAAGCTTTTAGTCGGAGACATTTGGGTTAATGTAAAACAAATGGTAAAAGACGGTACCATGAAGGGACATATGAGCCAGGCGGTTGCCGGTATCAAAGGCACCACATTTATACTTCATGAAACCGGAACAGAATCTACTATAAAAGTGTTGGAAGGTACAGTGAATTTCGAAAGCAGCAAAACAACGGATTCGGTTGATGTAAAACCGGGTGAGTCAGTTACTGCTACATCTACCGGACTTTCGCAACCAACCACTTTCGACCCTAATATCGAAGCGGCCAACTGGGGGAAAACTCTAGACACACCTAGTAATCCTTCTACAAGTGCAGAAACAAAATCTAAAAATACTCAAGCTTTATATTATGGAGGAGGGCTAGGAGCAGTTATATTGCTGGTTATAGTATGGGTTGCGCTTAAAAGACAAAAGACGCATTTTAGTTAGGTTACTACTAAGGTAAAGGCTTCCCTCGATACGTTCCTGGCTTTATCTTCGGCTTCGACTAATCCTGTATAGGTACCGGCTTTTAAATCGGTAACATATATTTCCCATTTATCCTTATCAATACCTAATATGCTAGTTTTAAGTTGTCCGCTTAAATATAACCTTATATCAGTTCCTTCGGCTGAAGTGCCTTTGAGGGTAAGGTTATACCCAGAATATATTGTGGCGCTATCCGCATCCAGGGAGAGTGCGGGAGGTTCACTGTCGACTTTTATCACCTGCTTGTATCTTTCGGATATATTTCCTGCATCATCTTTTAAGCGAATATATATGTTTTTCTTTCCGTCGTTTTTAAACTTGAGCTTGATATTATTTTTGTATGTCTTCCAGGTAGCTCCTTTAAAGTTTTTATCCTGGGAAATCATCATCTGAGTAATATTAGAATCAATGTCGTCTGCACTAAGGTAGAGCTTAAATTCTCTTTCTTTTGAGTAAAATGTTTTCGCCTCTACCTCGTATAACTTGTTTTTGGAAAGACCGACTTTTAGACTCTGAGGTGACGCTGTATCTAGAACAATGGTGTCATTATATGAATCGGTCTCATTGCTGGCCAAATCCTTAAACTTTATATAAATGGTCTTGGTGCCATTAGTTGTGGTAAAAGTAAAGTTTTTGGATGTTGCATAACTCTCCCAAGAACAGTCGGAATAGTTGGATAATTCCGATACTTTCATTTGGCTTGCACCAGTTGCCGAAATTGTTAGTGTCACATCAGCCGAATTGGTTCTGGCATCACCTGAGTTGATAGCTATAGATGCACTTGACGGGACTGACGTGTCTAATACAGAGGTAGTACTGACAGCATCGGTTTCATTTTCTGCTTCGTCTCTAAATTTAGCATAAATAGTTTTTGTTGCATCCCCATCGCTCAATGTAAAGTCTTTAGATGTAGCGTATGCTTCCCATGTTGCTCCGGAAAAAGAGACACTTTCCGAAATCATCATTTGACTAGCCCCATCCGCGTTGAGTGTTAATGTAATATTTCGTGAATTAGTATAATCGGGAGCATCTATCGAAGCATTCGTAGGAGGATCTGTGTCGTAGGTGTAGTCGACAATTAGGTAAGGCCAATAGCTACTATTGGAGTACTCGGTACAATAGAAAGTTGCAGCTTCATCATCTATTTCCGTACTATTTTTTAGAACAACCCCAAACCAGTTACTCGCAAGTTGGCTTTGCATATCTGATGCCGCCGTGGAGCCTAACGAAATATTCTGTGCCCCCGATGATTGGAAAACGGGGGAATCATTAACATACTTAGTGGTTTCGTTTGTAATGTAGTTAAATAGCGCCTCATTTCCCGCATCATCATATTCACCCGAGGACCAATAAGATACAGTGTGATCCATTTGCTGAATATCGAGAAGCTCCTCGTTGAAGTACGACATAGAAACAGTTAAGTGAGCTTCTATTGAATTAATCGTTGCGCCATCAGGTATCTCCGTAGTATCAAATTCAATATAGGTTCTATAAATATCTATTCCCGAGTCAGTACCAACCAAACAACGTGTGTCTACAGGTTCTCGTGCGTAGGATCCACCGTCATAATGGACGCTTTCATCCAACAGTATATTTTCGGAATCTAAAGTCGCAGTTAGAGCATGCGAAGTCTGCATGTAAAAAATTAACTGTAATAGAAATAATAAATTGAGAGGAAATTTCTTTGAGATTTTAAATGGCAAAAAAATCATACTCTTTAGTCTAGCATCAACATTTTTTGGTTACAAGTGATCGGAAATAATTGCTTTACATCGCGGGGCTATTAGCGTAAATTCATACAAGCTGCGTTGCTCTTTGAAAATAAAACGAAAGGATTGAGTCATGAAAAAGAAAATGTACTTTTTGCTCGTTATCCTGGCTCTCATGTCAGGACTATTGTTCCGCCCAACCATGGGTGCACTTGCCGCTGTCGGCGACTGGTCTGTTGGATTTCCGGTTGTAGCATTGGACGTTTACTCTGGCTTTGCCGACTACACGCACGATGTCTACCTAGTTGGTGGCCAGAACAACACTTACGTATCGTCTGATGAGACGAACTTTTCTCTGGCGTTTGATATGCGTTCTAACGCATTTTCGTATGACGGTACCTACTATTGGGCAGCCACCGGCAACGATGGAATTTACCGATCGAGTGATGGGGATACATGGGCAGATGCGAATGGAGGTGGTTCAGGGGATGGTAACGTCATGAATGGCGTTCTAGCCATATCCGGAGTTGTCTTTGCCGGAAATCTAACCGACGACACTGTCCTTTGCTCAACAAATAGCGGATCGTCCTGGAGTACGGTGCTGTCAGTCAACAACCCCAGGAACCTGCGCCTAGGTGAAGACGGAATGCTTTATATCGCGGCAGATGGAGGAATGTACCGTACATCGGTCACCGCCAGCTCCTGTACAGTGAGTTTCCAGCAATCCACTACCTCGGGCGTTACATGGTCCACGGGATATGACATCTATGAGACAGAATTTGTTCCGGGAACCCCCGTCTATTTCGTGGCATCCGAAGACGGTGTTTTCATCAACACAGGCGGCTGGACAGCGGGGGCGTACTCTACATCCTGGGGAACACAAGCCACTTTCACCATAGAAAACTGGGTTGACGACGGAATAGTAGTCGGCACTAATACCTCGGGTGTTATAACCTACAACCCCGCCGCGCAAACATGGAGTGTTCTGGATCCCAACAGCACTATGGAGTTGCTTAGGGTGAACGAACTCGCACCGATCATTACATCCCCGTTTGGGTATGATGGTTACGATGGATATGAGTTTGCCTTTGGGCACGACAATGCAAACACAGTGTATGGTGCATGGAAATTCGACTCAGAAAATTCCACCGCGGTGACGCTGTCAGACTTCTCTGTCAGCGAATACTGGAATGATGAAACCGATGCCGGGATGAATATTCACTGGGAAACATCGATGGAGCAGCTCAATATCGGTTTCAATCTGTACCATGCCTTGGATGGGGAAGCAGAATTGACTGACCTTGGGTTCATTGATGGTAACAATTACCCCTCGGAGTATGATTTTTACCAGAATTATGCCTTTTCAGGTGCCCCTATATGCCCGGGTACAAACTATTGGTGGTTGGAAGATATTGACGCTTATGTGGGCCCTAGCCTTCACGGCCCCATAGACTATGACGTACCAAATGGGCTGGAAAGCATCACAACTATAGAACTGACGGAGAGCTCAGCCACCGTTTCATGGTTAACGAACAATGAGTCGTTCTATTCAGGTAACATTACGTTTGGTCTGGCCGCACATTCATCAGGTGAGTGTCCTGCGCCTAATACACAGAACTACTGGTGGGCCCCTTCCAGGACCAATCTGTCACACCCATTGGAAGCCCTTGGAGACTCGTACCCATTCACATTCTCAATGTTTGGTTATGATGCAAGGTGTGCGGTAGCAAAAGTGACATTATATGACCAACGCTGTATTGATGTGAATGGCTCGGATACCATATATTTTGGACCCGTGCTAATAAGTGACCAATATTGATCAGTTTTGAGCAACGCAGCTAAACACAAACCCGCAGAACTTGGCTAAATAAGCTAAGCACTGCGGGTTTTTTCGTTTTTCGATGGTCATAGAGTTTGACAAGTTCTGAATTCATAGCTAAATTGTACCAAGTATTCGATCGGTCCTAGTGCAAAAGGAGAATTGCGATGACAATGAAACATCAGATTATGCTGGAACGCGCTTTTGTGGTTGTTTTCATAGTAATAGCCATATCACTATGTTTTTTGCTTTATATGAGCCCGAAAATTTCTGAGGAAGATCTGGTCCTATTCTTATCAGCCACAGGGCAACAGTATTGCACATTTATAGAGGGTGGTCAGCAATACGTAGACCAAATGTCCGGAATAATGACCCTAGAGGACGTGCTGGAAAGATCTGCATTCGATTACGGACAGAGCTATTCGCAACTAGAAAAATTGTATCCGCAGTCTCAATGGCTTCAGAAACTACCCGTGCCGGGAAAACTGACGTGTCCTTTTACATACAGGTAGTAAACTATAAGTTGCAATCTCTCGCTTTTTGAGTTAAAATGCCAAAATATCAGGCAAGATTCAATTTTGTATAAAGGAGAAAGAATGAAACCAAACCAACTGCTGGCAGAGGTGATCTCACGCTCGATGGAAATGACCCCCGCGGATAAAGCAACATTTCTGAAATTGGTAGAAGCCTGGGAAAGAGGACAGGACACCCTGTCCCGAATCGAACCCCCAAGTGACCATGCTGAGGACGAGGCGCTGTTGAAGACCTTCGATACACAAGATGCGGCGTACGATCAACTGTACTCCAAGGCGCCGTCGCAGGTGAATAAGGCTATGGATATCTATCTAGATTTCCGCGACTCCTTCACCAAGTAATTGCTCCCCGATGGAACCTTTTTAGCGTGAGTTAAAGAGGTTCTTTTTTTATCCCAAACTATGTTAGGATCGACCTAACTACTGGGTGAGATCCTAAAAGGAGAAGAAATGGCTGATTCACGATTACTTCACATCCAGAAGATGGGTGCGGAAGCTATGAGAAGAGAGGCGGCGGCTATGTATATCCAAGGCGTTGCCGTGGCTCTGGTCTGGACTATGCAAACCACAGTTGAGTGGGACCCAACAATTCGGCTGGTAGGTCGCTTCTATCGCGGACCCAAACCAGAAAATGGACCCGAAGACATTGGAACCAACTATGCTACTGTGGCACCTGCAAAGCTGTTTCAAATGCTTCGGACGGGAAAACCCTCCGGCCAAACCCCTATCAAGGGTGAAAATAGCTATCGAGGCGGTGACTTGGTTGACCTGGGAGAGGGTAATATGCTTTTTGCAGCATTCAGCGGGGGCACCGAAGATCAAGATCTACAAATTGCGCGAGCTGGTCTGGTCGTGATGAAAAAGTTGTGGGAGCAACCGGCTGCATCTTCATTAGAGCACGTTTGCATAAACGTCCGTGGGAATTTAGACTGGGCAGTCGAGCTTTTTGAACTCTTCGGCTGGGAATCTTGGCCAAATCGAAAAGTTAGCTGGGAAAGTGGAGAGGCTGTATTTGTTTATAATCCTGAGGGCGGCACATACATCCAGCTCACCTTCGAGGCCGACCAACAACAAGGTAGCCCCGGCAGTGCGCAACACATTGCACTCCTGGGTGATGTTGAGGCAAGTCTCGGGATTCTTAGGTTTTTTGCTACGAAATATTCCATGGACTTCGCAGTGGAAGATGTCGGCGGAGGCAAGATGATGGTAACTTTACCCGCTCTCTTCTATGGTTCCATCGAATTGGTGCCAAATCAGCACCCGGATTTTGCATCACTGATTTTAACCGGTAACGTCAAGCCTCTTTTTTAAGTAACCTGCTCGTTAGGCGCCAGTTGTCTGCTCTTGCAGCGACCGGCGCCTTTTTGTAAAGGGTGAGACCTAACTACTGGGTGAGATCCTCCCAACCACACTTATTGACAAATGTGAAAAACAAAAGAACAATACTAGTAGTAGATATGAGACTTAAATTGCCCTATTTTGGAATACTCTTTGTTTTGGGTTATTTGTTCTCACCACATTCTTACGCAAAGTCGGTAACTTTATATCCCCTGTCCGATATCAAATTAAATGAACAAAGTCCTACTTTAGTACAAGCAGACGGTGTTATAAATGCAGAAGCACAAAAAATTATCGCTGTGGGAGATGGAGACTATGAAAGATTATGGAGCATTATCAAATTTGACACCTCCTCTATTCCCGAAGGATCAACTATTACAGGAGCTAGCCTGTTTCTTTATATTAACTTAATTGAAGGCGAAAATGTAAGCACAAGGGGGTCCGGATGTGCGGCAAGTATTAGACGCGTAACAAGCAGTTGGCGTGAGTACGGTACTTCCTGGAGTAATAAACCAACATATACGAGCTCCGGAACAAGCATATTCATTATGCCGGCAACGGGTTTTTACCAAGCGTTCGATGTAAAGTCTATTGTTGAGAAATGGACAGAAAACTCGAGTTCCTATCCAAATTACGGCTTTTATTTGGTTACACGCGCCACGGAGGGGTACTGTGCGTTTGATAGTAGAGAAAGCATAGCATCACACAGACCAAAACTTACTGTTAATTACAATGAGCCCATTACATTTGTTCCTTCTGCCCCACTAACAATAGTGCACACTGACCCCACCACCGTGCTGGAAACAGACCCTAATGCTCCTCTAGTGGGCGCAGCAATCGAGTTAAACCTAACCAATATTCAAGTCACTGATAAAACCCCATCAAGCGTGAAAATATCCTGGGATACCAATAAAAAAGCCAGTGGAGTGGTTAACTATAAAATAAGCACACGGTTGATCTGGTCGTCCAAAACAGGTGTTAATGATGTGACCCACCACGAAGTAGACCTCTCACGTCTAAGCCCTGGCACTAAATATGCATACAGTGTTAAATCAAAGGACGCTGATGGTATCGAAGAAAAAAGTTCCACTCTCTATTTTTCAACTCCCAAAGAAACAGTTCCTTTGGCGGTTACAGGTTGCGACTCCCAAGAACTTCTAATCACCGATATCACGGTAGATCCCTCGATAGATGGCGCAGTTTTTAAATGGAAAACGTCGGCTTGCTCAAATTCAGGCCAAATTGAACAAGTTAAGTCTTCTCAGTGGGTTTATGTAGACGAAACTTATGATGAAAACCAAGCTTTGCAAAGCTACGAAACAAATTTCGGTAAAGCCCAGTTAAGTGAACCTAATCATGAGGTTACAGCAAAATCCATATTTTTTGAACCGAATACAACCTACGCGTATAGAATTTATTCTAAAGATACAAATGGTAGAGAAGCTACTACATTAGTGAGTGCGTTTAGTACGCTTCCCACAGAAGATCAGTCGCCTGATGAAGAGCCACTCCCTAACCAAGAAAATACATCAGAGCCGGAGGAGGATGAAAGTGTTGATGAGGAGTCCCCCGAAGAATTTGACCCAAACAATCCAAACGAAAGTGTCGAAAAGGGCGATATCGTAATTTTCGGACCTGAGTCCGGTGATTCCAATATTCAAGTACTGATCGCTATTGTTGTTGCGGCCTTTTTCTTCTTGGTAATAGTAATTTTGGTCATTGTGCTACTTTTTAGAGGAAACAGGTCGAATCCCACTCCGGCGAAGCATCTGTTACTTAAGCTGTTTTTAGGAGGACTAATACTTATCTTTTTGGGGGTGCTTTACCAAATGCTACCCTTTATTTCTATTTTCCTCTTTTAATTACTGTGTTTTAGCAGCGGAATATGTTTATCCTCAGAACTCTTGACATTAGGATTACCCTATAATACACTCCGAGCATCCCGTAGCATTGCTACAAATTAAAGGAGAAAGAATGGCGACAATCGAAATGCTGACTGTACTTTTTGCAGTTAATATGTGCGCAATCGATCCGGAACAAATGCCTGAAGGTAATGCAATGATTGTGGTACCGGTGTGTGAGGATGGTTGTTGGTACTGCGCCTGTTCGAGTGTTGAGTTGCTCAATAAGCTGACAGGGGGTGATCCGGACGCAGAATTAGGTTACGAAGTTGGAGATTTCCAAATTTGCGAGCTCCAAGCTGGAAACAGTCACGCCCAGGAGGAGCTACAACTAGCTCTTGAACATCTGGGCTTCCAAGTCAAATTCGCCAACGAACCGCCCTGGCTAAACTGGTAGTTACTGAATTAAAAAACCTTTCACCATCCTAAGCACATGCTTGGCCTGCTCGCCTCTTTGGAAACAGCTACAATTGTTGGGTGATTGCCGGACGGACCCTTTCGAATATTCAAATTTGAGAGGGTTTTTTCTTTTGGTTATATACAACTACTACATATAGATGTATGATATGTAGTATGACAACAGATAGAAAACATAGATTAACCCTATTAATTAACTCTTCGCTCTCAAAACATGCCAAAGCTCAAGCTTTAGTCGAAGAAGTGACTCTCACTCAACTAGTTGAAAAAGCTTTGATAAGATACTTGCCACAAGAAACAATCATTAAAAAACCTGAACTTATATAAATATTACGTAGTTGCATTTGTGAACGAAAGAAGGTGACTTTATACGGGTATATTACTTTGGATAATTTTCGGAGCAATAGCAGGCTGGATAGCCTCAATGATTATGAAAACTGATTCGGATCAGGGGACTATCACAGATATAATTATGGGAGTAATTGGGGCAGTAACAGGCGGATTTTTGATGAATATTCTAGGCCAACCTGGCATTACAGGATTTAATATTTACAGCTTATTTGTTGCTGTACTGGGAGCTGTGGTACTTATATTTCTTGGCCGAGCTATAAGTAACAAAAGGTAGTAACTTTATAAAAGATGGGGGGTGAAATTTATGGCAGAAATGATTAAAGAAACAGTCATTACCCAAGAAGCGGCCACACCGGTTAGAGTCGAAGCAAGCAAGTATCAAACAGTTGAGTATATTATCTACTACATCTTTGGAACATTGGAAATTTTGTTAGCATTTCGACTTATCTTAAAAATCATGGGAGCAAGCATGAATAGTGCTTTCGTTGATTTTATATATGGACTAACAGGGTTGTTTACGTTACCTTTCGAAGGAATATTTCGTAGAGGGATATCCCAAGGATTAGAAACTACATCAGTACTCGAACCCGCAACATTGGTGGCAATAATAGTGTATGCATTTTCGGCTTGGGGAATTGTTAAACTGACACGAATATTTTCGAGAGAAAAACAACCGACAGAGTAGTTAATTTATTTAGGAGAACTTTATGAGCTTATCGCTTACCAGTTTAAGTCCGCTAACTTCCTTGGTATTTGGAATATTAATTCTTATGTTTCCAAAGTTTCTTAACTACCTAATAGCCGGCTATCTAATTATAGTAGGATTGTTGGGATTGGGGATTTTAGCTTAAGAATTAACACTATCCTGTAGCATTGACCATTGATTGAGTTTGAATTATAATTCCGGGCAACAATACACAATAAGACAGGAGGCGGAAGTTGGAAATTAGAGGAAGTCGCTTGCTATTTTACGGCCACGAAGTATTTCCTTCTGGCCTGGGTCCGGACGTATTTTTAGCGATAGGCTCGCTAGGTTTTCTCTTTTGGCCACTCGATCAACAAAAAAAGGCTCACTACAAAACCATGTTTCTTTTGGGCTACGTTTGGATAATGCAGTTACCAAATACTCTCTACCTGATGATGGAGTTTCGGCATATTGTGCTCTTCGATAATATCGCTGACTCACTCGAACCGACAGCTGTAATAGCGTTTGCCGGATTAAGTATCTTGGGACTGGGCCTGTTTACTCTACAAGTCTATCTTGCAGTAACACAGCTTTCGTTTCTCCAAAAAAACAAATGGCTTGCAACGCTAGTACTAAGTTATATGTCAACGTGGGGAGCTATTTTAGGTCTTAATGGTTTGAATTCTTATGAAGGAGTACTTTTTCCACCATCTGTATTAGTGTACTCATCTCTGGCCTTTACTTCTGAGTGGCTTGCGATCACGGTAGCGATCGGTACTTTTGTATCACTCATATCGCTTGCGCCCGTATGTATAAAAAAGGAGAAAAATCATGGACCTTACAAAATTAGTTGAGGATCAGTATCTCAAACTTGAAATCGGCAATGGCAAAATGGCATTTGATGCTAAGTTGGAGGGGGAACTTACAAACAATCACCCCCGCCATCTTAAACAGTTGTTGGCGACAATAGCAGTTCTTAATCGGACATACGGAAGAAGTGTGGAGGTTTCTTCATCTTACGGCCAAGAGGATGTTAGTTTCAAAGACGGAATGATCATTATTGAAGTGATCCGTAGGGCTTAGGACTGTTGCCCTTTCAGGCTATAGGGCGTATAATCTGCCTACCTAACTGATAAAGGAGGCGTTATGCCAATAATATCCATCCAGCCCAAAACTAGGGAGATCGAAAATGAGTTGGATAAACAGCTGTCAGTGATTCGGGCGGAAATTAAGGAAGCGGTTCAATTAGTTTGGAAACTGCCCCCTCACGACATCATCGTGAACCTTGACCAGTGTACGATTCGCAATGCGGATCCAGCAGGTTCAGCATTCGTGGTGTTTATCGACACGAATCCCAATGAGACGCTGGAAACCAGCTCTGGGATGCTCAGGGACACAATTGCACGGGTATTTACCGAGCTTGGTTTAACCGCCGGGAGAAACGTTGAAATTTGGCCAAGATTTCTTCCGGGCCCGTGGGTTCTGATTTTTAACGGCAAAGTGGAGGATTCTGTGGATCACCACTAGCCCTAGTAACGGATATCTTTGCATACTTTTTGCAGAAGGTGTCCGTTTTTTTTTCAAAATATTCTTGACTTTTTATCCACGATAGCGCTTAACTTAACAAGTAGTAATTTTTAAGGAATGGTTAATGAAAAAAGTTATCGACGAAATCGAAAAATATGTTAAACAAGCTCCACAACTCCCAGTCAACTTCAAAGAATTCTTAGTAAGATTTGCCCCTTGGGCTGCAATTATTTCAGTAATTATTTTGATACCATCACTCCTTGGAATATTTGGGTTGAGCTCGTATCTTGGTGTGTATGGTCTGCACGGTTATGGCTTAGGCCAATTCGGCTTTAGATACACACTACTGATAGTATTCTTAATTGCTAATGTTGCGTTAAGAGCCCTCTCTATCAAAGGGCTTTTCGATAAAAAGGTTGAAGGCTGGAATTACCTTTTTTACTCCGTACTGCTTTACTTTGGGTACGCAATTCTAAGTTTCGACATCTTCGGAGGCCTAATTAGTACTGTGATTTCTTTGTACTTGGTATTCCAGGTAAAAGAGTTTTATAAGTAGAATCTAAAAAGACTGAGATACTACAGGTTGAAAAGTTTCACTTTGTGAGGTATATTGTGTGGCATACATATCTTGTACTCTAAAAGGAGAGTGCCATGCCAAGCATACGGCTGTATTATACAGGCAAAGCAAGAAACAAAATTTCCCCATTTGGGCCGGTCCGAAAAGCTAAACAGGATAAGATCGAAGCTAGACTTGTTCAAATTGTAGTTAACATTCTGGAACACTATGGCCATTCGATGAACGCGGTAGATATCGAAATTCTGTGGATCCTAGTGGACAAATCACGGAACTCTGTGGATTACGGTGTAGAATTGCAGTTTTCGGAAAAGGCCGATTTCCAGGGTTTTGGTCTTGTTACCACTCCCGGTGAGCGAAAAATCCTTGGGGGGGCCATATTGGACGTTCTCCGCAGAACCACGTTCTTACCCAACAATGTGACTATTGGTGTTTGGGTTAAACCCCAAACCGGAGCAGTTTACACAATGACAGGGAGAAAATAACATGTTTTCAAACATTTGGTTTTGGATCGCAGTTGTGGAGTTAGCGATAGTTCTGATTCTGGTATTACTGAGTAGAACTCATCACAAAGTTCAGCCCACAAATCAGATGGCTCGGGGCAAACCAAGAAGGGACAAAAACTCGGTCAGCAAACAAACCGGAACTATTACCAACATCTACCATGGATTTATGTATTTTGGTACAAAGCCGGTAACTTGTATCGAGGTAACATTGTCAGGAGGAGACCTGTTTCACCTTGGAATTCCTGGCCACGATTACAGTTTTCGTGAAGGGGCAACATTGGAATTCTGGCCAACGCAAGAGACTGTAACAAATACTAGAGTTCAAAGAAGTCAACTTGAAAAAGATGGTACCACGAGCAGATGGGAAGAAAAAATCGACTACTATGCGATCACGCGCTATCGCATTGTTCCCTCGGAGACAGGTGAGACTGAAGTAGACTGAGAAGGAGACCGGAGTGAAAACTGTAAAACGACCAGATATTCTCCACACCTTTGCGCTTATGTTGGTATGGTTGGGTATCCTAATGACAATAGTGTATTTTGGTTCATTAACTCTAGCCGGGGCATTCGTAGGATCCATCCTGGGAGTGATCCTTTATAAGATCTCATCTTACCCCTGGTGGATAGGCACTATCGTTGGAAGCTGCATGGGTTTAGCAGTAGCTGTATATCGGTTATCACACAAAACCCGCGTCTAAAAAACCGGAGCCTGTTTGTACAACATACAAATAGGCTCTTTTTTGTACCTACAAAACAATTTTCAGGTTTGAAGACAGAAGTTCCCTACTAATCAAACTATAAGTTGCATTTCCACCGACTGTCGATTATAATCCCGCTACAGTCTAAATAAAAAGGAGATAGAAAATGGATAGTCTTAAGAAAAGAACCCCAGTAGAGGCATTAGTTCTCGGGATAATCATTGTTTCGGTCCTGCTGCTTTCAGTTGTATGTCTTACCGCAAAGCTTTGGGTATATGTTGCTCCTGTGTTGTATGTACTCTGGGTTTTCGTGCTTGTTTATTCGCTCTTCTCCCCGGTAGGTTACTACTCTAAGGAAGACTCCGAAAAATCATGGCGAAAGTATTATTACTACAAGTCGGGTTTCCTTCCAGGCGATGGCATCCATACTTCGAGTATTGAAACTCTCCAGGAATATGCAAAAGACAAGCTTAAGCTTACCTATATTCTTGGACCAGAAGGGATTAAAATACTGGTAGACAAAAGTCTCCAGGATAGCTCTTACGGGATACTCTTCCAATACGACAGAAAAGGCTTGATCGACAAGCTTAAGGCTGAATATGAGATCGAATACGCCGAGGATGTAAAAGACCTTCGTGAACAGATCGCGGTAAAGTCTGCAAAGAAGTTTGATGAATACATTCGCGCTCAGATGCTGGGCAGTGTAATCGGGGGAATTTTGATTCTCGCAGTACCGGTGTGGACGGCGTTCAACCCACTGCATCAACAAATTCCTCTGAACCTGCTAGGCGTATACGCAGTGGGATTTGGACTGTGGAGCTGCATCACTCGGATTTCCGAACAAGCCAAAATTACTAAACACCTAGATGATATGCATCCAAAAAAGGCCGGGGTCATTAGAAAAGTGTTTGGCACCGTGATCGCACTTCCTTACGTTCTGTATTTCTTTGGAGTGCTTCTACTGAAACTGGGGTTGTTTTAGCTAAGCATTCTTAAACTCACTCATTCTCTTGGGTGAGTTTTTTCTTACTTGCCACAATTGGCAAGACAATCCTCTTTGGCTTGGGGATCGGGAACCAGTTCGCACATAGCGCACAAAGAATCGGGGGTTATTTGCTCTAAGCCCTTGGTAATTTCCTTCAAGCTTTCTCCAAAATCCACAAAATTTACATCGGATGGAGGAACGAACTTACTCCCATCAACAATCCACGGAACACAGGAATAATCTAAATCCTGTTGAACATCTTTGAACTTTGTTTTATCTATATCCGGATCAGCTACATCAACGGATTCCTGGATATCCGAAGCTTTCATTTTAGTTCCGTTTTTCAAAGGACCTCCCCAACTATAAAACCAATCACCATCGAAAATACTATAAAAAGTTTGCTCACCCAATTCCTCACTCGTGCTGGTAATTTCCGAATAAGATTTATTACCGGATATGTAAGCTACGGTTTTAGTATCCCCGAACTCACCGGAGCATTTCTGTGGCAACCCGAGTTTTGTAAGATCAAACAAATTGCCTGTTACAGTACTTGGCCCGCCTTCTGTTACTTTTACATCCTCTTTTCCGGGCTCGTTTTGTTTTGAAGTACAGGCTGTCAAAAAAACAGGGAGAGCAAGCAATATAAATATAGTAGTGATTTTTTTCATAATTATATTATCTCACACTCTTATACAAATTTGTGGTTTTATTTTTTTTGTTCTGCTAGGCTAAATTCCATGTGGAAAAATAACTTATCCCACATAAGAATAAGAATCTAACCGAGGCGGTGAAAACACCGCCTTTTTTTATTCTATAAAAGCACTTTAAAATAATAAAAGGAGAAAAAGATGATAACGGAGATTCTAGCCTGCATATGTACGGTCCTCCTTCTCTGCTTTAAGGCATTTCCTAAAGCACTGCGCCAAGAAGCCTTTAAAGAGGGATGGGGGCATAAATGCTGTGTATGTAACCACCATTGGGACAAGGGATGGATGATCGAGTTTGATCATATCAACCCAGCATTTGATAGGGGTCCCAATAGCAAATCAAACATGAGAGCGTATTGTAGATTTTGCCACTTTTGGCGACATGCTGACGATGCAGCATACTACCGCAACGTAGGAGACATCCGCAGGGCCAATGCTCATGGAGCAGGTGCAAGGCTGATTCTAAAAAGAATTCTCGAAAACGGACCCATGCGGTTCGGACACGAAAAGGCGGGAATTCTAGAAACAACCATCTTTTTGGCCGAAGTTGAAAAAAAGAGAGAAGAATTAAGATCAAAACCAATCCTTATCGAATGGCCTTCACGAACTTACTCGGAAGTTAGAAGGTAGACCGGTTACAAGCTCACGTGTTTTTGGCCGAAACCAAACATTGTGTAAGACTCATAACCGGCCCAGTACGAGAAGTGCAAAAATAACCTGCACTTACTCTGCGAAGATTCGGCAAAAAATGGGGACATCTTGTGAAACAACACATCAAGCCGATGCTGTAATCACAACGATGTCCCTCTTCTTTCTCGCACAGAAACACTCGCAGGTAGGATCAATTATGCCTTAGTAGGAAAGATTGGTCAAATCGTTCCCACAAACTCTCCTATCCATCTACACACTTCTAAAAATTCCTGATATATAACTCCTCTCGAAGTCACACACACTACTGCTTTAGCAGTTCTGGGGGGTTCTAAAACTATCCCGCAATCGTGCCAACCGGCGCCCTCGGGATCATTCCCAATTTTATGGGCAAACACAAGACCATCTCCTATATAGGGTGTGACTCTGTCGTCAAACAAGGTTTTAGACATTAGTGTAACCAGGTAATCTCTGTCGGAAACACCTAAATACTCCCCAAAATAGAGCTCTTCTAAATATATTCCGAACTCCTTTGCGGAAGTAATGTCGCGATGATAGAAGTCACTTTTGCCTGTTAGGGACTTATTCAAATCAAATCCCCCCTTTATCACCCAATCGGGAATCGTTCTCATTAGCATTTGTTGTGCGGTATTATCCGAACTGTAGATTAACTGACTTAACACATCTTTCAGTAAAACTTTGGAACCTGCCGGATAGGTATTAAAAACACCCGAACCACTTGAAAAGTCACTGCCCTCAAGTGTAACTTCGTCCCCGCTTTTTACTAAACCCAACTCCATGGCTTTTAAAGTAGCCACACCAACAGGCACCTTAAAAAGGGAAGCCCCGTTAACCAATAATTCGGAATTATATTCGTAAATTTGTTGGGTCTTTAGATCTTTAATATATATTCCAAAGTCGCCCTCTTTACCCTTAACGTTATCTGTTAGTTCGGAAAAACTTTGCGGGTTTGTTGTTCCTTTGAGCGATCCAAGTAATACTATCAGTGTAAAAAGCATTTCCAAGAGATGATTCATATATAAAACAAGTGTATTATATATGTATGAAAACAAAAACACTCGTTTCTTTGATTCTATTGTTTGGGATCATGGGTGGAACAGTGTATTACTTACTTAAGCAATATAATTTCTTTTCATCCAAGGAGCCTGCGGCTTTTGATTCCAAGGAAAATCCCCCTATCCAAGTTGTCCCCACTCCGGATAAAAAGCCGATAAGCCCTCCGATATCTCAAATTATTTCTACGGATGATATATGGAACATGTATCAAAATAATGAGTTTGGATACTCAATAAAGTTTCCGAAACAGGCGGCTTTTGCATCAGGCGGATGTACTCCTGAGGGAGCTCCTCTGCCCGGATTTTTACCTGTAAAGATTTTTGAGGAAAAAAACATTGCTCATATTGCAAGCGCCAGTTACTTTGATCAGGAATGTAATGAAACATCTACAACTCTTGAAGACATTAAAGACCGAAACTTCAAGGTTTCGGTGTGGTCACTAGAATCCAAGAAAGTTGCCGATGATGCCGAACTGCAAAATTTTGTTAGAGACGAATATGGCAACGGATGTATTTTGGGAGACAAAAAAGAAACTTCAGCTGAAGGTGTGTTTGATGTTCATGCTAAATACCCCGGAGATGTTAATGACGATATGGAAGTTAGAGCCCAAAACGAGTGTGTTATTAATTACGCCTATGTTATTAAGTACAATCAAAACACTGGAGTAGCGGTAAGCTGGAAACTGGGGCAGGCCTACGGGTTTGCGGCAACAACGGATTATCAAAAGGCATACGATCAGGAAATGGTTGCTAGCTTTAAATTCGACTAAACAAAGTTACTAGTTGAAACCCGCCTAAAGTGTAAAAGGCTGAACCGAAAATGTTTGCTACCGCCGCAGTCCAGGTGTATCTCCACAAACCCACGCCATAGACCCCTGCTAAAACGCTAACTATTTTTGAACCAAATCCCGGAACAAATCTTCCTCCGATTAAAAAACACGCGGAATTTACCGGAGCCTTATCTAAACCCCAAGGTAAATTCTTCTTTCTTTTTTCAAATGCAGTGGCGTTTCGAATCCCCAAACCTAAGAAATACTCGATTACCGCAGCAAACGTGTTTCCAATCCAACTTACAATAAAACCTACTATAGGACCAAACAACGCGCCGCTAATAGCGCTTAGAGGATCTGTAGGGATGGGCGTAACCGAAAGGGCTCCGTAAAGCAAAACAACTAATAAAGGGCCAAAAATCCCCCACGAGGCTACTAAGCCTTCAAGATCCTTAATATTTTTTGCAAGGAAATAAATGGAACCAAATGTTATAACAAATGCGACCAATAATAAAACTCCGGAGCTTCTTTTATTTATCGATTTCTGCAACTTAACCACACCTCATTGTAGCTTAAGAAAGGTAACCAACTCAACATGTTCGGTTTGGGGAAACATGTCTACTGCCACACAATCTTTGGCTTTATACCTTGTCGACAACATTTGATAGTCTTTTGCAAAACTTTGGTATTTACACGAAACATATATTAAATTAGGAATTTCCAGCTCAAGCAAAGTCTTTAATACCTTTGGATGTAAACCGGAACGCGGAGGATCCAAAATTACTAAATCAGGTTTATAAGTTTCCCAGTTTAGGTCTTCGGCTTTTCCCACGGAAAATTCAATATCCAAGTTATTCGAAGTGGCATTGTCTTTGGCATCTAAAATTGCATCCTCTACAAGCTCAATTCCATAAATCTCGGTATCAGGCATCGCCTTTTTTACACCTAAACTAAAGAAACCGCCCCCACAGTATAAATCCAAAATTTTAGCGGGTTTCACATCTTTTGCAAAAGAGACTACTAAATCTAATAGTTCTTTGGCGCCATGTGAATTAGTTTGAAAAAACGAATTTGGCCTGATTAAAAATTTAAGGTCAGCTATGATTTCATTAATATACCCGTCGCCTTTAATTATACGAATTTCATCACCATAAGATATATCGCTGTCACTTTTGTTTACCGACCAAATTACAGTTGTAGCATGAAGATCATTTAATTTTGACGTAATCAGAGATTCGGGTTCAGCTTGGGTGGGTTGGCTGGTTATGATATTGATCATGGTTTCGCCTGTGGTGGTAGCTCTTATTACTGCATACCTTAACAAGCCTTGATGGCCTTTTCGATCGTAAAAGCTAAGTCCACAGGTTTGAACCCATTTTCTAACTTGTGCAAATTTTTCTTCTATTTTTTCGTTGGCAATAAAACAGGTGTGATTGTCGATTACACTCCACCATTTGCCTTTTTCCCTCAGACCCACTTTGCCTTGATAGTTGATAACAAAATCCATGCGGTTGCGGTAATGGGTAGTTTTTGGAGATGGAATTATTTTAGCGCAGTTAACTAGGTGCTTTTTTTGAGCCAGCTGGTCTTCATATTTTAAATGCGAAAATCCGCAGGACCCGCAAATATCGGGATTGGGACACTGTTGCATGGCTGGATTATACATTAAAATGAATTTGGACAGACATTATACCTCGGTGATATTATCTATGTATGAGTAATAAAAACAAAAAAGACTCAGAAGAATTTACAAAAGAAGATGCGGAAGAAGCCAAAAGAAGGGCAGATTTATTTAAGGAAATGGTAAAACAGCGACATAAAACTCCCCGTGGTTATCAAACTGGTACACGCAACTTTATATTACCAAGGCGTAAAACCCCTTAGGGAAGTAATAAATTTAAGGGTATTATTTTAGTATGTCAGAGATAAATGCAGAAACAACCGTTGATAGTCTGTACGATAAGAGCCGAGGTAAAGGTCCAAGAGACTCCTCTGAGCCTACCCCACATGGCGACTTAACATCCGACGAAGCTGCTTATAAAGCCGCTTTAGAAGTGTTAGGAGATAAGTCCGTAAGGGAGCCCTTTGTCATAAAACAGGCAAAAGAGGTTAAAGATTATTGGGAGCTTGCACAGAAAGAAAAAGTAGGATTGGGTGTGAGGTCAGGTGCCAAGTATCCAAAAATGATTAGAACATCACCTCAGGAACAAATCACGGAGCTTGCTTAAGGGAATTAGCACCTTAGTCGGCCGGCCGTGGGGACAGGTAAGGTATGAGTTACTCTCCAGCAACTTCTCGATTAACCTTTTCCTCTCATCGGGTTCCAAGTAATCCCCCGCCTTCACTGCACTTCTACAAGCCAAAAACTCGATTGTTTTTTCCGTTTGGGTGTCCATTCCTGTCAACCCCATTTCCGCTAACTCCTTTAACAAAATATTCAAATTATGATCCTTTAACATTTTAGGAACACTCAATACCCTGCAAGAGTTACCGCCAAAATTTTCCGCCTCGATACCTAATCCGGTTAACAAGGCTAAAAATCCATCCAAATCTTCAATTTCCGCCCCCTTTAGATCAATTATTTTCGGTTTTATAAAAACATGTATTTGACTATTATTTTTGGAATTTTTTAACCCCCCCAGGTACTCCTCAAAGAGAATACTTTCGTGAGCGGCATGCTGATCTACCAATAACAAACCTTGATCTACAACACAGGTTAAATAGGTTTTATCTACCTGCAAAATTTCGTTAGAGCTGCTCCGGATATTTATATCCCATGCTTTAACACTGTCCTTAAGGGATAGAAACATTTCCAGAGCTGCTCCTGCTTCAGATCCGGTATCGTAGACAAAGGTTAGATTACTTTTTTGCAACACATTATGCGTTTCGGTTGTAAACACCTCCTCGACAAATTTTTCGTCCCAGAATGCAATTTTTTCTTTTCGAGGATGAACGTTAGGGTCCACCAAGGAGGGAGCAATCTGCATATTTATAACAAGTGCCGGAAATTTCCTCTTGTCTAGCAGTTTTCCGAAGGCCATTCTAATTCCCCTGGAAATGCTCTCGTTTTCCACAGGACGGGAATTTACAAAAAGATGTTGATTTTCTTTGGCCAAAGAGCTGATATTGGGATGCCCGATAAAACCGCTTGCGCTAAAATATCTGTTTTCTAGCTTAATTTCAATCAAATTTGCCAGAAAATAATCCCCAAGCACTTCTCGTATTCTGTCACCTAATTTAGTGCATTTGGAAAGAATAAATACAGTCTTCCCGTTATGAGAAAAATTAAACTTAACAGAGGGATAAGCCAAAGCAATGGCACTTACTGTTTTCTGAATGCATGAGAATTCAGTTTTCTCATTTTTCAAAAATTTTTTGCGGGCGGGAGTATTGAAATACAGATCCTCTACAGCAACCTCAGTACCTACTTTCATTCCCAATTTAGCTTCTTTATCAAGCACACCTTCTGTTACAGTAATTCTACTTCCATAAGTGTCTCTTTTAGTTCTGCTACTGATAGTTACCCTTGAAACTGCGCAAATACTGCTTAAAGCCTCTCCTCGAAACCCCAGAGTAGCAATGTTTTCTAAATCGGACAGTTCATATATTTTGCTGGTTGAATGCGGTAAAAAGCATGTCCTGAGATCTTCCTTACTCATCCCTTCACCGTTGTCGGAAACGACTATTTTATTTTCTGATACTGAAACTCTAATTTCGCTGGCTCCGGAATCCAAAGAATTTTCCAACAGCTCTTTAACAACATTGGCAGGACGTTCTACCACTTCCCCTGCGGCTATTTTACTGATAATATCCTGACTTAGAACACGTATTTTGCTCATACCAAACATTATACGCACCTGCACAAAAGGAGATTGAAATGCCCACCATTTTAACAGGAGAGATTGCTAGAGTTTCAGAAGGTGGCAGGGAAATTGAGATTAAGCTTGATTTTAATCCCACCTGCGGTCCCAACCCCGTCTATTTTGACGGGCAACAATATCGTAAAGAGGAACTTTGCCCTCGGGTAAGAGCGGCTGTAAAAGTTGAAAATAGCTCGAGAACAGGAATTAAAGTTAAACCCCTCACACCAAGGAGAACGTACAATTTGTTTCTCGGAAAAATCCTCGGTAACTGGATGGATCCCAAAGCCGGGCTAATTTACAAGATAGCTGTTAACTTTGAGGAAGGCGATAGAAAGGAATCAGTACATTGTGGATTAATTCAACACAAAACTCCAGATACTATTTCCACAGGAACGGAACTGCTGGTTTGGACACTGAACAGAGAAGTATTGAGAGTAACTGAATTTAGAGCAGTTGAAATACGATAAGCTTAAAAGGGGGCATTACACAAAAGCCCCCGCTTTTTTTTAATTTAACAACGAAGTCAATTCCGCCAAAATATTCAGTGCTTCCAAAGGAGTGGTTTTGCCAATATCAATCCCACGAAGTAATTCCACTGCTTTATCATAAGGGTTATATTGAGCAACATCCGAATTTTTCGCAGTTAGATTTGTAACATTATGAACCGTTTTTGTACTGAACTTTTGCAGCAATTCGTCAGCCCGCACACATACCTCTTCCGGCACCTTAGCTAAACGGGCAACCGAAACACCAAAACTGGCATCGGCCCCTCCTCTTATAACCTTATGCAAAAAAACAGGCTCATTAAAGTCGAAAGCATCTACCTCTACCTGATAATTTTTTATTTTATCCGGAAACAACTCCTCAAGTTTTTGAAGTTCATGATAATGAGTCGCAAATAAAGCTTTAGCTAAAGTTTTTGTAACTAAATGTTCCACTATCGCCCACGCTAAACTAATCCCATCATATGTACTCGTTCCCCTCCCAATTTCGTCCATCACCACTAAACTCTTAGGTGTGGCGTTTTTTAAGATATGTGCAGTCTCCATCATCTCAATCATAAAAGTCGACATTCCCATGCTAATCGCGTCATAAGCCCCACTTCGAACAAATATTTTATCCGTAGGCCCTATTTTTGCTCTTTTGCAAGGGACAAAACACCCTATATGAGCCATCAAAACAATTAATGCCGTTTGTCTTATATAAACAGACTTTCCCGCCATATTGGGGCCTGTTATTAATAACAACTGATGATCGGAAGAATTCAATAAAGTATCGTTTGGAACAAACAGTATTTCTTCCATATTTTCTTCAACCATTGGATGCCTGCCGTCTACTATTTCTATCTCATTATCAAGAGTTATTTTTGGTTTAACCAAATCTTTTTCCTTAGCCAGCCGTGCAAACGAATACAAGCAGTCGAATTCTGCGATTTTTGTAGACAGATGTTGAATATCCGAAGTATTAGCTAAAACCTTTTCGACTGCATCTAGAAAAATGGCGGTCTCCAATTTTTGCATTATTTCCTGAGCGGTTAGTATTATTTCCTCATGCTCTTTTAATTCAGGAGTTATGTACCTTTCTGCATTAACAAGAGTTTGCTTACGAATATAATTTTCCGGTACTGAGTCTAAATTGGATTTAGTAATCTCGATATAATAGCCAAAAACCTGATTAAATTTAACTTTTAGTGAATTAATTCCGCTTTTTTTTCTTTCTTTTGCTTCCAAATCCGAAATAAAATATTTGCTTTTTTCCACTGTAGTTCTAAGTTTGTCTAAATCAGCATTTACTCCTTTTGTTATTACACCCAAGGATTTAGGATCAAAAGGAGGGTCATCGGATATTGTTTTATCAATGTATAAAGCTAATGTTTCAAGTTTTCTGCCGATTCCCACCGACAGAGTCTTAAGCTTTGTTGCCTTATAGGCGTTTACCCCAGTTGTAAGCTTTTTTGCCAACCACAAAGCCTGTTTCAACATTACAAGGTCTTTTGGATTTCCTCTTCCAACGGATAATCGTGCAATTAGTCTTTCTATATCACAAATGCCTGCCAGCAAATCCTCAAGATTTTTTGCCTTTTTACTTTTAGCCAGTTCTTCAACCGCCGATAATCTGTTAGTAATCTCCTTTTTGTTACAACTTGGCTTGATCACCCAGTTTCTTAATAATCTTCCTCCCATAGGAGTTTTAGTTTTATCCAAAAAACTTACCAATGTTCCTCTTTTTGACTCATCACTTAAATTTTTTATCAGTTCTAAATTTGCAATCGTAGACCTGTCTAAATCCAAAATTTCATCGCTCACCAGCATTTTCAGATCTCTAATGTGATCTATATTTCCGTTTTGAGTGTATTTTAAATACGAGAGTAAACCGCTCGAAACTTTTTGAGCCGCCGATAAATCCGTAAAACCGGCACTGCGCAGGTATACATCAGAAAAGTGATTTCTAACAATCGAAATCGAATCGTCCCATTGGGAATATCGAAAGATATTCATATTTTTATGAACTTTTAACACTTTAAGTATCTGTGGGTTGTTATATAAAACTTCCGGTAAAACGCACTCGGCCGGAGAATATTTAAACAAATCGTTTAACACAAAATTACCAAAATTATCAGCCGAATATTGAGATGAATAAAATACCCCCGTTGAAATATCGGCAATTGCAACCCCCAGCAAATTCTTTTCAAAATAAAAGGAGCAGATATAATTATTTTCTTTTTTTTGAAGAGATACATCGTCCAACAAAGTTCCCGGAGTAATAATACGCACTACGCCTCTTTCTACTAACTCCCCCGCTTTTGGCTCCGTTAACTGCTCGCAAAGTGCAATCTTGTATCCCGCCTTAACTAACTTTGAAATATAAGAATCTACCGCGTGGTACGGAACTCCTGCCATTGGAATATTTCCGTCTTTTCCCAGTGCTTTTTTTGTAAGTGTAATATCCAAAATTTCAGCGCCGATTTTCGCATCTTCGTTAAACATTTCGTAAAAATCACCTAATCTGTAAAACAGAATACAATCCGAATAATGGGATTTTAACTCATTGTATTGAACCATCATTGGTGTCTCATAGTTATTGGACATTGAACAAGTATAGCTCAAAATAACCCAGGCAGTAATTACGCACAGATAGTATAATTTGCCTTATGCTATCGTTAAGAAAACTTGCATCAGTAGCTACGATCCTGCTTTTCGGGGGACTTGGACTATGGTGGCGATTTTACCACATAGAATTTGGGCTTCCTCACAGCTTTTACGCTGATGAACCAGAAGTTGCCGAACTGGCAATAAAGTACACCTACGACTTTAAATCGATTATTGCCAACAAAAATTACCAGGAATTCATTCCCATTTCCTACGTTTACGGAACTGTTCCTACCTACTTTTTAACAGCACTCGTAATGGTTTATAACAAGGTTAGCGACATAACCCAAAAAATGGACCTTTACGTGTTTATGAGAAGCATAAACGCGCTTATTTCGTTCGGTGTCTGTATTGTTTACGCTATCTTAGCTCATCGAGTATTTAAAGGTTCCAAACAACCATTTGGAGTTAGTTTATTAACATTCGCGCTGTTGGCATTAAATTGGAAATTGATAGTTCATGCCCATTATGTAAATCAGGATATTTTTTTAACCCTATTACTAGGCATCTCATTTGTTTTTCTTAACGAGGGCTACACTAACAAAAACGACAACCTTCTCACTTCTTTTGCAGGCGTATTTTTTGGCTTAGCAGTGGGCACAAAAATTACTGCCTTAATATCATTGCCTTTGTTCTTTTACGTATATTTCAAAAAGAATAGTGTTACAAGCTTGTTGGGTTTTCTTTTTACTTCGATTGCCGCTTTCATGGCCACCAACCCTTTTTCAATTGTTTTTATACAAGATTTTGCATTTAGAATAGCCAAGATGTTATGGGTAGAAGGCGGACTGGTTTTTGATTCAGTGGATCACAGCCCTTATAAATATCTAGTCGGACTTTCATTTATGACGACTTTACCAATACTAGTATTTTCTCTTTACGGGAAACTCAAAACCTTGAAAGCGACTGACAAGACTACAAGAGTAATTCATATCTTTATGACGCTAAATATCTTAGTTTATTTCGCTTTCTACTCGATCCAGTCCCGAAGAGTGGACAGGTGGCTGCTCCCCATACTTCCGATCGTAATCATGTATGCAGCATACGGTATAGTACACTTGATCCAAGATTCCAAAAAGGCTGTAAGAAACTTTGGGGTGATCGCAGTTGTTTTGACGGCAGGGTATTACCTTCAAAATACAATTTTGCTTCTAGCTCAATTTCAAAGAAATACACCAAAATCAGAGGCTTACATCTGGGCTAAGGATAACCTCCCTGAGCTGGCACCGGTTCTTGTTTATACCGAGGAAGGCTTGGATCCCATGAACAAATTAAAAGGCGGGGATGTAAAACAGTTCCAGGTTTACGAATCAAAGGGCGCGTCCCTTTTTTACCCCGAAAATCCCGAAAGATATGATTACGTAATCCTTTCGTCTCGCCCACTGGAAAACTTTAGGAAAAGCATTGTGGCGACAACTTACCCAGAATACGCAAAGGCCTGGAAGAACTTTGAGTTGCTAGTTAGTGATCCAAGTAAATTTTCCCTTATAAATAGCTTTGTTTTGCCAAAACCAAACCTTATACCTTTATCAGACGTGTACATTTACAAAAGACTTTAAACCTTGTAAAATCAGCATAACCTATATTATAAGGAGCAGATATGGCAAGAGTTAAGGTGTATGTAGATGCCGTCTTCGATGGCCTTCCGATACTGCTAGGAACAATCGGAAGGAAAGCATTCTTAGAACAAATCAAGTATTCTACCGGGTACATTGTCTTAAAACCGAACAAATCAAACGCGCACAGACCTCACCCCGAGAAAAGATTCTACATTAAATATGCCCAATTCATGGGGGAAGAAAAGGTTGTGGTCCGCTTAGCGAAAGAGCCTAACAACCAAGTGCAGTCCGAAGATCCGGTGATTGACATCAAAGTAAACTGTCAGTTCGAGGTATAGCAATAAGGAGCGCGGCATGCCTACAGACAAAATGATTACTGTTCATATGGTGGGACCGTTGGGATCAACTCCCGTTTTGGGGCACATCAGTAAGAAGGCCTGGCTAGAACTAACTGAAGAATGTCCACATATTGCTCATATCGGTCTTCGCACAGCCCAGGGCCTGTTTTTTGAAAAATTCCAAGTTTTGGATTACAACGAGAAAAATGGAACGCTTCTGGTGGTAGAGTCCCCACACTTAAATCTTGACCTTCGTGGATTCTCGCTAGTCATCGGAATCGAGAAACCAATCCAGTTATAACATGCTAAAGGAGGTGCAGTGTGACAGTTGAAAAGGTGCTAATAGTTCTTTTGTACGACAAGCTAGGTTTCGAAATACCTCTGGCCGAAACCCGCCTTGCGGACTGGGAATACGTTTGGGAACAAATCAAGTTACAAAGTCGCATATACGTTTGTCTGCGGTCATTTAGGGGATATAAGAGTCCCTTTGAAGTACATGGATGGAACCATGAGAAAAGAACCGTGGTTGTATCCGAGGCTCCCTGGTTAGAACAACGGAAAGGGGAACTGCAAAGCTTACTTGTGATAGATGTGGAAAAAAAATAGGAAGCTAGTACACAGGTCTTCGTGGCATAACTACACGGAGACCTTTTCTATTTTATAGATAATCTCTTAAACGCTTGCTTCTTGAGGGATGGCGGAGTTTTCGCAAAGCTTTTGCTTCTATTTGCCTGATACGTTCTCTCGTAACTCCAAACTCCTTGCCTACTTCTTCTAAAGTTCTGGTTCTACCGTCTTTTAATCCAAACCTCAATTCCAACACACGCTGTTCTCGTGGGTTTAGTGTGTGCAAAACCTCTCCGATATGGCCTTTTAACAAATCCCTGCTCGCCGCCTCAAAAGGTGACAACGAGGTTTCATCTTCTATAAATTCTTTAAGTCTGGTATCTTCCTCTTTCCCAACAGGAGTCTCCAAGGAAGCGGTTTCTTGAGAAATTTTCACTATCTCATGTGCTTTTTCGGGCTCAATTCCCATTACCTTGGCAACTTCTTCGGGAGTGGGAGGGCGCTCGTATTTTTGCTCAAGCTGGCGCTCAATCTTTTTGTATTTATTTATCGTTTCAACCATGTGAACAGGTATACGGATAGTTTTGGCTTGATCAGCAATGGCACGGGTAATAGCTTGGCGAATCCACCAAGTTGCATATGTAGAAAATTTAAAACCTCTTCTCCAGTCGAATTTATCAACGGCCCTCATTAAACCTATATTCCCCTCCTGGATGAGGTCTAAAAACTGCAAGCCCCTTCCCATGTATTTTTTTGCGATAGATACAACCAGCCTCAGATTGGCTCTTGCCAAATGAGCTGCTGCAATTTCGTCTCCTTTTTCAGCCTTTTTGGCTAATACCACTTCCTCTTCTGCATTTAGTAAATCATGGTTTCCTATTTCCTTTAAATACATTCTTACCGGATCCGAAGAAGTTGTTTTGTCCAGTTTAATTTTTGAAAAGTCGATATCTTCTATGGATGAGATCTTCGCGGCATCCTTTTCTGATTGGATGTCAAACACACTAACACCAGCTTCTGCCAGCTTCTCGTAAAGGGAATCCAACAATTCTATATCTTCCTCAGCTTTTGGAAATAATTCCAACACATCATCAAGAGATAGGTAACCTTGCTTTTTACCTCTTGTAACAATCTTTTGCATGTCCTTTTCACTAAGGTTCATGTTCCCTGCTTCTGTTTTATCGATTTTCTTTTTTCTTGGCATAAGTTTTTAAATTTAGTATGTAAATTGTATCAGAATTTATTAAATAATTAGCTCTCTAGACAACTCAGAGAACTCTTCCGTTAGTCTTTTTACGTCTTTTTCGGAACCACTAAGCTCGGCTAGCTTAATTTTCTCAGTTAACGACTTAAGTTTTCGTTTTACAGAAATTCCTTTTACCCGTTGATACGCAGACTTAAGCATAGCTATTAAAGTTTTATCGCTTTGGGCATAGTCCCCAGACAGTACATACATTTCCAACACCGGGTCCTTATATTCTTCCTCGACTGAATTTATAACATCCTCGATATTAAACTTAGTGGAATCAGGTTTAAATAGCTTTTGGATGTGTATATGTACGGCTCTTGCAACCGGGTCAACGAAATCTTCTGAAGATAGCTTATACACAAAATCACCTATAGTGTCAATACCCGAAGCCATCAAAAGCGTTATAAGATACCGCTCCGGTGTGTTTTCTAAGGCTACAAAAGGTTCCGAACCGGATACTGTTTCTTCGGTAAGATAACCTTTTTTGTCAAATCTCATAGCTTTTTCCAGATTTTCAGGAGAAATATCCAATTCTTCAGCTATTTTCTTTTGATAGTGGTCAGCGAGAACAGGGCTGGAAATTTTCCCGAAAATTGGCGCAAGAGCTTCTACTATCTTCTTTTTACCTGTCCCCGAGCTTTTATCAAAACGTTTTAGAGCATCGGCCAAAAAGAAATCATAGGCAGGCACCCCGCTCTCCAGCCCTCTTTTAACCCCAAGTACATCTTTACCCAACATTTCATCAATGTCTTTATAGGGTGCAGGAATAGACACAACCTTTATATTGAATCCTTGCTTCTCGGCCAAATCTACAGCTCTTTTTGTGGCCGAAATTCCCGCTTCATCTGAGTCGAAGCATAAAGTAACGTCTTTAGTATATCGGGCTAGCAAGTTTAATTGGCCGGTAGTCAAAGCAGTGCCTGTTGTGGCAATAACATTCTTGATTCCGGCTTGATGAGCTGAAATAACATCAACCTGCCCTTCTACGAATACTGCCCCTTGCTTTTTTATTGCTGTTCTGGCCTTATCTAAACCATAAAGATAATTACTTTTATTAAATACAGGCGTCTCAGGAGAGTTTAGATACTTCGGTTCCTGATCTATCACTGTTCTGCCTGTAAAACCCACGATTTTTCCGTCACTCTCGAAGAATGGGAATATTATCCTTCCCCTAAACTTGTCGTAATAACCGGAACCGTCGCCTTTTCGGGGAACCACTAACCCCGCTTGCATAACCTCGGCTGCGGAGAAGCCTTTTTTTATCAGGAATTTCAGCAATGTATCCCAAGAATCAGGGGCATAACCTAGTAAAAAAGTTTCAATAGTTCCATCCTCTAATCGTCTTTTGTCCTTTAGGTACAAAAGCCCTTTTTTCCCCAATGAATGTTTAGTTAGCAAGTAATTAAAAAACCTCGCTGCTGTTTCGTTGATTTTATATATTTTGTTTTTGAGCTGGGAATGAACATCAAAATCTTTTTTTTCAAGTTTGATATTTGCCTTATCTGCCAACAATTCTAGTGTTCGACCAAAATCCAAACCCTCCATTTGTTCCACAAAGGTGAAAATATCCCCACCTTGGCCACAGCCGAAGCATTTGAATATCTGCAGCTCCTGATTTACCATAAAAGAAGGAGTTTTTTCACTATGAAAGGGACAAACGCCCTTGTAATTTCGCCCTGACTTTTTGAGACTTACATATCCCCCAACAACATCAACAATATCAAGGCTTTGTTTTATTTGAGCTACTGCATCCATTGAGTTTTGGTATACCACATCGGGCAAAAAAGAACCAGAGCTACTCTACTCGGGCGATTTGATCTAGTCTGGCCATAATAAGCGGATACTCTTGCCTGAAAAAAGCCACTTCAGAAATTAGTTTGTCCATTCGTTCGTAAAATTCGTCTCTCGTTGGCAAATTTCCAACTTGTTTTTTTATTTCGTCGGAAATTAATCCTCTGAGCTTTGTTTCAACATAAAAGTCCATATGCTTATAAAATGCAGGGCCAAACTTTTCATCAAACTTCTTGTCAAATCTTTGATCAAACTTCTGATCAAACTTCTGATCAAAGACTCTGGCTGAAATTTCCTCGATTTTTGTTAAATCAATTTTGGAAAGCATTACTAATATATACCAATGTATATTGTAATAGTCAATGTGCTAAAGTATGATGTGATAACACCACTAAAATCGATACTCAAACAGCTTTCTGGCGTAACTTTTGTTCTTAACTCCACTCAAGTCGTATACAGCTACCGGATCCTTGCCATGAAAAGGAAAGTCCATCGAATAGACCGTCACTCCCTGGGTAAGTTCGCGCTCTAATTTGGGGAGTATTTTATTCACCATTTGGGGATAAATCCATAAATAGATGTGTGTTGCATCTTTGATAGATAACTTATATAGATCTCCTTTTTTGATAATTACGTTGTGTAACCCGGCTTTCTTTATTTTTAGCCATGCCAAGGCACAAACATAATTGAGCTTCTCTACGCCAATAAAAGTGGCGTTAGGATTTTTTTTGGCCAGTTGAATTAAAACCTGGGCGTCCCCACAACCCAAGTCGTAAACGATATCACCTGGCTTAATCGTTATTTTCTCGGCAATTTGGTCAAGAACTTCATTTGGAGTTTTAACCCAAGGTGCCTCCATAGTGACCAACGTTTGGAACTGATCCAGCATCCAAGCACATAGTCCTAGCAGCAGTAGTATAAAAAAGACATTAGTAAAAACCAGCATAGTGTGATTATACAAAACATACGCTGCGTAGTATTCTGGGGTTAATGAAAAAACTAGCAACTCTGTTCTCAAACCCACTTTTTTATGTAATTTCCTTGTACATTATTACTCTATTGGCCATCAATCCCTTCGGCGAATTTGTCGTAAACGATGAATGGGCTCACAGCAGGCAGGTTGAAGCTTTTATTAACCATGTCTGGAGGATACAGGCAAACACCGATGCTGTTCTTATACTACAAGCCTTTATCGGTTACTTTGCATCTTTACTATTCGGCTTTTCTCACACACTTCTCAAACTTACCTCAGTTGCCTCGGCGATTTTTCTATTAACAGGGGTCTACATGATTATCCGGTTCTTTGAACTACCCAAAAAGCTTATGTATTTTGTACTGCTGATGACAGCGTTTAATCCACTAATTTTTCACTTGAGCGCAATTTTTATGACTGACATTCCTTTTTTGGCACTGTTTACTTGGTCTTTATTCTTTTTTTCACGAGGTATAGCCACTTCAAACAAAAGAGACGAGTTCTTTGGAATAATATTTAGTTCTTTTTCTGTATTAATTCGCCAGGCGGGGGTAGTTCCTTTTATTGCATATGTGACAGTTAAAGCATACAAGCACTTTACCGAAAAAGAACGCCTGAACATGAACTTCTGGGCAGGTGTAGTGGTATTCGCGCTATTCTTTTCACTATCCTTGCTTTATCCGAGATACTCGGCTGATAGTACCGGAATACTTGTAAAATTAACCTCGGATTTGATCAGAATTCGGGATATTCCTTCGCGAATTATGGAATTGTTAACTTTTGTAATTTACTTTGGCTTCTTTTTATCCCCTTTGGTATACGCAGTTAAACCACTATCCAAGAAAAACTCACTCCTCACTTTGTTACTCGCAATACCTTTGGTATACCTAACTTACAAATTAAATGTTTTTTTTGTAGGCAATATCTTATACACCGAAGGTTTGTACGCTAAACACGAACCGGTTTTCGTGTTGAATATCTTGAGCCACCAAACCACAAAAGTATTGTTGTCGTTAATTATTGGAGTTGCTTCAGCTAAGTTTCTTGTTCTCTTGCTTAAATATAAACCGGACACGACTAATTTCTTCCTTGGCTTAACAGTTCTAGGTTCATTGAGCATTTTGCTTTTTCCAAATGATTTATATGACCGATACTTTTTGCCATTGTTCATTGCTACTCTGTTATATCTAGCCTACAACATAGGTAAAACCCCTCTAAATACATGGAAAGCAGGGGGATTTTTACTTTTGTTAGCTGGGATATCGGTAATATTAAACTACGACTACTTTAACACAATAAAAGCCAAGTGGCAGACCGCAAGCGATATTACATCAAAAACCGGTGTAAAAACTAAAATTTACGTTAACGGAACTTTTACAAAACATGTTGTGACCAAGAAAACCGGCGATTTCACAGGGCTTACTTATATTGATTCGCTTGCAAATTTTCTCTGCTATACAGAAATAGAACCAACAGAAAAAAACCCTACCGCACTCTCCAAACTACTGGAAAATACCGACTTATTTTTACTTAAAAGTTTTGGACTTCCACCAAAGATACAGGAACAAAGAAAGAAATTATCAATCCCGGTAGTAGCTAGTGAAAACAGGAATGTAGTAGCTGAATATACCGTTTCCTCGCCCCTATATTCCTTGGATGGAACCGAAATCAAAGTCGTCGGATGGTGTCCCAAATAGCTTGCCTGCCAGACGAAGCGAAGCGTAGTCTGGCGGAGGGAGCGGGATTTGAACCCGCGATGAGGTCACCCCCATACAGTCTTTCCAGGACTGCGCACTAGGCCACTATGCGATCCCTCCACGATCCAGTGAATTTTAACATAGTTGGAGTGTATTTATGTATAATATTAAGCTGTGACCAAGAAAACGCTCCAAATTATGATAATAGTGGGTTTGGTTGGGGTACTACTGACTACATTGATCATGGGAACTAGTTATTGGCATGACGAAATTATTCTCACCGACATAAGCAAACAGCCAATTACCCAATTGATGGATACAATTTCTACAGAACCGCACCCTCCAGGCATTTATCTGTTTCTAAAACTCTTCCCTGTCGAATACCCACTTCTTACAAGGATATTGTTTATTTCTATGAGTACAATAGCCCTCGCCCTGGCAATTGCCTGGGCAGACAAAAATAAAGTACTGGAAAAGTACAACCTGTATTTTGGATTAGCATTGTTCGCTGTAAGCCCTCTGTGGACGAGCATTGCCCCAAATGTAAAACAGGATGCTGTCACGTTACCTTTGTTTATAATAGCCTTTTTTGTTTTGCTTAAATTTCAAGAAAATCTCGAATACAAGTACTTAATTGCATTAACTTTATTCGCGATTATTGCACTGTTTTTTGGCTATCTTAATTTCGTATATATTGCAATTCTGCTTTGTATAGCTACTATACAAAAAATTACCTTCAAAAGATTCTTGCCTCTCTTTTTTGCAGGCATTATTTTCATGGCTTACGTACTTTTATTTGGAGCAAGACAGTACATCAATAACAACCATAGGTTAGACTGGCAAAATTATAGAGAACCCACTATTGTCTCGCTTGTGTATTCAGCCGTTAGTTGGACGACCATAGGAACTGATCACTTTTCTGATATCTGTTTTATACTCATGGGATTTGCTTTCTCGGCACTATTACTATTGGAAAAAAAGACCGTATACCAAAAGACAATGCTACTCTTTCTATTATTCGGTTTTCTAGCAGGTATTATAGACAATGTGATTGTGAGAAACAGATATTTCGCTCCTTTTTCATTCATGTTTATTTTGTTGTGTGGACAAGGTATGGAATCCTTAATACACCACTTTAATATTAAATCCAAATACCTGATACCTATAATATTGGTTGTAGCATCATTAAATGGAATTTTGGCTCATATAACTAGTAACAAGGCACATCTCAACTACGCAAAGGAGAGCCAGTTCGTCAGCCAATTAGCGGGCCCTGAACCTACCGGTGTGTTGTATAGAAGTTCAGTATCAGGTTATGTTAGGAAAATAGGGTTTTATCCTAACAACACTAACGCAATCCCAATTAACCCATTTATCAAAACTCAAAATACCGATAAAACGATCACTTCTACTATCCTGGCTATTGAAGGTAATACCGATTATCTGAAGGCTACACTAACTGATGTTGTGACAAGTCTAAGAAACACAGGATTGAAAAAATTTGTCTATCTGGCAGTGGACACAATCCAGTGGGGTTCCGGTGACGGTCTTTACGATACAAATCTACTCACACTCCAGGGTTTAGAATCCGTTTGCGAAAAGAAAAACTTACAATACTTCAAAGATAGGTTTATTTTAGTATTCGATAACTGCAACGCACAATAACCTAGAGCTTTACAAAGTACACCACTTCCAGTTATAATCCAAAAACAATAAAGTCATTCTAAGATAGGAGGAGAAGATGGCACCTACACAAGCGCCAGGAAGCAGCATCCAGGAATCGTTTCTGGAGGATGCACAAAAGCAGATAGCAGTGATCATTGTGGATCACTGCAACATGGTCAGACCCCGAACCCAAAGAGGCGGAAGAGAAAAAACTCTTTCCTACAACACCTTTTACTCAGATTATTCCAGTAGGGTTAAGGTCAAATCTTTGCGTCTTGGCATCGACGAGAATGTCCCTAGGGATATCTGGAAAGCTCTGTGGGAGAGCCTTAACGGTTACGAGCTAACGACAACGGGGGGCAATTTTGTTATTGCACGGGCGGGAATAGTCAACGGACACTCTACGTACACCTGTAAAGGGTGTGCAGATCAAGACAAGGAGAAATCGATGGAAAATCAACCAAATCCCGAAGAAAAGTTCGACTCTGTTGAGTATTTTATCAAAAGAGTAAGCAACGTCTCTCCCAACATCACCGGTTCACAGATTTTTGAAGAAATTGGCAAGGCACTAGGCACCGAGTTAACAAAGTCGCAGCGGATGGTAATTGTAAGCAGGGCACTTAAGGAAAGCACCGCGAAAGGGATTCGGAAGCAGCAGTATAACCGAGCGACCTACTACTGGCTGGAAGGTTTTGGACACGGACCTGAGCGCAAGCCCAGAGGAAAAGCGGCTGTTAAAAAGCCTACAGCGCCAAAGGTACCTGTTGTGAGCCCAAAGCAGGAAACCACTCATACAAATAACCGCTCAAGCCTGGTGGTTGATCACAATGGCCCAATCGAAATCAGCTGGCCCGATGGAATTATAACGGTGAAGGGGAAGGTTGTGATCACCCTTTTATCTGTCCTGGTAATTTCGATCGCTTCATTCCTGCTCTTCTAGACAAAAATCGCCCTCGAATTTCTGTAAAGATTTTCGGGGGCTTTTCTTTTTACCGGGACAAACTCATTTGATACATACTTGCTTGGGAAATAATCTCGGCAAGAATATCCATGGCCTCATATGACAACTCACTCATTTTAGGAAGCTCCTTAATTTTTGCCTCGGCTTGATCAGACTTGGTTTCGTCGGCAAGCAGTTCAATCCATTCCTTAATCACTTTTGCCGCCTGAGGGGATTTAACTTCCAACTCAGATACCAACGTTTGCACAGATTTTTTAAACTTATCTAAAGTGTCCGACATGTTTTCACTCCTATCGCTGTTTCGGATTTGGTGTGTAGAATAATACTATGTCCCCGTTTAAAAGCAATGTTTTGGCGGCCATAAAATTAATCCCAAAGGGCACGGTTGCCAGTTATGGGCAAATCGCGCTAATGGTCGGCGTTCCCCAAGCTGCTCGGCAAATCGGGTGGATATTGCACAGCCTGGGCGAAAGTGAGGTAAACGTACCCTGGTGGAGAGTAATCAACAACGCGGGAAGGATAAGTATCAAGGGCTTAAGTCCGGATGCCCCACTATTACAAAAGAGTTTACTTGAAAAAGAAGGCGTGGCTGTTAAACCTAATCTGAATATAGACATCGAGCACTATCGTTACAAACCCAGCATCAAAGCACTAAAAAAGCTGGGACTAGATGACGAATACGTAAGTAAAATTCTGGAAAAATAAGCACTTTTGCTGGCGGAGGGAGAGAGATTCGAACTCTCGTGTGGGTTGCCCCACGCTTGGTTTTCGAGACCAGCCCGGTATGGCCACTTCGGTATCCCTCCGCGCACGGCAATTTTACCATGTACGTGACAACATCAAGTATAATTTGCTAGATGACTATCTCCAACAAATATTGGCTATTATTAGCCTTCACATTTGCACTTTTTTTAGGACTACGGCTTCATAGCTTGGGAAATGATATTTCCAACTCCGACGCAGCTAGATGGCATCGAAGATCCATCAAGTTTTTGGAGGCAATTAAGACTGCAAATTACAAAGAAACCTATCAACACTACCAACCTGGAGTAACCCTGATGTGGCTGGATGCGATAAATTTCCAACTGAATAAAAGCTGGCCATACCTGGAAAATTCAGATGAGTATGTAAAAATTAACCGGCAGACCCAGCAATTAATCACTTTTACACTTTTTGCACTACTCTTGCTCCAAACGCAATTACTGAGGATTATGTACGGAAAGCGCATATCACTGTTGTACTCATTTTTTATTGCAACTGAACCCTATCTTTTAGGAATCGATCGTTGGGTGCATCTCACTTCGCTAGAGACCTACTTTGGATTTACAGCTATGTTAGCTTTTTTTGTATATATAAACAAAAAGAATCCACTCCTAGCTATCCTATCGGGAGGGCTATTAGCACTAGCTGTGTTATCAAAGCTAACTTCGTTAATTTTCGCGGTGTTTATTATCATTACCTGTGTTGTTATCTTAAGGAAACGTGCAATAAAACCACTACTCACCATTTTTACAACTTTTATACTCGTTTTCGTTTTACTTTTCCCTGCTTTTGGAGCGGCACCTTTGGAAGTTGGAACCAATTTGCTTATCGCTGTTACAAAAGCGGTCGGAGAAGATATTCGGGGACAGTATTTCACAGGTTTCAAATCGTTATTCTACTACCCAATAATATTATTTTTTAAGCTGAGCGCCGTCACACTATTTTTAGCCATCATGAGCCTGACGAATAAAAAGAGCCCACTGTGGCTTAAAGTGTTCTTTTCGTTATTACTCGTGGTTTTGACTTTAGCCGACAAGAAAATTGATAGATACTCAATAATCTTGTTTCCATCTATTGTATTGTTAGCTGTATTCGCACTAAACCAGCTTAATACTAAGTTAATAGCGCTACTGCTTGTCACACACTTTTTTATATTAGTGTTCGGGATTTACAAATACTCACCGGTGTATTCAGCGTTCTACTCTCCAATATCAGGTTCTGAACAAATTGCCCTAAAAACCGGGTTTTATGAAAACAGTGGCGAGTATTTTGCCCAAGCAGCGATGTATTTAAACACTAAGCCAAGGGATGAGGTAGTGTTTATTCCAAATAATTACGAGGCGTTTTCTTATTTTCACAAAGGCAAGCGAACGCGGGAATTTTCACCCCAGGTGAATTATGTGGTAGAAAGCGTGGATTTTGATAGACCCATCAGTGTGGGGACCTATTGCAACAAGCTGGAAAAGACCTTTGGACCAAAAGGTATTCCGGTTGTGTTTGTTTACAGTTGCCAGGAAGTCAAACCTAATCCAATTTCTTGATCCAGACATTTACCATAAAACCATCTTCGTCGTAGGGCATTTCTCCCAAGTTCTCAAACCCATTTTTTTCGACAACCTTTTCCGAAGGCATGTTAGTAGGATCCATATAAGCCGTCAAAAATATTGGCCTTGCAGGTTTTCCATCAGCGGTCATCCCCTTCTCAATTTGACTTATTCGGATAATTGATTGTTTGAGACCGTTGACAGCCACTCCCTGATAGGCTTCCCCGTTAAGGTTGTCCCTCTCCCTTATGAAGTGTTTGTATTTCGGCCATGTGACTAGGTTTTTGCAATAACTAACTTCTAACACCAAAGCGTTTTCGGGCAAGTCATATATTCCCTTAAATCGCTCCACGTGTTCGTCGGGGTAGAACTGGACCCAACCCAGAATTTCGTTTTTCTTATTTACTACTGCCCACATTATTCTTGGATCCACTTCTGCGCTCGGGTTTAATTCCATAAAATACCTCAATTCCTCCACAGAAGCCGGCTTTCCCGGATCCATCCACTTAAGTGTTTCCGGGTGTCGATCCATATCCCTAATTTTTTGAGTATCTTGTGACCTGTCGGGGTTTAAATTCCTAAGAGCGTAAGGCTCCTCAGGGGAAGCTTTCCAAGGTGCCCCCAGTATATTCTCGTTGTAATTAATAACTTTTTCCGCAAGGGTATTTATGTCGGTGGGTAGTTCACTTTTAGCCATATGATAAGTGTATCACCGGAGAGCAGCTCTAACGCTAGAGCAGCTCTTACACAACAAAACCCCAAGGAATTTCCCTGTGATAACAACCACAACTCGAATAGCGATAACCCTCCGGAGCAGCTCCAGCACCTTTATATAAAAAAACAGGCCTGGGAAATATAAGTCCTAGAGCCTGTTTGCGCGACTGTTACAACACTACTTGTTTTTTCGGAGCCTTGCTTGTGCAAATCGTAATACAAGGACCTACACTCCATCCAATTTCACAGAAATCTTTTGCACTTAGGCCGGTTAATTGGGCCCCAAGTGAAAAGACGTATTCCTGTACTTTGCGTTTCCACACAGATTGGTCCACACCAGTTTCCGTGAAACCCAGGTTAGGAAAAACCTCAAAAGTTAGATGTAATCCGTTTTGCATATTGTCAGGCTTCCATGCTCGTACAAGTGTGATTCTGCACTTAACTTCTGCTGTATACACAAGAATAGGTTCCCAAGTTTGAGCCATTATTACCATCCTTTCGTTGGAATTGTATTGATCTTATAGCGTTAATAGGTAAAAAGCAATTGAAGTCTAATTTTATTAGACCCCTGGTGGACCGTGCCGGAATCGAACCGGCGATCTCTGCAATGCGAATGCAGCGCTCTACCAACTGAGCTAACGGCCCAAAAACCTTTTCGGCTGAATTATACAATATAATCTATACTTAGACAGGTTTGATATATTAATGTGAATATGAGATAAGAAAGCCAATCATGGAACTAAAGGAGAGAAAGCATGTTACGGTTGCACATTCAGTCTCTAGGTAAAATACTTGCTGGTGTGAAAAAGGTTCAGGTTTTTCCAAACGAAACCGACAGATTTTATTTTGAAAACCTTTTAAATAAACCCGGGGAAGTGGGAGAAAAGTTGACTCAAGTAGTGATAGAGCAGGGTGGTTATTATATGGTAATTCCAGATACTTGGGATTGCCTGGAAATAAACCAACATCTGTCTCTTTGGTCCGGGTTTTTCGCCTCCATTATAGATAGTAACAAAGCGATCATAAGTGGAAGGTTAAGACCTCTAACTGAAGACCCCCACGAAAAGAGATTCGTAATTTGGGATTAGCAACACCACTTTTCTGGTGCACCCGGAGGGATTCGAACCCCCGACTTCAAGGTCCGCAACCTTGCGTTCTATCCTCTGAACTACGGGTGCACAACTAGCCCATTATAGCAGAGACCCCGCGATTGCAATTAACAAAGCTGTCGCGGTTTTTTTAGAATTTTATTTTAGAGGATATTTTTGAATAAAGGTTATCAAAAACGTTTTTGGGCTCAACCTCGATATAATGTATTTTCTCCACTAAGAACTTGTGTAAAGCTTCTTTTTGGCGAGCATCAATTGTAAGGAAAAGTCTGCCTGGAAGACCTACAAAGGTATCAATAGCCAAAATATCGAATCCTGAGTTGCTCATAAAGAAGAATTGCTTTAACTCTTCCCAATAATACATATCATCCCCATAAGAAACTCCGTGATTACTTATTTCGTAATGAACTTGTTCGGGGCTGAATTTTGATAATACATACAGAATAAAGTAAATGCTTGCCACAAAAAAAATAAGAACGAATTCTTTCATTAATACAAGCAAGAAACCTACAAAAAGCGCGATGATGGTGAGGGATCTGGACAGCTTTATATTTATAAAATCTTTGTGTGGCCGGGAAGCTGCAGTCCACTCCATGAAAATTTCTTTTGGGCCTAAAGTTTTTTTCTCTAAAACCTGTTCCTTTTCTGCCTGCTTTCTCGAATCTTTCTGAGTGATACTAAAAAAATCAGTTATATTACTTAACCTCATGAGTATATAGTACCATTTGGAGCGAAAAAAACTTAGAGTCTTTCTAATACCGCCTTTTGGATTACAGCATGCTCTTTGCCATTTACTACAAAAACCTGGTTTCCCGCCTCAAGTTGCTCCTTAATGGTTCTTAAGTGGCAAAAATCTCGGTAGAGTGAGCATTTATTGGCTACTTGGTTAATAACGCTTGCATCTCCTCTAGGGTCAACATCAACACCTTTATAAAAATCCAAGGGTTCTCCTGTTAGTTCGTTATATATACGCCTAAGATGTTCCAAGTTAAACCCAAAATGTTCCCACCCTGCCAACTTCCCATACATAGTCTCGTGGTGAGCCAGGATACTTCTTGCTAATACGTCAAATTCTACCTTCGAGGATCCTTCGGCCCGAGGTAGCTGGTAACCCCTTATAGCCCGCAAGAAGTAGTAGCATTCAATTTGTTCTTCGCTAAAATATTTCTGGAGATATTCAATTTCGTCTTTACGGCTAGGCTCCAGGCATTCGACGGCAATTCCTCTTTCTCTTGCGAGGAATGCTACAAACCCTCGTTCTCCGTCTCTTGCTATAGCTGATTCACTATCAGGTGATTGCCTGGGCAAGGATGACTCCACTAAAACGACGGGATTAGGATATTTATCGACGAATTCTTGAAAACTTTTCTTCATTAAAGCAAATTGCGGGTGGTCGCTATTATAAGCATGGTCAGCACCAAAGTACTCTAAACCGGGAAGTGTGTAACGACAGTTGTGTTGAACTTCCGCAGATCTATCTTCCGGCGATTTGTCTGCCAAAGATTTGCTTGCCACCTCCAAGAGTGCCATTACATCCTCTCCACTAAGGTATTCCTGTAATTGTTTTTCACCATCGAGAGCAACCATAAACTAATAGTATCACTAAAGAAATGAAAAAGGATGCTTTGAAGTTATCTCAACATCCTCCCTTACTTTAAACAAACACTAACCAGCCGGTGTCCTCGTCCTCCAAATCTTCCTCATCACTATGATAGTGAGTCGCCTGAATTCGAGGATTGCCCTCCTGATCGAAAAGAATGTACCCGTCAGTCCACTCCACACTGGTTGAAGGATACGCTTGGGGCACTATTACCGGCTTTTCTCTGTCCGCTTGTTCTGCCTTCCACCCAGCCGGTGGGTTTACCATACAAAGGATATCGTTATACAGTCGCCCGATTTTGAACCCCATTTCCTTCAGCTTGCCACGAACGTCCACCCCGGTTTTGTCATAGTAGGGTATCATCCAAAAATCTTTTCCGAAGTACATAAGACACTCTCCTATTTGTATTGGTATGTCTTTCTGATATGCCTGATTTTATCACATAAGTCAAAGATCTTGGATATCCTAGTAAGTTCACTCTAATAACGAAAAACCCAGCAATTAGATCTCTAGCTAACTACTGGGTAATTTTTCCAAAACTAGATTTTTGGCATTCTTGGTCCTGTAGACCCCGGAAACGTCTGTCTATAAACCTCATGAGGTTTCCATGGTGGTGGTATCCCGGGATGGTAGTTACGCTTGTCTTTGGGAACAGAGTCTTGTTCCAAAACATCATTCCACGTTAAGGGCAACACCGGTAAATCGCTGGATATTTTCCCCGAAATCAAAACGCATGTTATTGCAATTCCCCTTTTGTGTGCAATATAACAGCGGTGTAAACCGTCAACTATTACCTTGCGACCATCGTACTTGTGAGGATCTTGGTGCCAAACCTCTATAATGGGCGGGCAAATTAGGTTGTTTTCATCTATTTGCACCATACCCCGCAGGTTAAAAATGTCGAAGCCCTCAGGCAACAATTCTTTTTCTAGGGACTCTAAGATAGCCAGATTTCCTCTTAATACGTATTTCGCCAAGGGAACCAGTTTTGCCGGGTCCAAGCTTAGTATTTCAAAATCTGCGTACTCGTAAGGTTTTGGTAACAGATAATGTATGCCTGAATTTGTATTCAGCCAAATAGATTCTCGCAAATAATCGCATAGGTGTCCTTCTCCAAAAGGATCTCCGGGTGTAGGATTAACAATTCTTGCCATGGTTTCTCCTCTCTCTCTGGTTTATTCACAATTGATTTATTAGTGGATAATAGCATTAAAAGCAAAAAACCCCCAGATGGCAAAACCACTTGGGGGCTACTTCTGAAACAAAGGCTGTCTACTGGATAGTAAGCGTCAGCAACATGGTAGTGAACGATATGGCTACTACCATAGCTAAGAACATGGCCTGGCTGTTTTTCTTCAGCTGAAAAAGAAGAATTGAGCCAATACCGGCGCATATTACTTCAACGATGCGTAGTACAACTTCCGCCGGGGTGGGAATAAACTTTCCCAGGAACAGAAGCACCACTGCGATTGTGAGCACAACCGCCGTGCAAAAATCCGAAATTGCTCTCTTATTCTCATTCATACAATCTCTCCGTATTTTTATAGGTGTTCGAAGGAATGCTAGTTAATTATACTATAGGTTTTGCATATTGTCAACTTAGCCTTCCTCCGGTTGCCGCTAAAGGACCCTGTACTTTTACATGGTGAAGAGCATGGAACGCACTGGGAACTATTTTAATCAAAACAATACAAAACCCCTTTAATAAGCTAATATTTTAGCAAATAAAGGGGCATGTAAGTCATTAACCTAAACCCTCGCCTTCACTCTTCTTAACATCGCCTTCTGAGGGAGTATCTGCCTTCAACAAACCCCTAGCTATTGTGGGCTTGGTGGTAGAATTAACTGTAGCAAGGCTTAAGAATGGAAACGGACGATGCCCAGAGCTTCTCCTATCATTAAACCATTCGGTTAAACAAGCAATGTGGCTCAAATCGTAGGGATTAAAAGTAACCATATTTTCTCCTTTGGGTGTATGTAAAAACATATTAATATATTTTTCACAAGAAGGGAATTACGAAAAAAACCCGTGATATTGGAACTAAAGAAAGATTGCCGTAGCAATGATATTGATACATGGCGGAGGGAGTGGGACGCACTTGGAACTTTTTTCTCCAAGACCTATATCTTTGATATGAAGTAAATCACTAACAAACCAGCACCAACAACCAAAGCTACAGCCAAAAATTTGTGCAAAGGAGTGTTTCCCCCTGGTTTATCCCGTTTTATAAAAGGAATTAATCCTAAACTACCTAACATAAGATTAGTATAGCATTTACATAGTTCCAAAATAATATGAACTAGTAAAATGTTAGAACTTACGAATACTTCAAGAAGTACTGATTTTGATGAATGGCGGAGAATGTGGGGTGATATTGGAAAATATCTATTGGTCAGTAAAAAAATTTAGTAGTTATAACCTAATCGCAATCTTCCATAAATGAAAGACTCTGTTTAGGCCCCAACATTTGATTCTCCTTTTTAGAGTATATCTAATGTTGGGTCGTTTGAGTTATTGATTCATAGAATCTTGGTAACTCGCCAATAAACTTCACTGGTAAACCCTGTATTTAAGAATTTTTCTTTTTCTCTGAGGTAGTGTCCTACCTACTTAATTCTAAATACCAGTGCTTGATTGTCCCCATCTATTTTAATCGTAAGCATAAGCAACCGGTGGATCTTAAAATAAGTAGTTACAAAAGTGGCCAAGCCCACTTGTAGCTTGGGATCCCACAAAGTAACTTCCATTGCCCTTGGTAAAACCACCTCTCCTGAACCATCCACATAAATTAAACCCGCTGGGGTATCTATTTGTACAAGTTCGCCCTTGTACTTATTCTCGAGAGACGGATGCGAGAATGCCTCATCACAAGTTACAAACGGCAGTGAAACATCAGCCATTTGCACAGTGTTCTCGCCATTTCGCGCGTGACCATACGTGGCAGTAATACTAATTTTCGCCATTTATTCCTCCTATCTGGGCAATACAATGTTTCTCTAGTGGCAAGAGAAGCAAGGTTAGTTGGAAAACATTTATACCGTAATTATAGGGTAAAACCTAGAAAAAGTCAATACTATAGGGCACATGTGGCGGAGGGAGTGGGATTCGGTCACCGGTTCTCGCCTACTGGCGATCCCGTCGACCCCGCCTCGCCGCCGTCGCGGCTGCGGCATTCGAATCCACTTGCTTCATCAAGCAATTTGCCCAAGACGCTAAAGGCCTATCGCAAATTACTGGCGGAGGGAGTGGGATTCGAACCCACGGGCCCAGTAAACCGGGCACGGTTTAGCAAACCGTCGCATTTGGCCACTCTGCCATCCCTCCACATTCGCCATTATACTATAAAAGCCTCCTAGATAAAGCAAAACAGCCAATAGATTTCACTCCCGCACGCTTCAATGCCTTAGCACATTCAAAAAAAGTTGCACCTGATGTGCAAATATCATCAACCAACAATATGTTTTTCCCCGCAACAAGTGAGGCATCCGCCCAAAAAGCATCTTTAAGTGTGTTGAATCTCTCTACTCTGGATTTTGAGTGTTGAGAAACTGTAGCTTTTAACCTATGTAATGGGTTTTTACTGAAAGTTCTTATAGGCAAGTTTTTTGCTAGAACATGAACAATTACATCGGCCTGATTAAACCCCCTTTTACTTAAATTGTTTTCCGATGGCGGAACAGCCATAACATAGAAATTTCCAAAGAAACTGGAATATGGCTTTAAGTAGGTAACACCCCTAGAAGCCAACACTTTGAGAGCTGCAAACTGCTTGGCCTGATATTTAGATTTTTTGATGCACAATCTAACCAAGCCTTCATAAGAAAATATCGAGAGCAACTTAAGTTCAAAATTAAATCCCTGGTTCTTAAGAGTTTCTATCTGATTTAATACCACACATTTTCCTAAACAAACTTCGCAAAATATAGCACCGGTAGAGGAGCAAAATAAACATTTTGGGGGAAATATGAGATTTAATAAGTTTTCCATATGTTATCCACAAACCCACGCACCGCATAGTTATCATACAAATCAAGACCAAGCCTTATAGTAATAGATCGCTAACATCCTCTAGTATACTAACGCTGGATACTTCATCAAGTAGGGAAATTCTAATAAAAATGGAAACTAAAAGGCCTGCAAGAAAATTTGCAGGCCAAGGAACATCAGGCTAATAGAATCGCCACGAAGCAGATGATCGTCCCTATCATATAAAAGATCACGTTAGCGCCAACAACCCAATTTCCTGCGGGAGTGTTCATAAGTGTGTCAAACGACGGGCGGGTAACCCAAGTTCGGCTGTAACCCCAATATAGAAGCACTGAAAACAATAGCGAAACAAAGCCACCTGCAAATATATTGAGGTTAGTTGCATTCCCAAAGTCTCCCCAAAGCGTAAACATTGGGATAGTTGCTCCGATAAGCGCAGACAAAATCAAGATAGCAGACAATTTGATTTTACTTTTCATCTCATCCTCCTTGGATTTGCATGAATTTTATCACACTATAAGGTGCAAGTCACTTTCCATGTTATAATACAAATTGTAGGAAACAGCTCTGGGGATGTACAGGCTTTGATTGATACTTTTCCTTATGAATGCAAGCAGAAGCGTACCACTTCTATAAAAGGTACAAAACTATAAATGCCGATCAAATGGCAGATGCTTTCGTAGGCGTTCCAGCCTTCGCAAGTGTTGCAGCCTAATATTAGGGTGCAAGATCTAACCGCTTCTACCCGGAGGGGTTGCTAGGTCTTATAAAACCGGGGTGCGAAACATAAGTTGTGGCATAGCTTTTGTTTTTAAGTGGAATAACCACACAAATTTTGCCTGCTTACAGGATTAGGTCGCCAAAAACCTTGCCTGTATTAAGATAATTTTTGGCTAAGCTTGTAGTGTTTATACTGAGAACGGTACCAAGACGCGGGTTCGATTCCCGCCATCTCCACCAATATTACGAACTAGCACCCGAGTATTTTTTCAATGCAAATTTCCAAAACACATTAGAGCCCCATAAAAAAACTACGGCTAATGCCACACTCGCCGGTAACCACCAAAGCTCCAACTTCCCAAGCAATGTAGAAGCGGGAAAACTAGCCATAAAAGCTATCGGTAAAAAAGTTAAAAATATAATTCTCCAAGCACCTGAAAACACACTGTACGGATTTCTTGCTACAAACAAAAGTTGCTGTGCCAACATGGGTAAAGGCGTGGCGTTAATAAACCACATCGAAAGCGTTGAAATTAGCATCCCTATGGAATAGGCAATAACTAAGCCACAGCTAAAAATAAGTAAAAAAGGCAAAAACATAATAGGATTGAAAGCAAAACCACCTCTTGTAAAACCTACAACAGCCACAACTATTCCGGCCAGCGCACTAGGGAACAACGCGAAATAAGGTCTCCACAAAGACACTGAAAACTGAGAATTGATGGGCTTTAGTAAAATCATGTCCAAATCCCCTTTTGCAATTTTGAAAGGCAGTTCCCTCAAATTATAAATAAAGACAAAGCCTAAAACTAACTCGGTAAAAACCATATTCACTCCAAGCAACACCAAAAGCTCATTAAAATGCCATCCCGCAATTTCCGAAACGTTCCAATAAACCACTCGCATACCAAATAACGTTACAAAAAAGAAAGCCACCTCAACAAAAACTTCCAGGATAAATGAAAATCGATACTCCATTTCGAGAGATGCTGAAAACTTGGCTAGCTTTAGGTATAACTTTAGATATTTTCTTAATTTAGTTGCCATACGCACCGTACTTTCTAATTCCTTTGAACCAAAGCAATTTTCCAAGGATAAAGAAAAACACTAACCACGTTAACAAAACTACGAGCTGGCTAACAAGCTGGTTCGCAGGCATACCGCCTTGGGCCACTTTTACAGGATAGAAATATATGTATTTAAAGGGCAACAAATCAAACAATAAACGGAAATTTTGGGGAACCAGGTCTAAAGGAAAGGACAAACCTCCGAAAACCATCAAGGCTACCGTTTTTATTAGCCCAAATGACCATGTATCATCAACCCAAAAAGCCAAATAACTTAAAGCTAAATCCAAATAAAAGTGCAAAAGATAGGAAAATATACAAATAAATAATGCTAAGGGCAGGTAAATTAGTTGGAGATGAATATTAAAAAAATGGGTGAAAAATATACCTGCAAACAAATAAGCGGGTAGTTTTATTGTTAACTGCGTAAGCTTAATACCAAACTGGTTAAGCAAATTTATTGCCGAAATGCTATAAGGTTTTAGCAAGTCGATTGAGATGGCACCGTCTTTTATTTTTCGGGGCAAATGCTCACTAACAAAAATAGAGGTAAATCCCCCAATTACCGGTACTAAAAGATAGTAAGATACAATTCGCCCAAAGTCGTAATCTCCAACAGTTTGATTGGTTCGAAAAACGGCCAACCATAAAAAAGTGGCAGAGGATAAAGAAACTAGTTCTACGAGCAGCCAAGTAAAAAGGGCCCCACGATATTCTAAGCTTGCAGATAGATAGGATTTAAACAAAACCCAGTATTTTTTCATATACTCCTGATGATAAGTATACGTCTAACCTCCAAGTACCGCTTCACACCCTATAGTTTGATTGGGTTCAGACTTTTTGATATAATAAGCAAAATCTACAATTCAGCACCCAAAGGAGGTGTTTATGCCTTACAAAATTTTACTCCAAAACGATCTTCCGCCGGAGCAGATTGTTGTTTCGCCTGAGCAGATTGTTGTTGCCACTCACGAGTCCGAGGCCTGTTTAGGTATTATCGGAATGCATTTGGTGGCTCATCCCTCAAACCAAAAGGCTTTAGAAAATCTTGGTTTTCCATGCGGCGGAAAGCATGGTAAGAACCTAATATTCTCCTCTGATCTCGTTGAGACAAAGGAACTAGTTAAGTATCTGCGGATGGGCTTGGGTAATGACTGTTTGGTTGAACACCTGGATCCGGAAAAGGCTTTAAAGAGTGCTCTAAAGCAGACAATTATAGAAAAGGTGCTGAAAGGCAAACCCGCCTATATTAATCCAAAAAAAGTAGGTTTTCTTCAAAAAGCCTTGAAGTTTGAAAGTACGGAAATATTTCTTGAAGTGTTAAACGATTTGGCCAACGAAGGAATGATCTTGACTCCTTAATGGACGGCTTTAAACCTCTCTCTATTTATCGGGAGAGGTATTTTTTCCACAAAAAAAGCCCGGAGTTAAAGTATCCGGGCTTTGCGAAACTTATTTACAGATCAATACCACGTTCCTTGGCCATAGAAATTATCTTAGGTATGATCACGCTCTCCCACTGAGCATCCCACTCGGACAGGTGTTCCGGAAGAGGTTGCAATTGAACCGCGAGGGATTCAATCATTCTTACCTCACTACCAAAGTCTCCGCAATAACCAGGCAGGATGGTAAGCTCAACATAGTGAGCAACAAGAACATCAACCAATTTCTCTTTCATTGCTTCCCCGGAATAGTACCACTCGGGAACATGTAGGGGTGCCCACTCATTGCGCCAAACCTCATTTAAGGGACCTGACAGCATGTGCCGAAAGCGAGACAAATTACATCGTATCTCCGGTTGCCTCACTGCGAAAAGCGTAACTACGAACAGGTTATGAAGAAGTTCCTTTCCCTCATCATTTTTCTGATCTGTCATAATAGACCTCCTTTATTTGAATTAGATGGATTATACTACAAATACTATCGGCTCGTCAAAGCGTGGTTGTTTTTTCTGTAATAATAACCTATAATACATATAACTCTGGAGGTAGCATGAAATTAAAACCCTTTGTTGCAAGAATGTTTCTGTTCGGTAAAGATGTGTTGCAGGTAGTGTCACCCGGAGAATGCGCGGGAAGACCACTTAGATGTTATGTGGGGGACAAGACAACCGGGATCGAACTGGTGGACAATCGGGCCGCAGTAAGAAGGTTTCTGCTTACAACACCCGTCGAGAAGCAAGCTAATTTATTCGAAAACGTTTTTAACCAACAAGCAAAGATAGCCATTAGATTCGATGAAAACGGAAAGCCTGTTGAGATTGTTTTGGATGATTCAGATGGCCATGGCGGGGGCGTGTTATGCATTGCTTTGCTCCGCTTCAGACAGACTATGTTCGAGGAAAGTGAATGGGAATATCACACTCATATCCAAGTTGAGGGGGAAATACGCACCTTACGGATAGAAAAAGTATATTGATAGTGTTCTAACCGCTGGAACTTATTACTCCAGCGGTTTTTTTATATTTACTGGTATAATCTCCCCAATGGAAATTGAATTGTTACGCACAAGAGCTACCAAAATAGCAGAAATATTGACCAAAACAAATTCCCCCTCTTATCGGGGTAAGCAGATATTGGGAGAAATATATAAAAACTACAAGTTTTCCTATTCGGCCATGACATCGCTTCCCTTGGAACTGCGTAATAACTTGGTGTCGGAAATGGGAGATTCGGCGCTAACACTCACAAAAGTTACAGAATCAAAAGAGGAGCAGGCAACCAAAGTGCTATTCCAAACAACAGACGGTTGTAAAATTGAAGCAGTTTTAATGTCATTTCAACCAAATGATTCCCGAGATTACGTTCATAATTCCTTGTGCATATCCTCACAGGTGGGATGCGCTTTAGGATGTACTTTTTGTACCACAGGGAAACTTGGTTTTACGCGAAACTTATCTGTAGATGAAATAACCGACCAAATACTGTTCTTCTTGGGTAATGGCCAGGAAATTAACAATATTCTATTTATGGGCATGGGGGAGCCATTTGCCAATCCAAACGTTTTTGATGCTTTAAAGATAATTACGAGCAAAGAAGGCTTGGGATTTGGAAAAAGACACGTTAGTGTTTCAACTGTGGGGATTATTCCGGGCATAAAAAGACTGCAACAAGAATTTCCCGAGGTAAAACTGGCATTTAGCCTACACTCCCCTTTCGATGAACAAAGGTTGGAGCTGATGCCAATCACAAAAATGTATCCTATAAATGATGTTATGTTATCTCTAAAAGAATTCGTCGAGAAAACTAACAAACGGGTGTTTATTGCATATATTTTGCTTGAAAATGTGAATGATTCTATTGGGCATGCCGAAGAACTTGCTAGACTAATTAAAAAGCAAGGCGAAAAAAGTTACTTGTATCATGTTAATTTAATAAGATTTCACCCTGGCCAAACGGAAAAGCACTTTAATACCCCTTCCACAAAAAGAGTAGAAATATTTACGAAAACTCTGGATAAACTTGGCATTCAAAACACTTTAAGACAAAGCTTCGGAGTTGGAATAGAAGGGGGTTGCGGGCAATTGGCCGCAAAAATACCCCAAGCAGAAAACTAGATATCCGCTTGGGGATTTAAAATTATCGGTCTGATGTTGCTTGCAGAACTACACAGGAAGGACCGCCGCCAGAGTATACTTTCATAAACACACACTGCAATGTCGGGCCTGTTGTGCTGAAGTTCGGAACAAATACGACCATGAGCAACGAATTATAAGAACTTGAAAACCCCGAGAGATCCGTCACAGGAACGTTGTAGGCAGTATATCCTGCCATAAACGGCTCATAAGTCCTAACATCTTCCTTTGGAACGCGCGTAGCCTGAGATATCGAATCGATAGGACCCGGGACACACGACACAAGAATGCCTACTAGTACTAGAATCAACAACGACTTTGTGTAATTTTTCATCACAACTCTCCTTTGTAAAGTGATCGAATTCTAGCATTTATCAGGCGGTAGTTCAACCCTATAGGTTGACTGGGCTCACAGAATGCTGTAAAATAGCCCAAATTCCTCTGTTTAGAGGATTATCCTTTTATTACGACAAGGAGAGTCGAATGAAAAACAAAGCACGGTTTTTTATTGTGGTTGTGATATTGATTAACATGCTTTTAGCGGCCTGTACCGCTAAAGTGGAAACCTTCTACGTGAAGGTGCAGGATAGCTACGAGTCTATTGAAAGCGTAGCGGCTCTGAAAACTTTCTTGAACGGCAGGGATCCAGTAACCTTGGATGATGCTGATCTGGCAAAATTTGTTGAGATCTGGGGAGATGCTAAGTATATTTCCTCCTCAAAGCAAACTGCCGGATACCAGCAGGTGAATCGACTTAAAGTCGGCACCTTCCAAATTGGTGTCATTCATTACCAAGGCAAGCCTGTCAATTTGCCCCCAAGGGTATACAAAAATATCCCCCAGGGGGACGACGAATTACTGATCAAAGATGCTTTGTGCCTAAGACCGGGTCAAATCGCATACCAATATGAGTATTTGGCGAAAGAAAATGAACCCGGCAAAATGATTGTTCGAATTGCCCAAACAGAGTGCTATCGAGTTCCCATTGAAGGATGGGAAATAGAGCATGCATTAAAAATTGAGCAGGGACAACTGGCATGGAATCAGAAAACCGATGGTACTATTCAAATACTTAACGCTCCGGGCATCTACCCTGATCAGTTCATGAAGAACTGGCAAGTAGAACCTTACCTGGTCGTCGGAGTCGATGAACTCGCCTGGAGAATGACCAATGACGGCAAGTATGAGTTCCGGATTCCCAATCCTGGGGTATACATGGAGGAAATGAAATCCCGGTGGAATCTGGACAAAGCGGTACAAGTCGGGTCTAGCCAATTCGGCATCTTCGTCGAGAGTGACGGAACCGTGGTGTATCTATCCCCGGGCACTCATTTTAATACCGTGCCTATCCTCACAAAGATTTATACCCTAGAGGAGCTTCGTTACAGAACGCTTGATACAAAAGTGTTCGACGAAAACTACGATACGGCATGTCAATCGGCACCTATTCAATGCGGAACTGTTATCACCCGCATTAATTTTGCAGACAGTGATCGGCAAGCAGAATTCAACGTGGATGTTGGAGTGCGGGTATTGGATCCAAAAGGCAGTCCGGCGAAACTTGAGATGTTCAGAAATTTTGGAGATCTCATTAAAGCCGTTATCGACAACGTCGAGGGCCCAACACGCGACAATCTGCGTTCCGTGTGCTCTGGTATGAACCAGGAGCAACTGGAAAGCCCCGAAGGAAAGGCTGAGTGTGAAAGTAGGACTCAGAAAAAAATCCAAGAGGGTATCGACGGAAAAGGTATTCCGTTGATCATCACCTACGTTAACATCAGAAGCCGCAATTTTAATGACGATGCTTTGCGTACTGCGGCGGCAGAATCTGAATTAGCCCTGCAAAAACAGCAGGACGCTATTAAGATTGCCGAGGCTGAAAAAGCTGCATCCGAAGCCAGACTTCAGATGGTAATGGCTCAAGCTGCGGAGTTTGAGCAAACCCTGAATATGATCAAAGCCTTGGTGAACTTGGAAGACGGGGTATCCTGCGAGGAGCTGATTCTTTTAGCCTCCGCCGGATTGATCACTATAGATTGGACGGCCGTTCCCGCAAGCGTGTGTACACAGGGAAACATTAATGTCGATGTGAGCACCGGTAAGTAGCCAGACTCTAGATCCATAGGATTTATATACATATCCTATGGATCTTTTTTTACACGAGGGTGGTTATTTCACCTTGAGGCACCCTTCTGCCCTTACGAGCCCGCATCTCAGGCTCCAAACCCCTTTTTCCTATTGTGCGGTACAGGTCAAATTCTTCTGGATCTCCGGTTTTGGACATTTTCGTCCCCTTCATATAGTCTTCATCACTTGCATCAAAACTATCCGTTTCGGCTTGAGGCTCCTGCATGCTGTCTTCCGTAGCAGCTTTCCAACTCAGTGGGCCCTCCAGGTTACCATCCCTCCACGGCTTCAACCAGCTATCTTTATCCGCCTCCTTCATCCCTGAAATAAAATCTCTCCTAAGATTATAAGAGGGCTCTGTTTCATCCTCTGCATACATGTCCTCCTGACTCATTTGCGATTCTTTTTCCCTGGAATCAGCTAGTGACTCCACAACTTCCTCCCCGTGAGCCTGCTTTATTACTTTCTGCTTAACAGCAGTAGGATCGTAGTGATCACCATCATCAAAGGGTTGTTTATGTTTTTTTAGTGTAACTCTTGCCGGTTTTCTTTTATTCCCGTCAAGCCTCTCATCCCCTGGTTCTAACCCCTGTTTTTTAATAAATTTCTGTCGCTGGGCAATACCTTTCGGCATAGCTGCCCTTCTAGCATCCATAAACCGCTCTCTCTCATCTTCATCCGCCGCAGCTAAATCTTCACTACTAGGCCACCATTGGTACATTGTATCTTCCTCCTTATTCTCAGTCCCCAAAGGAGCACCTGTTTTTGCGTCGATACCATAACGCTTGTCCAATTCCTGATCTATCATCTTTCTCAAGCCTTCGAGTTTTTCTTTATTAACATTAAACGGATATTTTCTCCCAATACCGTCTGAACCAGCAGAACTAAGAGTGAGTTCATCCAACAAAGCATCCAGTTTCTTTGGGTCACTGATACGCGAGAGCATTTCCCTCTTAAGGTGATCCTCCTCCTGGGGAGCTAGCTTTCTATGTGAATATCTAAAAGGATCTATTAATTCTTTCTCCGAGTAAGAGCTTAGATCAATTTCGTGTCTTGGAGATTCAAATGTTTCATTAGGCATTAATTAATATTATCAAAAAACCAGCTTGCGTACCTCTTTCGATTCTCTTTCTAAATCTTTTAAAACCTGCTTTTCCTTAGCTACTGCTTTTTTCTCATAGTCCTTGCGCCCTTTAACGATAGCAAACTCAAGCTTAATTCGATTGTTGTCTAAAATTAAGGCTAGTGGAACTGCGGTTTTCCCTTTTTGATCTAACTCTTTATATATTTCCTCAATTTCTTTGCCGTTTAATAGCAATTTGCGACTCTCCCTGGCTCTCAATTCCTCAAAAGGCTGGCTTTGGGCTGAGTATTTTCCTATGTACATATTCACAACGAAAGGCTCTCCGTCGAGTATCCTCACATAAGATCCTTCGAAGTTGGCTTTCCCTTCTTTTATCGCTTTAACCTCGTATCCTTCCAATACAATACCGGCCGTGTATTTTTCAACAAGGCTGTGGTCGAACAGTGCTTTTCTATTTTTTACTAATAGTAATGCCATACCGTTATTCTATCAGGTTAAAAGGCCTTTGGTATCGAATAGCCGTAGGTTATAATTTAGACTGATTTATGAAATATAAAGCGGTTTTAGTTACATTATTCCTGTTGTTTGCGTTTGGAACACAAACCCTAGCCGAAAATATGTACGATTCCCAATTTATTGAAGGCTCAAGGTGCCCTAAACCGGCAAATGGAAATGAAAATTCTGTATGCGGGATTATTCGAAGCCACGATCCTGAAGAAGCTTTTGAAGAAGACGAGGCTATGTCTGCCGCGTCAGGGAATATGCAAATGTCACATAAGGGTGTCCCAAACGTATCTGTGTTTATATACGAATGTGATCCTTCCTCGCCTACATGTAAGCTAGACGGCAACATCATTCACCCTTATTGTTCTACTTATTCGAACGAAGACGGTTATTTTTACTGCCCAATGAGAGTAGTCGGCGGCCAGCAAATTAGATACTTAGTTACGGCTTGCGAGCGGGAAGACGGCACTTATGATTTAGATGACATCATCCGCTTGGATTCCACTCAAAGCTATCCGTATCTTAGTATTTACTCCAGATGCCCGAATGATATAGCTGTCCGGGACCCAGCCACACCTCCTCCTGCCCCATCAATATTTCGCATAATGGACCTAAAGGGTAACGTTCATATTAACTGCGACATGGGAAACCAAGGAACCGGAAAGGTGCCGTCTACAGTTGAAATATCAGAAGCTAAAAAGAATCAAACAGTAATAGAGACCACTTTTGTAGGCGGCGTAAAAAGGGCTGACCAAAGGTTTACGCCAAATAACTATGAGGACATTTTTGCTAAAGTGCCAAGTGTAATAGCGGGGGCAGCAAACTCCGGATCTGTCCATCAGGGTTCCTTTTGGTCAAAAGACTGCAAAACATTAACATATGACAGGCGAAGTCAAGATATTTGGTGGAAAAACATGTGTGATACCGGCGACCCTGATAAATACGAGCTGGACACTTACACTAGAGGCATAGAAGGTGAAAATAAGGCGAAACCTTATGTAATTGAGTCATTCTACCCGGCATTACCTGCTAAGGCGGTTATGCTATTTCCACGGGAAATGACTTTTAGATTAGAATTGGTTGGATATGCCCAAAATCCAAATGCTACTTATGCCTTTAATCAAACACATTTTGGAATGTGTTTACAGGAAAATGAGGGCTTGGGAATAAAGATAAGAAAGTTCCTAGATCCCGACACTTTCCCAAGAATAAGTTGTGAAACATACAAAAAGTGCACTGATCCTTTTGGAATAAATTACGGAGTTAATCCGGAGGACCTTCCTGACCCCACAAAGGACACTGAAGAATATCGAAGCGAAATGACTACAACAGGACCCGGGGTGTCCTTAAGCAGCTATAACACTTTTGAAGATATTTGGGATAAATATTACGTTGAAACCGGGTATGACCCTGTGATTTGCGTTAAGCCTGATACTGACGAAGAAGTGAAAATTAGCCAAATTAAAAAACCGTGGGATCCGGATTGCGGCGGCGGCGAGTGCTCTTTGGGAAGCGACTATTGGAGCCCTGAAATGCTAATGTATTACAGCGCCAAGGCAGGCACCGCACTTTCATCCAGCACCTACGGCATTGTAGGGTCTTCTTATCAAGCAAACCCCGCAGATCCATCAAAGAGCGATCCGCTAGGTGCCCTAATGGAAAGCCAAGATCCCTTAAAAAGCGGCAATGCTATTGTTTTTGGTGGCTACAAAAACGACCCCGCTTCAAACCCAGAAGAAGGAAAGGGCTCGGTAACTTTTGGGGCACAAATTTCATCAAATATAAAAGATATCTCCGACGCAGAAGGGCTTACTGTATCCCAGGAAAGCTATCCGATAGATCCCAAGTTTACCGACACCACCACCATGGGCTTTGGTGTAAAAGACGACCCCGCATTCACAGACTTACTATATAGAGAAGATTATCCCCTGGTTAAGTTTGGAGGCGAAATTCAAACCTACTGCATGCTTTCTAATGCTAACAATTTAAAGGATAAGATTAATTCGATAATTATAAGTAAGGATAACGAATTGGAATTTTATAGATCAAATGAATATATAGATGATGAAACAGGTGTAGTACAACTGGACGAACATCACTATTTGCAAAATCCTCAAGCGAATACCCCTGCACCTCCAACTGACCCCGCCTCGATGGGAACCTCGGATATCAGATACACCACCGCAGCAATTAATAGATCTGAAAAGCTTCTTGAACTGGATGGGGACTTACTAGAAAAGGCTAAAAGCGCAGGAACGCATCTGTATGATGCAGTAATGAATGCTTCTGCAGGTAGTGGAGAAATAAAGGTAAGCGGATTTACCGTTATTGAACAGTTTCTCCTTTTGTTACAAGGTAAAACAGCCAAATACAAGAACTTCTTCGACAGAGGCGGGACAATTGCTGAGTTACGTCCTGAACCAATGGATAACTTTATTGTCAACTACAATCACATAGAAACTGAGGATGGGGGAAGTGTTTATGAAGCTGTAACTGAGGAAAGTTTTGCTAAATTCTTTCCGTTACCCGCCAATGACTCTACCTTTAAAACACAAATTAAAGATGATAGGGTCGTATCCCCTTGGGGAGAAAATTACTGTTATCCTTGGGGAAATGGGCTCGGAGATAACAGCAACAAACCTAGAGGAGAAGACCATAGCTCAAAAGTGGCAGAAAAGTTTGGGACGGTAATACCAATGAATGAATACTGCGGGGATGAGGACGCGGGCTCTGATGAGGATGATAAAAAACTGCCTTTCACGGAGGACATAAACATAGGAAGAGAAGTTACAATCAATGGAGAGAAAATGGGACCCAATGTACCTATAAGCAGGACTTGCAGACCGGTTGACTGTAAAAAGCCAGGGGACGGTGTAAACGAAAGCAGCTGCAATAAATTCGAATGGGTGTATTGTGCCTGGAAACAAAAAACAACTCTAATAGATAAAGCTCCGGAGGGAAAAAGTTGCGATAAGGAATGTGATCACACGTGTTGTCCGGTAAATGGTGAGGGTAACGAAAACGTGAGTGTTTGCTGTGAAAGTGGCTGCGGAAGTGGAGATCCCGGCAATATATGCGCCAGCACCTGTAAAGGTGATACCCCCTCGCCGCAAAACTGCTTGGCAGGGACAAATGAATGCTGTGCAACAGGCGAGTGCGAAGATAAGAACGGTAACTCGGAACCCGGGAAACAGTATCAGTGTCCTAACGCCTGGTATGTATCAGATGAAGTTTATTGCACCGTTCAAGTAGCAGGGCCGTTTGGGGCACAGGGCAAATTTAAAGAGTGTGATGGCTCGGCCGAAATGATGGCTACTATGGATATTGTGCCACAAAGACAAAATGCAGAAAATGAGCAGGCATCGGACGCTACAGAGACAGAAGAAGAACCGGATGACTACCCTTACACAGAGTCCATGCTTGGAGCCGAGTACCTGGCATTGAAAAACCCGAGATCTATTGGAGAAGTAGGTGAGTACTGCCCGGTGAGTGACGACCCAAGTTATTGTATGCCCATCGACGTAACTATGGTTGCAGGGGGATTTAATATACCTGCAATGTCTACCGCGGAAGATGTAGCAGGAACAGAGCAGAGAACTACACCAATTGGTGTTGAAAAGGATAAGGCCCCCGGATCAGGAGTTAAATACCAGGAAATGCAGGAATACGCGACAGACGGAAGATACGCACCTGATATCGAATATCCTACTCCAAATGTTTGTTCTACCAACACTCTTGATTATGGATGGGATTGCTCACTTAAAGATGTCCCTAATCCTGCAGAGGCTGATCTGGACAAACTCGTTCCGGGATGTGGACTTTCAGCTTTAAACACAGCAGCCTGCAAAACGGCATTAGGTGTAGATCCTGCTACCTACACGTTTTCCCCAACTTTTGTAAAAGTTCTTCAAGGGGCAGCAAACGCTTTCCAGGTTCCTGCATCGCTGTTATTGGCACAGATGAAGATAACCGGAGGGTTGAACGACTTTGCGGACTACTGGAAACAGGGAGACATATCAAAACCGGAAAGCCGTATCAGCCTTGCCAGCAATATCAGTAGAGAAGAGCAAAATCTGATTTGGAGTTTAAGCTCGATTCAGGTTGGAACAACTCCCTGGTGGTCGAGCTTAGACAAATACGTGAAAACACGCAACGGAAAAACTTATTACTGTAACGATCTAAACTATAATGAACAAGGTCCTTTTTATCTAACAGGGCCTGCCTTTGAAAATATTAAAACGCGCAATGACCCCGGAAATACCTTCGGAACAGCCTATGATGCATTAAACACGGTTTCTATGGGAAGAGGAGAAACGGCACACAGATGCAACTTCCTAGACTCTGCATATGTTACAGCGGCAGGTATCAGAAACTTTGCAGAAAGATACGCTAGTGAGCAGGTGATGGGAGATGCACCTAACACCTGCAATTACGATAGTTGGATGGGAATGGGTCCCGGTTCTTGGGAAATAACGGCAGGAGCCATGAAATCACTTAATTATTGGCCGGTATACCTTGAGGGTGAATACAATAGCGGCAACCCGGATTATGCTGTTTACGCAGCAGGGGGCAAAATAAGCGAGATACTAAACGCTTGTAAATAAGCTCTATCTCTTCTTTAGTGAGTCAGGATCGATAAACTTAGTTATTGTTGTTTCCATTCTAATTGCAGCACCAAAGCAGTAAAGAATAGCAAACACAGGGCCGAACATGCCTATTAGGTAGCCCCACCCCAGCTGATTGGCGTTTACAGAACCTTCCAGCAGTTTGAAACTAACCAGAATTCCTATAGGAACCATTGCCCCCATCCCAAACAGAGTAAGTACATAGATGGCCATACGTTTGAACCAAGCGGATATTCTGGTTTCACTGCCTGGTATTGCGGCTATAACAAACTCTATAGGTGCAGACATTATCGACATGATGAGTTTTAAATAGATTAGAAATGCTTTAACGCTAAGATACACAAACATCAGAATAAGAACTATTAGTAATCCTATAGCAAACGTAAGCAAGACCACTCCTGCTCCGCTAAAGAACAAAACGCCAGATACCACAATGGCAAGGAGGGAAAAAGCCCCCGAAAAACCCATAATTTTCCCTGTCGCATCAACAGGGGCGGAGATATTATCCCCCATAAACTCGAATACTATCCTCCATGCATTGGAAAACAAATTCCACCCTAAACTTGCCATAATACCACCTATGGGATAGCTAAACAGTATTAATATAAATGACACTACTATCCTTGGAATGGCATACTGAATTGTAACAACAGCCTGCTGGTTCACTTTTTTTCGTAAAATGATCATTATGCCTATTACAAGCAATATTACCGACATAAGAGCCAGGGATACATTTCGGGATAATTGCCATAACGAGTAAAAAACATCTAGGAGAGGTGAATTGTACTGCACATCGGCCGCTAATGCCTTGTTAGCTATCGGAAGGTCCTCTATGGTGCGATTCCAAAAATAAGCAAGGTTAACCGGAGGGGGAGTGGATTTTAAACCATGCTCTAAACCATATGCCATGCCTAGGGCACTTCCGGGAATAGGGCTTGTCCCAAAACCACCGAAAAACGCTATCTCTCCTGCCACTGCTTTACAAACCTCCTCTGAAGAACCAAAGGCAGGATCCCACCCTACATCTCCAGTTAGTCCTACCTTGGCCCTGAGTTTATCCTCACACTGAACAACCTCGGTAAGAGTCCTGCCGGATATAGCATCGAAAAGTACCTCGGGAATTGATTCGATTGCCTGTCCTATCATGTTTGGTAGGTTAATACCAAACTTGGAAATTCTAAATCTTGATGATTTTTTTTCTAGTTCGCATTGAGGCAAGTCGCATTTTGCAGCGAGTACCGGGGTCGACAACACAGGAGCTAGTATTAATAACAAGCTAAAAATGTAAGGCAGTCTTCTAAAAAAACTCATAAATTAACCCTTAAAATGAGGTACAATTACAACATAATTATTATAGAATAACTAAGTATGGCAGTAAACCCCTTTTATGCAGGATATATACCGGAACCCGCCGATAAAACCGGTATGAGTCCCTTTTACCCCGGTTATTACCAAGGAGAAAAAGAACCAAAACCGTTTCAACCCAGAGATTATGTAAAACCTATCGAGTACCCTTTTGCAGATTTTACACAAGCAATAGATGATATGGCTTTTGACATAGAGGGACTTCCCGGGCAGATTAGGGATGAAATAATTAATGACTTTAAAAACAAACTCAAAGCAACTATTAAACCTGTAAATTCGGATATTGGTGAATTCTACGATTATGACTACGGTGAACTTCCGGGAGCATTTGGTGTGAACCTTTCGTTAAATCCACTGGACTGGGTTTCCGGCAAAGGAACTGTTAGTGAAAATTTCAAGACTCAGGTAAAGAACACCCTTAACGACTGGGTGAAAGCAGGAACAGGTGTGGATGTGAAAGATTTAGCTAAAAGCAACTTTGGAGATTTTGCCACCAAATACAGCAAGGATGCGTGGGAAGAAACCCTACTAAAAAACGAATACGTTTCTTGGGTAGATGACGAAGGCAAAGAGCACTCGATGTCTGGAATTGAAAGAGCAATCGCGGAAGCCCGCTCGAAGGGAGGCAGGGCTCTTGGAGAACCTGCCGGAACAGCTAACCCTTTGTATTTGGGAAAGTCCAGTGATCCGATCCAAAGAAGCAGGGATTTGGAACTGGATGCCGCCTTTGGAGATGTGGCCGCCAAGATGATAAATCTTGAAGCCTTTGAGAAAGTAAAATTTACCAGAGGAATGGCACAGGACAAAGTTAGAGTAGCTTCTTTTGACGCTATAGAACAAGAACTCTCGAGTGTATTAGCAGGTTCAAGTGCCCATGATCAAACTCAATTTGCCGTATTTCAAAAAGAATTGGCACTATCAAAATCCCTGGCCGCTCTTGAAGAGGCAAGAGGGGAACATGGACTACAAAAGGGATTTTTGGGTATCTATAGCCAAGCAGACGCCTCCGCTCCCATCGCAAACTTACTAAAAACCAAAAACGACTGGATTGTGAATCCTGATGAAGTAATGTCGGATGAGCTTAGAGACAAAACACTGCAGAATATTGAAAACATCAGAATACGAGTATTAGGGGAGAAACAAAAAGCAGAACTTAATAAAGCTAAAGCTGAGGGGAGAGCACCCGATCCTACAAAGTGGGCAACTGTCACCGATCAGGAAATTGGCGTCAAGATAGAGGGGGATAAGATTTTGAGATGCGGATCGGGAACTCTGGAACAAGTCCAAGAAAGAACAGCCGATGTGAGAGCCAGAATAGCCGAACTAAGGGCTGTAACCAATAAGCATAATGGTTACTTGTCAAATCTGGAAGGATATGTTGAGAAACTAGACAAAAAAGTAGATGGTGTAAGAAGTAACTTAACCCGGTTTGTAGAGAGGGATTCTGCCGGAAGTATAGTTTCGGACAACAAAAAGAAAGTAACAGGAGTATACCAAGACATTGGGGCTTCCATAAAAGGCGCCGATGTAAGAAGCGCAGCGAGAGTTCAACACGCTTTGATCGATAACGTAACCTACCGCGGAAGAAAACTTGAAGGCGGGGATGAATTCTTGGGGCCTAATCTAAAAAGAGAGTTTGACTTAAGAATAGAAAACGGCCTAATTTACTCAAAAAGGGGTGCGAGAGGAATGGCGGATATTTTGCAAGAAGCCGATGGAACCAGATCCAAAAAGGTTATGGCTTTACTTAGGGGAGAGCAAACAGAGCGTATACAGCGCGATTGTGAACAGTTAATAGACGATTTGGCCGAGGGAAAACTGGTACAGAGACATCTATACAATAAAGTTCTTAAACCATGGGTCGACAAGGTCACTACAGGAACAATAATTGATAGAACCCTTAAAAGAACTCACTATTTTGGCCTGATAGTAGACGAAAGGGAAAACACTGATAATTTGGGCTCTGGGCACCAGTACAAATTCGATGTTAAGCTGGGAAACGCGGATTTATCGCATGGAATAAATTTAAGTTACCGAAATAAGGCCGCAAAGGGAACCTTGGCTAAGGTCAGGGTAAAGGATCCGTTGACAAAAGAGTGGCGATGGGAAGAGGATGCCGAATATTATAAACGCGTAAGATCAAAGTTGGTATTAGAAAAGCTAAAAAACGAATCGGAAGAAGATTACCTAAAAAGATTAAACTCTACAATTTATGCAAAACTTGAAAAGAATAGGCAAGAAGCTTTAAGGCTTGTAAATGGCGTAAATATCACCGCGAACGGAATGCTTGGAGATAAAATTTTCGAATTTGTCGTCGGAAGCGGAGATGCTGCGAGAACATCTAATGCTACACACTTAATGGGGGACTTGATGCACTTGGATCCAAAGCTTTTGGCGTCTTTGTTGGCAGAAAAAGCCAAGTTTTCAGACAATGCTACCCGCTTGGCTATATTTCAAGCTTTGGGAATAAAACTATCAGCTGAAGACGGCGCATATTTTGACAAGCAACTGAAAGAATTTAAGGATTATTTACGGGGCTTAAATAAGTTTAATGGTGCGGATTTAGATAGCGAAGGTTTTATGCTTGCTCTCTATTATGCCTTAAAAAGGGAGAATGCCAATCCGGATACCTTCAAAATAACAACAAAATATATAGGACACCTTCAGAGAGTTTGGTCAAAACTTAACCAGGTTCAAACGGCTATAAAAAATTTTGGCGTAGTAATTGGGGGGAAAAGGTACGCGATAGGAAAGTGGCTAATGATGATCCCCGGGTGGCAGGACCGCTTACAGGAATTGGGTTTCGAGGGTCTAACCAAGGTTTTCGGTGCCGCATTTAGAGGATTATCAACTGCAATTAAGAACATGCTGAGTAAGCTTTTGCTTAAGCTTGGGTTAAAGTTTGGATTGGGGGCTTTAACCGGGGGTATTGGGGCCTTTTTAGCTCCGCTGGTAGAAAAATTTTTAGTTCCGATCCTGCGAATACTTTTTAAGAAAACTCTTGTGTTTGGCAAGGATTTGATTTCGGGTATCGCTACAGGCGACCTCACAAAAGCTTTCAGAGCAGTAGATAAACAAATTCAACAAATAATTAAAACCCTTTCGTATATAACTCTTTTAATTATGGCTCCAATGGCGTTGTTTGTGATTCTTCTTCAAACTATTATAGGGTCAGCACTGTCACCGCTTGATCCTACTAAATGGTTTTCTAATTTAGCGGAAGACCAAGAAGGTGTCTTAATTAACGAAATACGGTATGCGGATGCAAACAAACAACTAGCCTCAAACTCCGACTCTTCCGTACTCGATGCAGCTACCGGCTCAATCACACAAGTAGCTGATGTTCGACTAGACGTGATAGTAACCCATAACGGCGTGGATATTACTAACCCCCCCGAACCATATACAAGTGAGGGAACTGAGGCTAGGTATGAGTTAGTCGTTGAACCAAAAATCGATTTAACCCGAATAAAGGGTTCCGCAGGATACACTTTGGTTGTAGAACAGATAGATCTGAATGGCGATGTAAGCGTTGTGTATACAGACGGAGGAGGCATTAGCACGTCGGCATTTGCAACCAATTCGGAGACGCCAATTAAAATGCCGGCAAACAATGGAAAAAAAGCGCTAGGAAAAATGAATTCCAGAATAGTAGCGACTGCCACAATAGATATTCCGGGAACATCGGAAGACCCCCCAATACCGAGTGTACAAGGAGAAGCTCACGCTACTTTTAGCATTTATCCTCCAATGAAAGAAAAGTGTATTCCAACGGGACAAAGCTGTGCCAGCAACCCAATATGCTGCGATGAGGAGGCCACATGTGCACCTGACAAGGTCTGTAAGGTGGCTGAGCCTCCGGAGGAAGGTTCCTGCGAAGAGGACTGCGAAGGCATTTGCTGCAATGACCAATGTTGCCCGAACACTGAAAAAGGAGATGCATGTGATCAAGATGATTCAGGAAATCCGGTTTGCCCTGCGGAAGAAGAAACCGGAGATTACCCCTGCGTTTTAGAGCATTACACTAGAGCCGGATGGGGACACTCCTATGCCGGAAATGAGGCAGATATGTACGCCCATGGATCAAATGATTATTGGTGCGGTCATGTTGACAGGGATTCATGTAATTACGAATGCTCCTACTCTATACCACAGTGGCCGGATAAAATTAAAGGCCCTTATAACTCTAATAACTGGTGCTCTGATCAAAGCCCTCTTGGAGATGGTTGGGGATATGCTGTAGATGTACACCCTAACACATCCGACTACACAGCAATTGCGCCTTCTATTGGGGGCGTAACAACATGGGATTCGTCAAGATGTTGGAATTTAACGTATAAAGGCGCCTCTGCCGGTGTTATGGCGGGTTTTATAGGAGACGGTGATGAAGGAAAATATGAGATGGGGGTATCCCATTTGGTTTCATGTCCATCAGGATCATTTTCACCTGGGGACCAAATAGGTACAGTACTTTCACCCTACCCCACAGGCGCCATATACGACCATGTTCATGTAGAATTAACAATAGACGGAGATCAAGTGGTTCCTGAATCACACGTTTGCATCGCTCCATCAAGGTAGGAAGTATGGATAAAAAAAATATATTAAGACTAATAATATTGACAGCAATCATCGGGGGATTTTGGTACTTTTGGAATCTTATAAACCCTGGAGGAGAAAACATCACACCAAATTATAAACAGGTAAATATAAGAGACCCTGTTGTACTAAAGACCTCTCCTGAAATATTAGAAGATATAGAACTTGATAGGGGAGCCGCTCTCATTTTGAAATTTTATTTAGACAGAGATATCGAAGACGAGGACATAAGTGTCTCAATAGAGCCCCCTCTAAAATTTAGCAGTAGGATCGATAGAAACTCAACAATTGTAGTTTATGTGGCTCCCGAATACGTGCCTGTAGGAAAAAACACATATAAAGTGACCTTAACCAAAACTAAAAGCTACGAAATTAGTGTAAATAAAATCGATATTATGCCCACGATTGAAACCGAATTTCTTGAGGGAGGACTTTATAAATAAATTTAGACTTACGGAGTGGTTGTTACTTGAGCTACTTCCAGAAGATTAGACAAGCCTTCTGCCATTTTATCTACCAAAGCTTCCGGAGTGGCAATAAAGGTATCACTTCGAATTCCAAGCATGCCTGATATCATAGAAAAAGACCCAAAAAAGGCCAATACAATAAAAAGGCCCATTACTGCATAAGTCCAGGTCATCTTAGCCCCCTCCAAAGCACGGGCATCTCCCAAAGCCATCGACATTTTCCAAGCGCCAAAAGCCATAACAGCTACAAAAACTGCCCCCACAGCATATACTCCAATAGTAAGAAGTTTACCTATCGGGCATATAATAGCCTCTGGAGGAGGGTCTTGGGAAGTTGCTTCCAACTCACAATAATCTCTCCAAGTTGCCTGAGCATACGAACCCGTTAGGGTTGAAATAAAAGCTATGGTTACTAAAAAAGTTATTATGTTCTTCATATTAAATCCCCGGATCATTTCCGATATATACTCCTTCTTGCGTTAAGGTACCAATTATTATTCTTCGGATAGACCACAGCAAAAAAGTGACAACGAAGGCCACCACAGACCCTGTAACAGCCTTTTGAGCCCTATCCACAGCTTTAGGATCTCCCTGACTGGTCGCATACTGTACAAAGGCATAAGCCAATCCGGCGATTGCCAATCCGGCAGCCATAAGAGTCATAAAATTTGCGATTGCCGCGGCGATATCCCAAACTGAAGTAATATGACCGGGCGCGGGTATTTCCGATTCTCCGACAACGTCTTTAAGCATATCAAAAGGACCAGAAGGTTGGTTCATATGTAAATTTTACATAAAAGCTAGCTTTAATACTAGTCCATAAAACCTAACGAGGGGTTTGCCACTATACTCGATAACGGCAGGGGAGTGTGGGCGAAAAATGCTCGGGATGCCACGGTCACAGCATTATCCGTACACAGGTCTAAAGAAGGAACATGCAGAGACACCCCTATTTCACTCAATTTGCCTTTTAAAGCCTCCCTCAGAAACATATTTGCAGCAACACCGCCCCCTAACAACACGCTTTTAACCCCACACCTTTTTACAGCCTTAGTAGTTTTTTCAACTAACACATCCACAACAGCTGTTTCAAATTCCTTTGAGATACAGGATACATCGGGGTGTTCTGTTTCATAAAGTCTTTTTACTGCTGTTTTAAGCCCCGAAAATGAAAAATCCAGGCTGTTGTCGTGAAGTAGCGGTCGCGGTAACCTTCCAGACAAAGTATTTTTTTCACAGGTTGAAGCAAGTTTCGACAATTTAGCACCTCCCAGATATCGAGAAATTCCTATCAGGCGGGCGGTTTTATCAAAAGCTTCTCCGGCGGCATCATCCAACGTTCCCCCTAAATAGTCAAAATCATCATGAGCTCGTAATAAGATTAGGTCGGTGTGGCCGCCACTTACTAACAAAGCCACAAAGGGAAATTCAATAACTCCTCCTCCGATAAAATTAGCATATATGTGTGCTACCAAGTGATTAACGGGAACAACAGGTTTATGCCACGCCAAAGATAAAGCCTTCGCTGACTCAACTCCAACAATTAATGACCCAATTAAACCCGGACCAACGGTTACTGCAATGGCATCTAGTTGAGCAGGCTTAACATTCCCCTTTTTTAGGGTCGACTCAATGACCGGAACGATGCATTCTAATTGCTTTCTGGCGGCAATTTCAGGCACTATACCTCCTGTTTTTTCGTGAAAATCCTTGGATGAAGCTATTTCGCTTGATAATTCCTTTACGCCGTTTTCAACTAAAGCGGCGGCAGTTTCATCGCATGATGTTTCGATTCCTAATATAATCATAACGGAAGTTTAACAAATTATTTGAAAAATGCAGCTTTGGCTTCTTTTAGGGCATCTAAAGGAGTTACTTTAGGATCGGTTAGCAGTTTATTAACCGCATCCCTCAGTAAACCTACTTGCTTAACATTACCTGATCTACCCGACAACAAACTGATAGCTGATGTGGTATTGCACACTCCTCCGCACGAATCTGCTTGTCTAAGTATGGGTTCAAGATATTCACTTGAGATCAACTGCGTTTTTAGCGATTTCAAACTATAAGGAGCTCCATAAATTCGATAGTTTAAAGCTTCGCTATGAATTGTTAACTGGGCATCTTCACTAGCCAAGAATTTGATGAAATCCCAAGCTGTACTTTTATTTTTGCTACCAGCTGGTACGGCCAACATCCAAAAGCTAGCATTACTAACATGATCCTCGGGATTGGTAGAAATTTGCGGAAGAGGAGCTACTCCTATATTCATATCAGGACGGGCCATTAAGATGTCCGCCAAATTCCAGGAAGGTACGAAAATCATGGAAACCTTACCCGCTGCAAAAGCTTTTGAGGCTTCGGGCATATCGCTACTCCACACTCTATAATCCTTGGCAAATTTAACATAAAACGACAACGCATCCTGAGATTTCTGTTTCTCAAAGTCATTAGGAATTAAAGCCCCCGCTTGGTGAAATAAGGCACTTAAAATATCGGGAAAGAAATCTATATTATCTGCGGTCCCTATAGCTGCCCCATATCTATTTACCTTCACGGCATTTCCAGAACGATCATCTTCAACATCAGTGAGTCTTTCGGCTATTCTTCGGAATTCCTCCCAGGAAGTAGGAGGGTTTTTCTGCCCAATTGAATCAAAATGGTCTTTGTTATAAACCAAAGCAATCCCATCATAAAATAGGGGTACTGCGAATAATTGCTCCCCAACCTTAGCACTTTGAACTGCAGAAGGGTAAAAGGCATTCGAGTACTGCTCCGAAGTAAAAACTTCGGGCGGGACCGGATCTAAACCAGAGGAAAGTTGCCCTACCCAGGAATTGTGGACCAAAACAACATCAGTAAAATCTGGTTGGGACGTTCTGCTTGCAACAGTCTCTTTATAGCTGCCAAGATCCGTGATTGTTCTGTCATCGTAGACCACGTTAATTTGGGGATTCTTTTCTTTGTATTTAGCTATGGCGGCATCCATTACGTCACCCTGCTCCCAAAGGCCCCACATTGTTATTGTAGTAGGTTTCTTAGCAGGACCGGTTCCTCCGCCAAAAAGTCCGCCTATTAGGGGGATATCTTTTAAGGTACAGGCTGTAAGAAAAACAGGAAGAACTAGCAACAATAAAATAGTGAGCAGTTTTCTATTTAATTTCATCTTCACTATTATTTCAGACTAATGACAGTCCTGCAACTATCCAGAAAAGCAATTGAGTTTGATGAATAGTAAAAAAGTAATGATCGAACCCACTAAGAAACACTACAGCAACAAGCAATAATTGAATAGTTGGGTTCTTTTTTCTTACAAATAAATTCCCCACAAACAAGATATAAAATATAAAACTAAACAACCCTGATTCAGCGGCAATTAAAGCAGAAACATTGTGCACAGGCTGGGTAAAACGTAAATCATGGGGTACATTCATATATTTTTCTACAACTAGAGTTATATTGTTATGTCCCACCCCATACAATGGTTTTTCCAAAAAAAGATAATATGCCGACTTTAAAAACTCTTCTCTTCTTAAATAAGATATGTTCTGTTGAAAAGGCAGCAGCTTTGGAAAAAATAAGAAAATAAAAGGAAATATGAGTAAACAAACATACAGTGGGATCTTGGCCGTCTGCTCTTTGCTAAATAATTCCAGAGAAAAAATAACTACTAAAGACAGCCAGGAAAAGTAACTTAGCGTAGCAAGAAACACCGAAAACATAACAAATAGAGCTAAAAATTTTAGTTTGGTTCTTGTGGCAAACCTGATGCACAAGTAAATAGCAAAAACCAAGAACACACTAAGAATATTAGGATGCCTAAAAAGCCCATACGGAGGCAAAACAGGCCTTCCAAAAAAGCTGTCTTTAGCAACTAAAGGAGTAGACAGCGAGTAAGGCTGTTCACCAAAAAACAAGTAATTATCAAAAACAGACCCTTTATTTACAAACTGAGCTAAACCAAGTACTGCCACTAAAAAGACAGACACCAGGAACAACGCAATCGTCTTTCTGGCATCTTGCTCAAAATTATATTCTTTAGCTATATACAAAGCCAAGATTGAATAGAGGGTGAGGCGTAAAAATGAATACAGTGATGGCCAAATTCTTTGTGAATCTAATACAGATAAAAATACACTAAAAATAAAGAACACCAGAAGTTTTACAGAGTTCTTACTTATCAGGCTTAGTGCAGTTTGGGTCAAGGAGCCTTTTTTTACAAGATCGCTTACCCAAAAAAGAATTATCAAAAAAACCAAGATGTCTTGAACGAATATCGTGGGAATCAAATAATCTATTAATAAACCCAAAACATAGGAATCTTTTATTACAAAGTGTTTTCCCAAATTTAGCGGGAGCAACAGTATTAATAAAAAAAATAGTTTTTTTGCTTTCATTGCTTCAATTTTGTTGAGGCAGTGTGGGCATCGTATATAAGAGAGTCATCCAATTGTTCCAGTTTATCAACATTTAGGGCTTTGGCTAATAAATAATCGGCTATGTGTGGATTACGGGCTACAAGAGGTCCATGAAGATAAGTGCACAAGCTGTTTTTGTATAGCAAGCCCTCAGTATTATCTTCGCCATTGTTGCCAAACCCAAACTTTAATGTGGCAAAAGGCTTACAACCGGTACCAAGGTAAGTTCTACCACCATGATTCTCAAAACCTACAACAGAAGTGGGACCCTTAATAGCACTATTTGTAAGTTCGGCTAAAACGTTCCCTGTACACCTTTGTTTAGAATACCCAAAATGCTGAGTGTAAATATCAAAAATTTCCAATCCTTTTAACACAGAGCCGTCTGCAGATTTGTAATAATTGCCCATTAGTTGATAAGCGCCGCAAATATATAATCCTGTCTTTCCTTCTTCCACATAGCTTTGTAACAATTGCTTTTTGTTAGTTATAAAGTCCTGGTAAGTTTCCCGTTGAGAATAATCAGAACCTCCCCCCATAAACATAAAATTCACTCCTTTCAAGCTAGGGTCATTTGGATTTGTTGTTGTATCAATCACAATAACCTCGGTTTGAATCCCTCTTCTCCGAGCTCTGTCTAGCATTACTTCTATATTTCCATTATCTCCGTACAAATTCATTTCTTCCTTGTATAAGTATCCAATTGTTAATTTAGTAGTACTCATAAAATACTTCGTCCCAAAACTAACTTCCTAAAAGCAAGCATAGAAGAATAATTTGGTAATACCGTAACATTCTTTAGTTCCGTTTTTGAAGCTAGTCGCTTTAATACTTCGGCTATTTCTTTATCTACATTGGCTTTGTCAATAAAAACACCGGCATATTGCAGTCTTACCGCCATGTCAAAGCATCTAGTGCCTGCAACGAAAACTGCCTTATCCTTACATACTTCTTTAAGTTTTATAGGATTTATATCGTAAATCCATGAGATATCTCTCCCATCAGGGATGTTATCGTTTAAAATAAACAGTAATGCTTCAGGGAAGGCTTGGATCGCATCCCCCGAAGGATCTAGCAAATCATCCAGGTTAGTATTAAAGCTTTTTGGGTTTTTGGCCAATAAAATCCTAAAATCCTTGCCCTTAAACTCAATTTTTTCCCCTCTTCCATAAGCGAAACTGAAGTCTTTTAGTGAAGCAACAACGTCTTTATAACTAAAACCAAGCAAAGCCATCGCTTTTGCGGCGGCATTAAGATTTTTGCGGTTAAATTCACCGGCCAAATTGCTAGAGCCTAAATCTTTATCGTTATAAAACACCTTATGAGAACGTAGTTTAAGAGGGGAATCTTTATCAAAGAATGTTATTTTATCTTCATCTAGTAGAGTTGCCATCAAACCAAATTTTGGCTCCTCAGAATCAGCAATTATATAGGGTAGGGGAGTGGTATTCTTTAAGGCAGTTACCCACCTTTCAAAAACTAAATCCGGTTCCCAATGGCGATCCAGCTGATCCCTAGAGATATTAAGCAAAAAAACCACATTAGGGCTGGTCTGTTCTAAAAGTTTTGGAAACGCAGCCTCGTCAACCTCAAACACTCCATAATCAAATTTCTTTGTTAAGCTAAACTGCAATAAAAAAGCAGAGGCAATGCCGTTTAGCAAATTTGCACCACTGCTGTTTGTGACAACAAAGTTGCCCAAATTCCTTAAGGACATAGATAAGAGCTTGGCTGTAGTGGTTTTACCGTTGGTACCTGTGATAAGTATTAACCCTTTATTAAACCTAAAATGGCTATCTCTAAATAGATTTGGATAAACTCTAAGAGCAACATGTCCGGGCCATGTGGATCCTGCCCCTATATTTAATAGTTTACTTATCAGTGTTGTTAATTTAGCTAAAGCGAGTGTTGTATAAAACATACCTGTGTATCCACAAATTAGGTAATAATAAATTTGTATATATAATACGTAGTCTTAGTATTAATACTGTTTATAAGTGGATACTCTCAAATAATCTTGTAACTGTGGTTAATAATAACATTGTTTGTTGTAGATAACTTCAACTTGAGATTCCCAGTGTCCCTCTTATGCCCAAATGTTTCTTTTCCTTTACCCGCTTTATTTTTCTAGTGTGTACAAGGCTGTTTTTCATGTAGATATCTATGTGGAGAAAAATGCCTACTTACCCACATTAACCTGTATAGTAATTCTCTGTTATGCACATTGGTTAGCTATAGGGAGTGTATGGTTGTCCTATAGTTGATGAGTCTCTCGTTTATTGCTATAATGTCTAAAACTATAGATAGGAGGCTTTTGATGACTAATTTATTAAGTCCGGTGTGGGTTTTTTCAGGGTTAGTTGCTATTGTAGCGGTAATTATGATGGCGCTTTTTTTAGTTGGTGCTTATCGAGTTATTCAAGTCAATGTGATTGGGAACGAGAACAATAAGGAGTGGGAGTGTTTTGTTCTCAAGGAAGGACTGAGTATCTCAGCCAGCGATCTTCGCACTATCATGAGAAATCCCAGAGCTTATTGTACCTTTAAAGGTTCCGTTGATCTTAAAGGGCAGAGTATCGCTACTGGAGAGGCAGTTAACATTGGTATTGAGAAATACTTTGTGATTGGGCTTGATCCGGATAACCACACGGTGGTTATAAAGAATTTGTAAAGCATGCCCGGGTGGTTAATTCAAAACTACCCGGGTTTTTTAATAGCCCAAAGTTTGTTTGATGTTAGCAACATCGGTATAGATTTTTCCTTTTTCAGTTACTTTTTGATGTATTTTTTCAGCGCCGTGCATTATTGTTGTATGATCCCTTCCCCCTAGTAAATCCCCGATTGCAATGTAAGGTGTTTCTGTAAACTCTTTCATAAGATACATCGCAACTTGGCGGGGAATAACTATTTCTTTATGTCTTCTTGGGCCTTTGATATCCGGAATATTTACCGAATAATAATTGCACACAGCCTTTAATACCTCATTGATATTTACTGTAGGTTTCTTTGTCTCTCTATAACTTTGTCCCAAAGCTTCCGCAGCCATGGTTACAGTTGGTTGCATGTTATTGGAATGAGCCTTCACAGAAACTTGCATATAAGCACCCTCGAGTTCTCTAATGTTTGAACTAATGTTTTGAGCAATATAACTAATTATTTCGTCGGAAATGTCTTCCCCTAAGAAATCTCGCCGCGCTCGTAGTATTGCAACACGTTCCTCGAATCCGGGTTTTTGGATATCGGCAATTATTCCCATGGCAAAGCGGGAAGTTATGCGAGACGCCAAATTTTTGAACTCGCTTGGAGGACGATCCGAAGTTATAACGATCTGCTTTCCCGACATGTATAAGGAGTTAAACGTGTGGAACAGTTCCTCTTGAGTAGCGTCTTTTCCAATAATAAATTGAACATCGTCTATTAAAAAAACATCAGCGTGACGGTACCTGTTTCGAAACTCGTTTGTAGTATATTTCGACTTTTTACCTGCCTTTCCGCTTTGTATTGCATCGATTAACTCGTTTGTGAAAGTTTCCCCTGTTGTATAAATAATCTTTGTGGCAGGGTGGTTTCTAAGAATATTATTCCCTATTGCTTGTAAAAGATGGGTTTTTCCCAGACCTACTCCCGAGTGAAAGAATACTGGATTGTATTGCTCCCCCGGCCTGGTTGCCACTGCCACAGCAATAGCATGCGCCAAATTGTTGTGCCCTCCTAAAATGTAATTTTCAAAAGTATATTTTGGAGTTAACCCCGCTTGAAGTTGCTTTTCTTTAACTACTATTTCCTCGTCCCTGGGTGGAGTGAATAGAGGCCCAACAGGTCCTGTATCGAGAGTTTTAGCCTTAACTTTTTTAATGATTAACTCAAGGTCAAGTTTTTTCTGGGAGCGTTTGTTTAGAGCAGCAAGAAGCTCTTGTTTTGCCTTTTTTTCTACGTTGCTTTTAACCATTGAGTCGGAACAGGCAACAATGGCTCTATTATCCACAATTGAATCCAGGCTCGTGCGTGACACAAAGGAGTTAAATATGGCAGGAGCAATATTAAGCTGAGCTTCCCCCAGTATAGAAGCCCACAGTTCCTCTAAATTTTGAGCTGTTTGGTTGGTCATTGCTAGTTTTGGTAGAAAATTTTAGGCAGTAGCTAAAATGGTAACTAAGTTATCCACAATGATAAAGCAATTTGCGTTTTGTTATTAAAACTTCTAACTTGTATTGTCAGGATTATTCGCGTTTTTCCATGTCGAAAAGCTTGCTTTTTATTGATAAATATCCGGGAGCTCTTAAGTTAAAAACAGTTTTAAATGTCTCGCCGTTAACTGAAACAGTTCCATTATCGGTTCTTAAAGTAACATTTGAAGTGTATCCCCCGTTACTTACTTCAACATCTATTGAAGTTACTTTAGTGTATTTGGTTCCATAATCCCCAGCCTTATCGGCCATCTCATCAAGTGAGTAGGGATCTCCCCCCCAACAATTTGTTGTTACAGGAGAAATGTGGTCTCTATCACTATTGTTGCCTTTGTTCCAAACCACATACGCATTTAAAATATCCGCCATTTCTTTTTCCGAAAGCCAAGGGTGCCCTCTTCCACAGGAGTCACTGTTGTTATAGCTTTTTGTATACCATGCCTTGTAAAACCAGGGAGAACTCTTTTCATAGGCTTTGCTTGGCCAACAAGAAGAGCTACCGCATTCCGTATCCCATCCCACATTATCAATGTAGCCACCGGTTGTTGATGAATAATAGGCAACTATGTCGTTGTCCAAAATGATACCTTCAGTATCGTCAACAGCGCTTTTCCATTTTGAAGGTGGGTTGTCGCTTTTGCTCTTGGAATAAACTTGGCAGCTTTGAGTTGTACAAATACACTTTCCGGCTTTGTAGTAACGGTACGCATAAGAACGAGCCGCTATAGCCTGGGCCTTTAAGGCCTCATCTGGCCAGTCGCTTGGCATTTCGGCTATGCCGTAGAGGTATTTGGAGAAGCTTAGGTCACCGTATCCTTCAACACACAATTTGCTGGGAAAGTCGTCTTTTTCCTTAGCATCCACTTTATAGTAGAATTTCAAAATTTCCTTGTAGTCATCTCCTTTGTCAGCTCGTCCTTTAGCTCCGTATTGGCTCATGCCTTTGTAGTGTGTATACGCACCGTAACTGAATGCCGCAAATGCAGGTTTAAAGGGTGGGCTTGGTGTTGAAGCTGTTGGAGATTCAAAATCTCCCACTGATCCATACTCATCCCCATACTTTTGTTTCAAGATATCCTGTTGTTTAGCCGATAATTCGTCAATTTCATTTTGGAGATTTGATAATTTATTAATTGTTTTAGTCTCGTCTGCTACAGTTTCCTTAAATTCTTCTTGTTGTTGGTTCTTTTTAGTGGCTAAATCAGCTCTTAACTTGGCCAGGCTTGCTAAACTATTTTCCAAGTCATTCTTAAGTTCCAGAGATTCAGCCTTATCGGCTTCGAAATTGCTTATTTCAAAATTTAAACCTTCTATTAGTTTCTTTGTCTCATTATTTGCGGCCTTGCTAAAAGCGTAGTTAAACGAGGCATTTTCAAAACCGTTATTCATTAAAAACAGGGTAATTTCACTTTCGACTCTTTTTATAAAATAGCTTCTTATGATACGGTTTCTTAAATTTATTTTATCTCCCAGTTTTTGCTGGCGATCCAAAATCTTGCCGTTGATAATCTCCAATTCGGCCTGAACGGCATCTACCTCGGAGTCGATTTCGTCTATTTGTCCCTGAGTTACATTGAGCTCCGACGAAAGTGCCTGAATTTTTTGATTAATACTATCTTTTTGCGTTCTAATCTCGTCCAGTTGTTTTGTAGTTGAATTGTATTCACTTTCCTTTTTGTCTATTTTTGCTTCGTAACACTCGGCGCGCTTATCTAAATCCTCGATTTTCTTACATTCGTCATCTGCCAAAACGTAAGTTGGCGTTATTGCACCAAAAAGAAACATGAGAGAGATAATTAGTGTTGTACGAATTTTCATAGCAGGTGTATTTCTTATTTTATCATGTTATGTTTGCCATATCAGGACTTTTTTGAGAATATTATACGGTGAAGAGATTAATATTTGTTACCGAACTACTACTTCTAAATCTCCTAGTTTTTGCCCAAGAGGCTCCGGAGGTTAGGGATATATCTATCGAGGGTTTAATAGGTGCTGTGGCAAAAATTCTGTATCCTGCCGGCATTTTTATCGGTGTGGCTATGGTTGTAAAGTCAGGATACGATTTCATGGTGAGTCAGGGTTCGCCAAACAGTACAAAGGCTGCTTCGGAGAATTTGACATCGGCACTTTTGGGCCTGCTTTTCATTCTGTTGTCGGTTGTTATTCTAAGAGTTATAATTAACTCGTTATTTGGTGGTGTTGGATTTTAGATATATTTGGTTACTCTACGAGGGAGGTGGCAAGTAAGAAATAATTTATGATGGACTTATTAAATAAAATTTTGACTCCGGTGTATGCTCAAACTATACCCTCAGAGCCTATTGATCCTGCTGCTGATATAGGAAACTTAGACCAATTATTTACCTGGATTACCAACTTGATAATGATTGCGGGTCTTGGTGTTGTGGTAGTTATGTTGGCACTCGGTTTTTTGCAATACGTTGTCTCTAGAGGAGACAAGCAGGCAATAGATAAAGCACAACAGTGGGTTACCTATGCCGCCATTGGCGGAGTTGGCTTGTTCTTGGTATTCGCTATCCGAAGAATATTCGTTAATATTTTCGGCAATGTCGATCCTTTATCACAATATGGTGGGGGAGAAGGAAGCTAAGTTTCTCTAGAGTTTTTGTGTTGACACAAGAAAAGGGCTCCGCCGAAGGCGGAGCCTCGTTTTATACGTGTTCCAAAACCATTTTCGAAGTCAAAGTGTCTAAATCCATAAGCTCCGTAGTCTCGCTGTTTCTCAGCTTTAATTCCAGTTTATCTCCTGTTCTTTTTGATACGGTGACTCTAAAAGGAATCCCTATCAAATCTGCATCGGCAAACTTTTGGCCTGCCGTAATATCTTCTCTATCATCAAACAAAACGTCGAAGCCCGAGGTTTCAAACTTTTCGTAGATAAACGCCACCCGTTTTTTGGTATTTTCGTCTTCTAAATTTAGCCCTATCAGGTGAATCTTATGCGGCGCCAGGTTTTTCGGCCAAATTATTCCGTTCTCATCGTGGTGGGTTTCCACGATAGTTGCTAACAATCTGCCGGGGCCTATGCCGTAGCTTCCCATTACTACCGGCTGTTTATTTCCTTCCGAATCGGAGTAATAGAGATTAAGAGGTATGGAATACTTGGTTCCTAGTTTAAATATATTTCCTACTTCAATAGCTTTGCATTCTTTAAAGTCATCCTTTGCCATTCCAAGCTCGTTTAACACCTCAGCGTTGTATACTTCTTTATTAATGGCTATTTTTTTAGTTTCGTTTAGATAGACCGTATCTTCCCCAGCATCGCATACTGTTTGAAACTCATGGCTATATTTACTAAAAGCTCCCCCGCTGGCGAAGGTTAAATATGTCGATTTTCCTATTCCGGCTCTCTCGAATATTCTGTGGTAGGCATGCAGTGCTTTTTCGTAGAATTCATCTAATTCCTTTTCATTCTTACAAAAGGAATATAAATCCTTCATGATAAACTCGCGGGTTCTTAGCAATCCGCTTTTTGATCTAAGCTCATTTCTAAACTTCAGCTGAAATTGAAATGCGTATAAAGGTAAGTCTTTGTAGGAGCTTATGAACTGAGTCATTATTTGAGATAGGGGCTCCTCGTGTGTTGTTGCCAAGCCTATTTCTGTGCCGCTATGCAGGTGTGTTTTGAACCAAACATCGATCACGCTGTCGTCCCACCTTCCGGTTTTTTGCCATAACTCAGGGATTTGAAGAGATCCTAAGTTTACCTCCTGCCCGCCTATAGCTACCATTTCTTCTCTAATTATATGAATTAATTTGGTTAAAACTCTAAACCCCAAAGGTAAAAAGGCGTAAACCCCTGCCATTTCTTTGTGGATGTAACCGGCTCGTGTTAACAGCCTTGCATTATTGCTAACTTCATCTTTTGGAGCTTCTTTTTGTGTTCGGCCAATTAATTGTGAGTATCTCATGTGGATAATTTAGCTTGATTTGTCCTTTTTGGCAACAGGGGGTTCGGTGTAGGTTTCTAAGTGTTTCAACAGGTCCTGTGAAGATTTATCAGGATCACCTACAATTTGTAAGCCTTCAATAAATCTCTCATAATCTGGATACCTGCATTGTTTTTGGGGATGAGAATTCCATTGTAGAAAAACTGCAAATTTTTGTGTGATATTACCCTCTTCTATTGCTTGTTCCAGCATGTACAAAAAAGTTTCGTATTTTTTTTCATCTAAAATTGACTTATCACTTAATACGTATATATATACTCCCGCTTTTTCGGCTAAAGTAACTGCTAAGGAGTAAATATCAGACCTAACATCAACCTTCGAATAGCGAACTCCTTGAGAATCTTCTCCGTCCAGAGCCGTTTTTTCGGGTGGGCTGTATGTAACAGTTCCGACATTAGTAAGGGTTTTGTTTTCAAAATCCAATATTTTCGCGTTGTTAAAGTCGACAACGATGACTTCTTTATTTTCGGTTAGCATAATATTTCCCGGTTTCACGTCATTGTGTAGGATGTGTCTGTTGTAAATGTTTCCCAGAATTTTTGCTGTATCTATCCCTATTTTTAAAACAGTTTCCTCATCTAAAAGTTGACTCTCTGCCAGTGATTTTCCCTCAATTTTTTCCAATTGCGCACTCGCGAAAGTATATCCCGGCAATAATCCCCGATCCACATAACCACTTTGCGAATCAATTACTCTTGGGACCCCTTTAACTCCTGCCAGTTCTAATGCCTTTAGGATAAATACCTCTTTGATAAGATTTATTCCGGTATTTATTGTTTTTCCCATAGTCTCATTATTTACAGGGTCACTTTCTGGTGGGTTGATTCTTAGATAAAGCTTTTTAAGCTCTAGTCCAATATGCTCGAATAGTGTGTTGGGATTTTCGTTTACTACCGGTCTTTCATCGGATTCTTTTAGAAACGTGTTTGCCGTTTTCGGAAGAGAAACATCTTCGATGTGTACCTTATCGTAGTGTTTAAGTTCATTAATCATGTTGTGATATAATCCTACTATAAAAGCACTCGTGTTTGAATGAACAGTCTCTCGCCTGGTGCGGGAGTTTTTTTATGGATACAAAATTTGATCATACAAAAATAGAAGATGAAATTTATCAAAAATGGCAAAATGACGGTGTTTTTTCGCCTGAAAAGTCTTTTGAAATAAGGAAAAAGGCAGGTTTAGAGGTTAAAAACGAAAACTTTAGTGTCTTAATGCCCCCACCAAATGCTAATGCCGCCTTACATTGTGGCCATGCAACATACGCGATCCAAGATCTTATGGCCAGGTATAAGAGAATGTGTGGTTTCAAAACCTTGTACCTTCCGGGTGTAGATCATGCGGGATTCGAAACGCAAGTCGTATATGAGAGAAAATTAAAAAAAGAAGGAAAAAGCAGATTTGATTTTGATAGACAGACATTATTTAACAATATCCTAGAATTCGTAAAGCAAAATTCGGATGTTGCAGTTAACCAGTTACGAAAAATAGGCATGTCTGCCGATTGGGACAGAACGGTTTTTATGCTTGATGATCGTGTGGTTAACACTGTTTACGACACTTTCGAAAGGATGTACAAAGAGGGTTTGGTTTATAGGAGTGACTACCTAGTGAATTACTCACCTTTTCACGGCACTACCTTTAGCAATCTGGAAACTACACATATCGAACAGAAAGACCCGTTGTATTACATTAAGTATGGGCCTTTTGTATTGGCAACTGTACGACCGGAGACAAAATTCGGAGATACTGCCGTTGCAGTAAACCCCAAAGACGAGAGATATAAGGAATGGATTGGAAAAGAAATTGAGGTGGAGGGCTTAGTGGGGATCTTCAAACTTAAGGTAATTGCTGATTCCTATGTTGATCCTGAATTTGGAACAGGTGTTGTTAAAGTAACACCTGCACATGACCCCGCGGATTTCGAAGCCGGGTTGCGTCATGGACTGGAAGCTATAAGTGTAATTGGCCTAGATGGAAGGTTGAATCAACTATGTGGCAAATATGCAGGGATGAAAGTATTAGAAGCTAGAAAGGCTATTGCGGAAGATCTAAGAAACGCAGGACTTTTGGTTAAAGTTGATGAAACCTATACGCACAATATCGTGGTCGACTATAAAGATCATAAACCTATCGAGCCAATGCTCCTGCCAAACTGGTTTATAAAAATGGATGGGCTATCTAAAGAGGCTTTGAAAGCAGTTAGGGAAGGAAAAGTGAAGTTTAATAAGCCAACTTGGAAGAAACAGATGATCACGTGGCTGGAAAATACAAGGGATTGGCCGGTTTCACGCCAAATAGTTTTTGGCATTCGTATTCCTGTTTGGTATAGCTACACAGAAAACCCTTCCATGCATGTAGTATTCATTGATGAAAAGGGCATTTCCCATGACGGGAAATTATCCGAACTTATTAAACAGGGTTTCAGTTTGAGTCAAGTTATAGAAGGCTTACAAAAACTTATAGCCCCGAAGGATGCGAAATTCATTGTAAGCAGGATTTCGCCGGGGGAAGATTTTATACAAGATACAGATACCTTTGATACCTGGTTTAGTTCTGGGCAGTGGCCATTAACTACTTTACATTACCCAAACGGTGAAGATTTCAAAGAATATTATCCGACTTCATTTATGGACTCAATGTGGGATATCTTGTTTTTTTGGTTGGCGCGAATGCTAATGTTTGGAATGTATCTAGGCAAACAGGTCCCGTTTAAGCAGGTTTATGTTCATGGCCGAATAGATGATGAGTTTGGGCGAAAGATGAGCAAAAGTTTGGGAAATGTGATAGATCCTTTGGAGTATATTGCAAAATACGGTGCAGATGCTTTAAGGATGGGGATATTGGTAGGAGGAAACACTTCGGCTAAAAACACTTCATTAAGTGAAGCAAAGGTTAAAGGGTATCGAAATTTTGCTAATAAGTTGTGGAATATGGCCCGTTTTACAATAATGATGATTGACTCCCTGGAAGGTACTTTACCGGATATTAACAATATATTAGATCTAACTGAGGAAGATAAGTTGATGATGGGAAATTTGGAGAAAACTGTGAAATCTGTAACAAAACATATCGATAAGCTTAGGTTTCAACTCGCTGGTGATGAGGTATACCAGTTTGTTTGGCACGACGTGGCGGATAAGTACATTGAACTGGTGAAAAATAGAGAAGGGGAAGAGAAAACCAAGGGTTTGGTGATTTTGAAGCACGTAATGTTAACTTGCATAAAACTGCTGCATCCTTTTATGCCTTTTGTGACGGAAGCCATTTGGGAGAATTTGGACAAAGACAATAAGGTTTGCCTTGCTTTAAGCGAGTGGCCCAAATAAAAAAAAGAAAACCCAGGTGGTATATAACACGCCTGGGCTTTTTAGAAACTATAGTTCAATGAATGATGTTCAGAAAGTCGGTGAACGAAAAGAGAAACAAGATGATATATCCTGCGTAGAATGCTGTTATTGCATCCGCGCTAAGATCCCCATCTTGTGCTTTTCTGCTTACTGACCACAACAATCCATATGCCAAAAATCCTATCCCAAAAGCCAGTACCAAAAGAACCAGCCAGATGTTCCAGGAACCGGGAAAACTACTGATATATGGGCAGTTGAACCAACCAATAAACCAGATCAACGGCTTTGGATTCCCGGTGAAGACATACAAGACTACTCTTTGGGTAACCGGAATGACAGAGAGGAAGATCAGTATAAGGATTAATGAGGGTCTCCAGACCAGCAAGGAGTTGTTGAGAATACCTCCCAAAACATCCCGTAATTGGAACCCTCCTTTCGTGGGGATTAGGTTATGCTGGAGATCCTTTTTAGGGGTCTGTTTCGCTCTTGCGCCTTTTTCCCTTGAGTTTTGCTTGAAAACCCTTTTCATCCTTTACCTCCTCCTAAAATTACCGAAGGTAATGGTCCTTCTCCTTCCTGCATCAGCGCGATTGCCAACAGTTGATTGTGTTCCAGGAAGTTTTGGATCTCGCTTGGAGACATCTCCGCCTGACCCGTGAGTTCTCGGATGAAAGAAGCCAGACTCTTAGCTCTTATCATGCTAACCTGGGGTGCGGCCTTGAGCATCTCAGCCCTTTTTGAAGGATCCACTTCTTCGGTGTACAGTTCCCTAACTTGTATACCAACACGTTCAAGGGCTTTAAAGGCTCTTTCCTTGAGCATGTTCTTCGCTGCGGTGCTGCATGCCGCGAACATATCATTCGTTGCTGTGGCCTGGGCAATTTCTGCAAGGTAAGCTCTCTGGATATCCTTTGCCCACTCCATTACTGCTCTAATTCCTGCTCTTTTCAGACGCCATTGAGATTCTGCGCGGGCGATTAGGCGGTATTTGATGCTTCCCTTGTAAGTATGTTCCAGACCCGAGGAGTCGTTGAGTTTCAGCACAACATCCTCAGTGAAGTAATTGCTATACTCAATTGTATATCTATAGATTCGGGGAAGTACAAGCAATAGTGCTACCCCCAGGAGTACAAAGTAAGGCACTGGCGGCCAGCCCTTTAGAGGCTTATAAGTACCGGTTTTCAGAGCGTCTCTGGTTTCCTGAGCTTTGTCAGCAGTTTTTGAGAGCCAGCCTTCGCTCTTGACCTTGGTCAAGTCGCTCAGCTTGTACTCATATTTCTTTCCGCCGATAGTCACAGTTCCGAAAGCTTCTCTGCTCGAACCTGCGCCGATAGTCATGCCTGCTTGATCTTCGGTAGTTAGCGTTGTGGAAGGGTTTTCTGCCCCGATTTCGTACAAGGGCGTTCCCGGTAGCAACGTTGTTACCTTGAAGAAGTCAGCATCGCCCGCTTCTGCGAGGGCGTAGAAACCTCCAACCCCAAGCAATGTGGTAGTCACCAAAACTAAGACTACAATTGAAACAAAGCCTATACGCCTTTTGGTACTTTCTCCCAGTATTTCCGGAGGTTCCGAGGGGATATCATTCCCCGGTTCTTCCTCTTCCGGTCTGGCTTTCTTGTTGTGTCTTGCCATCTAAGCCTCCTTGGCTTTCGAATGTCTCTTGCCAGCTGTTATGCCCATGCCCCACATCGCGATGCACAGGGTTAGGATCCAGTTAAAGATCATCCTAAATGTGGTAGGCAACCCTTGATAGAAAGCGACCGCCCATGCAGAAAACTTTGCAGTAGGTAGCGTGACTTGCATATCATTCACCGCATTTCCTGTGGCGACACCGTAGACCATCACCCCCACTCCTATCACCAAAATTATTAATCCTGGTATAGAAATTAACCCGGCGAATTCTCTTCTTTTGGAATAGATTATCAGGAAGAATGCCACGAGCCCCACGAGATACATCAAGTTTGTGCCTGTGTTTTCTTTCCCCGTTTCCCAAACAGCGAGAATCAGCCCAATCAACGCGAAAACAGAGCCTGTTTTGAAGATCGACCCCAGAATATTTTCCGGGTCGTACAGGATCCCCCACATATTTGATGCGCTCTCAGGTGCTTCACCCTTATAAGCGATGCTCCAAAGGATGTAGGAAACGTATCCGAACAGGAAAAGCATCAGGAAAGTTGGCCAGCCGCGTCTTAAGACGTCCACCAAATCTTCTCCTGCCTTTATTACACCGTTCACATCGAACTTGTGGAGAAAAATGACGTCAAAGCCCGGTTGGATTTTTAACCACTCTGCAAAACTTACTGCGCCATTTCCAATCATGGAAACCCATGCTGTATTGGAGAGCATCATCATATTTCCGAAGAAGGGCAGTATAACTGCCAGGAAACAGAAGAACAAGAAACCGACCAGCATCCACAGTGCGATTCTGATCAGAGTGAATGGCAATCTTAAGATTACACCTAAAGTATCCATAGATCCTCCAGATCTGCTGACTTTATTGTTTGAACTATATATTTAAAGTGCAAAAATCATGAAAAAATGTAACAGATACACCTCTCCCATCTGTTATTTTTACATCGTGAGTATATCAAAAATTGATAGTAATAGCAACCTATAGAGATATTTGCGGCATTAGCTACTTATTGCCGGTTTTGCCTGCATTTTCAGGTGATTCTTCTTCACCTTCTTCAGGGGTTTTTTCAGCCACAGCTTCCATCTGTTGAATGGCTTCTTCCTCGGTTACAAGTGCTTCTTCCTCTTCTTGCATTTCAGCGTGATCAAGCTTGGCAATTATGTCAGCTTCTTCAAGATCTACAATCTCAACTTTAGTTCTATCGTAGTTAAGCATGGAAACGCTTATGCCATCGCCAATCTCGGTTAGCCCGGAAACATCCACTTCAAACTCGCTGGGAAGATCCATTGGTAAAGCACTAACTCTAATTTCATCCAGTAGAGTAATAACCAGGGCTTTGCCGCTCTTAATAAGCTCATTTCTGTCTTCGCCAACTACTGATACCGGTACCTCAGCTTCGGTTTTCTCTTTTAAGTTTGGTTTGAAAAATTCTGCGTGTATAGGTCTGTCTGTTAAAGGATCAAACTGGGTATTTTTTATTAACACTTTAATGTCCTTATCCCCGTTTATTTTTAAGTCTATTAGTCCCGTTTCACCTGACACGTCAAAGGCCTTTGTGTAATCCAAAATAGCAACTTCAATGTTTGTAGGATCAATACCATTACCGTATACAATTGCAGGTATAATGCCTTGAGTTCTTAGATTTTTTGTTTTTTTACCTGTTTTTTCTCTTTTGTGTGCAATAAGTTCCATAGGGACTCCTTCTTTAAAGCTTTATATAAATTTAACACGTCATCGTATCCAATGATGTTTGCATCAATGAATTTAGCATATTCCTCTCCTGTAAGATCCGAGATAACCGGAGTAACCCCGCTTCCCGCAGGAGTGATAGTTACCATGCTCTCGGCACTGCAGGCGGGGCACACAGCGTGTGCAACTAGTGTAACCGTGGCTTCCGTAATCTTTACAAGTTTAGCCCCGGCTAAGCTGGCTCCGCATTTGTAACAATATGTTTTCTGCAGATTATCTGCTATAAATTTCTTTTCTAGCATTATAATATCTTAAGGAACAGCGGCTATTCTACTGTGTAGAAGCCTTTAGGTCAACATTGTAAATACGCGTCCCATCCAACACCCATAAAGTTGCTTCATCCTGATTAACCCCTATACTTCTTATGTCCTTCCATATTGAAGGTTTTACCGCTTTGTACTGCTTAATGTAATTACCTTTCTTGTCTATTACCACTATACGCCTATTATCGTAATCAGTTATATAAATGTTACTAAAATCCAAACTTGTTGTTAGTTGAGTAGGATTTGTTAATGGTGTGCTTAGCCCGTTGATAACAAACTCATCCTTTTCTCCGCTGGTATAACTAACCACGGCATTATTCTGAGTTATTAGATATATACTGTAGGCTACTTCCATGTCTTTGGCGTTATAAAAATCAGCGTTTTGTGCCCAAAGGGTTTCGGTAAGAGTTGTTCCGGTTTTCGAATATTTAATAATTTTATCTCCCTGTACACCGTATACAAAGCTTAGATAGGGGGAAACTAGTCCAAGACCTTCTTTAGAAAGCGTTTCCAAACCGGCGAAAGTTGTTGGATTAAGGGTAATGTAGCCGGAGTTATCAGCAAACGATAATTTACTATCGTAATATGCCATAGACCTAATTCCTTGGTAAGATTTTTCGGCTTTCTTAAAGTCGGCCTGGGCATCTCCCGAATAATATAAGGTGCCCTTTTCGGAGTCTGCAACTGCCACCCCGTTTAAAGTAGCTACAAGGCTATTTGTTTTAGCGTCAGGATCTATGATTAACATGTCATAAAATGCTTCTGTGCCCACTCGTTGAGTTTTATCCTCCGCGTCTTTCGAGGTGTCTTCCAGCATATCTTCTTCTCCCAAGGAGTTGCTTTCTTCCTGAATCGTGGGTGATGTTTCAACAGCATCTTGTATTGTTTCTGGAACAGGATTTTTCTTGTGTCTTATTACGGAAGAGATAATAACTATTATGATGAGTGTTCCAATCACAGGGATTGCATAATACAGATATATGCTTGGGATGCGTTTTCTTTTTTTTGTAACGGGCTTACTTAGTATTTTAATAGTTGGTCTATATGGTAGATCCTGTTGCGTAGTTTTTTCAGGTTTTAAATTTTCAACATAATTAGATATTGAAGAAAATAGCGGCTTTATACTCAGAGTTCTTTTGACGATAGAAGGTACCTCTTCGCTAGTACTCTTTTTGGTTTCTGGTCCCCCCGGCGTATTTTCTACGGCCTTTTTTTGCGGAAAAATTCCAGCCAGTTTGCTTAAAAAGTCCTTTATTCTTCGGGAAGTATTAAGAGAATGTTTTAAGGGGGTGTTCTCTTCAATCCCAAAATCTACCACTTCACTTTCCGTGAAGCTGGTGTCTTCTATCACTTTGGCTACTAAGCAGGCCTGTCCGGAATTTAGTTCTCCTGTTGCTATAGTTTGGGTGAGTAATTTTATTGGATCAATAAAATCCGAAAATTGTTTTGTGGCTAGTACTATCACCTCATCATTTTTTATTACTCCCGAAGCCGCGGAGAAGTTTCCTTCGGACATGGTGTTTATTGGCCTGATTTTTCCTTCTCTCATCAAAAATGTATCTGCATCCCCCATTACTACAACATACAAAACATTGCCCCATAAAACCGCAGTTGCAATATCAAACTTAACGCTTCCTTTGTTTAGTTGTTGTTTGGCTGAAACACTCTTGACCAGTTTTTCCCGCAATTCCAGTAATGCTTTTTCCATGGATTGAGTGGGGGAAATGTTGTCAGATTGATAATAGGAATCCTCGATTACATCGTTCACTATTTTTTCAACCACTGCACTATCAATAGTGTATGGAGAGGAAAAAGAAAAAACACCATATACTAAACCTTTTTTTAGTCTCTTGTCCTTGGTCTCGGGTTCTATCGAGATGCATTTTGAAAAAACATTCGACCCGGGATTTAAAGCAGGTTCCAATTTCTGCAACTTTGCTATGAGGCGTTTTTTCATAATGCCATTATACCCAAAAAGAGAATAATTAGCGCGGATACAAAGTGAAACCACCCCAATAATTTAAATAAACTTCCCTCAGGGGTCATTAAACTCTTATTCATAAGATCGACCTGTCTTAAGACTATAAAGGAGTAGAGTACGTACAAGCCCATAACGAGCACGATTATTAGCTCAATAAAAGTAACAAATCCGCCGGGGGTTGCAATGTTAGTTATTACGTCTATTAGGGTCATCTTTCCTCCTTACAGCAACTAAGTCTGCAATTAAGTCCCTGATTTTAGCGGGGTTTGCTACCTTGCTAAACTCAAACTCAGGGTTTTCCGCCGCAGTTTGAATTATTACATCACCTATATTGAAAACAATTCCAATGGTTCCTTTTACAGTGGATGTGACATCCTCAATGTTTGTCAAGGTAGTTTCGGAAATATTCTTATAAAGTATGCCATGAAAATCCATATCAACGATTTTTTTGCTGGTAACAATATGTACATTAAAGTACCAGTTTAAAAAGTTCTGAAAAAAATAACCAAGTGAGAATAAATACCAAAACAACAAAAATGAGAATAAAAAGCCTCCGGATATTAGATTTGTTCCGTTGTAATGCAAAGAACTAAGTGCAGGTACAACAAATACAGGCAGTATTGCAAAAAGGGCAGAGAGAGTTACCCAGGGAATTATTGTTAACATACTTGCTCTAAATACAAATAGGATCTGCTCATCGTTGTCCTCTCCGTAGTAGTGTGTTTTTTCAGGGTTTTTTACGAAGGATTTAAGCAAATACATGAGTCAATTATACAGCTTCCCTGTTCAAAAAGGGAGTTGCTAAATGGTACATACTGTGTTATAGTGTTCTATCGTCTGGAAAGGAGTTCTATGAATAAAGAAAATTCGGCTAAAAAACTAAAAATTCGTATAAAAGGCAAGTTTCAAAGGCTTTGGGCTGATCTGGTGCTAAAAACCAAGATTCGTTTACATGGCATGAAATACGAAGATATCAACTATTCCTCTTTGGACGATGCCGAGTTATTGGTTAGCGGTGACGAGAAAAGCTTGTGGAAGGTTGTAAAATGGGCCAAAAGACCAACCTACATATTAAAAATCGAGCACATAATATTTCAGTTTGTGGATTAATCCACTTTTCCAGGGTTATTTCTTAAATCGGTAAAATATTGGGCAGCGTCTTTGAGCGTTTCGTAAAGATCTTTGTCCAGGTTTCCTCCCAATGCCACAAAGTCTCCCAAAAATAGTACTACATTACCAGGATAATCATACCTGGGTATTTCTCCGTCCCATAATATAGCCAAGTCCATGCCGGCTTTTGCTGCGGAGCGTGCCCCGATCATAGAATCTTCAAACACCAACACTTCCTTTGGCTTTACACCAAGCTTTTTGGCAGCATACTTGTAAATCATGGGATCAGGTTTCTCTCTTCTAACTTCGTCTCCGCACACAACTAAATCAAAGATATTTTCAACTTGAATCTTGGCTAATACCTCAGACGTAATATCCCTTTTAGTTCCTGTAACTAGTGCCATCTTTAGTCCTTTGTCTTTAAGATCGAACATTAACCTTGTAAAACCTTCCCTTGGTGCAAGTTCACTATCTTTAACAAGCTGCAGGTAGTTTGTATAAGTTTTATCCATTAATTCTTGAAGTGGGGTTTCAATTTTTAACACTGCTTTTAGGTTAAGCCATTGATCTTTGGTAGACTTTCCCATTTCAAAGTAGTCATCAACTGTAAATAGGCCTGCGCCTCGTTCAGTTTCTAAAACTCGGTTATACGCTGCTTTCCATAGGTGAGCATTGTCCACTAGAGTCCCATCCAAGTCGAAGAAGATTGCTTTTTTTCCTTCTATAAGTCTTTTATACATCTAAAATGGCACCTTTCTCTTTTTAATCACTCCGGCGTATACAACATATACAAGTAAAAGGGGGCCTACTAATATGTCTATTAGAAACATATACCACCTGTTTAGTCTATTCACAAAGATATAAGACGCATAGATAAAGCCTATTATCAGGTATATTTTCAAAAGAAGAAGTAAAATTTCCATTAAGTAAATTTTAGCATCTTTTACTAAGTATTAAATTTATGTAAAATAGCTATATGGAAGAACTTATAAAACCCAATACTAAATTTATCTGTCCAAATTGCGGAGAAATATCACAGGATGATGTTATTTTCCTGTGTAATACCTGCAAACAAGAGGAACTTGTCCTTAAGGATGGTGTATATATGTGCCCGTCCTGTTTGCTCCCCGGCGAGAATTTTGAGTGTATGCACTGTGAGTCAAAAGAAGTTAAGATGAAGGTGGAAAAGGCTGAGTAATTAGCCTCTTACTGATTCTCGTCGAAAAATCGTTTTAATATCAATGCGGCAGAGTAATGGTCGATGGTATGTCTGTTCTTCTTTGATAATCCTTCGGACAAGATCTCTTTTTGTGCATCCATCGAGCTGTGATGTTCATCCTGAAAGACAACTTTTTTCTTTGAGTATACTCGAAGTAATTTAGAAAATTGTCTAATTTTTAAAGATTTTTTTGTTTCTTTTCCCTCGGCTGTTAGGGGAATTCCTACTACGAAACATTCTACCTTATTGTTTAGAGCGAGTTTGTTAAGCTCGTTAATAGCTACCTGGGGGTTTTTTCCGGAAAGCACACTTATAGGATTAACTAACCCATTCTTTCCCAGGGCTACCCCTATGTTGGTTTCACCATAATCTATCCCTATGTACGTCTTGGTATCTGCCATTGAGCTGTATTACTCGGTTACTACTTTGATAGTAATTAAATTTGGATCCGTAGGGACACGCTGGAAGAATGGAATGCCCGGGGTTATTTTGAATTCGTAGGTTTTTATATCACGCAAGCCCCCAAGAATTTTTTGGGACTCAGCGGGGTTTTTATTAAGGAGCTGTTGCTTCAGTTTTGCTTCGTCGTAATCGGGGATTATATACGTTTTTAGGGTCGCTTGAATATCGGCTATAAGAGGTGTTACAACACTTCCATCCGAGTTACCCAGAACCTCTGCTTTTATTTCCTTTGCCTGGTTAGCTGCTTTGTAACCATCTGGGATTAGATTGTCTGCAAGTTTGTCCAGTAATTCTTCGAGTTCCTTTACTTTATAAACCAACCCTTTTATTTCAACCGATTGTACCAGAGTTAATTCCTTTGCTTTATCGTCAACCTTAAAATCGAATGATTCTTTAACTATGGCTATGCTTTCCGATCCTGCCACCAGCTTTTCTCCGGATTTCAGCTGTTTTTTAAGCAAATCCCCGGCTAACTGTTTGTTTTCCTCTAAAAGCTTTGTTGAGAGGGCAGTTCTATCTTCCTGTGTGACCACGCTTATTTTTTCGCTTTTTCCACCTGAGAGTTGTTGGTTGGTTTTAACTTTTATCTCAGATATGGAATAGTTCTTAACAAGCAAGTCTCTCCCTTTATCCAGGTTATACTCGGCACCGATTTCTTTTGCTCTTATACTAGCCTTTGCTTCTCCGAAAACGTAAGTGCCTGTTCCTTCAGTTTCGTCGGTGGAAGTTAACGACTTTCCGGCAACGGTCACCGCATCCTTTAATTCAAATTTTAAGCTTTCTTTGTCGTAAGTTAATTCAGTTCCTTTTGATAACTTAACCTCGGTGTCGGTCATATTATAAATAATGATTTCACCTTCGGCTTTTTCACCCTCAATTTTTTCTCCGGTAGTTGGTATTTTTTGAGTTCCTTCATATGTAGTAGCAAGGGTTGCGCCCTTTAGAATTTTCGTTTCAGGATTAGTTACCTGATTAACATCAATTCTTACTGTGACACTTCTAACCAAAGGTTCCGTTTTTACTACAACCTGGGCAAAAGCTTTTGTTTGTTTTTTCCCTACATACCAGTAAAGGGCTCCGAATAATACTAAAATTAAAGGAATTAACAAAACTGCTTTGTTGGACTTGGGTAGTTTAAACGCTTTCATATTTATTTTCGGAAAGTTAAATTTATATTTTGGAACGGCAACTATTTCCTTAGGGCTTTCGGTCTCCGGTTCCGTCGAGGTAAAGGTGTCTCTTTTATCCTCAAGCATTTCTATTAGTGTGTTGCCTATCGTATCTTTTGTGGTAAATTGAACTGTTTTTTCGAACTTGTCGGCTTGTGCTTTTAACAATTTTAGGTTCAAGATGTTTTCGAATAACACTGATCCCTGCGGAATAATAAGCTCAATACCAGAATCGTTAAGTTCCTTTATTTTGCTTGTGACAGCGAAAACGTCTTCGTAAATTTCCAGTTCTAGTTTAGTCATTTTGATTTCCTATCTCATTATAGATAACTGCAAGGCTTGCTGCAGAAACCCACTCTGACTTATTTACCCTACTGGTGCTATCCACTATATCCCGTAAATCGGAAAAACTTAGTTTAGAAAATACCGGAGGCGATTTAAAGGGTACAGTCTTAGTCCATGGTTCTGTTTTTATAGAATCCAATATTTCTTTTATATCCGCGCCCGCACCTGTTATAAATATTTTTGATGGGAAAGTTTTTACTCCGTAAAACTCTCTAAATAGCATTTCTAATCCCAATAGCCACACTTCTATCACGTCTCGTAGAGCTTCCAAAACCACAAACCCTTCCGATTGGGATAGTCCGCCGGCCAAATAAGTTCTCAGTATCTTTCTGGACTCTTCCACAGTTATTCCCATACGGTCATTTAATGCATCAACAAAGTGTGAGTATCCAATATTCAAACTCTTGTTCGAAACCACTCCACCCGAAAACACAACAGCAGCATTTGTATAGTCAGTCCCAATGTCTAATATTACGAAATCCAGAGTTTCCCTGTTAGTTTGAATAATATTTTGAACAAGGGAGTAGAGTTCAGATCCGATGGCCAAGATATCAAGTTCACACTTTTTAGCAAGTTGTTGAAGAGCTTTAACGTGATAATTTGGAGCGTATGAGTTGAACACAGCTATTTCAATTACCCCGGCAGGCTTGCCAATCAACGAATCCACTTTTTGGCCTTCGGATTTTAGATAAACGTTTGAAGAGGTTATCGAAACCAGCTCAGTCTCAGAATCGCCTGTAATTTCAAGAAATTCGTTTTGGGCTTGAATGAATGCAGTTTCGTTTACTTTGCTATATAAGTCTTCTAATTCATTTTCTTCGATAGGAGTTCTGGCGGCTCTTTTTGATCGTATGGTAGTCATTAAACTTGTACAAAGGTTGCTTCCCACACCAAAAATTACATCCGAAATGGTTTCTTCGGAATGCTCCGTAGCTTTTTCTATTGTGTCCTGGAGGGCCGTTGCCACTTTCTCCTTATCTATTATTATCCCGCCTCTTACATTTCCCGGTTCGAGCTCGGCAATGCCATGTCCAATTATCTTGAAGATCCCGTTTTCACAGTAAATGGCTAAGCATTTCACTTCACTAGTGCTAATGTGAATAGTTAAAAATCTATCTGATTTTTGAGTTTTATTTAAAAATGGCAGCTTAAACATTAATAATGAGATTATACAACAAAAGATACATTCGTCGTTAGAATGGCAGCTTCGGTCGTAAAGCAGGGAACTCCTCTACTTTCGGTTCCTCTATTCCCGCGGCTTTGGTAATGAACTTTTCAACTTCCTCCGCGCTTTTGCCGTATTTCATTCGGGAATTTTGGATTATGGTTTTTTCTACATCGGGATCACTTGGTTGGCTAAATGTTTTTTCAGTATCTACAACTAATGAGAATGGTGGAGAAGGGTGGCCGTCAATGAGCAGTTTCATGTAGCTGTTAAATATCGGGAGATTTATTAAGTCTCTGTCGGTAAAGGTTGGCTCAAACTGAGTTTTTAGGAATTCCGCGTCATCAGAGCCAACTCTAAAAGTTGCCATCGTCCCCACGTTTCCAAATATTGCCTCTTTAATATCGTCTTCTAATTGATCTATAAACTGGTGTCCCACAATAAGATTCAATTTATATTTTCTGGCCTCGGATAGAATTGTCGCAAAGTCGGGAGTAGCAAAGTTTTGGAATTCGTCTACGTATAAATAGAAATTAGGAAAATCCGTTCCTATTAATTTGTGGCGTTGCAGGGCAGCTGCCAAAATGCGTGGTACAAGCAGAAGGCCTAAGAACGTGGAATTTTCTTCTCCAAGCTTACCTTTAGCAAGATCGATAAGAAGGATTTTCTTTTGAGCCATAATATCAGGAAAATTAAAGGCTGAGGTTGGTTGACCTATTATATTTCTCATGGTTCTGTCGGTTACAAAGCGATCAAACTTAGATACCATGTAGCCCATTTTTTCACTTTTGTGATAGTCGCTGGTATTGGCCATTTCATCCGTCCAATATCTTGTAACCAAAGGATCGTTAAGCATCGGCAAGAATTTTTTGTAATAATTGCCGTCAATTAGCAAGCGCATCACGTCGATCATTGTACTTGTAGGGTCTGCCATTGCAGTGAGCATGCAGTTACGAATTGAACGCTCTAACTGTGGTCCCATAATGCCTTGGTGGTTGGGATCATACAGTTTGTACAATAAAGCAATAAATGAATTAATGACCATGTGCTTCTCTTCTTCGGAATGAGCTTCCAGTAAGTTAATTCCCAGAGGGCGTTCTGTGTCGGATGCGTCGAAATAGATAACGTCATCAATTCTTTCGCGTGGTATTTGAGGTAACAGGTCTGAAATGTCTGTACCATGGGGATCGATTATCGCCAAACCCTCCCCATTTTTTATATCCTGCAGTGCCAACCACTTCATTAGCACGGATTTACCGGTACCGGTTTGTCCAATTATGTAAAAATGCCGCGAACGGTCCTTTTCATTCATGAAAATAGGTTTTTCCACGCCTCTAAATATATTTTTGCCAAGATACAATCCTTCCGAGGGAACATTTGCCGGGGCAGAGGCTTTTCTGGCAGTCAGCCACAAAATTTTGGGTGTGCCGGTGTCTTTATTAGGCATGTGGAATATTGTGGCAAGCTCTACAGTGTTTAGAACTGATACATTTGTGAACAAAATTGTGCCAACCACAGGGATGGCAATTTCTATCGGATCCATTTTTCTATACACGAAATTGTTAATCCATCTTTTATTCGAAAAAGGGGTTCTCCTAACGAATTTATTGTAGTTAACATCGGAAAACTGCTCGAATGAATTAATAGCGTTTTGAATCAAGGTTTCCGCTGCAAACGGATCCTTGGCGATGGATACTATCCTTATTTTTGTATAAAATCCGGGATTTGCGATCTTTTTTTCAATTTTTTCTAAAAAGGACGTGTCAACGTTAGTCTTTTTTTCAGGGTTGGCCGCTGAGTTTTTAATCCTGGTAACAAAACTGCGTCCGGCTAGTCTCCACGCGTCACTGGCTGGGGCGATTATATATTGCAGGGCTAACACTTCGTCATTCCCCATCTTACTCATTGCCGAAGTAATACCCTTTAGGGGATCATTTTTGATGTCTTCATGATCTTTTATTGGATAATAATTTGCTCCTTTCAGCTTTAATTCCGCTACTTTTGTATATTCGCCCCGGTCCCAAATTTCCTGGGGATTAACGATATCTATCTCGGCCTCAGGGTAAGCTGCGTTGATTTGTTTTTCTACAAGAGCGGCAATTTCATCGGGTACTACCACGTAAAATCCGATACCGTCACTTTTGGATACTATTTCAAAGGAAATTCTGTATTGATCAGAAAATAACGACTGCCAAAAACTTTTTTTCAAACCGATCAAATTGGAAAAAAAGGTTTCGGCTATTTTTATTTCATACTCGTTTGTACTGGGTACTTTAATGTGCAAAAAGGTAAGGTTGTATTGGTATGCGGTTTCGTTTTTCTTCTTTTTTCTCCAGGCAAAAAACAGTATGATCGAAAAAAATACTATCCCGGCAATTAATGCCATAAAAAAGTAGCTTATCCAGGAATTAATTGTGGCTTCCAACTCCATGAGCCTCCTCTACTTTATCAATAAACTCTTGTTCCTCTTGGTCTGCTAGGGTTGTTAGGGTATCGCTTGTTATTAGCTTATGCTCAGGCAAAACTTGATCAGTAGTATTTACTACGTTCGAAACGGCAGGCTGCTGCTGTGTTTGCTGGGGAGGTATAGGTGCCGGTTGGTCAACTGATGGAGCCAGTGCTTGATTAGGTAGGGTGAATGCCTCGGGAGTTCTTTGCGCTTCACTGTTTTGTTCTGCCGATATAGAACTTACGCTCTCTACACTAACAGGCATATATCCGGCGGCTTCAACCTTAGCAGGCTGGATAACCCGGTGGCCCAAAGGCAACACCGGATTACTTATGTCAGGATTAATAGGCAGGTTTTGATCCATATTTGTAGTTATTCCCTAGAGGAAAGCTTTTCTTTCACTTCTTCGATTTTTTCTTCGATTTCCTCTTTTGCATCTGTAACGAAGTCTTTTCCGGCCTCGGCTGCAGCTTTAGCTTTTTCTGAAGCTTCTTTAACAATAGGTTCTATCTTATCTTTAGCTGCTTCGTAAACGTCTTTTCCTTTTTCAGCTACATCCTTAGCTCCTTCCTTAATCTTACCGCGTGTTTCCTTACCTGAAGCGGGTGCGAACAGAATTCCAAGTATCGATCCAAATAAGGCTCCCAAAAAAGCTCCTCCAACAAATCCGCTTTTTTTCTTCTCAATATTTTCCGTCATGTTTTATTCCTCCTTTCTCTTTTTAGAATCAATTAAATTACCAATTTCTTTAATTGTTTTAACACTTTGAGATACACCGGCAATTATTCCGGCAACCGCAGAAAGGGGTTCCGACACGGTTTCCACATTATCAAGTACGTTACTGGCTTTTTTAATAGCCGCTCTAAATTCTCGCATCGTCAGGGTAACGTATATTGCAACTATTACTAAGTTAACTGCTAAAAGAATCAATACTACTATGAGGGCAATTTGTAATATATCCATAATGGTTAAATATTATCTCTTTTGGGTTATGGGGGCAAGCGTGGGGAATAAAAAAAACCCGCAGATAATAAGTTCTGCGGGTTTAATAATTGCATCATCCCCTATTTACCTTTGAATAAGGCGGCAGGCGGGGTACCTGTAAGCTAGGTCTTTGCTTACGGTATCTACAAATAGTAGATTTCTGCTCTTCTTATTTGAAATTAAAGATCGTATTCTTCCCGGTATCTATGCGAATCATCATAATACCAGGTTGAACCATTGCACCGGCAATTGGTGTCCACACAAATCCCCTTGCAAGAGACGTTTAGCCAGGGGCCTTCTCTCACAAACCACAGCGTGGTCTTGTGAAACCAAGGTGTTTCCGGTTCTGCAACCCGGGCTTCTTCGATAGATGCATATTCCTGATCCTCGATTAGCCCGCTCCAAAATACCTTTTCTTCGTATCTTGGCCAGAAGTCCCGTGCTACCTCTTTGATAGATGGAGGGAGCTCAAGGGCAAGGAATTTGTTGATGGTTTCCATATCTGGGACTGGCAGTGTCTTGATGGACTGATTCATAAGACGCCAGCATGGCATACTATATCTGCCAAGCATTTCTATTGTTTTCTCTATCAGGGTGAGAAAGCCACCCGTGGAATAGGCCTCTTTGAGCAGGGTCTTTACTTCCTTTGGAACCTTACCATTTTTCAAAAACCCTTCGTTTTTCACAAACACTCCTTTTGCTCCGTGAATTTTCTTCCTTTGCAATGCATTGGATAGCTGGAGCCATATATGCCGGTATTATAGCAAAAAACAAAGGATTTGTCAACCTATAGTAGTGTTATTCCACGACCTCACCCTCAACAGGCTCGTCCTTTTTGTTATCATCTTCTGCCTTTGGGCCTTCTCCTGGGTTTGGATTTGGATTCTGCTCCTGCCCCTGCTTATACATTGCTTCCCCAATTTTCTGGATTTCCGAGCTTAAAGCTTCCGTTTTAGACTTCAATGTTTCCACATCCGCAGTTTGTAACACATCCCTTATATCTTTTACCTTAGATTCAATAGAGCTTTTTACATCAGCAGGAACTTTATCTCCGGCATCTTTCAATGCCTTCTCAGCTGTGTAGCACAAAGTATCGGCAACATTCCTTGCGTCAACCTGTTCTTTACGCTTTTTATCTTCGCTGGCGTGAGCCTCGGCATCTTTAACCATTTTTTCTATTTCATCTTTTCCAAGCCCTGTGCCACCTTGAATAGTTATTTTTTGAACCTTATTTGTAGCTTTGTCCTTTGCTGAAACGTTTATTATTCCGTTTGCGTCTATGTCAAAGGTAACTTCTACCTGAGGCATGCCTCTTGGAGCAGGGGGAATTCCGTCGAGCATAAACCTGCCCAACGATTTATTATCAGCCGCCATTTCGCGTTCTCCTTGTAATACATTTATTTCTACGCTTGTCTGGTTATCGGCCGCTGTTGAAAACACCTGTGACGCAGATGTAGGAATTGTGGTATTTCGCTTAATCAATGGAGTAGAGACTCCCCCGAGGGTTTCGATGCCCAATGTTAGTGGAGTTACGTCCAAAAGCAACACATCTTTAACATCTCCTCCTAGGACTCCACCTTGGATAGCGGCTCCTACTGCTACAACTTCGTCGGGATTTACACCTTTATGAGGTTCTTTGCCGTAGAAGTTTTTAACAATTTCGTTTACCTTAGGCATCCTGGTCATGCCGCCTACCATTACCACTTCATCTATTGCGCTTTTGTCTAAACCGGCGTCTTTTAACGCATTTTCCATAGGTTTTATAGTTCTTTGAAGTAAGTCATCGACAAGCTGCTCCAGTTTCGATCTGGTTAATTTCAAAGATAAATGCTTAGGTCCCGTTTGATCAGCCGTGATAAACGGAATACTGATTTCGGTTTCCATTGTTGACGACAATTCAATCTTGGCTTTTTCGGCGGCATCTTTTAATCTTTGTAAAGCCTGTCTGTCACCTACCAAATCTATTCCTGATTCTTTTTTAAATTCCTCCAAAAGCCAGTCCATTACTTTTTTGTCAAAGTCATCGCCACCCAAGTGTGTATCACCACTTGTTGATTTAACTTCAAATACTCCGTCCCCAACTTCTAAAACGGAAACATCAAATGTTCCGCCTCCCAAGTCGTAGACCACTATTTTTTGATTGGTTTTCTTGTCGAGACCGTAGGCAAGTGATGCCGCGGTAGGCTCGTTAATAATTCTCTCAACTGTAAATCCCGCGATCTGCCCTGCCTCTTTGGTAGCGTTTCTTTGGGCGTCGTTAAAGTATGCCGGAACTGTAATAACCGCTTGGGTAATCGTTTGTCCCAAAAACTTTTCAGCATCTGCTTTCATTTTAGCCAAAATTTTGGCAGAAACTTCTTGAGGTGTGTAAGTTTTTCCTTCGACCTCTACGCAGGCTAATCCATTTGGACCTTCGACGATAGCGTAGGGGTAATTTTTTTTCATTTCCTGAACCTCGGGATCCGAGTATTTCATGCCCATCAATCTTTTTATACTGTAAACAGTATTTTTTGGGTTTACTATTTGCTGGCGTTTTGCAGGCACACCAACTATGTTTTGGTCGGCAACTACTATTGATGGAGTTGTGTTGCCACCCTCCGCATTTGGAATTACTTTCGGCTGACCGCTTTCCATAACGGCCATGCACGAGTTAGTAGTTCCTAAATCTATTCCTAATATTTTCGCCATATTTATTTTCCTTTGCCTACCTTTACTCCGGCAGGTCTAATTAAATTACCATTAATTTTGTAACCTTTTCTTAATACCTCGATAACCTTGTCCTTTTCACCTTCCACAGTTTCGATAGCGTCCATTGTGTCAGAAGAAAAGTGTTGTTCAATTGGATTTATCTCTTCAACTCCAAGTTCCCCAAAAATACCCTTAAAGTCTTTAACAGTTATTTTCAACCCTGTATCATCACAATGTTTCGAGACCATTTCCAAATTGTCCATCACAGGTAAAAGCTGAGCAATGATTGCTACTCCCGCAGTTTTTAAAATATATTCTTTTTCTTCAATTACTCTTTTTTCTAAATTTTTATAGTCTGCCAATGCTCTCTTCCAGTTATTTTCCATCTCGACTAACTTAGTTTCAACCTCTCTAAGTTGATTCTCTATATTATTATCCGCTTTTGGTTGGCTACTATCGTCCATAAGTTAATTAGAAATTGTTACCATGCCCCGCCTAGTTCTTCAATCACAGATTTTGTATATCTCACATCTGGTACAACTTGATGATATCGCATCCTTGAAGGTCCAAGCACAGCTATATTTCCGCTCTTATTTGGTGTTTTATAATCGGCGTACACTATCGCACAGTTTGCCAGTTTTTCTATTCCAATTTCATCCTCTATTAAGCATTTAACTTCGGTTGTTTGTGGCACTGAGCTTAAGATGTTTTCAAATAGCTCTCTGTCATCCAAAAGCTGTAATGCGGCTTTAGCAGCGTCTATGTCCCAAAATTCGCGATTTTCCAACACGTTTGAAGCACCTGCATTTGTAATATATCCGTCGCTGGTAGAGGCGATTACCAAATAGTTAGTCATTTCCGATAAAGCAATAGCAGCATCCTTAAGTAATCTTTCGAATTGGTATCTTGATGGCCAAAGGCGCTGCTTCATAGCTACTTCTTGTAACACCGGAATTTCTTCTTCGTCCATTAAGTCGGTTAAATAAAATCGATAAGCTGATTTTGTAGGAACTCTCCCCGAGGAAGCGTGTAGCATTTGTAAAAAGCCCATTTCTATGAGCCGTGCCATTTCGTTTCGTACTGTTGCGGCAGAGAACTTGAGATTGTATCTATCAACCAGTTCCACCGACCCAACAGGCTCGGAAGTATTAATATATTCGTTGATAATTGCCTCTATGAGTTTTATTTGTCTTTCAGTTAACATCTGTCACTAATATAGCACGAGTGATAACAGTGTCAATGGGTTTTGTGAAGTGATAAATGTTGTATACTATAACGAACCGATTTTCTAAAAGGAGACAGCAATGGCCAATTATATCTGTATAATTCCGATTCAAGTTGGGCCGGATCCCGATGATATTCTCTACTATGCTTTTGTTGTTCAAAGGTATAGTGATCACAAATATTTCGCAGGGAATGGAGTTTGGACAGAAGCCCTGGATCAAGCAAAAAGGTTTGAAGTTGAGGCCGACCTAGTAACTTTATTTGAAAGTATGGGATATGAAGTGGAAGATGACTACGATGACGATGACGAGGACTGTATGTACGAGGATGCTCTTTACGTCAGTGCCTAGCCAATGCAACCGCCAACGAGTTTTTTGCTCCTGGCGGTTTTTCTTGGCACAATTTGGCGACTAACGTATAATCCCAACTATGGAACTTAAACAATTACTTGGTATTTTAATGAAAAAACCAAAAACTCTCGTTTTGTCCTTAATACTGGGATTATCTTTGGGGTTAATCCTATTCTATTTACCAAAACCATATTATGCAGAAGGTACTCTAATAGTAACCCGCAAAATTCAACCTTTGTTTGCTTCGGATGCTTTTAATTACGAAGGTTATTACTCCCAGCAAGTTTCCATGAATTATACAAATACCGTTTTAGCGTTAATTGAAAGCGTGGACGTGAAAAACATGGCTTTACAAAAGCTTGCCATGAGTACAGATGATAGAACTTTCAGTCAGTTTGGAAAGGCAGTAAATGCCAAAAAACAGGGTTCACAGCTTGTTACAGTAACAGTAAAGTCTCCCACAGCCGAAGGTGCTGTGAAAACCTGGGATGCTGTTGTGGGATCAGTTTTAGAAGTGGTTTCTGCATCCAATGAGTATGGGGACTCAAATATAGTTATATCCAAAATTTCATCACCTCCTCTGGTGCATCAAGGCTTTATTTTTCTCTGGCAATACGTTGTAGCAGGGGGTTTGCTGGGTTTGATCGTTTCAAGTTTGTTAATTTCTATAAAGGAATATTTATGGCAAAAATGACTTTATTCTCTGATGGAGGGGCTAGGGGAAATCCTGGGCCGGCCGCTTTTGGGATAGTGTTAAAGGATGAGAATTGTGAGACGATTTTTTCGTCGAATAGATATCTTGGTACTAAAACAAACAATGAAGCCGAGTACATGGGTTTGATTGCGGGTTTGATGGCAGGAACTGATAAAGGAGCTAGCGAAATAATTTGTTATCTCGATAGTGAGTTAATAGTAAAGCAACTAAAGGGGGTTTACAAAGTAAAGAATGATAGGATGAAAGAATTCTGGAAAAAAGCTAAGGAACTGGAACGGGACTACAAAAAGGTTACTTATGTTCACATACCCCGTACTGAAAATAAGGAGGCTGATGCCTTAGTAAACGAAGCATTAGACGAAAAAAATGGCATTTGACTGTAAAGATGCAATTTTAAAGACTTTAGCGTATCGAACAGTTTTTGATTACCCTTTGTCTTATTATCAACTGTGTACTTTCTTAGTCACAGACACTGCCTTTTCAGGAAGTGAAGTGGCGGAAGCAATAAAAAAACTTATTTCCGAGGACAAAATTAAACGTAAGAATCACCTTTATTACTTAAGCGGTTGTCGGCCGGTAAAGTGGGGAAACCGCCAAAAAAATTCTAGGCACTTGATAAGAGAGAACACTAAAGTAATTGGATTAATAGGCAGTTTACCCTGGGTTAGATACGTCGGGATAACTGGATCCGTTGCAGCATACAGTGCTACCTCAAACTCCGATTTGGACCTGTTTATAGTGACACAAAAAAATCGAATCTGGCTGGTGAGGGGATTTGTAGCTTTGATATTAATAATAACTAACAAGTATCCTAAAAACGGTTCTGAGGCCGGCCGAATTTGTCCGAATTTATATGTAGATGAGGCCAATATGGTTTGGGAGAAGAGCAAGCGAAATTTATATATTGCTCATGATATTTTGCTAATGCAGCCAATTATAAACAAAAGGGATTATTACTTTAAATTTATGCGGGCGAATGATTGGGTTTTTAAGTACTTCGCCAACTTCCCGATTGACCTGCCGCTGATCTTTAGAAATAAACGAGTTATAAGAGGGAGGTTTTTGGATTTTATAGAATGGCTCGCGATGAAGATGCAGTTGTATTACATGAAAAGAAGAAAAACAACGGAAGTTGTTGAAAAAGGGATTATCCATTTTAATAAGAACGATTGTACGAATAGAGTTTTATCAACATACGGAAAAATCCTTGAGGGTTATGGAATAAAATAAGGAGGGAAAATATTTAGTTTCCCCTCCTTTGACTAAGTTTAGCTACTCACTGTTTGGGAAAGTGGCTAGATGAGCAAGTGCTTGGAGCATTTCCGAGCATGCGTTTCTGAGAATTTCAGCCATAAACTCGTCGTGATTCCACCCTCGATCCTGAAACTTGTCCTGGTTGTAATGCCATTGAGCAAGGTTCACTTCGAACAGCTTTTTAGGGGGGTAGCGATTGACAGACAGAAGACACACAACTCCGTGGGCTCCGTAGTTATGCGCAGACTTAAGTGCCGATCGGATCATAGTTCGTACTTTTTTCTCAAATCCCGGTGTGAGTACTTTGTCCACCAGGTTACTAAGCTCGACCACAAGCTCAGGACCTACTTTCTGTGTTTGGTTCTGGAAGTTTACGAACATTAGGTGACATTTTTGTGTAGTAGGCATTACTTTCTCCTTTACGCCTTTATGTGAGGGGAATTCTACTAATGTTTGGTAAAAAAATCAAATTCACATATTACAATGTTAATTGTAAAGTCTTGACAAAAAAGTGAGTACAGCTCAAAATGAGGAAGCCTTTTATGTCTAAAGAAACCACATCCAAACCACAAGATTCCAACGATTCCTTCAGCAAGAAACTTTCCACAAAAGAGTTTGTGCAGGTTCTAAAATGGGTAATAGAATTAATGTTCAAAGTTGATCCTATCAACTCTATCATTTATGTGGTAGGAGATACCATTTTTTACCTACAGGATTTGGTGAACGCGTATTTAATGGGTTGGCTAATAGACTCATTGATCAAACTTTCGCAGGGTACAAACCCACAGTTATCCGACACCTACAAGATACTAGGAGTACTATTTGCTTATAACTTTTTAATGATGATAATAAGATTTTTCTATCGCTTATCCCGCACCTATTTGCGTACCAGAAACCGTTACAAAGTTCGAAGATATTTTTATCAAAAATTACAAGTTCTAGGAATACAAACTCTCGAGCAGCCCGGGGTTAACGACAAAATCACACGAGCGCAGGACTATTTGTGGAGTGCAGTAGATTTCTATAGTCAATCTATATCCATATTTTCTACTATTGTTAAAGTTTTCACTACAGGAGGATTGGTATTTACATTTGCTCCTAGCTTCGTGGCAATTTTGGTATTGGTTTATATACCCTATATATACATCGATAAAAAGTTTCGAAGGCGCTTGTTTAATTTGGAGTTTGACACAACAGAGGAGCGTAGGCAGGCAGTTGCCTGTGCCTCTAATCTATCGGAATCTTCAAAACTAGAGGAAATAAATATCACAAATTCTCATAACTTTTTAGATAAGTTATTTATGGATTTTAGTGAGAAATTCGCCAAAAAATCTATAGATACATGGAAAGAATGGATGATATCCGATTATAGTTTCACTCTGGTTACGAATGTAATATCCTTTGGTATGCTCGCAGAGGTTATTAGAAGGCTTTTTCTAAAACTTATCTCTATAGGAGATGTAACTTTTTGGTATAGAACAATTGAATCTTTTAGAAATACGCTGGACTCATTCATTTCTAGCGTAAATGACGTGTTGGAATCGGCATTGAGATACAAGGATATGTATACCTTGTTTGCAATGGAGTCAACTTTTAAAGATGGCTCCGTAAGGGTTTCTAAGTTTAAAGAAGGCCCTGAAATCAGATTAGATAATGTAAGTTTTAAGTATCCCCGAACTGACAGATATGTATTAAAAGGACTAGATCTTAGGATCAAGCCAAACGAAAAACTTGCCATTGTTGGTAAAAACGGGGCGGGAAAGACAACTTTAGTTAAATTGCTTTGCAGATTTTACCCAGTAGACAAGGGTGGTATTTATGTTAATGGCACAAACATAAACGAAATCTCTTCGGAATCTTTGTATAAAAACATGGGAACACTTTTTCAGGAATATAACACTTACGGCCAGTTAACCGCGGAAGAGAATATTTACATAGGTGATACCTCTAAACCAATCGATAGAGAGAAAGTTGAGGAGTCGGCTAAGTCGGCTGATTGCTATTCGTTTATCCAAGATTATCCGAACAAATTTAAACAGGTTTTAAGTGAAAGATATAAAGGAGGTATTAGACCTTCCTCAGGCCAGTGGCAAAAAATAGCTATTGCCAGGTTTTTTTATAGAGATGCCCCCTTGGTGATTTTTGACGAGCCTACTGCAGCTATCGATCCTGTATCGGAATCGAAAATCTTTGGTAACATTTATAAGTTTTTCAAAAATAAAACCGTTATTATAATTTCACACAAATTTTCCACAGTACGAAATGCCGACAGGATAATTGTAATCGACGGGGGAGTGATTGTGGAGGAAGGCTCCCACGAGGAATTGATGGCTATGGGGGGGTTTTACGCAGAAGCATTTAAACTGCAGGCCGAGGGGTATAACTAGGACCATTGTCGTTCATAGACATAACATTTATAATAATGTACAGAAATCTGCCAATATGAACGACCGAATAACTACACTAATTGATATTGAAAAACCTGATTACGAGCGCAGGAAGTTTTTTAAATACCTTTTTTCTATCGGAATTGTTTCTTTGGTGGGTTTTTTATTAAACAAAAAATCCAACGCCCTAAGTTTTGGTTCCACAGGTGTACCGGATCCCATAGGCATCAAGAATTTCTCTGGGTCGGGGGCGGATTATTCGTTGACGCTTACCACCCAGGATACTGCGTACCAATGCCCGGCTAGTGGGAATGTTCCCTCAAAAGATTATATTTTAGATATTTACAACAGCTCCGATAGCAGTGTTTATTGGGGATGGAGTTCCGGTATTGCTGGTACATCCGCTTTGAGAAGATTGATTTCCTCGGGGGGAAGTCTGAATATGGATTTGGGATCCGGGCAGAGTATTTACCTTGTTTGTGCCTCTGCTGATAAAACAATCGCTTATGGCACGAAGGAAAGAAGCTAGGGTGGTATGGCAACAATTTTCTATAAAGCGGGAGGAGCTTTTTCGACCTTAACACCACAAAAAGTGGTGGCTTTTTCGTGGGCACCGAATATGTCTGAGGCTTCTGCGGGAACTGATATAGGCACAGTAAGGACTCAAGAATTTACCCCGAATGAAGCAGGAGATTGCGAAGGTGTGTTTATAGCATTATCCACAAACGGAGCTTTTGCGGCAGGTACTACGGTAACTGTGAAACTTCAACAATACTCTGGTGGTGCATGGGGAGATGTAGCAGGGGCTACAGTAACAGCAACACAATCTGATATTTTAAGTACTCATAGTGGTTATGTGGCTGGATACTTAATGGGTCATTATTTTGAGCTTGGCACCGCTGCTGCTGTTACAACCGGTGCTTCTACATGGAGATGGTGGATACAAGCAAGTGCTTCGGGCCAAGTTTACCTTCGTTCGGGGTATAGTTATGGCGTTGTTCTCACAGCGACGACCTCTTATTCGTCGGGAGACAATATTGTTTTTCGTGACGGGCAAGTTTTTACCATTGACCAGAGCATCACCGCGACGACAGTCGCTACAGGAGTTAATACGCATCTTGTGTGGGATAGTACACCAGCAGCAAGTTACACTCTTACGGTCACCAGTCTTTATTGGTCAAGAGATTTACGGCTTGAGGTTGGTGATAGTACAAACAGAATACCTTATGCTCAGCAAGCTATTATAAATATCGCTAATCATTATTTTGGAGTTAATTATGCAGTTCCAATACAAAATGAGATCTCATTGTATGGGGAGAAGCCGACAAGTTATTATACAACCCTGGCTTCTAACGCTGCAGCCTCCCAAAAGATTATCACTACTACCGATGATATGTCGGCATCATGGGTAGCCACAGATGTGATTGATGTTCTGGGTGCTAACAGCTTAAATGTCGGCTATGAGTCACCAACAATTTCTTCTATATCGGGCACATCTATAACAACCGTTGCTAATCTTACTTATCTGCACTATGCAGATTTTGTTGTTTGGAATTTTACCAGAGCAAGCAGGTGTGGAATAAAACTTAATGGCACTGGTTCAATGGCGGGCGGTCAATTTCACACGTGGAAAGTTAGTGGTGTATTTGTTGATTCTGGTTGTGTGATGTTGCAGTGTACCTCATATGGGGCAATAGACACAACCCGCTTTACCCCTTACGAAATAGACACTTTGATTATGCAAAGAACTACTACGTTGGGACCCAATTTGGTTAGCTATGCAGCAGTAACCGCTGTTACAACAGCCATGACAGGAACCCACTACCAGTATATATTTATGAGACAAGGGGACTGGGGAAACTCTAAAGGTTTGACGATATTTAATGGAACCATTGATCATATTTATGCGGGGAACCTTGGTGCTAATGCCACGTTCTACATCAGTTATGCCCTTAATTCTACAATAAGTAACATTCAGAGCGGTGGTTCTGGTTCGGGTACATACGACCCGCTTCTTCTGAGCAACTGCGTAAACTGTACTTTTACAGATATGAGAATATGTGGGGGAGCGGGTGGTTACAGAATCTACGGTACATTTATTTTAAACACGTTTACTCGTTGTCATTCTGATAAAGCAACGAGCAATGTATCACTTACGGTAAATACTATTGACACGGTATTTGAGGATTGCGAATGGGGAAACAAGTCTGCAGGAACGAACAATATAGATATAACCTCGTCTACCTACCAGAGAGTTATCGTTAAGAACTGTATTTTGGGTTCTACAAATGATGTGAATAATTATTCTGGCATGACTCTTGGTTCTTATATAAAAATTGATACCAACGACCAGGTGGCTAACAACCACACCTGCTATTTTAAGTATGGAGTAACCCAGTCCACAGGTGCAGGGCTTACTGATACCACTTGTCATACGGCGGATGGGTTGGCTATACGTTACAAGCCCGAAAACAGCACTAATTCGTTAAATGATTGGCAGTTTACTATCCCTACGGGAAATATCCAAAACAAAACCATGATAGTAGGGATATGGTGCAAGATAGCCTCAGCGAATTATTATTCAGGAACCCATCAATTACCAAGATTAACTATAGATTACGATGATGGAACGATAACCTATGTTCAGGCCACAGAAACAACCGACTGGCAACTTTTACAACTTCCATTCACTCCGATAACCGCTTACGGACAGATAACGGTTTCTCTAAGTGCCCGGACAGGAGCTATCACAACCAACGCTTACGTTTACTTTGATGATATCGTGGTCACCTATCCTACAAGTCACACTTTGGACTCAGGCTCGTTGGATTATTGGACGGATGCCTTACCAATGAGCCCTCCCATTTCGCTTGGGGGGTCCACAGCGTCGCGGCAGCACATTACTTTGTCCAGATATTTAAGAGCTAGCGGGGGTTAATGTGACTAGGTACGATCACTATTTGGCCAGCTTAAGAAAAATTGCTTTGGTTGTAGGAGCTTTTTTTATAGTTGCCTTTTGTTTGGGGTTTGGATTTTCGAAGAATTTACTCGTAATTTTTCTAAAAATTTTTAATCTTACCAATATCCAGATGACTGTTACATCCCCTCTACAGGTATTTAATCTCTCCGCTAATACTGGTTTTCTTGTGGCTATAGTAATTACCCTGCCGGTAGTGGTTTTTTTATTGGCTAGATTTGTCCTTCCTGCTTTAAATAAAGGTGAACGGCGCCTAGTTGCGACTTATTCTTTCTTAGCTTTGGTATTGTTTTTCGTTGGGTTTATATTTGGCGTCTTGTTAATGAAATTCGTTATTTTTACATTTGCTGATTTGCTTTATGGTACAAGAATTGGTAATTATTGGGATATCCAGGTATTTATCTCTCAAGTGCTAATCACCGCCACAATGCTTGGACTGGTGTTTGAATTTCCGATTGTGTTGGCAGTATTAGTGAAGGTTGGGATCTTAGAACTTGAAATGTTAATTTCTAAACGTCCCTATATCTTTGCCTGTGCTATAATTTTTGTAGCGTTGCTACCGCCTACAGACGTATTATCTATGGTAGCAATGGTAGTTCCATTAGTACTTTTGTTTGAAATAACAATTTTTTGTCTTAAAAAGACTAGGAGGTGAACTGATTGTTTGGAAATATCGGAACAACTGAAATTGTTGTAGTTTTGCTCGTTTTGCTTCTGCTTTTTGGTGGAAAGAAACTCCCCGAGCTGGCAAGAGGATTGGGAGATGCCATCAAGGAATTTAAGAGCGCTCTAAAGTCGGATGGTAAGGATGAAAGTAAGAAAAGTTAGTTTAGTATCCAGAACCTTGCTTGTAACAACACTCACTTTGTTGAGTGCATGTTTTCTTTCTACTCAAGGGGCTCAGGATTATCAGCGTTGCCGGTCCGGAGTAGATTGCGTAATTGGGGAGTTCGTTTTTGATAACACAGGGGCGCCTATTGTATCTTCAGCATGCACACTTGATATTAGAAATCCCAGTGGGGATTTAGTTCTAGAAGATCATGCCATGGTGGCGAGTAGTGACGGTTGGCATAGCTATACATCGAATATTACAACTCCCGAAGGTTTTTACAGAGCTTTAATTTCTTGTACCTACGGGGGAGAAACAGGGTATTACGACAAGAGTTTTATTGTTGGAGATGATTTTGAGGATATATCTACTTCGGTTGATGACACCCTTTTGGCGATACAAACGGTAAATAACTATGATTTAGGGGATATTGTAACTTTAATCGGTTCCCCTTCCGACACTTCGGTTGCCAATACGGTCTTTGGAAAAGTTAAGGGAGTTAAGGACCAGGTAGATAAGTTAACTGCCATAGAGGTAGATATAGATGCCCTTGTAGCAAAGTGGGGGACTTACTCTGCTGAGGATATTTATAACAAAGTAGATGATATTTCCGATGAAATCGACGATATAAATACTGTCGAGGACGTTGACTCAATACTTTCGTTAGCAGAAACAAGCTTGGACGACACTAAAGAGGTAAAAAACAAGCTAATGGCTTTGAGAGCTGTTGTTGATGTAAACAGACAGCTTCTTGAAAAAGTCACTAACCAACCCATTATTAAGACTTGGCTTGAAGAAGGAAGTATTATTTTCAAAACACTAATTACCAACCCTTCAACCGTATCTAATCAAACTGTTCCCTTAAAATATTACCTCCCTAAAGAAATTAAAAGAGAAGATATTCTAGAAATGGACTTGGGGCTAAAAATTGATTACGACGCAACCACTGAGGCTTATTATGTTAGTGCTGAATTCGAACTTGCCCCCGGAAAAACCCAGGTTATAACAGTAGAGGTAACCGATGTGTGGCAAATTTCTCAAGAAGAACTTGATTCTATTAAATCCCAGGCTGAGAGTTTGTATAAACCTTTAAAGGGTACGAGCTATTACGCTCAAGGTACTTTACTAAAATCTGATGTTGATGCCGCTTTGGCTAGAATCATTAGGATCCAGCAGGAAGCAGCCACCCCTCAGGGAAAAATTAGAGCATATAGAGAAGCTGAATCTGAAAAGCAGGAAGCTTATAAAAAATTGGATAGTTTGGAGAATTTGGTTTCGTCGGTGGGGGCACTGGGCTCTATGACAGGGTTTATTGGTGGTGCTCAGACTTTGGGAGTGTGGGGTTTAATAATAGTGCTAATAGGGGGATTTGTTTTTATGGCCTACTATATGAGAAAAGTCACAGGCTATCAACCCGCCTCTGTATCTCAGATCATTCCAAGTGTAACTCAGAATAAGTTACGGCCGCGGTACGGCATTATACTGGTAATATTTGTTGCGGCATCAAGCATTGGGTTACTATTTGGGGCAATTTATCTAATAAAAAACAAGGTACCCAAGGTTTACGTCCCTGAAGTCAAATCTGCTGAAGTTACGCAACCATCCAAGGAGTTGGTCCCTGTAGCTCAGGAGACTGCTGTAGAGCAAAAGAATGAAAAAAAAGTTCGAGTCCTTGTAATAGATAGTTATCCGGTAAATGTTAGGGAAAAAGGCTCTTTAAGCTCGGCGATCATAGGAAAGATACCTGAGTCTAGGGAGGTTACCTTTATGGAGGAAATAGGCGGTTGGACAAAGGTAAAAGTGGATTTCATAGTAGAAGGAAAAGAATATTTAGATGGTTGGATAAATAATAACTATATCGAAGGTATAGAAAATGAGTAAAATACCCTGGCTGGGTTTTCTAAGTGTAATTTTTCCTTTTTTGCTGTTGCCTGTTGAAAAAGTTCTACCTTATCCGTACTTGGTGGAGGAATTAGCGAAATTGGTTCTAATTGCAGGGCTATTTTATCGAAACAAAGACAGAAGCATAAAGTGGGTATTAATATTTGGAGTGTTGTTTACTTTGTCTGAGACGGTATTATTTTCTATGAATTTATGGGCGCTTGGGACTGTATACTTGCTTTTACCTAAATTTTTAGGACTTGTTACACTCCACTGTGGCACTCTAACTATTATGTGGAATTCGTTTAGAAAAGGGATTTATTGGGTAGTTCCGGGGATTTGTTTGTCGATTTTCATACACTTTGTTTTTAATTTAGTGATAGCCTAGAAATAAACGGGAGGCGAGGGCTAAAGCCCTCGCCTCATGCTGTTAAACTTAACTACGAAATTTTTCTTACATCATTCCGCCCATGCCACCCATTCCGCCTCCGGGCATTGCCGGTGTTTCGGATTCTTTCTTTGGGGTATCGGTTACCAAGCATTCGGTTGTAATAATCATAGTTGCGGCACTAACTGCGTTCTGCAGAGCACTTCGGGCAACTTTAGCCGGATCAATAATTCCCTTTTTCACTAGGTCAACATAATCCATGGAAATTACATCAAATCCTGTATTAATATTGTCTTTTGCCTGTCTTTCGATTTCGGCTAATACCTTGCCATCGTCGGCACCAGCGTTTCTAATGATCAATCTTGCGGGCTTTTCTAAAGCTTTTAGAAGTATTTTTGCTCCTGTGGCCTCATCACCTAGTAAGGTTAATTTTTCAAGTGCAGGTCTAATATTCAAGAAAGTAATTCCACCTCCGGCGACTATGCCTTCTTCTACTGCGGCTTTAGTAGCATTGACTGCGTCTTCAACTCTTAACTTAAGTTCTTTTAATTCGGATTCTGTTGAAGCTCCCACGTTTATAACTGCTACTCCGCCTGTTAATTTAGCCATTCTTTCCTGAAGTTTTTCTTTGTCGTATTCGGCTGTAGTTTGTTCTATTTGCGCCTGGATTATTTTAACCCTATCGTTAATAGTGTCTTCTTTGCCTTTACCTCCTACAATTGTGGTGTTGTCTTTATCGCTTATTATTCTGTCGCAGTGGCCTAAGTCTTCCACAGTCACCGAATCGAGTTTTCGACCCGTGTCTTGGCTAATTATATTAGCTCCTGTTAAGGTGGCTATATCTTCCAGTATTGCTTTGCGGCGATCCCCGAACCCTGGGGCCTTTACAGCTAAAACATTTAGAACACCACGTAGCTTGTTAACCACTAAAGTAGCCAATGCTTCCCCGTCTACTTCATCAGCTAGTATCACCAAATTTTTAGAAACTTTTACCAGGCTTTCGAGCATAGGCATCATATCCTGCATATTTGAGATTTTTTGGTCGGTTACCAAAATGTAAGGATCCTCAATTTCCGCTTCCATTTTTTCGGCATTTGTTACAAAGTAAGGACTAACATACCCGCGATCAAATTGCATACCTTCTTTGTATTCCAATTCAATCTCGGCCGTTTTTGATTCATCAACTGTGATTACTCCTGCGGATCCCACTTTTTCCATAGCTTCTGCGATTAAATTCCCAATTTTTTCGCTTTGTGAAGAAATAATTGCGACTTGAGCTTTTTCTTCTTTATTAGAAATAGGTTTTGCTAGTTTTTTTATTTCTTCAACTGCTAGGGCGACTGCCTTTTCTAGACCACGTCTTATCATCATGGGATTTGCGCCAGCCGATACATTTTTTAGTCCTTCTTCAACCAAAGCTTGTGCTAAAACTGTAGAAGTTGTAGTGCCATCTCCGGCTGTGTCGTTTGTTTTTGAGGCAGCCTCTTTTACTATTTGAGCGCCCATGTTTTCGAATTTATCTTCCAGTTCTATTTCTTTTGCTACTGTCACTCCGTCGTGAACTACCTGAGGAGTTCCCCAGCTTTTATCCAAGGCTACATTGCCTCCTTTTGGACCTAAAGTTGTTGCAACGGCTTTTGCCAAGGCGTCAACACCGGCTTTAAGTTTTGCTCGTGCTTTTTCATCATAAATAATTTGTTTTGGCATGATTTATTCCTCCACTATGGCCAAAATATCCTCTTCTTTGACCAGTAAAACTTCTTTTCCTTCTACTTTAATTTCAGTTCCGCCCCATTTTTTATACATAACTACGTTTCCGACTTTTACCTGCATTTCAATTAATTTGCCATCTTCATCTTTTCTTCCGGGTCCTGCGGCAACAATTTTGCCTTCTTGAGGCTTTTCTTTATTTACAGTGTCTGGAATAAATATCCCTGATGGGGTAGTGGTTTCCTTTTGCAGTGGTTCTATGAGAACGTTGTCTGCTAGAGGTTTAATTTTGTTTAGTGTGATCATAGAAATTTAGTTTCTTAAATTAATAACCGGGTGACTTAGTTAGTCAACACATACAAATTTATAGCACTATAAGCTCGAGAGTGCAAGGGGAAGAGGATCTCACCCAGTAGTTAGGTCCATCCTTTCGCAGGGTTTCATACTAATATTTGATGCCAAACCAGCCTAAAATATTCTGCCAGAAGGTCTTTTTTACTGGTGTCGCTGTGGCAGTTCCCTGTACCTCAGTTTTTATTTCCACAGTGTCCCCCGCTGGTTCTAGTTCTTCAGGTTGAAGTGAAGGTTCAACCATTTGGGTAAAAGTTCCTAATGCTTGCTGGGTAGTTTGGGCTATAGAATCGATTGTTAAGTTAAATTCGAGCTTGGTAATATTTTTAAAGTCATCTTCAGCCTCAAAACGCACTTCACTTTTTCCAAAGTTAAAATCGTGTGTAACCTCCCAATTTCCGAGCTCATTTATATCTTGAATGTCCTCAATTAATCCGTTGTTCACGTAAACTCGCAAATCTGCATCTTTTTCAACAGTTCCAGCTATTCTCACTAAATTCTCTGAGTAAAAATAGTTTTTGTGTTCTGTAAAATCCGGTTCGAAAGTGCCTATTTTAGTTACTTGTAGTTCCGGCGGTTGGGTGTCTATCTGGATAGTTTGTTCGAACGTATCGGATATATTGCCGGCCGCATCTTTAAATCTTATGTAAAGCTGTTTTTTGCCGTCGGCCTTGAATTCAACGCTCGCATCTCCATCGAAAGCTTTCCAGCTTGAGTCCTCAAAGTCTCTGTTCTGGGAAATTATGTAATGCTCTATGGATGAAGTCGCATCTTTTAGATCAAAATACAATTTGAATTTCTTGGAGTTCTTTTTTATAACCTCAGTTCCAATGCCTTTTAACTGTTTTGGCTCGTCCTTGGTTCCTATTTTTTGCCGGGTTGAATCGGGTGTTGGGGCTATAGTATCGATGGTGATTTGTTCCTCGCCGTAGTTTGATACTACAACGTAGTGCCCTGCGTCGTCTTGAGCTCGAAAATAAATTGTATGTATCCCATCGCTTAGTGCCGGTGAAATTGTACAGGTGACAGTTTCAGAAGCTTCGTCAAAGGTACTGTCATAGGCAGTACACGCTATCCAACTTCCTGATGTAGTATCCACTTGATACTCAACCGTTTGGATAGGGCTTGTTACGTCATTTGCGGTGCCCGTGAAGGAGGTAGTTGCGTCACTTGTGGGGGTCGTAAGGCTATCCATGATTATTGATGGTGCAAGTGTATCTAGTGTATATATAATTTCCTCGTTTGTTGCAGTGGAGTCTTTATAACCGGAATCATCCTGACAAGAAATGTACAAGGTTTTCGAGCCATCTAAACCCAAGGCGGGAATCGCGCAGCTTGCACTTACAGTTCCATCGCCGGTACAGTCAACATTATCACTCATGTTATCGTAACTTTCGTCGGTAGTACTGGCGCGGCAATCTCCAGTTTTGTTTAATGTACCGGTAAGGGTTGGAGTAGCTGTGGATATAATTCCGGCAGAAGCCGGACTAAGCGATAATACATTGGGTGGATTCTTATCTACTGTTATTGAGTCACTTGCGTAAAGCTGGGTCGACATATATACGGAGTTTTGGTCGTAACTTCTAAAATACAGTGAATATGTTCCGTTTGCATACGCAGATAGATCACATGTAAAGGCTTCGGTTGATTCGTCAAAAGTACTGTCATTAGCAGTACAGGCAGTCCACGTTCCGGGTAATGTGTTTGAGGTGCTCCATCCAACTCCGGCTAGTGTGTAACTTGCATCGCTGTCGGAGGAGGTTCCAACAAGGTTTCCGCCTGTTGTTGTACTGATAAAGGTAATTGAAGGTGACCCATGTGACATCTCGTACATATTTAGTACGCTGGCTCCGTTGCCTTGCAAAACTGCTATATCTTTCCAGCCGTCAGCATCAATATCCCCCGAGTTAATATCGCTGCCAAAATATGCATTGCCCGAGGTTTTAATTTCTGAAATCCATGGGGAGCTTGTATCTATACCGGAACCGGTGCCGGTGTTTTTGTAGACATAAGCCTTACCGTGTGTTGAACCGGCTGGGGCGTAGGCTTGATAGGCACCTACCATAAGATCCGGATAACCGTCGTTATTTACATCTGCAATATCAACAGCTCGGCCGAAAGAATCATTAGCAGCCCCTCCGTTGATAAACACATCTGCTGTGTTGTAAGCGTAGGAGGAAAGAAATGTTTCCCTACCATACCAACAGGTAATTCTACCGGCGTATGAATTATACAAATAGGCGCCCGCGCAAAAATCGTCCTTGCCGTCGTTATTAATGTCTCCCGTGTGAAAAGTACCAGCTCTGCCAAAGTAATCCCCGGCAGCGGCTGTTGAGAAGTTAACTTCGGTTAAGGAGCCATCGCCTACGCTGAGAAATATATCTAAATCCTTTCCGATGTAACCCGCATAAGAGTAGTTATCTCCGGTCAATATATCGTCTCTACCATCACCGTTAAAATCACCTATCTTGACTCCATTCATATACCCCATTAATCTCACATTGGTGACTGTTGTGAAACCCCACCGGTTATCAAAATCAATAACACCGTTGTTATTTTGGAACAGCTGAATAGCACCTTGATTTGCAACCGAAGTAGGTGCGGCAATAACTATGTCATTATCACCATCCCCATCAAAATCTCCCGCACCAATACCCATCCCAAAATAATATCGGTCCGTACCATTTCCTGTAGCTTGTAATTCAGCCGTGTTTGCCGAAAGTCCTGGTACGAAATCTTTATTGTTAAAGGCATAAAAACGTCCATTAGAAGACGAATAACCCCAGGCACCCGCCAGAAGTTCCGATTTACCGTCGTTAGTGATATCCTTTAGTGAGATAGCTGCGGATTCCGCGAACCCGAAGTAATTAGAGCTTTCTTCTCCTAGAATTGAAGCATCAAGGGTATTATTAAAGGAGGTTCCCCCATAATAAATATTCACCATTCCGGCGGTAGAAAAATTGTAGTCACTAGCGACGATATCATCATACCCATCTCCGTTTACATCACCAATCTCTGTTGGAAAGCCAAAATACGTGCGCCCTGATGAAATAGTACCCACTGAAGTTAACGAAGGTGCAGCCCAAGTAATATTTGTACAAGTGAAAAAAAATGCAACAGAAAATATACTAATTAGAAAGGTCAGAAATAAATTTTTCACAAGTTAATTATAAAGGATTTATCTAAGAAGTGTTCTATTTACGAACTCAAAATCTGTCTAAACGCCTCCTGGGGAATATCCACCTTTCCGATCCGTTTCATGCGTTCTTTTCCCTTTTTTTGGCGCTCTAACACCTTGTCTTTTCTTTCTCTGTGGCCGCCTGATAACTTTGCCAGCACGTTTTTCCCTGCCGCCGGTATATCTTCTCGGGCGATTATTTTCCCGCCTATTGCCGCTTGTAGTGAAACTTTAAATTGTTGGCGGGGGATTATTTCTTTAAGCTTTTTAAGCAGTATTCTACCCATTTCCTCGGCTTTCGCCCTTAAAATTACATGCGAAAGCGGGTCCACCACAGATTCATGTACTAAAATATCCATTTTTACCGCGTCTACCTCACGGTAGTCCAAAAATTCATAATCTAAACTGGCAAATCCCGATGAGCAACTTTTTAAATCATCAAAAAAATTAAACACCAGTTCGGCCAGGGGTAATTCATATTCAAATACAGTTTGGGATTCGTTAGGATAATCCATTTTTCTTAAAACACCCCTTCGCTCTTCGCAGAGTTTAATAATGTTGCCCACGTATTCTGATGGAGTAACAATATTAGTTAGGATCCATGGTTCCAGAACATGATCTATTCTCGACCTATCGGGAAACTGTGAAGGAGTTCTAACATTTACCCTTTCACCGTTGGTTAAAACCACATAGTACTCAACCGTTGGAGTAGTAGAAATCAAGTTCAGATTGTATTCCCGTTCAAGTCTTTCCTGAACAACGTCAGCATGCAAGAGTCCTAAAAACCCGCATCTAAACCCAAAACCCAGAGCCGTGTTAGTTTCAGGTTCAAAGCTTAACGAGGAATCAGACAGAGAAAGCTTTTCCAGGGCATCTCTCAAATGTGGATATTGACCATTATCAGTGGGGTATATAGATACAAAAACGAATGGCTTGATCTCCTTATACCCAGGGAGAGGTCTAGCGCTAGAGCTGCTCTGTGTAATGGTGTCACCAGACTTGACCTTTTTTATATCCTTTAACCCCGTGGCAATATAGCCGACTTCACCTGTTTCTAGTTTTCCGGAGCTCATCCTCTTTAGCTGGAGGTAGCCAACCTCCTCAGGATAAAAGGTGCCCCCAGAAGCTATAAGCTTTAGCTGGGTTTTTCCTTCATCTACTCGGCCATCAACTATTTTTACTAATGCAATAACGCCTAAGTGTTCATCGTAGTATGAATCAAAAACTAAAGCTCTTAGGTCGGTCGAGGTGTTTTTGATTGGTGGTGGTACAAGCTTAATTACCTGTTCCAACAGTTGTTTGGCACCTTCTCCTGTTTTTGCCGATACTTTAAGGATTTCATCTGCTTTAAATCCAAATGATTGGCATAAGTCGCCCGTAACTTTTTCCACTTGAGCATTGGTAAGATCGATTTTGTTTAAAACTGGAATAATCTTTAGGTTGGCATCCATAGCTTTAAAAACATTGCTCACGGTTTGGGCCTGGATACCTTGAGTCGCGTCAACTACTAAAATTGCGCCTTCGCATGCCGCCAAGGAGCGGGATACTTCGTAAGAAAAATCTACATGACCCGGTGTATCAATTAAATTTAACTCATAATCCGTGTTATCCAATGTGTAGAGCATTCTTATAGACTTAAGTTTAATTGTTATTCCTTTTTCTTTTTCTAAATCCATAGAGTCCAAAGTTTGGGCGATGAGTTTTCTTTTATCGATTGTATTTGTGATCCCCAAAAATCTATCTGCCAACGTAGATTTCCCGTGGTCGATATGGGCAATTATGCAAAAATTTCTAATATTTTGTTGGTTCATAGCTACTCTGTAGGCTTGATGTCTTGGGGCAATTGTTCGGTTTTGAATTTAAGTTTTCTCATCACTTTATACAAAAGTTCAATCTCCTGAACATTAAAGAACTTGGTTAGAAGGAGGTAGGTTAGCATCCCAAAAAGCCCTGCAATTCCTGTTAGCATAAGCAAATTGATGGTTTTTGCGGTATCGAATATTACCTGATCCAAGAGCTTAATAGGAATATACAGGGCTAATCCCATAAGTAAAGTGGAATAGCCGATTTTGGTTAGCGATGAAGATATTCTCTCGATATCAAACCCTTTAACTTTTCTGTTTAACAGATAGAAAAGCAAAAAAGTATCCAAATAAGAGGTTACAGAGAAAGTGAAAGCGATAACCCAAACTTCGTATTTCGCCCTGAGGATTAGTGTGGCTGTTAGGCCAATATATATCAGTGTTGTTGCAACATGAACAATTGCCGGTGTTAATGTGTCTTTTTGAGCATAGAAGGCGCGCGTAATTAAATAGTTTACACTCTGGGGAACTATAGAGAGGCTATAAAAGGCTAATGTGTAAGCTGTAGTTACGGTGGCCCACCAAGGGAATTCAGGGGTACCGTAAACTAAACGTACTGCAGGTACTCTCAAAACAAGCAAAATTGCACTTAAAGGCGCCGTTAAAAACACCATTTGAGTTAGAGATGTGATGAAAGTTTTCTTGAACTTGTCTCTGTCTTCAGATGAACATTCTGCGGCAAGTGTTGGTAGACTGGCAGAAGCCAGAGAAATTCCAAAAATGTTTACGGGAAATGATTGAAGTTGATTGGCAAACCTTAGGATAATGGATGAAGGATCGGAAATAAGAATAGCAAAACTATTATCGATTGTTCCGGCGATATTTGCTGTTAGTACACTTATAATACGTGGTGGAATGAGTCCTAAAGTTTTTATCATTGTTTTGTTTTTTAGATTAAGACTTGGTTTAAACTTGAAGCCGGTTTGGGCTAAAGCGGGCAATTGAATGGAAAGATGCAATACCGCTCCGATAAGCACACCAAAAGCAGGCCCGAATATTCCCAGCTTGTTTGAGAAAATTATAATGCCTAAGATCATGCCCACGTTGTACAGAAGCGGAGCCAGAGCGGGGAAAATAAACTTTTTATGTGATTGTAAAAGGCTTGAAACCATGCTTCCTGCTATTAGAATTAATTGAGCCCCTACCATTAGTCTGAATAATGTCGTCCCTAAATGGTTTTCGTAACCGCTGAACTTGCCCACTGATAGCAAATTAATTATTTGTGGTGCGAGGATAAAAAATATAGTAGCCATTATCAAAAAAACGAAAAATATTCCTGTTATAACAACTGAAGCGGATTCGTAGGCTTTTTCTTTATTTTTTTCTAAATCCCCGGATAAAACGGGTATTAAAATGGTTGAAATTGCACCTACCACTAATATGGCATAAATCATGTTTGGAATCTTTTCTGCTGTGAAGAAAACCGTTAGTTCGGGGGAAATTCCAAAGTACCCCGCCAGCAGACGGTTTTTGATTAGTCCCAAAACAGCATTAGCTCCGCTGGCTATTGCCAATATAAAGGCGGCAGACAATATTGTATTTTGGGAGCGATATAAGAACGAATTAGTACCGAATTTTCTAAGCGAACTGATTAATTCCATGCTGCCCATTGTACAGGATTTATGGTTCTCTTCCCATTATTCTTTTGGTATGCTATGATACGACCCGTTATGGCAAATACTTTATCAGCTAAAAAGGCAGTAAGAAGCTCCGCAAAAAAGGAGTCACATAATCTTTTTTGGAAAAGGAGAATAAAAAACAGCTTAAAAAATATTGAGCAGGGTTTAAAAGATAAAGAAGACATTAAAGTACTAACCGAAAAGCTTGTTGTTGCGCAAAAAGTGTTAGATAAAGCATCTAAAGAGAAAGTGCTTCATATTAATAGGGCAAATAGGCTAAAATCTAAGTATGCTTCAAAAATTTCTGCCCTTATTAAACCTATTAAAAAATAGGCTATCTCCTCAGCGGGAAGAAGTGGTGCCAGGTGTAGATCTGTTAAGTTTCCCATCTTCTTCTTTTGCATCTCCCAAATTTGAAAAATTGTTAACCTTTTATCGGATAGCTATCGGAGTTATGGCTATTGTGTTCATTGTTTTATTTTTGTATGAGAAATCGGTAGATTCCCGACTGCAATTTTCAGTTAAAACTATGAATGAGAATTTTCAAGAGTTATCCCCCTATTCCCAATACGAGGCGAAGGCACGAGTAATAGGGGATAAAATCACCGTTTACAAAAGAATTTTGCAATCTCAAGAGAAAATAAGTTCCAGCATAGATACTGCAATGGGTATTACTGATTTGGATATAGTAGTTTTGTCAGTGGTGCTGACTAAAGACGGGTTTACAATTAAATTTGTTGGTCCCACTGCACTCCATTTTGCAAACGCCGTTAATTATTACCTTGATACTCAAAAAGTGGATCAGCTATCTCTAGTCTCTGCAACTCTAAGAAATGATAATAAGAGCTACGAGTTAGAGATGGAGGGTACGTTTAGAAAGAATGGAAAATGACTTACGAACCAAATGCACAAATAGCTGAATTTAAGCGAACCCTCCAACTAACCCGAGTAAAAACGAGCATTCACTCAACTCTGGCACTAGCTGGTTTTTTGATATTTATAGTCTACGGGGCTTACCCCTTGATAAAAGTTATTTCGGAGAAGCAAAAATTAATAACCCAGACTCAGGAAATTTCTATTCAACTGGAAAAGAATTTGATAGAGCTAAAAAAGACAAGCAATATTATTAATAATTCCGAGGAGTTTTTTAAACCTTTTGACAATTTAATGCCATCAAGTCCCCAGTTGGAGTCTTATCTGCATGAAATATTTATCGCAACTTCTCGATCGGGCTTTTACATTAAAAACATCAGCGCGGGTGAGGTGGTTTCGGAAAGACCGGGAGAAGTACCTATTTTGCTTCAATTAAACGGGATCGGGGAACTTAATGTGCTGGTTGAAAATATAGAAAACCTGAAGCGGATTTCAACTGTAAATAAACTAACGGCTCGAGAGGATTATGGAAAAACTGATGTGAATTTGGAGGTGTCTATATATTTCGTTCCGGAGGAATTTAAAGAGTAACTTGTATGAAAAGTCTTATATTTGCAAGTATAGCGTCGATAATAGGGTTGTTATTATGGCTTTCCGCAGACTTTCGTTCCTTTAACAAAGATGGATACATTTCCAAGGAAGTTCTTGACAGTTCCATACCTATAAATGTTACCATTGACATAGAATACCTAACTAGGTTCAAACCTGCCTATGACTAGTACTGACCAAGCTAAAAAAGGATTTAAAACTTTTGTACTCACCTTATCTGTATCTCTTATTGTCTTTAGTGTTATTTACTATTTGTTAACCGGATCGGAAAACACATCGGATTCCGAATTACTAACTTCAGAGTCAAGCACTGTCCAGAAAGAAAATGCGCCAAGTGTGGCCGGTGTTACTGAAAGTTCCCCCTTTGGAGGGCTAGCAAAAAAGGAACTTATTGCCACCACAATCCCAACAAATAGGTATAGACCTGTGCCTGCTGTATTAGCTGATACTGACACAACCACAACAACTGTGGAAACCGGTCTCCCCCCTGTTCCCGTTCCTCAAACCACAGTATCAGTTCCCGACGGAGGAGTATTGGAGGTTACGATTGGGTTACTTTTATCTGTGTTTATCTTTGGAATCGCCTTTTATTGGAATAAACTAAATCCGCGCCGCTTGGCTATGACCAACTTTGAGCAAAGAATCATCGAAGATCTAAATAGAGATGTGAGATACACTTCCAGATACAGAAGATTTTAACCTCTTACAATTCGATTAACTCCGCACGTACCATTAATCTGCTAGATTTTGTTCCCGCCGGCCAGCATGTCATAAGGGTCATAGTGCTTTCATTAAACTCCTTTGGTCTAAACTCAGCTAGTGGGTTTACATTGCTTGGTTTCTGAACTTCGGTATAAGAAACCTTATATGTGTAAACGTCGGTCCCTTTTGTGATTGTAAATGTATCCCCTGGCTTTAGTTTGTCTAAGGTGGAAAATATGGTTTTATAATTTCTTGGATTATAGAACCATGGCAGAACTGAGTGTCCGTAGATAAAAGAATTTCCAACCTGTCCCGGCAAGGCGGATCCGGGGTAGTGTCCAAGTAAATTATCAGGGCTCAGGTTTGGGGAATTTATTTCGATTTGCGCGTTGGCTATACCAAGCTTTGGAATATCTAATGTGGATATGCTGTTATTTAGTACTGTAAGGCTTTCCTTTTCAGGCAGTATTGTTGTATTGGTTCCCTTTACCTGTTTTGCCAACTTATAGGGGGAAGCGGACTTTAATTCAGTAAAAGAGAAATCCCCGAATCCCGCTGCCCACCCCAGTAAACTGCTATTTGCAGGTTTCGATATATTATCCTGAGTTTTAAAGATAATAACAGGGACGATGACTTGAGTGGACATTACAAGAACCCCGGCAGCCAACAGAATACCTGAGAATACCTTTGACTGTAGAAAGAATGGGTAGTTTACCGACCTGTAAATTGTGTCAAATGAATTATCTTTAATGTAGGTTTTACGTCTAAATCTGGGCATCTGCTTTATTTTAACAGAGCACTTTTTCTATAGCTATGGTTATCATTAGGTCAGCGTCAATTTCGCCTGTTTTAACCCTTTTATCAAGTAGGTATAGCTCTTCCAAAAGGTTCTTAAGTTTGCTTTCGCCGAACTTCTTGGTTTGCTGACTAAGCTTTGTTTGCTGAAAACTCTGCATCTGCTGAAATTTAACAGATTTGATATCGGCATGTATTAGATTTCTGAGCCCGTATAAAATCATAGAAAAAATATAAAAGTTATCTACATCATCCTTTGCAAGGGAGGTAAGTTCTTTATATGTACCTACACGATCTTTGTTGAATAAAGAGTCTATAAATTTAAAAATATTCCCGCTTGGGATAGGGTTATTCTCAAACACCTTTATTTTTTCTTTTTGCGCCATTTTTATTACAAAGTGGTTTTTTGGAAGATCCTTTGAAGAAAAGATAATTAGAGTATTTTCAGTAGGAACTGATTCAAGTATTTTTTGATAACCCTCAAAGTCTGGGCTTTTACTTCCGGTAATATCCAAAATCACCGATGTATATCCCCCGAAAAGGTCTTTCTTGTGAGTTAACTCATAAAGAATGTCCGGGGTAGAGTCTTCGAGCTTAAGTTCAAACTTAGTACCCAAGGCTTGCTTTTTAAAATGATTAATAGCCTGTGCTCTGGATTTTGCTGAATCATCACCGTGAACGATAATTATCATTTAGTAAGCTACTTTCCGCCAAATAGGTATTTTTGTATGTAGGCGTGTATTTGAGAGTAATCTCCGGTTTGAGGTATTAGCACATACTTCCCGCCATAAAGAGTGGTATCTGCAGGTGCATACAACAACCCGCCTTCAATAGCTGAGCTTCTATCATCTAAAACAATAGAGACTATCTTTTCGAAATTTATTTGTTGGGAAAGTAAGTAAAAATTTTCTATCGTTCCAAAATCCATGTTTGTTTCAACATTCGAGGAATAGGCATCGTAAAGTCCTTTAAGTTTTATTGGATTTAAAAGTGTACCCAAATTTAACGCTTTCTTCTTAATTGAGGCTATCACCGCCTGTTGCCTTTTAGCTCGCGCAAAGTCAGTTCCCTCATCGTTATCGCCCTTTCTGGATCGAACAAATTTAAGTGCGGTTTCCCCGTCCATAGTAGCAGTGCCTTGTTTAAAGCTTATTGTTTCGTAGCGTTCGTTCATTGGTGCATTTTCTTTGCCTTCTACAGGGTAATAGTAGTCGGTGAATGAATTTGCCACCTCCACTTCGACTCCTCCCAAAATGTCTATAATTTCCTGAAAAAGCCCAAAAGTAACCATTGTATGATAGTGAATAGGCATTCCAAGGATATCCTCAATAACTTTGTCTAAATTAGCCATTCCGTCATTTCCGCGAGCTGTTTCAATCGCATATACCGAATTAACTTTTTCTTGCCCTCCGCCCGGAAGTTCTACCCACAAGTCCCTGGGAATAGATATCAGCACCACGTCTTTGTCGAACTTTCCAATTGAGGCAACTAGTATAGTATCTGTTAACACCGGGTTTTCAGCCAAAGTTCCGTAATCGCGCCTATCCGAACCTACAATTAGTATATTGGTTCTGCCATCGGTTTCTTTAAGATTCACCATTGTCGCGTTCGCAATAATTGATATGGGTCTAATATTTCCCTTTAGTATAAAACCTCCAAAAGCCAAAAGAACTGCTGTAATGATTGCTAATGAAATATACAGTTTAGTACCGCTTCCCTGTGGTTTTTCAGTTGTATTAAGTTGTTTATGCAAATCGCAGTATTTCATTTATCAAATATTTCAATTATCTCTACAAAATGTTGAGGATCCAAACTGGCATTGCCTACCAGGACGCCTTCTAATCCCGAAATATGCGCCAATTTCGGTGCGTTTTGCCTATTTACGGATCCGCCGTATATTACTTGGGTCTCTTTGGGGAGTTCAGAGAATATTCTTTCTATAGCCTCAATGTTATCTTCTCTATATACACCGTTCACAGAGATGTTTTGAGGATTTTCCCGAGCAAGTATAACACCTTTCTTGGATAAAATCCTGACTAAGGAGTTGTCGCTGAAGCATATTATTGGTGTCAAGCCGGAGGAAAGACAAGCATCCCTTTTCAGTAAAACGGTTTCCGTTGTCTCATTCCTCTCGCTGTGTCCAATGATGCAATATTTACAGAAGTCTCTAAGTTGAAAGCCGCCAACTTCTCCCGTGTGAGCGCCTTTCTCGAATAACGAGATATCCTGCGCCGCCAACTCAACGCCTGTTTTATATAGAACTTCGAATATTAAAGGCAAATGAACTAACGAGGGCGCAACTATCACTTTAGAGTTCACCAAAGGCTTGGGTATAATTTCACGAAACCGTGTAGCCCATTCAAGAGCTTCCTCGGTGGACATATTCATTTTCCAGTTGGCAGTGATCAGTTTCATGTTAGGACAGCTTTTTAAGTAATTCTTCAACGAGCGATGGGGCATTTTCCAAATCCTCGTGATTATAATCATACCCCAGTGTGTTGAGGCATGAAAAGACTATTCCTATATTATTGAAAATTGAGTCTGCAAACTGGCACGTCACTAGGCAGTGAGTAAGTACATTACCTCCAATTTCCCCTTTTATGGATCTTTGACAACCCCGAGGGCAGTTACTGCACGATGGATATGTATCGGCCTTAATGCTTATCTCATCTCTCTGGGACAATATTTTATTGTATAGAACAGTGTAATCTGAGAATTTATCTACTGAAAAAACTTCCGAACCTGTTACCACAACCCCATCTACTCGTTTGTTTTTTAGAGTTTTATATAAAAAGTCATGCGGGGTTTGAAAATAGTCCTCGAGCAAGGCTTTGTTTTCAAAAACCCTAAGAACGCTTCTTTTACCTGGTAATCCGAGATTTTCTATAGGAACGCCCTTTTCAAACTTTACGTTTGTATTGAGTATATCCACCACTAGATTATTTTTGGCTGTTCCTATTATTACTATCGAATCAAGTCCGCAGAATCTTATTCTGGTTGATAAGTTGCCTCCGATATATAGATCCTCGATCACGCCTTCGTTATTAAGCAAAACCGAGGTTTTGGAAGCGAATGGGTAAAATCCGTTTAGCGGTCCTATGGAGAATATTAAAGGGTCTTGTTTGTAATACAATTCATATAACTTAAGCCCAAGTCCTATGCCTCCCACGAATTTGTGCAACTCTTTGTACGTTTTAACCTCGGTCTCTTCGGTTTCCAGGTTGATTACTAAAACTTTTTTAGATGACAAATTCATCGGTGTCCTCACTGGAAATAACTAAAACTTGGTTTGGGCAAATTGCAGCAATTTTTTCTAAGTCACAAGCCACGATAGTAGGATCGATCAATACCTTATATGATGAATCTTTCCCTATATCATTATCTCTAAATATCCTAATTAAGGATCCTTCTAAGCCAATTCTTTTAAGCTGCCTCTGTGTTTCGAACACACACATCTCACAGCCGATACACTTGTTACTTTTTGATATGGTCAGGGTATTTTGTTTTTTCATAACACCTCAATCCCCGAAATAGTACCCGTAGCTATTAATTCCAGCATGGCACCACCTCCTGTTGAGACAAAGCCCATTTTATCCAGTAGCTTCAAGGAATCTAATGCTGCTATAGTGTCTCCGCCGCCCACAATGGAGAATGCACCGGAGTCTATTATGGCTTCAGCAACTGCCGAATTTCCTCTTGTGTATCTTGAGTCCTCAAACTGTCCCATAGGTCCCGCCCATACTATTGTTTTAGCTGACTTTATCTTGTCTTTAAATAGGGTAATTGTTTCTTCACCAATATCTTTGCTAACGTCAACATAGTCTTGGGCAAGCACTAAATTTTGGGGAATTTCTCCGGTCCAGTCCAACCCGAGTTTCCCTCCTACGAGTACGAAGTCGGAAATGTTGATTAATTTGTTTATCGCGGGGATTTTACTTTCCAGCTTTTTTCCACCTACTATTGCAACTAAAGGTCTATTTGGATTCTTTGCCAATCCTTCTAAGGTTTCAATTTCCTGCTGAAGATGCAACCCTGCATAAGAAGGCAAAAAAGTAGGGATTTGAGTTATCGAAGCATTTTTTCTGTGAGATGTCGAGAAGTTTTCGTTCACATAAATTAGGCATTCGTGTGCAATTTCTTTCGCGTACTCTAAATTATTTTCTTCCTCATGTTTATCAAAGCGCAAATTTTCCAGTAATTCAAAACTGTGCTTACCTAGATTTTCATCAAAAAAAGGTAGCAAGTGTTTCGTTGATAGTTCCTCATCATACTCTCCATGTGGTTGTCCCATATGTCCGCCTATCACCGGGGTGGCCCCAGCTTTTATGATAAAGTTTAAAGTTGGTAGCAGGCTTTCAAGGCGATAGCTTTCTAGGATCTTTCCGTTTTTAATAACCACATCCAAATCGGCCGCCACAAAAACTTTTGTGTTTGGTTCTATGTTAGCTTCTATAAGTTTTCTCATGTGGGACTATTTTATCACTATTCGCAGGCTAAGATTGCGATTTCAACCAAGCGGTTGGAGTATCCCCATTCATTGTCGTACCAGGCCATAACTTTTACTAGGTCTCCATCGACAACCCTGGTAAAGGCCAGATCAACAATTGCAGAGTAGTGGCTTTTTATTATGTCCGAAGAAACTATTGGTTCCCAGGTTGCATCCAAAACCCCTTTGTATATAGGGTTTTCTTTAGCTTCGATGAAGGTCTGATTTATTTCCTCTACAGTAGTCTTTTTTTCTACCAGCATAACGATATCAGTAATAGATCCGGTAATAATAGGTACTCTAATGGAGACTCCGTCGAATTTTCCCTTAAGATCCGGGATTGTTTCTACAGTAGCTTTGGCTGCACCGGTGGAAGTGGGGACCATGTTAAATCCGGCCGCTCGGCCCTCGCGTAAATCGGGTTTTCGTGGATTGGGAGGTCCGTCAACTAAATTTTGCCCGGATGTTAAGGCGTGAACTGTGGTTAACATGGCCTTTAAGACCTTAAATTTAGAATGAATTATAGATACCACCGGAGATGTGCAATTTGTGGTGCACGAAGCGTTAGAAAATGCGTTTTGGCCTAAATATTGATCTTGATTAGCTCCCAATACAAATGTTGGAATTGTCCCTCCTTTTGTTGGTGCTGATACCACTACTTTTTTTGCGCCTGCCTTAAGGTGATCCAATGCGGCGTCACCTTCCACATATCGGCCTGTACACTCCAAAACGATATCCACATTTAGATCTTTCCATGGGAGTTGAGTGGGATCTGGAATTGAAGTTACCAGTGTTTTTTTCCCGCCCACTACTAAATAGGTTTCTTTAGCTGTTGTTGTGTAAAAATCGGTTTCACCGTGGTAATCGCTTAGCTGAACTATTTTTCCGTCTTCCTCCATATAAATTTCTTTGTCAAAAATTCCATAGGCAGTATCGTACTTTAGTAAGTGAGCCAGTACGCGGGGATTTGTGAGATCATTTATCGCAACTATTTCAGCCTTGGGGTTATCAAAGGCTATTTTGAAAGAGGATCTACCGATACGGCCAAAACCGTTAATTGCTATTCGAACGGGCATGAGTAAATGATAACAAAGAATTCTCTAAACAAAAAGGCCGGTGAGTATGGGTGATCTACTCATCGGCCAAAAATCCTAAGTATCGAGTTCGAAGTATTTGGCAAGGTCTCTAGCCACCATCAACAGTGTATCTGCAGATACAACAAAAAACGTATCATTTATCATTATTATGAAAAGGAAGATCCCTTCCGGAAGTTCTCCCAACGCCGGTGCGATAATCAGCCGGCCTTTTACATCAAGAACATTTCCCTCCATCATATCCCTTACCAAGCGTGTCGCTGTGTCAACGTCATCCGGTTTAATAACAAACTCGGCCTGATGGTCTATCCCAACTATCTGAATCACAAATCCCTTGCGTGTCGCACGCCACTCAAGTGCCGCCGTAGAAAGACCTCGGTCCTCAATAATCCCACTCATTTTTCCTCCAGCTTGTTAGGTTGTGGTACCAAAGTATTCGATAAGCTCTTTGATGAACTCGTCAAACACTGCTTGGTCGATCCCTATTTGGTGTGTAGTGTTTCCCTTTACAATGTAGATTGGTCCTTTATTTAAGATATTGGGAACTTTCGTCACCGTGAGGGTTTCACCTAATTTGGCTTCCCACACCGGATTGTCGAGTTCGCTCTTCGTACTCACTTCATCAACGAACAGTTCTACATCTTCTTCGTTTGTAATCAAGGCGGTGTAATAGTCTTCCATCACACCTAGCTTTATTAAGTAACCCTTGTGGCGTTTTTCTCCCCAAAAGAAGTAATTACTATCAGTAGTAACAAGCATTTTTAATCTCCTAAGATATAGCTGTTAAGATTGCAGAACAAGGGTAAAAGATTCTCCATTGTTAGGTTAAAACAAAAGTTTGGGTTCTTATCAAGGCACATTTGAAAAATCTTTTTGTTAGTCACCCCGGTAAATTCTTCTGTCTTGCGTACAGTAATCAAAGTGTCACCGATGCCGCTTTCTGCAATAGTTAGTTCACCCCTCGCAAGTCTCAAAATTTGCTCAAACAAGTCCGTAACTGCCTTCTTGTAGTCTTGGGTGATACGGAGCTCCTTGAAAATCAATTGTGATGACTCAACCGCTTCTCCGGACATGACTAAAGCAACCCCATTCGATATAGTCGCCATTTGCAGAAGTAGTTGTCTGCCTGTGACATCGATCAATATCTTATACATGCTCAACTCCTTCGCTACGTTTGTATTTGGGGGTATTATATCAAATTTTGCCTATAGGTGGCTGTTAATCCACTGTTTCATCACTTCTTCGGGTGCGGCGCCCATTCTCCGATCGATTTCTTTATCATCTTTTACTAACACAAAAGTGGGAATACTTTGAATGCCGAATTTCGCCGACATAGCCCCATCAGCCTCCACGTCTACTTTTTTAAATTCTACTTTAGCCGAATAAGTTTTCTCGAGTTTCTCTAAAACCGGTGACATCATCTTGCAAGGTCCACACCAATCAGCATAAAAATCAATAAGTGTTAACATCTTTTAAATCTCCAAATAAATTAAAAAAATTGTTGCCTGGTAAAGCACTATCTATGATAACATATCATTTGCATATGACAATTGGACCAACTAGCCCCTCGCCACGAATACTTTTGAGTACACTGATCACCTATTCTTTTGTAATATTCTCCGTAGGCCTTGCCCTTTATCTACTATTTTTAACAAAACCGGCCGAGAGAGGAATAAAGGTCAAATCGTTTAGGCAGCCGGATGCAGTTGACCTATATGCGGCGTCAAAATTAGGAGATTATTTTACTGATGATGGTTGGAATGTCGGGGAAGTTAAGGGTATTTCGACGCAACCTGATATAAATGGAGCGGCGGGGATGATAGTGGAACTCAATGATGGCAGTATTTTATTTCAAAAGGATTTGGATTCTCGCAGGCCTTTGGCAAGTTTAATTAAAATAGTCACTGCCGTTGTGGCTTTAGAGCACATGCAGCCGGATCAAGAGATCATTGTTTCCGAATACGCCGCTACAGTCGGCGAAAATTCCATGGGTATCTCAGAAGGAGAAGTTTATACTTTAGAGGAACTTTTGTATGGTCTTGTTTTGCACTCGGGAAATGATGCGGCCTATGCCATAGCTGAAGGAGTTGCTGGGGATGTAAAAACCTTTGTTGAGTGGATGAATATAAAGGGCAAGGAGTTGGGTTTAAAAAACAGTTATTTCACTGATCCTAGTGGGTTAAATGATGCCTCCTATACTTCTCCCAGAGACTTGGTTTATTTAACTCGATATGCCCTTAAGAATCCAAAATTTAAGCAAGTGGCTGCCACCTTGGAAAAGGAGCTTCCGGCCACAAGCAAGCACAAATATCTTTCTTTGTATAATCAAACGAACTTGTTATCCAGCTATCCAGGAGTAGCTGGGGTTAAGACCGGATATACTGAGGAAGCTGGATTGTGCTTGGTAACTTATGCAAAGAACAATGGAGTGGAGGTAGTAGGAGTGGTTTTGGGAAGTAACGATAGAAAAGGGGATATGATTTTAATGCTTGACTACGCATACTCTGTGGAGGGAGTAACTATTGAACATCATCTTTTAGATCCTGTTAATTAATTTCCACGCTATCGCCAACTTTTACAGTGCTTCGTTGAGTCCAGCCGGAATTGAGTTCTAAAACATATTTCGCGGAATCAACTGACGTATATGAAGGACAAGGATTTTGTGAGGCTGAACAGGGTGTCACCGCTTGTTCTAAATGGACTATTTTTAAGGTGTCATCAATCCAAAGTATATCTAAAGGTATTTGCATATCTTTCATCCAAATCCGATGGAAACCGGGTTTTTCGAAAATAAAAAGCATTCCCTGTAGGTTTCCGAGGGTTTTCACTTGCATGAGTCCCTTATCCCTCTTGCTTACTGTATCGGCAATTTTGGCTTTTACCATGTGTCCTCCTATTTTCACATTTGCATACTCAAATTCCGCCGGGGATGTGACGTTTACAAGAAGCTCAGAAATGTAAGGTGCAACATAAGGATATGTAAATATAATAGTGAATGTTGCCAGTACAGTGAAAAGTGCAATTTTTAGGATTTGGTGCATGAATATATGATACCAAGTAATGGGCCCGATTTCGTACTAAAGTACTCAATCAGGCCCAGGAGACTTACTCGTCGGCAGGTAGTTCAGCAAGACATAATTCCGCTTGAACGAGAAATTCGTTCCAGCCCTCGATGGTTCCTAGATTGCTTGCAAGGAGCTCAATTCGGTGATAATACTCTGTTGCCTTGAGGAACTTGCCCAACATATTCCAACATGTCTTAGGAATGTGAACAAAAACTGTTTCCGAGGTGGCGGCGATCGCTTCGCACAACAGCCTGTCCAAGGTTTCCTCGTCAATTCGACAAGGAATATCAAGGATTGACACCTGTGCTGTGCCGGGTTCCACATCTAGAAGTGGAATTATCGAAATCCTAATGCCGCGTTGAGCAACTGCAGTGTTTAGTACTTGTAGATCGTGCTTCGACAACCCACTGTAACCAAGCTTATTTCCAGTATAGTTACCACTCACGATTACCATCGATATCTCCTTTATTATTTGATTTTTGTGACCTTGCCTGTTTCAAAATCCAGTCGCCAATGTTCAATGCTACCCTGGTAATGAGATATAACGATCCCTACTTCGAACCCAATTTGATTAGCTGTTACGTAGTCTCCTGGAGAGAAAACATGGTCGAATACAATCAAATTTTTCGACCCTACCGGTTGAATCTGAACAAAAAAACCATTGTAGAGTTTTACAAATCTACCCTGACTTCCGGCGACCTTGTAAGAGTCCCCTAGGTACACAATTTCCAGATAGGGAGCCGTATCTACAGAGATATATTCCATCTCCTCAAGAATCATTTCCCCTCGATCAGCGGCCTCTTTCTGAAGTTGAAAGATGGGAATGGAACACTGTAGCTCTACACGAGCAATCCACGCTCTGGCGCTTGCGTTATTGTCATCCACTTGCGCTTCCAGAACGGAAATCCTTTCCTCGAGATTGTTTTCTCTAACTATAGTCGCAAGCATGAATACCACCAGACCGACTACGAATACAACCGAATAAAAAAAAGTCGAACCTTTTCTCAAAGTGTCCATTGCTCAGCTCCTTTTAAATAGCCAATATTTGAGTGATTATACCAGTAGGGGGAATTCCTGGCAACCTATAGCTCAACCTTATTTATTCAAAGCTTGTGCTTGGTCCTACCTTGCCCTATGATATGCTTCGTGGATACGACAACTCTATTAAACAACCTAAATCCTCAGCAAATAGCCGCAGTAAAACATTACACAGGCCCTGCTTTAGTAGTAGCCGGTCCGGGCTCGGGAAAGACTAGGGTTTTAACCCACCGGGTAGCGTATTTAATCAATGAACATAAAATTCCTGAAATTAACATCTTATGCGTAACCTTTACCAACAAGGCTGCCGGAGAGATAAAAAGCCGAGTAACACATCTGTTAGAGAAAAATGCTAAGTTAAGCTGGGGAGGCACTTTTCATTCTATATGTTCACGCATTTTGCGGATAGATGGCAAGCACCTGGGACTTTCATCATCTTTTGTAATATATGATACAGATGATCAGGTTTCGGTAATAAAAGCGATAATGAAAGACTTTGGTATAGAAGCCAAAAAATTTAATCCCAAGGCAGTTCTTGGCACAATATCAGGCTGTAAATCCGAGCTTGTAAGCGCCGAGGCATATCAAAAATATGCACAAGGCTATTTTCAAAAAACAGCGGCCAAAATTTACCCGGAATATCAAAAGCGATTAAGGGATAACGAGGCCATGGATTTTGATGATCTCTTAAGCGAAACTGTTAGGTTGTTTAGAGAAGTACCCCAGGTTTTGGATAAGTATCAAAAATTATTTAAGTATATTTTGATCGATGAATATCAGGATACAAACCACGCCCAGTACACCCTGGCAAAAATGCTTGCCCAGATGCACCGCAACTTGTTTGTGGTAGGAGATATGTCGCAGGCAATTTACAGCTTTCGAGGAGCTGATTACCGCAACATAATGAACTTCGAAAAAGATTATCCTGATTCGAAGGTTTACAATTTGGAACAAAATTATAGATCTACGCAAACAATTCTTGATGCTGCAACACGGGTGATTTCCCAGAACACATCGCACATTCCGCTTGAGTTGTGGACCGACAACGGAGCAGGAGAGAAAATAACCGTTTTCACGGGTAGGAGCGAAAAAGAAGAAGCGGCTTTTGTAGTGGAGCAAATATTGACGGGTATTGCCGGGGGGATGACTTATAAACAAATTGCTGTGCTATATCGAACGAATGCACAATCACGAAATTTAGAGGAGAGCTTAATAAGCGCCAATATTCCCTATAAAATAGTTGGAGGTGTGCGTTTTTATTCGCGCAAAGAAATTAAGGATATTATTGCATACCTGCGGGTGATCCATAATCCAAAGGATAAAGTTTCTTGGGACAGAATAATAAACGTTCCGGCAAGAGGGATAGGTAAAAAAACCCAGGATATGTTAGCTTCTCAAGGGTGGAATTTGGCTGATGTGGAAGCCAAGACCAAATTGCCTTTTTCCAACTGGACAGCCGCCTCAAAAGAAAAACCAACTTTACAGATTATGGAGGAAGTCTTAGAAAAAACAGGCTATTTGGGTTGGCTCGACGACGGAACCGACGAGAGTAAACAGAGAATAGAAAATGTGAAAGAGTTGAAAACAGTGGCTTCCAGGTTTAAAGAGCTTGATACGTTCTTAGAGAATGTTGCGCTGATTGAAAGTGCCGACAGAACCGATCCGGAAAACTTTGACGCTGTAACTTTGATGACTATTCATGCCGCAAAAGGTTTGGAGTTTAAAGTGGTATTTATTGTTGGCCTAGAAGAGGGCTTGTTTCCTCATAGTAATTCGATGGAAAGTTTAGAGGAGCTTGAAGAGGAGCGCCGTTTAGCATATGTGGCAATTACCAGGGCAATGAGCACATTGTATCTAACTAATACGCAGTCGAGAATGTACTTTGGGAGTATCCAAACCAATTTGCCTAGCCGATTTTTAGACGAAATTCCTCCGAAACTATTGGAAGCTAAAGGTATGTTTGGAACCGGAGGAAAAATACAGTTGGAGATGGATGAGTATATGGGAGATATGGAGGTTGATCGGGGAAACTTTAGCTGGGAGTAGAAGTAGAAAGACCCCCTTGCTTATTCTGGGGACATTAGTTGCTACTGTGTGCCCGTAGTTTCTATTCCCGAGGATGTATTTTAGTCCTCGGGGATTTTTTATGTATAATTCCCTTGTGATAAAGCCAATTAAAAATTTAGGGCAGAATTTTTTGCAAGACACAACAGTTGCCAACATGATGATTGAGGAGTTAAGTTTGACCGATAATGACTTTGTTATCGAGATCGGACCCGGAACAGGAGTGTTAACTGACCGACTGGCCAAATTAAATTGCACTGTATTAGCCGTGGAATATGACCCTCGGTTGGTAGCACAACTTACAGCCAGGTACAGTAACAACAAAAATATCACGGTTATCTACGACAACTTTCTTAAATGGTTGCCGCAAAACTCCCCGAATAAGCCATACAAAGTATTGGGTTCTATTCCCTATTACATAACCTCTCCAATACTTCATGCTTTAATACAAACCGATAATATGGCCAAAAAGGCTGTTTTTATGGTGCAAAAAGAGGTGGGAGAAAAGGTTTGTGCAATGGAGCCGGATGCCTCATATTTATCTGTGTTCGTGCAGACCTTTTACGACACCACTTACGTGAAAACAATTTCTAATATGAGTTTTTACCCTGTTCCCAAGGTGGACAGTTCAATAATTAAACTGGAGAAAAAGCAGGGAGAAGAGAAATTTACGAGAGAATTTATCAAAAAGTATGAAGGTTTTTTGCACAAAGGTTTTGGTAGCCCTCGAAAAATGATTAATAAGCGGTTCGATAAGCAGCTTTTGTTAGATGCGGGAATTGACCCTTCTCTTAGACCACAGGATCTAGGTGTGGGTAAATGGCTTGACTTGTATAAGTTGTATAATTGATGAGATGAAATTAAGTGTACTAATTATTACTCTAAACGAAGAATTTTATGTTGGAAAACTTTTAGATTCCCTAATTTTGCAAACATATAAAAACTTTGAAGTTATACTAGTGGATGGAAAATCCACCGACAAAACAATGGAAGTTGTAAAGGGATACGAAGCCCAGCTGGATTTAAAAATATTTGTGCCGGAAAAAAAGGGAATATCTTTTCAAAGAAACTTCGCTGCTTCTAAAGCGTCCACTGATAACTTATGTTTTTTTGATGCCGACACCGTATTGGAACCTGATTTCCTAAAGAAACTTTCCGATTATCTTAAAGGCCATCCTAAAACGGATATGTTAACATCCCATAATCGGCCAATTTCAAACAGATTGTTCGATAGACTTTTGTATTCGACCGCCAATCTTTATCTTGAAGCAACTAAGCATTTCACTCCTGGGGCAATCGGGACATTTATATACTGCAGAAAAGAGGCATTTGATCAGGTTGGGGGATTTGACGAAGCTATTGAGTGTGGGGAGGATTTTTCTTTGATGAAATACATGCATAAGGCCGGATTCAATTATGCTTTGTTGAAAGATCCCAAGATATTGTTTTCGGTAAGACGCCTAGATAAATACGGAAGATGGGGTTTTGTTAAATACCAAGTCCCAAGAACCATTTACTATTGGGTAAAGGGCGATATTAAAACAAAAAAACTCGAATACGACGTAGGAAATCATATAAAACCTCTAGAATAGAAAAGCCCGACTCCCTTTTCAGTTTGCCGGGCTGTGTCCGGCATTTTTCTACCAAAACACCGAACTCTCCCTGTCCCGCACCAACGGAACAAATATTAAATTGTCCAGGCAATTATACCTTGGGTCTTTGCGTAATTGCAATAAACGATCTTTATGCGACAATATAAGGTATGGAAGGGCATATCTTGCAATCCCAGCTTTGGGCAAAATTTAAAGAGGAATTCGGTACTCCGGTTGTTAATGCCGGTAACGTTTGGTACACAAAACATGCAATCCCTTTCTCGGGAAAGTATTATGGTTATGCTCCAAGAGTTGATCCTCTTGTTGTCGACTTTGTGCCACTTGTTAAATCTCTGGAAGACAACAATTGTGTAGCCTTACATTTCGATGTTCCCAATGTTGTAAAAGGAACAAAAGAAGAAAGCCTGGCGACCGATGTGTTGAAAAGACATTGTGTTGTTTCTCCCCGAGATGAGTTTGCTAAAGGAAATTTTCTAGTAGACCTTTCGCAATCGGAAGATGAATTAAATAGTAAGCTTCATACAAAGCAAAGGTACAACATTAACTATGCAAGGAAAAAAGGAGTTCTGGTAACCGAAGATCATTCAGACAAAGCCTTCGATAAATTTTACGAACTATATAGTGCCACCGGCAAAAGGCAAAAATATTATTTCAGATCCAAAAAGTATATCGGGAAAATTAGAGAGCTGTTTGGAGTTGACGACCAAGTTAGGATTTTGTCGGCGGAAATAGATGGGAAAATTTTAGCCTCATGGTTTTTGCTTGCCTATGGGGATACGCTTTATTATCCATACGGAGGTTCATCTGAAGATTTTAAGAACTTACAGGCAAGCTGTTTAATAGGCTGGGAAGCAATTTTATACGCCAAAAGGCATCACTTTAAAACCTTTGATATGTGGGGGGCCGCTGTTGACCTCGATGATGTAACCGATCAGTATTATGGTTTTAGCAACTTTAAAGCCAAATTTGGGGGAAAACACGTAATTTATATAGATTCGTATGATTTAGTGATAAATGCAGGTTTATACAACTTATTTAACACTGCCAACAAACTCCGATGGAAAATATTGAAAGCACTGAGGTGAGTTTTATTCCCGATCCCAGACAGTCGAAGAAGTGGGGGGATTATCTGGCGATCTATGGGTGGAAAATGATATTTACATCCAAAGATGTAGGTATTTTAGTTAAACCTTTTCTTTTGGGAAGTTTGGTTAAGATTCAGAGATGCCGAGTTTTGGATAAATCAGATATTGAGGAAATTGAAAAAATTTGTTTGGAACAAAAAGCGGCTTTTATTAAAATTGAACCCTCAGTGAGCCAAAATGAGCAGGTACTGTTAAATGCGGGTTTTGTTGTTAGCAGATTTCCACAGACTCCAACTAAAACAATGTATATAAATTTACAGCTCAGTGAGGAAGAGTTATGGAAAAAAATATCTAAAAGTGGCAAGTATGCTATTAGGCGAGCCCAGCGCGAGGGTGCTACGGTGGAGACTTTTACATATCCTAAAGAGGACACTATTAAGAAAGCTTTTTCTGTTTTTAAGAATACCGCACAAACCAAAAAGTTTTATATGCCGCCATTGTCCGACTACTTTGGGCGAGTTAAGGCATTTAAAGAGAGTGCCTACATGGTTTTTGTTTACGATGGAGAAAAAGAGCTTGTGGGGGCGCAGTTTTTTGTCGCTGATAAAGGAACGGGGGTATTTGTTACCGGGGGAACTACGTCAAAAGGCAGAGGACAAAATACCGGATATGAGTTGATGTGGAAATCTATTTTATATCTAAAAAAGTGTGGGCTTATGTATCTGGATCTGGAAGGACTAGACGACCCCAGGTTTCCCGGTTTTACCAAAAATTGGGGAGGTTTCTCGCATTTTAAGGAAAAATTTGGCGGGGAAATAGTAACTCAGCAGTTTCCTTATATAAAATACACAAGTGCTACGATGAGACTTTTGAGCAAGTGGTCGCTAACAAGTTTGTAGAAACAAAAGGACCGGTTGCTAAAATTCAGCATCCGGTCCGAATCGGTCACAATGTTCTTAGGTAAACAATAACAAACAACAGCATGCCAAGAAAAACAAAGTAAAGACATATCTCGGCAGCAAGTTCCATATTTAGGGCTGTTAGCTTGAACCTAACATATTCGTTCAAGAAAACCTGGCCTAAATTAGAGTTGGAATCTGAGTTAAGAGCCCTCAGCAACGCAAAACAGCTGTCCCTGTAGTTCCTTGCTGCAAACACTTTTGCCAGAAGCGAGGAAAATACTGCAAACAGGAAAGCTGCCAGGTACCAGACAGATATGGTGTAAATGTTCACCTTTACCTCCACAGGATTGGAAATAGGAGCAGGAGTAACTCTAACCCCAGGAATGTCCAACCAGAGTACATTGCCCAACGCGCCGTCATTCGGAAACGTTTAGCAAGGGCGTTATAGTTGTTGGACGCCCCTAGCATATTTTGGCGTTTTGCCTTAGACTCCATGCCCTTATATTTGTCCGATTTGAGCTCAGCCAAAAATCCTATCAGGAATAAAGCGAGTGCTATTCCCCCCGCGATAAGCCTTGTTACAAGCAGAACTATTTCGTCCATGTTTCTCCTTTTTGCTTATTGCAAGCCAAGTTCATTTCGGTGCTGGGAAAAGCAGGGTGATAAAGAGAGCACCGAGCAGTGTAACCTCGATGAGGGAATACAAGGTCGCTTTTTGCAAGCACCTGTATAACTTAATCCTGTGATCCAGCTCAGAATCATCGTGTTGATCTTCTCCTGAGGCCTGCGGTTTCAAATAACAAGCCTCTTTGACCGCTCTATCGTAGTAACCGCCGATGATTAGAACTAACATCACGGCCGCGATGGGTGCAACTAATTGAAAAATTAGCATTTTCAGCTCCTTTTCTATCGACTGAATTATTGGGATTTGTGATATTTTAACTCAAAGCAGGTATTCCGTCAACCTATAGTGCAAATGGGCAAATTTCCTTAAAATCACACCAGCTGCAGTGAATCCCCGGAGTGGCCTCAAAATCGCCTCGCTTCATTTTTTCGATAATTAGCCTGATCTTATCTTTCATTGCATCAAGTTGCTCTTGTGTTCTGGTAGTTGAAATTTTCTCGCCGGATTCTACAAAGTACAGGCTCAGCTTTTCCGCCTCCAGCCCAAAAGCCTCCTTTGCAGCAATTGCATATGTTGTAACCTGTTCGTCCTTATCTACTTCTTTTTGGGATTTGGCCTGCCCTGTTTTGTAATCGACAATTTCTACTTTGCCATCACCTAAATCATCCATTCGGTCAATTCGGCCGGTAAATTTAACATCTCCTATTTTAATGTTAAAGTTCTTTTCTAAAGCTTTGTGTTTAATTTCCTCGTTAGTATGCTTTTCAAAATATCTGCGTAATATGTCTTTCCCATCCTCAAACCTTTGTTCCCGATGTTCTGCCTCCAAATAACCCAACGGTTGCCAGTTATTCTTATACATCTCCATTAAATCTTCGTAAGTTACATTTTTATCAAAAGTTTTTTTGGTGTGAAAGTCTCGCAAGGTGTCATGGATTGTGCTCCCGAAGCTTAGAGCTGAATTTGGTAGGGTCGGAATCCTTAGAACATAAGCATATTTATACTGTAAAGGGCAGGTTTCGTATTTATCTATTTGAGAGTAGCTCAAGACGTAAGGGACAAAACTTTTCGGTTCGAGCGCAAGTGGGTCTCTAAAAGTGCTTGCCATTCCAAACAAACTGTTCTGTCGAGCGGCAGACAACTCCGTAGGGGATACTTTTTGAGTAGTTATTCCGATTTCGTTAAGGTATCCGCTTGGAGTCGACTCTCTCCTGCCTCCGTAATCGATAGAGTAAGTTAAAAACAAGTATTTTTGGGCTCTTGTCATCCCAACGTAAAATAACCGTCTCTCCTCTTGAATATGCTCGTCTCCGGTGGGTAGGGTTTCTCTTATTAACTCCTCAGGTATCATAATTGGGTCTTTACGATTGCGAGTAGGAAATCTTCCGGCAATCAAAGCCGGCATAAATACAACAGGAAATTCCAAACCTTTAGAGGCGTGTACTGTCATTAGGTTTACTGTATCGATGTCTTCGACTTCGGCTTGTGCGGGGTTTTCCCCGGCCTCAACAACTAATTCCAGGTAATCTACAAAATCATTTGTTGTAGGTGTATCACGCTTTTCAGAGTAAAAATCGTTTTCAAATTTCTTTACTCTCTGTAAAAATAGATCCAAGTTTTTAATGCAAAGCACGTTATCAACCGTTTCGACCTTGGTAAACTGGCTTAAATAGTTGATCGAGTTAACCAACTCGTAAACCAATTCGGCAGGCATAAATTTCGCCATGTGAGTTTGCAGGTCTGTGATCTTTTTTAAGAGTGTTTTTGTATTATCGTCGTCACAATCCTGTAAGCTTTGCCATAGGCTCACTTTTTTAAATTTTGTATCAGCTAAAAGTTTTGCTACCACTGTATGTGATATATGTAGTGTGGGAATATTTAAGACTTTGTATAAATTCACACTGTCGATTGGGTTAATTAATATTTTTAAGAAGGCAATTATGTCTCTAACTTCGTCTCTGTCGTAAAGTCCTCGATTTCCTACTAGTTGGTAGGGAATTTCATGCTTTCTTAACGCTAAAATAATAGGCTCTAAATGGCTGTTTGCCCTCGCTAAAATTGCGAAATCTTTAAAAGTGAACTGGGGCTCCTTGCCTAGTATTTCAAGAATCTTTTGAACAATAAGTTCATTTTCAACTTCCTGATTTTCGGCTTCTATTACTTCGGGGCTTATCTTTGAGTAGCCAATTTTGCTTTTAAGTTCCTTGGAAATTCCCAACTTAGATTCGAGAGTATCCGGATTATTGTTTACTATCAGTTTATAGGCCGGATCTAATATTTCTTGTGTAGATCGATAGTTGTCTACGAGAGTCACCATATCTGCTTTCGGAAAGTCCTCTTTAAACTGTAAAATGTTTGAAACTGCAGCTCCTCTGAATTTATAAATGGACTGGGAGTCGTCCCCCACAACTAGTAAACTTCTGTCATGCTCCGAAGCATCGAAGAGCATTTTAATAAGATCGTACTGGGCATAGTTGGTATCCTGAAATTCGTCGACCAAAATATGCTTGAACTGGTCTTTGTATTTCTTTAATATGTTTGGTCTCGACTTAAATAAAAGTAATGTATTGGTTATTAGGTCACCAAAGTCTAGAACTGATTTCTCTGATTTTAAACGTGTGTACTCGGAATAAACGTGAGCCAATTCAGCCCATTTTTGTTGTTCGAGTTCACTCTCGGGTGATCCATCTCCTTGGAATTTCTTAGAAAATTCGGTGAACTCTTCCACAGATACACTTTCATCCTGAAGACGGGAGATAAAGCTTAAAATGGCGGAAATAAATTTTGTGGGGTTTCCCATCGGTCTAAAATATGCCAATTTAAATTTGAAAAGATTCCTTCTCACCAACAGCCATTGATCTGCCCCGGAGATAATTTTGTAAGAGGGGTTAAGGCCAATTTCAAGGCCGTCTTTTTTTAAAATTCGATCTGCAAAAGAATGGAAAGTGTTTATCCATGGTTCTTCGTAGCCCAAAGGCATCACATCTCCAACTCTGTCACTCATTTCCTTGGCGGCTTTTTCGGTAAAAGTTAATGCAAGTATACTGTTTGAGTTAACTTTCTGTTTTTGGATTAAATACTTGATTCGCTCTGTTATTACTCTGGTTTTGCCTGTGCCGGCGCCTGCAACAACCAATAAGGCTCCACTTTTGTGTTCTATTGCTTTTTTTTGATTTGAATTAATAGTTGCTTTTGGCATGTATTGCATAGTTTACCACCAAAAAGGGGTATAATTCCTGTATAGAGAGGTAGACATGTCGAATCCTATAGAGATCATTCCTTGGTTGTGTGTTTTTGCACTGGTTATATTGGCTATAGCAGTGGGGGTCGCTTTGTTTTCGGGAAGAGTGAAGTTTACAAACACAGATGATCAATCCGATGACTTAGAACGGCCGCCGGATCAAAATGGTTCCTAGTTCGCCCACCTCGTATTGCTTTGCATTACGAGGTATTTTTTTGAAAGTTATTGCAGCAATACCTTTTCTTCCGGGGCTTCGATGCTTTGTATATTCTCAATTTTAGTGAAGAGCTTTGTATATTTATTTTTCACTGTATCGATTGATTTGTAGGCGTTTGAGATGTGATGTTCCAATACTCCGATGTCGTCTCCGAATTTTTCAGCCTCAATTTTCACGCTATTTAAAGCTTTTAATATTTCGCCTGCGTGTTTTTCAAGTTCGTGCTGTTGGAAGGCGATTAGCAAAACTTTTAAGAAGTAACTTAATGTATTTGGAGAAGCCAATATAATACTTTTCGCTTTAAGGTGCTCATCGATTTCAGGTGTGTTAACCAGAAGTTCGTATGACACATTTTCCGAGGGAACATACATTATTGCCTGTTCAGTAGTACCCTCTCCCGGAAGAATATATTTACTGGAAATCTCCTCTATCCGCCTTTTCACATCCTTAATAAAATCCTTTTTGCTTTTATCTCGTGCTTCGGGAGTTTCCGCGACTATCATGGCTTTAAAATTTTCCATCGGAAATTTTGAGTCGATTGGAATTATTCCTCGGTCGGTGAAGATTACGGCATCACAAATATCTCCGTCTTTAAACTTGTATTGCGTTTTATACATCTCTGTAGGCAAGGAGTTGGCAAGTATTTCGTATAAAAATTGTTCTCCAAGGCCGCCGCGTAGTTTTGGAGACTTTAAAACGTTACTTAAATCTTTCATGTCTTTACCAAACTCGGTAATACCGCCAAGCTGTTTTTGCACCTCTCTAATGACGTCTCCCGATTTATCAAGTCGTTCCCAAATAAGCTGAGTTTGCTTATTCATGGCTTCCCGCTGATTTCTCATTTGTTCTTCCATGGTTCCTCTCTGATCTTTTAGCTGTCTTTCCAGAACTTCAGAGTTTTTATCAACGGAGCCTTTCATGTCTTTTAGCCATTCCACCAATACGTCCTTATCGTCCTTAGCTAATTCTCCCTTTAGAGCTTTTAGTTGGTTTATTAGGTAATAAAAACCCAATGCAGCAACGATGATTGTACTTATGAGTAAAAAAATGCTAAAATCCATATAGATCAATCATATCACGAAGGAGACTATAAAATGACGCTGGTTAACCGCGAAGGTACGAAGAGTATAGAACGTCTTCACTTTATTGGCCCAAAAGCAGATAAAAAGAAGATGTATTTTGAGAATGCAGCAGCCCTCGTTTTAAAGGTGCGGGATGACGACGGGAATGTTCCAGTCCAGGTGCTGGTTTGTACGTCCGAGCGGAAGCTTTATCCGGATTTCGTCCTGGATGTTATGGTCTGTGCTGATCCCTCAATCGCTGAAGGTTGTTTCAAAGTTCTGTTCATGGACGGAAAAATTTTGCTGTAGAGTAGACTTTTGGAGGTGGGGGAAACTGTGCCAGACGCAATTTTCCCTACCTCTTTCTTTTCCCCAAGTGATAAAATAAATCCATGCCGAGGTTTTTGTACGCAATTGTTATTTCAGCTTTGGTTCTGTGGAGTTTGTTTTTCTATTTGCTTTTTAAGGTTCCCCCATATTCAATACTTACAATAGGTTTGTTTCTACTCGTAACATTTCTAACCTTTGGAGTTTCTTCATCTTTGCTTTTGTACAAAGTAAAATCCAAAAAACTCAAAGCCAATGTAGATCGACGCCTGTTCTTTAGAAAATTGTCTAAGTGGTCTTTTTATATGAGTTTCGGAATTGTAGGTTTTGCCTTTCTAAAGGCATTTTCGCTTTTAACTTATTTGACTATCACCCTGTTTTTGCTATTGTATGGGGCGTTATACTTAATTATCAAGAACCGATAATGCTATGAAAAAGTTATTTATTACAACAGCTATAGATTACACAAACGGAGTCATTCATATTGGACATGCTTACGAAAAGATACTAGCCGACAGCTATGCTCGTTATCAAAGAAAAAAGCTAGGTGACAGTAATGTTTTGTTTACAACAGGTACAGATGAACACGGCACAACAAGCCAAAAAGCCGCCGAGAAAAGAGGACTAACACCACTACAGCATGTAACAGAAATTTCAAATCTCGATCAAGAGCAAATAGATGCGCTTAACATTTCGTACACCCGTTTTATAAGAACAACCGACGAGGATCACAAGGCAAAAGCCGAAGAGTTCTTTCAAAAAGCCTATGCTGCGGGTGACATTTACAAAGCTACATACAAAGGCTTCTATTGTGAAGGTTGTGAGGCTCATAAAACTTTGTCCGAACTTGATGAAAAGGGACAATGTCCCAATCATCCATCGCGTCAGATCCAAGAACTAGATGAGGAAAATTACTTCTTTAAATGGTCCAAATACCAGGGTTTTCTAAAAAATTTAATTGAGTCGAACGAACTGGAAATTAAACCTGAGGGAAAACGCAAAGAAATGCTGGCATTTTTAGAATCAGGTTTAAAAGATATCACAGTTTCCAGGCCAAAATATAAGGTTTCATGGGGTATTCAAACTCCGGTGGATTCGGCGCAAGTAATCTACGTATGGTTTGACGCTTTGATAAATTATGTTACCGAAGGTTTACCGAAAGGTTTTTGGGACGAGGACACTGAAATAGTGCATTTTGTAGGCAAAGATATTGCAAGGTGGCACACTCTGCTGTGGCCGGCAATGTTGAAGAGTGTGGGTTACCGCCTTCCTAACAAAGTTTATGTTCATGGGTTTGTAAATCTAAATGGCCGGAAAATTAGCAAATCTCTTGGGAATATAATATTACCCACTGAGTTAGTTCAAAAGTATGGCGTTGATGCTGTTAGGTATTATTTGCTAAAGCAGGGTCCAATAGTGGAAGACTCTGATATTTCCGAAGAATCTTTAAAAGAAGTTTATAACTCTGATTTAGCAAATGGTCTTGGAAATACAGTGGCGCGAATCGCAAAAATGGCTGAGAAATCCGGTTTTGTGTTTAATGATCTGCCCAGTATTCCATCCGATGACTATCCTTTTGAAAAAGATTTTCGAGTGGATTTGGTTCTTGCTCACTTGAAGGAATTATTGGGCAATTTGGACAAACATATAAATGAGAATGAACCTTGGAAAATCGAAGATGAGGAAAAGCTCAAAGCAGTTTTGATTTACGAAGTAGGTGAAATAACTAGGATTGCCAAACTCTATGAGCCTTTTGTTCCCAATACTTCTAATAAAATAATCGCTCAGTTTTCGAATAGTCACATAAAGGCACAGGAAGGGCTATTTCCGAAAATAAAATAAAAAAACCCCGAAAAGTAAGTTCGAGGTTTCTCAAATCCGATCACTAGTGAAATTTGTGGCACCAGGGGCATTTCTTTGGTACCTTCCTTTTGCCAGCAATTACCCAGGCAACGTAGAGCAATCTATAAGTTGGGCATGTACGCTCGTTGTCTCTACGATATACGAGTCCGCGAGTGCTAATTTTCATACAACTATCCTCCCCATTGGTTTCCCGCAATTTGGGCAAATAAAATCACCCTTTTTCCAAACTCTGATCTCAGGACCGGTTGCAGTAACTACCTTCTGATCAAAATCCTTGGTTACCACTTTTGTTGGTGGATTGTGATCCTTGCAGTTTACACATTTTTTTGATCCAATTGCTACTGATTCGCGTCCTTTTATTTTGTGCTTTTTCATCGTTCCTCCATTGATATTGCGGTATTTATAACATTTTTTCGGAATATTAGCAACCCATAGCACGGAAGTGGTAGAATCTAACATATGCCTATTGAACTAATCGACACTCATTGCCATCTTCCGGATTCCGATCAAGTCGAGGCTATTTTGGCCAACTGTATGCAAAATTCTGTGAAGTACCTGGTAAATGTGGGGACTTCTCTTGAAGGTAGCAACAAAGCTATAAAGGCTGCTAACAAGCATGAGCAGGTTTATGCATCTATTGGTATTTATCCCCACGAAGATAAAGATGTAAGTGTCGCCAAACTGCATTCTGCTCTAGAAGATTTGTTGCACATCTCTAAGAAAATAGTTGGTATCGGAGAATGTGGAATCGACATATCAGAATGGGAAAATGGAAGGAGTATTGAGTCTCAAATTGAGCTTTTTGATATGCAATCCCAATTAGCTGTCGAGCACAAGCTCCCTCTAATTATTCACAATCGTAATGGGGATCACACTGTTTTGTCGGTGATTGAAAAGTACGCTCCGCAAGGCTTAAAAGGTGTAGCTCACTGTTTTTCTCAGGATTGGGATTACGCAAAAAAGCTATTGGATTGTGGTTTCTATATTTCCTTTTCGGGAATGATTACCTATCCTGCTAGAAGGGAGTTGCTTGAGGTAGTCAAAAAGATGCCGTTGAACAAAATATTAGTGGAGACGGACTCTCCCTACTTGCCCCCACAAGGTCATCGGGGTGAACCGAACGAGCCGGCAAATGTTAAGCTGGTAGCTGAAAAAGTTGCTTTTGCGCGAAATAGTACACTTGAGGCAGTCGCTGAAAAGACAACATCCAACGCAAAGGTACTGTTTAGCGTGCTAAAATAGCAGCTACCGGCCTTAAATATAATATGATTGCATCAATTGTTAATAAGAATGATATAAGAATATACAGAATACTTGAAATGGTACCAGGCTTGCTCACTTGGATATTTCTAACCTCCCCAATTTGGCTGGGTATATTCCAACCCCAAGCTATTGTGTATGTCCTTACCTTTTTAACTGTATATTGGTCTTTTTTGGCATTTAGGCATACATACGGCCTATTTGTGGGGTATAGAAATTACGTAAAAGATATGGCAATAAATTGGGCAGAAGAATGCAAAAAGCTTAATTTTTCAGCGCTCCCTGATAAAGCTACACTGCCTTCCTCACTTGAAGATATTAGGCATTTCGTTTTAGTTCCCGCAGTTAGTGAGCCGGAGTCTGTGTTAAGGGGCTGTATAGAATCGTTATTAAATCAAACTTTTCCATCTAAGCAAACCGTTTTGGTAATTTCAGTTGAAGAAAGGGGAGCTGATGTGATAATTCCCTGTGTCGAAACGATTTTACAGGGGAGAAAAAACCAATTTCATAAAGTTTTAATTTACACACATCCTGCGGGAATAGTGGGAGAGGCAATAGGCGTTGCAGGAGCAAATAGAACGTGGGGTGCAAAGCATGCTGTTGCGGAGCTTAAAAGCCTGGGAGAAAATTTGAGAAACTACATCTTTTCTACGTTCGATTCGGATCACGTGCTTAACCCTCAATTTCTGTCGAGGCTCACGCATCTGTACCTCACAACTGATAGAAGGGATAATCATTACTATTCCACTGCAGTTCATCTGTTTAATAATAACCTATGGCGAGTTCCTATGTTGATGAGGATAGAGGCTAATGCCGTGACTTTGGGTTCCTTATCCGATTGGGGAGTAACTTCCGGTTCGGAGAAAGATACATTTGCCGCATATTCGATGTCGCTCCAAACCCTAATGGACGCCGACTATTGGGATGTACAGCTTGGTGTGGATGACACTATAGTTTATTGGAGGGCCTATTTTGCCCGAAACGGTGACTTTGAAGGTAAACCGCATTACATTCCCTATTCCGCTGATGCCGTTGAAGGTAAGAATTTCCTGGATTCTCACATAGCCTTATATAAGCAGCTATTAAGGTGGGGGTGGGGCACCATAGATTTTCCTTTATCTGTTAAAGAATTCATGAGAAACGGGAAGATACCTATGGTTAAAAAACTTAAATGGATGATAAAGCATTTTCAAAAAAGAGTAATATTGGTAAATATGGTGTTTTTGATAACCTTTGGTTTTAGCTTGGTAACCATGGTTAATCCTTACGTTAAGCAGTCTAATTTTGCCTATAGCCTCCCTGATATTATGAGTGCCATATTAACAGTAACCTTAGTGTGTTTAATTCCCGGAGCCTATTTTAGAATCAAGCTGTCTTCTGAAATGCCTAAAAATTGGCATTTTATCCGAAAACTGTTCACAGTGGTTTTCGAAGGTCCGCTGATAATGCTTAACCTGTTAACCTATTCGTTTTTTCCATGGGTTGAGGCTCAAACTCGAATGTTGCTTGGCAAGCGCATGAAAGATCTCTATCATACTCCCAAACGAGGGTAAGGTGTTTGTATGAATATAATTATTAGAATTTATAACGAGATAAGGAATACTACCTTGGTTCAGTTGAAGAACCAAATAGTAGGCTTCGTTTTCTTGAACTCCTGTGCTTTTTTTGTCCACCTTATCTATGTATATTTAAGATATCCGCATTTAAATCTTTCAATCCCTTTTTGGTACGGAAGAGAGTGGGGAGAATTACAACTAGCTCCAAGGGGGAATATCTTTATTCTTCCGATGCTTGGCGCCTTTTCTACTCTAATGGGTTTGGCACTAATAATATTTAACAGGTTATATATTAAATATTTTGATAATGTAGTTTTTTACTTTGTATTTTTAACAAATATTATTTTAAGTTTTGCTTCCTACAGAATCATCCAAGTTGCGTCCGGAACATTCACTCCTTTGGTTAATCCCGTGTACACGCGTTTTATTTTTCCTTTTATAGTGGCGCTGGTTCTTACCTATATTATTTTGCCCGTGTATATTTCCTTTGCTCAAAAAAGACGAATTATCACTAATCCGAGCGTACATGCCCATCCAGGAATGATATTGAAACAACCCTCGGCGAGAGGTGCCGGGATTGTGTATTCCATTGTAGTTGTGGTGGTAGCAGGTTTATTGATAGGTTTTAAATCCGGGTACATTAGCCTATTTGTATCTTTGTTCATGCTGTCGCTACTGGGGTTTTTAGATGATATCCAACAAACCTTGCCGTCTTCAGGTTTGAAATTCCTGGAAAATCCTGTATATCGCCTGTTTCTGATGTTTTTGGCAATTGTTCCTTATGTTATGGTGGGCAATACCTTCTCGTTTATAAGTATACCCTTTGTGGGAGTTTCGGAGCTGGGCGGATTTAGTTTAAATCTGGGACCTGTGCTTTCAACAGTTATTACCATGGTATGGATCGTGTGGGTGCTCAACGTTTTGTCCTGGTCTAATGGAATTGACGGGCAGTATGCAGGAATAATAGGAATAGGTTCATTAATAATAATGGTTCTATCTTTGAGATTTTCTCCCCTAAAAGATAGCCATTGGACTACAGCAACTTTGGCGGCAATTAGCGCAGGCGCGGCATTTGGTACGGTAAGACATACATGGTTCCCTTCCAAAGTAATGTGGGGGTTTAGTGCGGTTACCGCTGGGTTAGTACTGGCCGCGATGTCTATCTCGGTACAGAGCAAGATAGTTATCTCATTCCTTGTGATTATAGTGCCCTTTTTAGACGGCCTGGTTACTGTGGTGAGGCGTTTGTTAATGGGTAAAAGCCCATTTAGCGGGGATAGGGGGCATTTACATCACCTGTTATTGGACAGGGGTTTTAGCCCCCGAAAGATAGCGCTATTTTATTGGGTTACCACGGCAATTTTCGGTGGAATAGGGCTTCTTTCCTCAGAGGGAAATCTTGTAAAGGTGTCGTTGATTTGTGTGATAATTGTGAGTATCTGTATTACAGCACTAAATTGGCTATCACTGCGAAGGAAGCCAGAGATACAATTATTTGACTAACAATTCCCCAAGGCAATGGGGCGGGGAATTGCATTTTACTCTGAATTTTATGTGCCCAGTACGACAAAAAATTAACACCGTTCGTTCTGTACACATAAGGTCCTATTAGTACATCAGGTAGTACCGAGGCAATCCCGCAAAGAAATATATTTAGAGCTAGAGGTGTGTTTTGGAGTTTCCAGAGTGCAAAAAAAGTGAACATGGCGCCCAGGCCCACACCGATTGTTAAGTCGGCCATTACCCCAAGGACACGCCAGCCCTTCGTTTTTTCTTCACTTGTTGTGTTAGAAAAAAAATCCCAGTGAGGTACAAGATCTCCCAAAAAATGAGATGCAAATGCTAAGGGAACAGCTATATAGGGATTGGATACGGCGACCGCTATTGCTGTTCCAACCATTACGTGAGGTGTTAAAAGCATAGATGGGTGCTATTCTACATTAATTTCGGGTGGGTAAGCAACTCGAAATAGTATTTCATCTTCCGTTCATATTTGCTTAAATATAGTTATAGGATGGAATTATGAGAATATTGCTGATCAACGACGATGCGAATTTTATGCACTCGATTATTCCTGCAATGTCGGAGGAGTATGTAGTCGATATCGCAATGAGCGGAGATGAAGGTACTCAAATGTCCTTGGTTAACGACTACGATATCTATTTGGTGTCAGATTACCTTCAGGATATGTCGGGGAGCGAAATTTGCAGGTCTGTTAGGCAAAATAAATCCGGGGCTCCGATAGTGGTTGTTGGTAAGAGCTCAAATGGCTTGGTGGATTGCCTTAGCTCCGGTGCCGATTACGTGTGTAACTTTTCTACAGATCCGCAACTATTGAAAGCGCAGATAAATGCTATGATTCGCACCAGGCATTTGCTATCAAATAAAGAAATAGTAAGATTCGGCCCTTTTACTGCTAACCTTATTGATCGAGTTGTAAAAAGGGGGAGAACGGAACTTGCGCTTACCAGGCGGGAATACGATGTCTTAATATATCTGATTTTGAATAAGGGCAAGATAATTTCAAAGGAGGAGCTGTTAGAACATGTTTGGAATCAGGGGATTTATGTTTTCTCAAATACAGTCGAGGTTCATATAAAGAGATTAAGAAATAAGCTAATAACAGATTCGGGAAATCCCATTATTAAAACAGTTCGAGGCTTTGGTTATACCGCTACCATTTGAGAAATTCGGCAAATAAGCTTAATATCTATATTATGGTATTTACGATTTATCAAATTCTCAGAACCGCTAGAGTAAGGCAATGGCTAAAGAATCTTTCCCTGTTTGCGGCACCTGTTTTTGCAGGAAGGTTGTTTATTGGAAAAACTTTGGATCTTTCTTTATACGCGTTCGTTGCATTTTGTTTAATTTCATCAGGCGTCTATTTTATCAATGACATCATTGACGCTCCTAGCGATAGCCAGCACCCAATTAAAAAGAATAGGCCAATAGCTTCGGGAAAGTTGTCTAAAAAACTTGCATTGATCATAGCAGTACTGTTTGTCGTTTCATCGATGTACATTGCTTTAAATTATGTAGGCACCTATTTTACTTGGGTTGTAGTTACCTATCTGCTCATTCAACTTGGGTATTCCGCATACTTTAGAAGTGTAATAATTTTGGACTCTTTGGTTGTAGCCTCGGGTTTTGTGCTAAGAGTTTTTGCGGGTGGTTTTGCCTCGGAAACTTCGGTTTCCTCATGGCTTGCTCTTACCACAATAGGTATTTCGTTACTCTTAGCTTTTGGGAAAAGACGTTCCGAAAAAACTATATTAGCCAAATTTAATCAGGACGGTGAAACTAAAACCAGGAAAACACTAAATCAATATCCAGACTCATTGCTTGATAGCATGATTTCTATGTCTGCAGCCTATACCATCATTACTTATTCGCTATTCACTTTTCAAATATCTCCCGAGGGTAAAAATACTGTTTTTTCGGGAGTTTTACCTTCGGTATTAAAAAGTCCCAAATGGATGATGTTAACAATTCCGCTGGTTATTTACGGCGTTGCTCGATATCTTTATGTAATCTACGAAAAAAAAGAAGGGGAATCTCCGGCTAGAGTTCTTCTGTCCGATAGAGCTTTACTATCTGCGGTAACTCTGTGGGGAATAATGGTCATGCTCTTCATTTATATCTTTCCTTATCTGGGGTAAGCCTCAGCGGGTGCTTTCAGTTGTCTCCGCAACTTCCTCGGGCAATTCTCTGTAAGTTTCCGCAGGAAGAACTTGTGACGGCTGTCTATCCAGGCGTAATAATCCAAAGCTGGCAACAGGCGTAAGCAAAATTCCCAAAAAAATGGCCAATACGAATGTATTTAGTACCGTCATAAGTAGCTTTTCCATATTAGTTTTCTGAGTCATAACCTGCTTCTTCAAATTCCCTCTTATTAATTGCCATCTCATGTTCCACATCCATTACAAACAGAACGGTAAGAATGAGAGACAGCAGGAATGTTATGTAAAAAACCCAGATGTATGCGATTTGATTTAGTGCCATATAACCTGAAAAGACTGTTAGAAGGTATAGATAGCTGAGCCAAACCGATCCTTGAGTGTAGAGTTTATACGAGTTTTGAATTAAGTAGTCGAATTTTAAGGAATACAGTTTAGCAGTCGTCGACGGTGAGATATGAGAGTCGTGAAATACTAGGGCTTTAATAAGAATGTAGGTTAAACCTAGTGCCAATACGATTGCCATAAATAATGTGGAATAAGAGTTTAAGTTAGCAACTTCCTCCGGAGAGTTCACTGTGAAGCCTGTAGCGCCCACTGAATATGAGTATCCGTACTGGTTGCTTACTAAGACCAAAGAGACTATTCTCGTTGCCAAAAGTACTATCGCAGGAATTATTGCTTGATCTATTAATTTAATTAGTACTTTAGAGAACATATGGCAGCTGTTAAAATGTTACTACTATGCGAGATAGACAGTCAATGAGTTATAAATACTTGTACTCGATACTTTTGTTGTTATGTCCGATAATTCTTTCGGTAAACACCTACGAAGCCTTCCAGTTTCCGAAGATGATGTTTGTGTATATATTTGGATTTTTCATAATCACCTTGTTTTTAACCCATAAGGTTAATTTATGGGAGAAAATTACTCTTGGCAGCAGGCCGGTTGCTATATATTTAGTTGCGTTCTCTATTTCGACTGTGCTCTCAAGCCACATATATACATCAGTTTGGGGGTATTACTCCAGGTTTGTCGGGGGGTTGATGTCTGCGATAGTTTTTTACGGATTATATATTGTGGGGATCAATGTTTTCAACCGAAAAAGAGTATTAGGTATCCTGGAAGTTGGTGCACTGACTGTATTACCTCTTAGCGTGTATGGAATAATTCAGCACTATGGCTACTCTTATCAACGAGTCCATTCCACAATAGGCCAGCCAAACTGGTTGGCCCAATACATTGTGATGGTGATGCCTGTAATTTTATATTCGAGCTTAGTAAAAAAATCTAATTTTTGGAGCTTGGTTTTTTTGCTGTGTTATGCCTGTTTGTGGTTTACCTACTCGATATCTGGAATGCTTGGTTTTATAGTCATGTTGGCTTTTTTTCTTTATTTTCTATTTAGAGAGAAGCTTTTAAATATTAGGATTACTTTTCTGCTTGTGTGTATGATTGCTTTTTCTCTACTTAACCCGGGAATTTTTGGAGATAGGGTTAAGAGTATCTTTCAAGATATGAGAAAAATCACAGAGGCAGCTATTGTGGTGCATGCACAAGAGGGGCAGTTGTCGGATCCGGGGGTGATTCGACTCGGAATATGGCAAGGGACCTTGGCGTTGGCATTTTCCTCTCTTAAAAATTTCATCTTTGGAACTGGTCCGGAGACATTTCCTTACGAATTTCAAAAATTTAGACCGGCCGGACTAAATTTTTCTTCCGAGTGGGATTTTGTTGTAAACAAACCGCATAATTATTATTTGGAGTTGTTGGCAGAACAAGGGGTAGTGGGATTGGTTTTCTGGGGGGCTGTTTTTGTAGGTGTTTTTCGGAAAGTTCCTTTTTATCTAAAAGCCGGATTGGCAGGGTATTTGGTCACGAATATATTTGGTTGGCCAACAGTTAATACCGAACTGCTTTTTTGGATGTTTGCAGCATATGCAGGGGCAAAAACAGATGAATAAAAAAGCGCGGGTAATTTTAATACTTACAATTTGGGCAGGGTACTTTTCTATGTCTGCTATCTTTGTACAGAGATATGTTGCTGACGTTTCAAGTGAAAAAGCTATGGAATTGCTGAGTAAAGGAGATATCCAGGGCGCAACATATAACGCAGGAAGAGCGGTGCTATTAAATAAGCTTGAACCCTCTTATTACCGCAACAAGGCCCGAGTAGAAATCGCGTCTTTAGTATTAACAGACCTTGGGGCTTACGATTCTAAAAAAAGCCAGATACTGGAGGATTTGGATCTCTCGTTGGCTGCAAATAGGAATAATTTAGTGACAAAACGAAATCTTGTTCCCTTGTATTATTTTTTGGCTTTAAGAGACTTAACCTCTAAAGAATTGGATGATGAGTATACGGAGAAAGCTAGAGCGTACTACTCAGAATTAAAACGCGACTACAAAAATGATGCCGGTGTTTTGGTTTTAATCGCCAGGTATGAAAAAAAGCTTGGCTTGACAGAAGACTTGGCCGATACGAAAAAACTAATAACTGTTTTAAGGCCTGATTTAGTTGATTGGGCAATTAATTAAAATATAGTCACGTAGTCGCTGCTTATCCAGCCTTCCAGAGTTTGAGAAACCTTTATTTTTAGCCAGCCTGTTTGTTGTTCTAATATCGAATAAGTGTCTCCAACATTTACTCTGGCTATCTCGGAGCCGTTTAATCCTGGAATATTTCGCACTCTCAACCAACCGGTAGGGGTAGAGTTGATCTTAGCTGATTTAGTTCCCCCTACAACTACCTCCCCTGAGCCTACTAAGGCGATAGCCTCTGAGGCTTGTTGTGTGATTCCTTCTCCATCAATAGTTCTTCCTAAGTAGCCACCTTTTTTAGCGGACTTGAGATTGGCGAAATCCTCTTTTGTAGTTACGGGATTGCCTAGCTTATCAAATACATTTCCCTTATAGTCCACAAGATAATCGAAAGCATCAGCCTTAATGGGTTTTGTGCTTTCTGTGGTAATACCTCTTGTGGATACCCAGTAGGGTACTGCTTTTGCCCAGGATAGTGTATCGGCAGTTACCGCGGCGTTGGGTGAGGATAAGTTGAACAACGTGTTGTAACCTTCCACTTTTTTGGGTTTCAGAGGAGCAGGTGTGGGAAACAATTTGACGTTGACGTTTAAGGTATAGCCGTTTTTTACGTTTACTCTCGGCACTTGTGTTTCGTAACCGTCGTAGGCTACTTTTATATCGTAGCCACCTTCGGAAATGCTGGAAGAAACAAACGGTGTGGTTCCGATCTCAACATCATCTATGCTTATAACAGCCCCTGCCGGATCGGAGATGATTCGCAATAACGCTCCCGAATCATCATTTTCGAACCAAAAGTCTTGGCCCGATGAAAAGGTGTCAGAAGTGCCCAAATCTCTAAATATTCCGACCGTATGAAAATACTTTGAATCATTAGCCAAGAAATTTATCGTTGTATCATATTGTCTACCGGGGCTTTTAAGGGTTATTTTATTAGGTCCTGGTTTGATGTTCGTTGCTTCCATGGGAGCTATTCCTAGTGATGCGTCATTGACGAAAACTTCCTGTTGGCCGTTTAAAGGGGCAACAGTAAGTCCGGCATTTTTGTTTATTCCGCCGACTTTTTTAATAAATTCACCGCCAAAATATACAATCAAGCCTATCCCTACGACGCCTAATATATAGGTTAACGCAGTAGTGAGTTTGTTATTGCCGCCATCATTTGAAATAGTTGTTACCGACATATTCTATCTGTACAAATTAGCACTCTTGGGGGTAAAGATCAATTGCAAAAAAAAGCCCTCTTTGAGATCAAAATCACAAAGAGGGACAAAGATTTATTGAAATCTTCCGAAAAAGAAGCCATAAACCTTGTTGACAAAACTTATTGCTTTTATTTTTAGATTCAGTAAGCAGGGAAATACAAGCAGAACGGCAATTGTTCCCAGCACCAGCGCCAAAAACCCCGCCTTGTCTATGACTGCTTTCGCCAGTAAGCCTCCCAACAAAATGAACCAAAGTGAAATCAGTAACAATGGTACGGTGACATTCTCCGAGGTTCCCATTTTTGCTCTCCTTTTTGGTATATTTGGCCAGCTTTGATAAAATACCCACATGCAGACTAAACAGATATTAGAACTTTACCTTGAGTTTTACAAGTCCAGGGGCCATAAGCAAATCCCTAATGTTTCCCTAGTCCCCGAAGGCGATCCCACCCTTTTGTTTGTGAATTCGGGGATGTTTCCATTGGTGCCTTATCTTTCGGGAGAGCCACATCCTTTAGGGAGTCGTTTAGTCAATGTTCAACGAGCTATCCGCTTGGATGATATCAACGAGATAGGAGATAAAACCCATACTTTTGCTTTTCATATGATAGGCAATTGGAGTTTGAATGATTATTTTAAAAAGGAACAACTCCCATGGGCATATGAGTTTTTGATTGAGCAGGTAAAGTTGGATCCGAAAAGGCTATTTGCGACTTTTTTTGCAGGAGACAAAGATTCTCCGAGGGATGAGAATACTTTGCTTTTGTTACAACAAATTTTTGCTAAGTATGGAGTTGAAGCAAAGGAAAACGAGAGATTGTTTGCGTGCGGAAAAGATCAATGCTGGTGGCAGAGGGGTGAAGCCATTGGGGAGCTTGGAGGACCTGATAGTGAGGTTTTTTACTACATCGGGGACGGTGAGCCAAAGCTTGGTTTAGTACCCGGTGAAAATGACGATTTGTTCTTAGAAGTTGGCAATTCGGTCTTTATGCAATATCAAATGACTGAATCAGGTTGGAGGGAATTGGCTCAGAAGAATGTTGATTTCGGCGGAGGCTTGGAAAGGCTGGCGATGGTTGTACAAAACAAATCAGATATTTTTGAAACAGACAATTTCTATCCTATAATCCAAAAAATAGAGCAACTAAGCCAAAAAAACTACCGAGATTCCGAGACAATAACCAAATCAATGAGAATAATCGCCGATCACATAAGAGCATGTGTTTTTCTGGCCATGGATGGGGTTATGCCGTCAAACAAAGATCAGGGTTATATCCTAAGGAGGCTATTAAGGAGAATGGTACGAAACGGCAGGAATTTAGGAGTTGAAAAAGATATTTCGGTAAATCTAGTGCCTATTGTTTGCGAGCTGTTTGAGTGGTTATATCCGAGTTTAGTTCAGAGAAGGACGGAAATCCAAGAAGTGTTTAGTTTGGAGGAAGATAAGTTTTGGAGAACTCTCCAAAAAGGAAGTAGGGAGTTTGAAAGGTTGTATGCCACTCTGGATACAAGTAATTTAGAGGAACTAGCCTCCAAAGCCTTTGATATGTACCAATCTCTTGGGTATCCCGTAGAGATGTTTTTGGCTGATCTAGATGATAAGGCCGCAACTGTCGATTTACAGGCTTTTGAGCGGGTTTATAATGAGGTTGCCGGAAAACATCAGGATATGTCTCGTTTAGGGGCGGAAAAGAAATTTAAGGGAGGTTTGGCTGATAGTAGTGAAACGGTTGTAAAATACCACACTACTACCCACCTGCTCCAAATGGCATTGCAAGACGTTTTGGGCAACCACGTAAAGCAAGTTGGAAGCAACATCACATCTGAGAGACTGAGATTTGATTTCACTCACCATCGTAAGCTCACAGACGAAGAAATAAAGAAAGTAACAGCTTTAGTTAACGACGCCATAAGAGCGTGTTATCCGGTCAATTTTGTTATGCTGTCTAAAGACAAAGCCATCGAAGCAGGTGCAGGATACCTGGAACATGAGACATATCCCGACGAGGTAAAGGTTTACTATGTAGGTTCATCCCTGGAGAGCTCTCTTAGCAAGGAGTTTTGCGGTGGTCCCCATGTTGATAACACTTGTAAATTACAACCGATCGAAATATTCAAACAAGAAAAAATGGGAGAAGGAAAAGTGAGAGTTTACGCGAGATTTTCCTAACATATCACAGTAAAAAGCCATTGTAATACTTCCGCGTACTATCTATAATTTAGGAAATTACGTATTTATTGATACGAACTGCCCGTAATGCCCAAAGATCAAGTAATAAGAAAAACAGCACTCATACCGACAGCACTTATTTCAGGAGGTGCCGGTTTTATAGGTTCCCACCTAGCACAAGCTTTGCTCGACAAAGGAGCAAGGGTTATTGCCTTAGATAATTTTCAGACCGGAAAGCAAGTAAATATTCAGCATTTAATGAACAATCCAAATTTTGCATTGTACGATGTGGATATTAACGAAGGTATTCCAAGTGATATAGATAGTGTTGACTATATAATCCACTTGGCCAGTTTAGAAGAATATCTGTACAGCAAAGAGTATCTAAACTTGGATTCCTTATTAACAAATTCATTGGGTGTGAAAAATCTTTTGGACCTCGCCAAGAAATCCGAGGCTAAATTTTTACTTGCTTCCACCATCGATGTGTACCAAGGGAGAATGTCTCAGCTAAGCATCGACAAGTATTTTGGATTTAGCTCATTTGAGGACAACAAATTTAGCCTCACCGAGGCCAAAAGATTTTCTGAGGCGTTGGTTTGGCAGTACTACCACAGATACAAACTCGATATAAGGGTGGCTCGTCTCCCAGAAATATATGGACCAAACATGAATTTGGATGCCAGCGGTTCGATTGGCAGCTTTTTGAAAGATTTGATTGAGCGAAGAGACATTAGTGTTAGGGGTGACGGAACTGATAAAGAATTTTACTTATACATCGAAGACGCCATAGCAGGAATTTTGAAGGCCCTATTTAATCCTGTGACTAAAGGGAATATTTATTCCTTGGTAGGAGGAGAACCTGTTTCCGTTCTAGAAGTGGCCTATCTAGTCAAGAGCATGGCGGATGCCGAGTTGGATGTTAAATATTCACCCTATCTTTCCCCGGTTAAACAGGGTCCTCGCGATGTTGATACATTTAACCTGGGAGACCTGGCTTGGGAGCCTAAGGTTGCACTAAAAGAGGGAATAGTGAAGACTCTGTCCTGGTTTGGTTATAAAGTAAACTCACTTTCATTTAAACCTGCAAGATATATTCAAGATCACATAGCCAGCAGGGCTGTAACCGCACCGCCTATCGCGACTACCCCCATGCCCATATATGCCTACGAACCCGGATTCAAGGCTCCGGCCGCCAATGTGCCAACCAGTTTTTCTCCGAACCCTTACCCATACATAAACAAAAGAAATCCGGTGGGGGAGTTAATTAAAAAACTTAGAGACATAGTTCGCAAAGGTATTAAAACAACAGGGGCTCTTCCCCGAATCACAGCTCATTCAGTGTCCCCAAAAGTGAGCAGGTCTTTAACTATCGGAGCAATTTTAGCTGCTGCCGTTATTACCTTTGTCGTATTTCCCGTTTTTCAAGTTTTCTCTAAGGCAGAACATGGGAAATTAGCGTTAATGGCTGTTAGGGATCCTTCCAACCATTTTGATTCGGAGCAGATAAAAAACAATCTCAAGACTGCCACTGAGGATTTCACATCTTCAAGGTCTTATTTGGTTAAGGTCAAGTGGCTTTTTAAAATTTCCGGTAAAAAGGAGCAATATAACGCTACCTATAGATTGCTTAGTTCGTTGATAAACTTCTCGAAATCCGGTGAGGAATTGGCGGATGTAGTAAAACCCATGGAAGCTCTTTGGGCTATAATCCGTCCCGATACGGATGAAACCATGGATTCCTCATATTTTGATAGCGCAAAGTTTTCATTGTTAAATGCTCGAAACACAATAGGGTTAGCCAGTGCGGATTTTAAAAACATCTCAATTCCCGACTTGCCGGAAAAACTTCAGGAACCGGCAAGAGTATACGGAGTATATCTTGAACAGATCGATTCCGGCTTGGTGCTTGCCTCTGCGGTGGTAGCAGATCTCCCGCAAATATTAGGTGCCTCCTCGAAAAAGACATATATGGTTTGGTTCCAAAATTCAAACGAGATACGCCCCACAGGAGGGTTTATAGGATCCTATGGCCTGCTAACCTTTGAAAACGGAAAACTCAAGGATTTAACAATTGACGACATTTATAATCCGGATGGCCAAATAGATCTTAGGGGAATTTCGGTGCCATCTCCGTCCCCTATTGCGGAGCTTTTAGGAGAAAATGGATTGCATCTGAGAAACTCAAACTGGAGTCCGGATTTTCCAAGTTCGGTGGTGGCTTTTGATGACTTGTATTACAGAGTGACCGGAGAAGATATCGATGGCTATTTAGCTGTTGATTTATCTTTTGCAAAGGAATTAATAAATGTAACAGGGCCTTTATTTTTAGCTGCATACGATGAACAAATTACATCCGAGAATTTATATGAGAGAACTCAGTACCACAGTGATTTTAATTTTGAAGCCGGCTCGGATGCCAAAAGAGGGTTTTTAACTGTTTTAGGCAGTAAACTGCTCGAGAAAATCTTTGCCACTCCAAAAGATAAAATCTCACCTCTTCTGGGGTCGATCGAAAAATCTTTGGATGAGAGACATTTTCAAATTTATTTTAAAAACAGTTCATTAAACGCATTTCTTAAGAGTAGAAATTGGGATGGAAGTTTAGCTGATTCCGAAGGAGATTATTTACAAGTGGTAAATGCTAATTTGGGCGGAACAAAAGCAAACTACTATGTACAGAACACGATGGAATACGAAGTGGATTCTTTAACCAGAGACGGGATATTAAGAGGAACATTAGCACTAAACTATAAACACACCGGAGAAGGGGATGCGTGGCCCGGCGGCCCCTACACAAATTATGTTAGAGTATTAACTCAGGCAGGGTCAAAACTTACTGGTGCTAAATTTATTTATAAAGACAACACTACACTGGATATTTTTGATAGAATAAGGGTATCAAGCGTAGGAAGGTATTCGTCGTTTGAAACCACATTTAAGCTTGAGCCAACAAGCAGTTTAACTCTTTTGCTAAATTACGATTTGCCTGAAGGATTATCTATAACTAAAGACTTTCAGGATTATACTATGTTGTGGCAAAAGCAGTCGGGTACACACGACGATGTGTTTAACTTTAAGTTTAATGCCCCGTTTGGAATGACGCTTAATCAATTTAGCAGTAATTTGGAGCAGAAGAATAATTTGGTAGAGGATACCGGGGTTTTAGATAAGGATGTTAGATATATTGTTAAACTCCAATAATCCGCTAAAATTAGGGAATAAATGCCCATAAGAGATAACATTCAAACAAATACACAGCATGCAGTCCCCCAAAACATCATGGACGTGGAATTCAAGTTAATTGGGGACTTAACCATGAGACAATTTGCCTACGTACTGATATTCGGCGGGATGGCGTACCTGATGTTGATTCTACCTACAGGCATTTTTAAAATTCCACTTTTTATTTTATCAGCAGGGCTTGGTATTGGCTTAGCTTTTATACCTGTCGAAGAAAGAGGCCTTGATCAGTGGATAGTTAATTTTGTAAAAGCAGTTTACACACCTACCCAGAGGATTTGGAAGAAGGAAGTTTTTGTACTTAAGCCTTTCGCAATGGCAAGTGTAGATATGGTTAGACAAGAGATGATAACTCTTGCGCCTACTTCCAGCCGGAGGAAACTTGAGGAGTATCTTACGCACTCCATACAAAAAGGCCCCAGAGACCCCCTGGATATTCCGGAGGAAGAATATATTTCCAAAGTTGCAAATATTTACGCTTCATTACCTGCGCTTGATTTACCCCCTCCACCTGCACCTGTTGCAGTCGGTGTTGATGATATTTTCGCGGAAGATGAGCTTCCTCCGGCACCTGTAATTTCCGAACATGTACAGCCGGCTGTCGCTCCTCCTCCGCAAGCTCAAGAGCCTGAAGGATTCGATACTCACGTGCCAATTACTCCCGACATGCATTCCGGCAGAAGATTTACCAGCTTGTTGCCTTCTCAGGGGGAGTTGTTTTTGCCTATCAGGGGAGAAAAGGTTTTGTCCCAAGATGCTCAAACTATGCGATTGGCTGATGAAGATGTTGCCGATAAAGCAGCTAAATTACAGCAGTTGTTAGGCCAAATTCAGCAGACAGAGAGAGTAAAAATAGCCAGGCCTGCAACTCCGCAGACTCAGGTAGCTCCCGAAAGGCTAAATAAGGAAGCTGAAGACTTGGCGGATAAACTTAAAGAACAAAATCAAGATATAGATGACCAAATAGAGAGTTTGAAATCGGAGATTGAGACTGCCAAACAAAAAGCTCTTGATACAGCAACACAAGAGGATCTTCTTAAAAAGTTGGAGCTTGAAAAAAGTAAGTCAGCACAAGATTATGAGGCGTTGAGTAAGCAAATTGCTGATTTGCAAAAACAGCTTGAAGAAAAAGTTAATGCTGCTGTAGTTGCCGAACCTAGAGGGTATGTGCATTTGGCTAAAATACCACCTCTAACCACCAAGCCAAATATTGTATCCGGAGTTGTTGGCGATGGGATACCTAATGTATTGTTAATTATCAAAAACAGTAACGGCGAGGCTGTTAGGGCCTTCAAATCGAACAAGTTGGGTCAATTTATCCTAACGACACCCTTGACGGAAGGTGTGTATACTATCGAGGTGAGTCCAATTAATGATACTGGTCTAACCTTTGATATAATTTCAGTAGAGGTTAAAGGAGATGTAATTCCTCCTATACAAATTACAGGAAGGTGATGTAAATATGGCAGATAATATAACAGCAACAACTCAAGATCATTTAGATATCTATGATATTAAAGATAATTTGGTGGTGCTTAAAAACTCTGTAGTCTGTGCAGTGCTTCAAACTAACGCTGTAAACTTCGACTTACTTTCGGAGATGGAACAAGACGCCATTATTGCAGCCTTTTCGATGCTCTTAAATTCAATAACATTCCCTATTCAGATAGTTGTAAGATCCAAAAGGCTGGATATAACTAAATACATCGATAAAGTTCAAAGAATTGAGAATAAAATTACCGATCCTTTATTACGTCATCAGGCTGAGTCGTACAGGAAGTTTGTTCAGGAGGTTGTTCAGCAAAATGATGTGTTAGACAAAAGGTTTTTTATTGTTATCCCGACCGCCGGGCCTGAAAGTGCACAACCCGGTTCGGGACCTTTCGATTGGTTTTTTAAGCTAACAGGATCGCATGCAAAAAGAGTTGAGTTTGATGCTGATGCCGTACTAAAGAATGGTTCTGTAGAGCTATATCCCAAAGTTGAGCATATGATAAAGGAATTTAATAGAATTGGGGTTAAAGCGCGCCAAATGACAACCCAGGAGCTAGTGGAGCTATATTTTGATATCTATAATCCCAGCAACGTTCATGGTCAAAGGATTAGGACTAATGTAGATGATTACCAAACCGCGATTGTGAATCCGGCAATAATAGAGGAATAGTATGGCATTGAATATTTTCACTATGTTTAACAAAAAGGGAGGTACCACATCAAGATCGAATCTGTCGACTGAGCCTGCCTATGATGGTATGGAAAAGGCAGATTCCCAAGTTAAACTGCATAAGGCTACTCCTAACAATACCATTGGGGGAAGATCGCCTTCCCAGGTTTTAGCAGAAGGTATGATTAATGTACGCGATATTATTGCTCCCGGAGCCTTGGAAGTGGACTTTAATACTATTCGAGTGGGATCACTTTTTTACAGGACATTGTTTGTTGCAGGTTATCCCAGATTTGTGGGGGCTAATTGGTTATCCCCTATAATAAATTTTGACCACTCTCTCGATCTTTCAATGTTTTACTACCCTGTAAAATCAAAGGTCATTTTAGATGACCTACGAAGAAAAATTACCGAGTTGGAAGCCACAATGATGTCTAATCAAGAGAAGGGGAGAGTCACTGATCCCGTGGTTTCTGCTGCGTTGGAAGACGCAAACGCTCTTCAGGAGCAATTGGTAAAAGGGGTAGAAAAATATTTCCAATTTTCATTTTATATAACAATGTCAGCGGAAACTTTAGAAGAGTTGGAAAACATAACATCAAAGCTTGAATCAACTTTAGGTTCTTTGTTATTAATTTCCAAAAAAGCCTCACTCCAAATGGAAGAAGCCTTCCAGTCTTCGATTCCTGCCGGCATAGATAAACTATTAATAACCAGAAACATGGATACTACTAGTTTAGCTACCACTTTCCCGTTCACATCCTCTGACCTAACAATGGAAGAAGGAATTATGTATGGAATCAACAGACATAACGGTTCGCTAGTTATCTTTGATAGGTTTTCATTGGAGAACGCCAACTCGGTGGTTTTCGCCAAATCCGGGTCGGGTAAGTCGTATTTTATTAAGTTGGAAGCATTGCGCCAAATGGTTTTTGGGTGCGAAGTAATGGTAATAGATCCCGAAGAAGAGTATCGCCCATTATGTAATGCCGTTGGTGGTAATTACATCGATTTCTCTGCCAACTCACCATCAAAAATTAATCCTTTTGACCTTTCCGGAATCGTTGTAGAAGGTGAAAATGAGTTGGGACAAAAACTGATTTCTCTTGTAACACTACTTAAATTAATGATGGGTACTCTTACACCAACAGAAGAAGCCATTTTAGATAGGGCTTTAATAGAGGCGTATAGAATAAAAGGGATTACTACGGATCCGGAAACGCAGGCAACACGGGAACCGCCAGTAATGGAAGATCTCTACAAAGTTTTAATGGGAGCGGCAGAACCGGAGGCAAGAGGAATGGCCGAGAGATTAGAGAAGTTCATAAAGGGGTCCATGACGGGAATCTTTGATTCCCAATCAAATATAAACCTAACCAGTAAGATGACTGTTTTTTCAACCAAAAACTTGGAAGAGGCATTGAGGCCAATAGCTTTCTATATTATTTTGGATTTTATTTGGACACGTATTAGAAAGGATTTAAGAAAAAGACTTCTTATAGTAGAAGAAGCTTGGTATTTGATGCAAAACGAAGATAGTGCACGGTTTATTTATGGGATTGCAAAAAGGGCGCGTAAATATTACTTGGGCCTAACAACAATTTCCCAAGATGTAGACGACTTTTTAACATCCGAATACGGAAAAGCAATTGTTACAAACTCATCTATCCAGATACTGCTAAAACAGCACCCGGCTGCTATCGAGAAAGTAGCAAATACCTTTTACCTATCCGAGGGTGAAAAGAGGCTACTATTAGCGGCAGGAGTTGGGGAGGGGTTGTTTTTCGCCGGAGCGAACCATGTCTCGATTTTAGTTAAAGCCTCCGAAGCTGAAAATAGGTTGCTCACAACAAATCCCGAGGAGATTTTAAGAATGAGAGAAGAAGGTTTAGCCGCAAAAGCGTTGCCTCCAAAACCTACGGTTGCGCCCAAAGCTCCTTTTGTTCCCTTAAGGGTATCTGATGTTGTCGAAGAACAAGAACCCGCTGTTGTGCTGGGAGGGAGCGGGACAGCTCCGGGTGCAATAACTAAGAATCTTGGTGTGGTGCCGGAAGACATAGCAGTAAGCCCAGAGCCTAATCCGGAAAAACATGCAATGCCGTCTTCGGAAGCTATTCTTAAATCTGTTTTGGAAACTACTACAGCACCCAAACCTCCGCAAATCACTCCGCCGAAAATAACTCCGCCACCTTTAGTACCACCAAAGCCTACTGCAAGTAATTTATCCGGGCCTAGTACGCAAACTCTGCCTAATGTTTTGGGATCCGACGACCTAGTCTAAATTTGTACCGGCATTACAATATGAAGGAAATTATCTATTCCTTCGGGTTTTAAAACGCAGGGTGATGTTGTGCCGTTTGAATGTAAGTGTATTTTTTCTGATTTTACGTTTGTTAGAAATTCCAACAAATATCTCGAATTGAAAGCAACTTCCGTTAGGTTACCTTCAACACGCGCTTCAATATAGCTCTCATGTTCTCCAGTATCAGCGGATAATGATGCAATTTTGATCTTTCCTTCGGGGTCAAAAATAAGTTTTATCGGTTTTCCTGTATTTTTGGCGAAGATATCGGTGAGCTTTACTGCATCCATAAAGTGCGCGGCCTCAAAGTAGGCGTTTAATTCGCCACTTTCCGGGATAATTCTTTTATAATCGGGATATTCCCCCTCTATTAGCCGGGTAGCCACTAAAGTCTCTCCAGAAGTGAATATTGCCATATTTTCGTTGTCGCTGAGTCCTATTTTTAGTGGTGTGGGGAAATTTGCGAATATTCTCGACACTTCAAGAAGAGTTTTCGCTGAAATAATTGCGGATACGTCTTCGAACTCGTTTTCAACCTTAATACTCCGTTCGGATAATCTAAATCCGTCTGTTGATACAAATGTTATTCCATTCCCTGATACCTTTATTAATACTCCTGTGTAAAGGGGCTGACCTTCATCGACCGAGGATGCGAAAGCGACAATTCCTACTGAGTTTGCAAATTCCTTGGGGTCAATTTCGATGAATTTGGTTTTGTTGGATATAGAAGGCAATTCCGGGTAGTCTTTTGCCGATATGCCGTTAAATTTGGATTTAGTTTTTTCCGACACAACATGCAAATTATCTCCCAATAGCTCCAAAGAAATCGTATTTTGGGGTAAGTTAGCTATAAAATCCTTGATCAACTTGGCGGGAACTGTTATTGCACCCTCAGCTTCGATAGAGCCCTGTGAATAAGTAATAATTGTAGTTTCAAGATTTGTGGCCGCGAATTTAATTTTTCCCTTTTCCGCCGTAATTAAAACATTCGACAAGATTGGCAAAGCGCCTTTTGTTGGTACTGCTTTAGATACTATACCTAAAGCTTTTGCTAAGTTTTCCTGCAGGCAAGCTATTTTCATATTCAATACTTTTATTTACCGGTTGAACTCTTTGGTTTGAGTACTACCCTTCGGGAAGGGCCTTCTCCTGTGCTTTCAGATTCGATGTCGTCGTATTCACCGACCAGCATATGAACTTGGCGTCTTTCCCATGGGTTCATTGGGGGCATTTCTACGTTTCTTTGGTGGAATCTTACCTTATCAATCAAACTTTTAGCTAAGTCATGGATTCTTTCTACTTTTTGATTCTTGTATCCGTTAATATCCAACACAATAGTGGAGGCATCATCGAAGTCTCGGTACAGCATTAGCTGTAACATGTGTTCCATAGCCTGCAAAGAATAACCCCTAAAGCCGATCAACGGATTCAAATTTTGGCCGGTAATAACTATTTTAAAAACATTCTCTTCAGGTGATTCAATGTCTACAGCAGGAGTTACATCAAGGAAATTTAAGATGTCAGTTAATTTTTGTTTAATTGCGTCTTGTTTTTTCATACGTTCTACGTTTTAACACAGCAACGGTTTTTATTCAAGCTAGATTCTTTTAGGAGCTAGGTTTCTTATTTTGGTTATCAAGGGTTGCAGGTCTCCCCAACCATTAAAATACACCGTTTGAACTATTTGGAGTAATGTCGATATCAAAATATACAGCATTGCACCTGACGGCAATTTTAAACCTATCACGAAGAACATTATGGGCATTAGATACATATTTTGCTTTTGCATCGCTACCATCAAGTCATCTTCTTTTTCAGGAGACTTTTGTGCCTGTTTCTTAAAGTCTTTCGACATTGGAAGCATAACCTTTGTTGTTAATATCTGTAAAACCGAAGCCAGAACTGGTATCAAAAATATCGGGTCCGGCTTTGTGAGGTCTAAATATAAGAATTTAGTATTTATTTGACTAAGAGACTCAAATCTAAGCTGAGGGAAATATAGCATTTGATTTAAAGAGCTCACGTCTTTCCCGCTGGTGAAAATTGTGACTACATTGTATACGGCTATAAGCAGAACTAAGGTGATAACGGTTGTTAGGCAGCCACTTGCCGGATTGATTCCGTGGCTTTTAAATAATTCCAATTGCAGTTCAGCTATTTTCTTTTTATCGTATTTAAATTTTTCTTTGATCTTCTCCAATTCGGGTTGCAGTTCACGTTGCTTTTTGGCCATTTTCATCTGTGGGAGTGTAACAGGAATTACTATAATCTTTACGAGTATTGTGAAAATTATGAGGGCTATACCCAAGTTTCCTGTTAGGCTGTGGAGTAATGCCAGCACGTTAACGGTTGGGTGTATTAAAATCGTATTCCATAAAGTTACTATCATAATCGGTTTATTCTACGCTGGACATTAGGGGTTGTCGACTCCGCCTTTATTCCAAGGGTTGCAGCGTATTATACGCCACAGCCCCATAGTTATTCCTTTTGGTACACCGTATTTTTCCACCGCTAAAATAGTATAGTCAGCACAGCTCGGGGTGAATCTGCAAGTGTTTAGGCCGAAATTAATCGGTGACAGATACTTTTTGTAAAGTTTCAATAAAGTCAATACTAAGTTCTTCATAGGTTTTTTCCAACGCCTCCAGTTTCGGATGAAATACGCACCAGGAATTATCATTAAAAAATTGGGGATTAGCTCTGATAAGTTCCCGGTATTTTCTTTTCAGCGAATTACGCTTGGGGGCTACATTAATTAGTTTGTTGGGCACTACTATACCCGCTTTAAAAGGTCCGGAATAGTTTCGGGGGGTTAAAAGCCAACAGGTGAAATATTTGCCAAAAACTTTTTTCCCGTGTTTGCGGGTAACATTAAATTCAAAGTCGCTAACAATTCTATTTTCTTTTTTTAACATTGGGTGAATTTTATCACTTGCTCGATGGTTTTACTGCTAGTCTCTTTCGGCCTTTAAGTCGCCTTCTTTTTAGAATATTTTGACCGCCGTTAGAACGCATTCTTTTTAAGAATCCGTGCTTTTTTGCTCTTTTGTGTTTTTTCGGTTGCCATGTTCTTCTTGTTTTTGCCATAACGTGGTGATATTACTGGGTTTTGGCCATTTAGTCAATGGCGTTTCGGAGCAGCTCCGGGAGTTTACAAAACCCGCGTGTGCTGTATATTCAGACGTGTCGGAGCTGCTCTAGCGTTGGAGCTGCTCCCGTTTCTATGACTAAAACCTACTTCATAAAAACCTATGGCTGTCAGGCAAATCTGGCGGATTCGGCAAATATCGCCGGGATTTTCGAGAACCTGGGTTTCACACCATTGGATTTATCCAAGAAAGAGTTTAAGAACGCAAAGGCCGAGGACGAGTACGTGTTTTCAAGTGCTAATTTAGTTATCATAAATTCGTGTTCGGTGCGGCAAAAGAGTGAAGATAAGGTTTACGGCTTGGGCAAGACTTTGAAAGGCATGAGGAAAAAACCCTATATAATACTTACAGGGTGTGTAGTAGGTAGTGCGTGTGGAGATAGATCCAGATACTCTTTGGACGACTTGAAAAGAAAAGTCCCTTGGGTGGATTTATTTTTACCCACACCCAAAACTAATAATTTAAAATCGGTTTCTTTTGGTGGTGGCCACGCTTACGTAAACATCTCTACAGGTTGTGATAATTTCTGTACTTATTGTGTCGTCCCTTACGCAAGAGGGGAGGAGATTTCTCGATTAAAAGCGGAAATTTTAGCTGAATTTGGTAGCTATATAGAACAGGGGGTTACAAAATTCACTCTGTGCGGGCAAAATGTAAATTCGTGGGGATTGGCAAAGAAGCAGAAATTCAAAATTAGGGCGGGTAGCAACCAAAAGTTACCTTTCGCCAACCTATTGAGAGCGCTGCTCAAAATTGAGGGTGTTAAAGAAATTGATTTTATAAGTTCTAATCCCTTTGATTTTACTTCTGACCTGGTTAATGTACTAAAGCATCCAAAAATAAAGAATTACATACACATAGCTGTTCAGTCGGGAAATAACGAGATCCTGAAAAAGATGAATCGTAGGCATAGTGTGGAGGATTTTATAGGGGTAGTGGAACAAATATACAGGGTCAGACCCCGCATGGAGATCGGAACGGATATCATTGTGGGGTTTCCGGGTGAGACGAGAGAGCAATTTATGGATACCGTTAGCTTGGTCGAAAGAGTACATTTTAATGTCGCATTTATATCTATGTACTCCGAGCGAAAGGGGACGATTGCGCAAAAAACTATGAAAGATGATATTCCGCGCGAGGAAAAGAAGTGGAGACATGATTTTTTGACAAAGGCTTGGAAAAAAACAGCCGCCGAAAGATAATTTTCAGCGGCCGGTGTGATTAAACCAAATATTCCCTAATCCTGACGAATCCCGCAATACCCAAAAAAAGCATTTGCAACCGAGATTTAGGACGTTCTTTTTCTGTTTCTTCCGTCACGACGTAAACGTTTCCCAGCATTCCCACTGCCCAAAATCCGAAGCCTATTATGAGAAAGATAACCTCGGGTGTGGAAGCGGGATAGCTGTTGCTTATCAGCAAAACCGGTCCCAGAAGGATACTCAGAACAAGGTATATGATAAGCCCGACAAAACCCCAAGTTCCTTTGCCACTACTGTTCATGTCCTACTCCTTTGATCAGTACTTGTTCAGCAAGGTTTTTATCGTTGGGATACATCCGCGATATACTCCGAACCAAAAAGCCTGCTTATATGTCACATTTTCCCACTTACTTATAGAAACCAGAAGAAGTGATCCGAAGATGTTAAACGCGGAGAAGATTCCGATAAGCGAGTATAAAATCCAGGCGCTTGCGTTGATAGCAGCATTTGGGCCCGTGCCATTGATCAAAAGGGCGTTTTGAATCGAATATACGATTACCGCTGCTACCAAAATAAAAACCAAAGTTCCGAACATTGAGGCCACCATCAGGCGACCCTTCTTTTCCGTTTTCATCTCAACCTCCAAATAATCAGTTTGTTTTCTTTTCGCATGGTAGCATTTTTAGCCCATCACTGCAACTATAGGGTCTGGTATAATGCTCTGGTATGACAGCTACGAAAACAGTTCAACTAGTGGTGGGACCTACTTCAACGGGAAAAACTTCCTTAATGCTTGAAGTTTGTAAGCAAACAGGGGGGAGCATAATATCGGCCGATTCCAGACAGATAGTCAAATATATGGACTACGGAACCGGAAAATTGCCTATCGATTTGGCTCAGGCTTCAGATATTCATAAAAATGATGGTAAATGGACTATACAAGGTGTTGATATATACGGATACGACTTAATTACTCCTGAGCAGTTTTTTTCGGCTTATGATTTTGCCAAATATGCTTTAGAGACAGCGGCTAAACTTTTATCGCAACATAAGCAAGTATATATTGTGGGAGGAACCGGTTTTTATATAGATTTACTTACAGGTAGAGTAATTCCAGCTAATGTTGAACCAAACTTTGAATTGAGAAAACTGCTTAATGGCATGTCCGTGGTGGAGTTGGCAACCAAGCTGGAAGATTTATCTAAAGATACGGCAAAGAAAACGGATTTATCCAACAAACCTCGACTAGTAAGAGCGCTAGAAATTTTGCTTGCTCAAAAAGTCACCAATAAAGCCAAGTTACCTTATTTAACAGATGTAAATTTCACTTATTTAGGTTTAACAGGGCCTAATGAGCTCTTGTTTTCAAGAGCGGATATATGGCTGGAAAGTATTTGGGATAATTTACTTGCCGAAATTTCGGACTTGAGAGCAAGAGGTTATGGAAATTCACATAGATTGCAGGGCCTCGTATATAAATCCGCGTTATCCGGTGAAAAAGAAAGAGCAAAGTTCGATCTGCATGCTTACATTCGAAGGCAGAAGACCTATTTTAATAAAAATGCGGATATTCAGTGGTTTGATATTTCGAGAAAAGACTGGCGCGAAGACGCAAAAGCACATATAATCGCCTAAATGGACAAAAATTTGGTTATCTCAATACGAACGATATTTTTAACTGCACTTATGGTTGTTGCTGGATTGATAATTTACCGGCTTTCTGCTGTTTTCAGCACACTCCTCTTAGCTCTTTTTATATCTTTAGCAATCGAATCGGGAATCAAATATTTAATGAAAATGACTTTTTGGAATAGACCCGTTTCCAGGGGACTGGCGGTTTTAGTTAGCTATGCTTTATTTGTTTTGGTGGCGGCTTTTATATTATTAGTAGTGTTACCCCCGGTACTAAATCAGGGAAGAGTACTTTTACTAAGCTTGGCACAAATTATTCAGGAATATCAAATACCCGGAGCTTCCGAGATTACCTTCACGGACTTATTGCCTACAACGACGTCTGTTTCAAACGGTGTAGTTTCAATTACTGTTTTCCTTTTCTCAAATATTTTCTCAGTTTTTAGCCTTTTGGTTTTGTCAATTTATATGTCTTTGGATTGGGAGAATCTTAAAAGAAAGTTGTACGATATTTTGCCGGATAAAATAGAAGTTGAAGTAAGAGGTGCAATTGAAGAAATCGAAATAAGCATTGGCCACTGGGTGAAGGGGGAGGCGTTGTTGATGTTTGTTGTTGGTTTGTTTAGCTTTTTGGGACTCCAAATTTTAGGAGTTAAATTTGCCTTGGCCTTGGGAATAGTAGCAGGCCTATTGGAGGTAGTACCCATGATAGGTCCGGTAATTGCCGCAATTTTGTCTGCAATAATTGGCTTTTCGGTTTCCAACTTCCAGGGAATTGGAGTTTTGGCTTTGTTTACAATAATTCAACAAATGGAAAATAGCTTTTTAGTGCCCAAAATCATGGAAAAGGTATCAGGGTTTAGTCCGTTAGCTATACTGGTTGCCTTGTTAGTCGGTGGAGAGCTATTTGGATTGTTGGGTGCCATTACGGCTGTTCCGTTAATGATGATTCTTTCGATTATTCTAAAAAGAGTTTTACAATATCAAGACTAGGAGGACCGTAAGCCAGGTTCTGTTTTATCTGATCATCTATCTAAACTCCAACTTTATGCCGTTCCGCCAATGGCGGATTGCCGAGCAGACTCGACGGCAAATTCGTGGATTTCTGCAGGTGGGATTGCCCGTTTCATACGAATTCCTTTTAAGGAATTCGGTCGTCTCTGTTGCTCTCAGAAGATGTTAATTCACCTTCCGTGTTGAGTGCCTTTCGGCCCTCAACCACCAGCGGTTACCCGTCGGAGGTTACCCTCCGTCCCTTGCTCTGTGCAGCCTGGACTTTCCTCCCACCAATGGCGGGCGATCAGTCATCCTCCTATTCGACCATTATCTCACAAAGTGCCAAGAAGTAAACCCATAGTCTCCGGTGCGGCCGACTCTTCAGGAGATATGATATTATTGCATAGTGCAAAATGAAATAAACAGCTCCGTACCGGAGCTTGATCCTAATAAGTACCACATACTAAGCAACACTGCCAAAAAGAAATTGATCTTGATAGCTATCCCGGTAGTTTTTATTCTTTTACCAATATTAACTTTTTTTTATTATAAATTTGCCGTTCTTAGGCCATCTCCTTCAATTAAGGAAGTTAGATTTCAAATCCAACATGGTGACAGTTTACCCGACATTGCACAGAGCTTATCTGAGGCCAAGGTGTTAAATTCCAGGTTTCTATTTATGGTCTACTTACTTTCCAACAACATGGCAGATAGCATTCAAGCGGGGATTTACACAATACCGGCCGGTGCAACTGTAGTCGACTTGGCAGAGATGTTTCAACATGGTGTAAATGACACAAAAGTCACTTTTTTAGAAGGCTGGAGAGTCGAAGAATTCGCGCGGTTGGCAGCCAGTAAATTAGACAAGGTGGAATACGAGACGTTCGTTGAGATGGCAAAACCCTATGAAGGGTATCTTTTCCCCGATACTTACGAATTAGCATTGGATACCGACGAGGAGCAACTTTTACAAATATTAACAACCACCTTTGCCAAAAAAACTAAAGATTTGATATTACCTTCTCATGAGGAGGAGCTTGGTTTGACGAAAGAACAGATAATCGTAATGGCTTCTTTGGTTGAAAGGGAAGTAAGACTGCAGGAAGATAGGGAGATAGTTGCAGGAATTATGCTAAAGAGATTGAAAGAGGATATGAAGCTGGATGTTGATGCAACTACACAGTATGTTGTGGCTCCAAACAGACTGTGCAACAAGTACGAATGTGTGGTTACCTTTGATACGATGCTAGATTACAGTTGGTGGCCTCACGATTTAACTGAGGACGAGTTAAACTTAAACAGCCCTTATAATACCCGGAAAAATAAGGGTTTGCCCCCGGAGCCAATTTGCAGTCCCAGCATTTCGGCAATCGAGGCTGTGTTAAAGAACAGCAAAACGCCTTATTATTTCTATCTAAATGATGTGCAGGGAAATACCCATTACGCTACTACCTTAGAGGAGCACAACATAAATATCGAGAGATACCTTAGATAGGGTGGTTTAGGCTTGATTCTAGCAATGACTTAGTAATTTTGATTCCAACAGAGTTTAGGATTTTATTTTGTACCCAAATAGGTAGTTTTTCGTGAAGAGCAATTTTTAAGGCGTCTTCACAGGATATGTTGATTTCAATTAAATCATTATCTAGTCTAATAATTAAATATGCATAAAACCACTCTGTTTTGTTTTGATATCGGTAAATCCTAATTCCGGCTATCTTTCCTCCCATGCCCGCCACGGTTCTAATGATTGTATCGTGAGCGTAAGGTTGCGAACTGCTTGTGGAGGGTGGGAAATTGATGCTCAAGATGTATTTAGAACAATTATCATAAAGATAGTATGTTTGGCCAAAAACTTGCCTTGTCTTTGAGATAATTTTAGTTTTTATGTACATTAAAAGTCTTTCTCGACTTTATGAGGTTTCTCTTTGTATAATGTATATACATGTTAGATCTGCTCAGAAATACATACGACAAGGCCGAAGCAATAAAGGGCCGTAAACTTATTAATCTATTGATTGTGCTTTTCATAATTTTTCTGGTAATTGGCTTTACCCTAGGTTATTTTATAAATTCCAGATTAACTAAACCTGAACAGATTGGATCCGATACAGAAGTCCAGGAGGGAATAATCAAGCAGCCGGAGCTTGTAACCAGGCAAGGGAGAATAATTTATATAGGGGGTACCGGTGATACAATTTATGCGCTTTTGCAATTTGATGGCAGTGAGCTAAAATTAAGATCATACGATGACAAGTTATCCGTTGCCGAAGGTTTAGATGTAAGTGTTGTTGGGAAGTTAACTACCTCCCCTGATGATAATTCCCAAATTTTGTTAGTGGATAAACTTATAATTACAAACTAATATGCAGATAGAATTTAAAAACGTAGTTAAAGAGTATGAAGCCGGTTTTGCCGTACTCGACGATGTATCTTTTAAGATCAAGGAAGGAGAGTTTGTATTCTTTGTAGGTCCTTCGGGAGCTGGGAAATCTACGATAATTAAATTACTTCTAAGGGAGGTATCTCCTAACGGAGGAGATATATTATTCAATGATGAAAGTGTTTTGGGCCTCACATTGGATGAAACGGCTACATACAGAAGAAAAATTGGGGTTGTCTTTCAGGACTTTAAATTGCTCGAATCCCGCAACATTTTTGAGAACGTAGCAATTGCCTTGGAGGTAGTTGACTCGCCTACTTACGAAATTCAAAATGTAGTGCCAAACGTGTTGAGCATGGTTGGTTTAACTGAAAAAATGTTCAAATATCCCAGGCAGTTATCCGGGGGTGAAAAGCAACGAGTATCCATTGCCCGAGCGCTAGCTCACGAGCCTGACGTTTTGATAGCTGATGAAGCCACGGGAATGATTGATCCAGACTCGTCTGCTGAGGTAGTTAAGATACTGGAAAAAGTAAACTCACTTGGTACCACAGTAATTATGGCTACACACGATGAGGGCATTGTGGATAGACTAAAGAAGCGCGTAATTAGAATTGAAGAGGGTAGATTATTATCTGATAAGAAAGGGGGAAAATACCGTGGTTAAATCTTTTACCAGAATGATGCAAGATGTTAAAAAAGAGAGTTTGTTAAGTGTATCGAACCTGTTTGTTATGATCATTACATTCATGGTTCTAGGGCTTTTTATCAGAGTTGTGGCTTTTTCCCAAACTTTTGTTAGAACCCTTGAGGATCAGGTTAGAATTGCAGTCTTTTTTAAAGACGATTACAGTGAGGAATTGATATTAGCCTCAAAAGCCAGGCTTGAATCCAATCCCAAAATAAAGTCGGTAGAATATGTATCAAAACAGCAGGCCTATGAAATTTTTAAAGAGCTTAATAAGAACGATGAAGTTATTTTGGAGGCACTAAGTCCTGAGATTTTGCCCGCTAGTTTAAATGTAAATATATATAAATTGAGCGAGATAGAGCCGGTTGCCGAAGAACTAAGACTTTTGGACGGAGTCGAACCCGGAGGAGTGAAATACTTCAAGGATGCCATTGCTAATTTTAGGCTATTTTCGACAATTGCTTATATCGGTGGATTTGTTTTGGCAGGAATGTTTCTACTGATTTCCTACTCTATTATCATAGTGACACTTAGAACCGCAATTAATTCCAAGGGGATGGAGTTTGAAATAATGAAGCTGGTGGGAGCTACAGATGACTATGTTATGTCGCCTTTGGTGAGGATGGGGGTATATTTCGGCCTATTTTCAGCCTTTGTTTCTTCAGCACTACTCTCGATACTCGACCTTGTTCTGGCTAAGGTAGGGTTTATCCCCGGATCAATCTCGTTTGGTTTTCTCTATTATGTCAACTTACCCTTAATAGTGTTTTCTATTTTGGTATTTATTGCAGTCGTGTTATCCGGGGTGTTTCTTGGATACTTGGGTAGTTATACTGCAATTAAAAAATACCTTAAGTATTAAAAACTTATGCGTATAAAAAACATATTGCTACTTTCAATATTTCTGTTCGTTGTATTCCTCACAGCAAAAGTGGCATTGGGAGAGGAGGGTAAGAATAGTATAGACGATCTTCAGTCGGAGATTGAAAAACTACAAAAAAAAATAGATGATGCTCAGGGTAAATCCAAATCTCTATCAAACGAAATCGCCGTAATGGATGACAAAATATCCCAGACTGAATACAGGATTTCGATCACTAATAATAAGATTTCACAAAAAATAGAAGAAATTAACGAGCTTACCGGAGACATTGAGGATCTTGAAAAGTTAATCATAAAAATGAGTGCGTCAATAACCAGGCAAAGCCAAATATTATCGTCGAGATTAAGAAAAAGCTACATGGATGGTATTAAAGGAAATTACGGAGAGCCGGGTATGAAGTCTATTCTTACCCTATTTGACAAAAAGTTAATGAGTACCGGTGTTCGCCAAGAGGAATCCCTAAGAGCTTTAGAGCTTGAGGATAATAGATTAATTGATTGGATGGAGGACAACAGAGCAAGATACGAGGCTCAAAAAAAGACTTTAGCTGAAAAGAAGCAGGAGGAAGTTATAGTAAGAGAGCAGCTCGAAAACGAGCGGGCAACTTTGTTAGCACAGAAGTCTATACTAGATGACCAGCAGAGCCAAAAACAAGCTTTGCTGAAGAAAACTCAAAACGATGAGGCGAAGTACCAAAAACTATTATCTGATGCACAGAGAGAATTGAATTCTATAATAAACGCTGCCGGGGCAATAATAGGACAGGATGGGGAGGAAGTGGATAAGGGAGATGTAATTGGCAGAGAGGGTAACACAGGCTATTCGTTTGGGAGTCACCTGCATTTTGGGGTGTACCGGTATTCCTCGCTAAGTGAAATTAACGGGTGGAATTGGTATTACTCTAATTACGTAGATCCGGCGAAAAAGCTGGAGAGTAAAAATTTTAGGTGGGATACAGGGTGTTCGTCTTCGGGCAACAAAACGGTTGGGAGCGGAGATTGGAATTGGCCGATGAGTAGTCCCACAGTTACACAAGGATATGGCAAAACCTGTTGGTCGGATATTTATTACGGAGGTAATGTTCATCCGGGCTTTGATATGGACAGTGGGCATGGGTCACCGGTATATGCTGTCGAGGATGGGACTGCTTATTATTGTAGAAATTGTTTAAATGATGGGGGAAACGGCGTCTTCATTTTCCACGACGACAACTACATGACAATCTACTGGCACCTCCAGTAGACATTTCTTTCATTTAGTAATATACTCTCGGTTAAATAAACACTTAAGGAGGTTCTGAGTTGAAAATCAAATGGGAAGAACTAGATATTTTTAGAGTAGGCCGGGGGACATTCGGTATCGTATACCTTGATCCGCTAACACAATTACCTATGGGGCTGATCGTTGACAGCATCGGTGCCATGAACACTCTTCCAATGAGCGCACTCGTTAATCCGTTACCTTGTACTATGGAGGACATTGCGGCCGACAAAGACTATATCTTGGTGTTCAAAGCCGCCTATCAGGTGGTTCGCGAATTATTTGATGCCCAACCAGAAGATTTGGCGCCGGAGCGCGGGTAATCGCTATATTTTGCCCATCGGTATTTTTACACGCCGGTGGGTTTCATTTTTCCAGTAATAATAGAATATGCTAGCTTGTGCATAGCGAAAATTATGTGATAACTAGTATGTGATTTACTATTTTGATTATTCCTTGTCTAGATATGGTGTTAAGCCGGGTGAGGAAATAACTGTGGAGTTCATTTTGGGAGGAAATACCGCTGATAATATATACATAGTTAAGCCTGTGCTAAATAAGGGGGAGGCCTATGTATACAACTCTCCAAACGACACCTGGATAGGTCAAAACCAAGCATGGAGCAGTATGCCTGCTTTTGAAGGAAAAATGAAGCTTAAATTTTCCTTGCCTGCCGGAGAAAAGTTCGAACTGTATTTCCGCCTTCAGGATGTTAAGACCGGAACCATTTACGAGACCCCAACGCAGAATTTGTGGCAAATTGCCCGCCAAGAAGAAAACTACCTTATCAATTTAAATGAGAATGTCCTCAAGGGTTATGTAGAGGAGATAGAAGTTCCACACACAATTATTTCTGAACCGCTTGATAAATCACATAATTATACATACTTATCAGTTTTTTTAGCTGTAGCAATAATGTTAATGTGGATTTGCATTATTAATATGTTTAGGGCAAATGGTAAAATATCCCGATGGAAAGAAAACTTACCAATTGGATCTATCCGTTGATATTGATGGTTGCTATCCTCCTTGGGGCAAGTATAACCAAAAAACAGGAATTAGCTTTAGGCATTGCTACAGAGGGTGCGCATTTAAACGAGCACTTTTTACTTTTTACCGCCCTTTGTGTAGCTTTTTTTAAGCCCACAAAACATATTGGTAAGTCTTTTGTATTTGCAACTGTATATGGTGTACTCGTCGAGCTGTACCAATTTTTTTTGCCATATCGCTCTTCTACGTTATATGATGCAGGTATAGATGCTTTAGGAGCGCTGCTGGGAGTTGTATTTTTATGGAAATTATTACCAATTCTGCCAAAGAAACTGAAAAATTTGCTGTTAAATTAGCCAAAAAGCTTGTTAGAGGAGATGTTATTGCACTGTACGGAGATCTGGGAAGTGGTAAAACAACTTTCACCAGATATTTGGTGTCGGCATTGGGATTGGATTCCCGCGTTCAAAGCCCTACCTTTGTTATTGCTCGAAAATATCAGAATAAAGAGACGCTGGTTAATCACTTAGACCTGTATCGCCTGGCGTCGCTTTCTGAAGCACAAGATTTAGGCCTGGAGCAATATTTAGAAGATAACAGCGCAATTACCGTGATTGAATGGCCTGAACTTATCGACCAGTTGCTGCCTAAAAAAACAATCAAAATCGAATTTACTTATTTGGATGAGTTTAAAAGAAAAATAAATGTACAAAATTTACATTAACACTACAAACCGAAAGGATAAGTCGGTAAGATTGGAAAAAGATGGGAAGCTTGTCGATGAAATTTCGGGGGAAATAGATGTTTCCAGTGAGATTGGAAATATGCTGGAAAAGTATCAAATAAGGCCGGGAGAAGTTGAAGAAATCATTCCAAAACAAGGTCCCGGGTCATTTACGGGCCTCAAAGCAGGGTTTACTCTTGCAAACGTATATAACTGGGCAGTTGGACATAAAACTGCTGAGGAATTGGACTATCCAGATTACGGGGGAGATCCAAACATCACACCTCCCAAAAACTGATATAATATTTGCACTATGTCAGATCGAAAGTTAGTTTCAATAATAGTTCCGGTAAAAGATGAGGAGGGGAATATCGGCTTATTACACACCGAACTTACCCATGCTCTAAGGGAGGCTCCTTTTAATTACGAAATTATAGTTATAGAAGACGGTTCAAGAGACCAGTCGTGGGTAAGATTGCAAAAAGTAGCGCAAGAAGATCCCAGAGTTAAAATCGTTAGGTTTGGAAAAAATATGGGAATGACCCAAGCCTATCAATGTGGGTTTCTGAAATCAAAGGGAGATTACGTTTTAACTTTTTCTTCAGATGTCGAAATAGATCCAAAGGAAATACTACATGTTGTAGCAAAACTCGAAGAGGGTTTTGATGTTGTAAATACAAATAGGGTAGGCCGCTGGCAAGGTAGAAAGTCATCTTTTTTGAGGACTCTTCCTTCGATGTTTGCAAATGAACTTATTGCAAAAATCACCGGGGTAAAATTAAAGGACAACGGTTCCGGACTGAAAGGTTTCAAAAGATTTGTTGTAGATAATTTAAAGTTGTATGGTGAGATGCACAGATATTGTGCCGCCTATTGTAGTTTATTTACGGATAAAATAATAGAAATTGATGTTGAATACCGAGACAGGGTCGCAGGAGCCTCTAAATACGGTTCCTTGTCCCGAACTTTGAAAGTATTTTTTGACTTGTTTTCTCTAAAATTCCTGATGGATATGTCTCGAAAGCCTTATAAAATGATGCCGGGAAGACTATTTGGGTCGGTAGGATTGGCGTTTTTCATGGTCGGGGCTATCTCTGTGTTATATTTAATTTTTGAAAAGATTGTGTTTGGGGCAGATATTGGCGGGCGACCGATGTTAACACTATCGGGAGTTGCGATGACTTTGGGTGTACAGCTTATTATGATGGGATTTTTGGGGGAAATCATGATGAGGGTGTATTTTGATACAGGTAATAAAACTGTTTATACCATAAAAGAAACTATTAACATCGAAGAGTAGTACTAAAGTATTCAATTTTTCTTGGAGGAATGTTATGAATGACAAAAGAGACGTGTTTCCCTTTGCTCCGATAGTGCAACTGGCTATTGTTGCTGTTTTGGCAGGTGTTTCGTTTTATGCGGGGAGTTTGTGGAAGGGTAAGGATGCAGAAAGTGTACCTGAAACGGTTGCGGAAGCTGTTCCTACTCAAGCAGCTGTACCAACCGAAGCTACCACATCTTTATCCGATTTGGCTGTAAGTATTGGATTAAATAAAGAGGCTTTCCAAGCCTGCTTAAATTCCGGGGAAATGACAGAAGCTGTAAAAAAAGAGATGGCTGAAGGTTCTGCGGCAGGTGTTAGCGGAACACCCGGTAACATAATTTACGATAATACTACCGGTAGGGCATTTTTAATTTCCGGTGCCTATCCGCTTGCAACCTTTACGACTGCGTTGGCTGACATAAAGAATGGTGTTTATCCTCCTAAAATTGACGCGCAAGGCAATGCTGCAGAGGAGTTAACCGGGGTAAAGGCTATTTCCGATACAGACTATGTAAAAGGTGATAAAAAAGCCAGGTTTACATTAATTGAGTACTCAGATTATGAATGTCCCTTTTGTCAAAGGTTTCATCCCACAGCGGCAAGCTTTACCCAAGAAAATAGTGATGTTTCATGGGTATTTAGACAGTATCCTTTAAATTTCCATGCCACAGCTCAAAAGTCAGCTGAGGCTGCGGAATGTGCAGGAAAGCTTGGTGGTGCCGATGCGTTTTGGAAATATACTGACGCAAGATACGCTTTGAGTGCTAACCCCTCGCTGAATTAAGGTTTTTGGGTAGTTAGATAACTATTGGGGCCCGCCAGAGGCGGGCCCCTCTTGTGTTACCTTTTGAATTATGGGTACAATTGAGGCACATGCCTCTGCCTAAAATAAAGATCAATTCCAGAAATAAAAAAGTGTTGGTTTCTGTTGTTTTGCTAGTTGCAATTGGGGCTTTTGTTTCTTTCTATCTCTTCCTAAAAGTCAAAAAATCAAAGAACTTTCTTGAGATGACGTACGAGGAGAAGGCTGTGGTGGTAGATAATTATATTAATAGCCTGCAAAATCAACTTCCGGCAAACTTAATCAGCACTCAAACTAATCCTAATCAAGTAACGATAGAGAGGAATGGAGAGACTATTACTGCCGATTTTACCGACCAGCTGATTCTCGATTGCAGGAGAAAAGATACAATAATAGGGGGTTTTAGTGTCTACAACTTAGGTGTTGTATATGGTAATTGGTCGGTAGGTGGAAAAATGAAGAAGATCGAGCAGTTGTTGCAAATACCGATGGAGAAGAAAGTCCAGATTATGAAAGAATATTCTCCTCAATGGCCATTACGTGCTGATCTTCAGCAAAAGAAGTCCGGAGATTATGTTCTTTACTCGGCTTCTGTATATATGGATAATTGTGATTGGATGAAATTATAATGCCCAGCCAGATCAGAAAGTATATTATAGCGTTCGCTCTTCTTTTTATTCTAGCTCCTGTGGCTCATCCAGGTTCCTGCTCCCTAGGAAACAGATGTTACGATGTTCCGAAAGATGATTTGTATTGTGATGCTCAGTACTGTGGTGAGGTGGCAGATACCTGCAAGTGTGACTACGATCCTTCTTATTGTTCAGCGAATTTTCCAGGGATGGGTAATTACTATTGTTATACTGCTTGTTGTGATTGTGAACCTCCGCTTCCTACCTGCGGTGGGGGTGGTGGTGATTGTACGCCCAATGGATTTGACTGTTTGAAAGGTAATGAGTGCTGTTCAGGAAAATGTGGGGGAGACTTTAAGTGTGTTCCTGATGGAGGTGGGGGTGGGCAATGTAAGCTAGAGGGACAGGCCTGTGGGGTTGGTATCGGGAACTGTTGCTCACCATTGGTTTGCACTGGTGGAGTTTGTGTTGATCCGCCGACGTGTAAAGCCAATGGTTCAAGTTGTAGTGCCGCTTCCGAGTGTTGTAGTAACTACTGTAAATCGGATGGTACTTGCGGCAATCCCCCATGTAGCGGTGACGGTTGTGCTTGTACCACAGGGGCAACCTGTGTGTCAGGGTGTTGTCCCGCGACGACCCATGTATGTAGTCCCGCTGATGTATGTGGTTGCCAGCCTTTACCGTTTTGTAACAGTGTAAATCCTTGCTGTCCCGGATTTGTGTGTAGTTGTAATACCGATAGTTGTTATGGCAGCTGCTCTCCTCAGGCAGTTTGTGAGGCCCCGTCTCCGGCACCTGTTCTTGTATCACCGGCAAATGGAACAAAAGTTTCTCAGGGTACACCAAGCGTTACTCTAACATGGACACCACCGTCAAACTGGGCAGATTGCAATCAAAGTCTTCAAAGAGTTTTTGTTGATGGGGTACAAGTTTCCACAGATCTGCCTAGAACAGCGAATTCATTTGTTCTAAATACTTCCATAATGGCGGAGGGAACTCACACTTGGCAAGTAGTTGCTTTAGGAAAGAGGGCAATTGGCACCGAGTATCCTGTCGCTTCGGCCCAGTGGAATTTTATAATCTGTGTTGGAGACGGCGGAACATGTTCGACATCGGGCGAATGCTGTAATACAAGCGCAACCGCCTGTAATTATTACACCAACTTATGTAACCAAAACTGTGTCGCGCCTGTTGTAACTCTTCAAGAGCCTGCTAACAGTACAACTTTTCCTTTTGGAACTACATCTGTTAATTTAAAATGGAATGTTGTAAATAATTGTGAGGATACTACCGGAACTTCTCACGTTTTGTACACCAGAGCTCCCGGGCAGCCCACGACTGATTCTTCAACATACCCGCTAAGTCTTGGATCTAACGTTTATACTTCTACTTATACTGTTCCCCTGCAATACCGCTGTTCTTCGGGGGATTTCGTTTGGAGCGTGAATGCATCCAACACCGAAGGTTCTTCATCGGGTGCATGGGTATTTAGATTTGAGGCAGCAGCAACAACAATGCAGTATGTCGGTCCGGCATCCTGCCTAGCCCCAAGAATTCCAAGCCCAATGCAGGCAACAATACCCGGATACCAGGCCCTTACGGATATTAAATTCAACGTCAGATATACAAATCTTGATGGAGTAATTACCAATCTAACTTATAACGCAATACCTCAAACCGGAGGTAGTACTGTTTTCATACCTGATCCTTCTCAACTCGGGGTATTAGCACCCGGTCGTTATGTTGTATCTATCTCGGGGGCTTCAGTTTGCACGGGGGCTGTTGTTACTTTAACTGATACCACTACGGGGGGAACGGAATTTCCTTTTATAGTAGTTGATGTTCCGGGATCATCTAGTGATACTTTAAGTGTTAACCCAGCAGGGTTCATTCCTGAGGGCTCCGTTGCTAATATTTCAGCCTTCTTTACCAGTTCTCCGACAAATAAGCTTCTGAAAGTAGATTATTACAAAGCTAAAACCAATACCCAGAGTACTGTGTGGACGTATATTGGAACCAAACTGAACTGCCATCCCGACGCAACAGATTGCAACAAATTTGCGTACACAACAACTCCCGCAGACAACGGAATTATCTATTTTAAAGCCGAAGGATTTTCGCACGCTTATCCTGAATGTCCGAATGCTTATACAGCAGAAACATCTACTTCTATATTGGTGGGAAAAGCGCACACGTTATCCATCTATGTGGGGACCGAAGCCCCATTTGATAATAAGGCCGATATAAAAAACTATTATTGCTCACAATTTACAGGACCTGCTAGAATCTCATGCGAGTGTACTGTCGATTACAATAATCCACTTTGTAGTGGTACTGGGGGGCCAAGCAGTTACTGGAATAATGGTGCGTATATTGAAAATGATAATCCGGGTATACCGGAATTGCCCAATCGACCTGATTTTACTACAGTGCAGGGTGCTAAAGTAACCCTAACAGTTGGTGGCACAGCCTTAGGACCTGTATCAACTGATTCCAATGGAATGGCCCGTTTTACTTATACCCCTTTAGGAGTTCCTAACGACGGTTTGGTTGTCTCGGTTACTTGCGCTGATTCGAGTTGCTCTCTAAATAACGGTTCCTGCGGACTAGTTAGTATCAAAAAAACCTGTGATGAAACTACGGTTTCAACGGGAGGTTTTTCTCCTTCTCCGGACCCGGCTCAATGGGTGCCTTGTTCAGCCCCGGGGAGCTATGGTTTTTCATATGTAGTGGGTGAAGTTCCCAATGTCACTGATACTGAGACGGATAAGGCCGTATTTTTGTCTATCCTGGTTGATTCACAGGCAGAACCTTGGTATTCGGTGGTAGATAGTGATGTTTCCGCCCAAGCTATCAGTGTAAACAGTTGTACGGTAAAAAACAGTACAACGTTTTCGGGTAAACTTCTGGAGCGAGTAAATGTCAACTCGCCATATACCGGTGGTTACGCTTTTACCTTGGGAGGTATTAGTGGAGATTTGGCGGAGATAACTGACCCTAATCCGGCTGATCGATACGCACAGAATTTGGGTGAAAGTTACAGAGACGATTGGTTTGGCCAATATATAAATTTGAATGCAAGCGGGCTTACTGTTCCTCCTTCTGCCGAGGATTTGCCGAATGGTATGGTTTTAACGATGGGTAAAATATACAAAACTACAACCGCTACTATTAATGGGCTTATAAATAGTTTGCATGGATTTAATGTGGTAGCCAGCGATGGCACAACGGATGGTGGAGTCGCTGCGGGAGCAATGGCAATAGTGTATGTAACCCGTCAGGGTGGCGATCCGGCGCTTACGTTTACAAAGGGTGCTGTAGCAGGGTCTGAATGGAAGAGTTTTGTAGATACGGGAACTGACAACGACAGGTTATTGATTGTGACTAATTCAAAGGTAGATATAAGTTACGATACCGGATATAAGTGCGACCTTGCAGGGAATTGCGGTTTGAATGTCACAAGTACTACTTCTTGTACGCCCCACAATATTGATTCCCAATGTGGTGTTAACTGTAATAAGTGTGGTACCTTTACTTGCCCCTCGTTGTGGTGTACTACGGGAGCAACCGTCACTAATCCTGTTTCACCTTCGGACACAGGAGCCACGGGTTCTGTTCCGCAGATTCAGGCCGCTATTCTTACCTTGGATATGGTTAACTTTGACGTTGGGAGACCTATCGGGACATATGCAACTCCGATCAAGGTGTTAGGACCTGTAATCATGAGAAATAGTCCGGGATTAACCAGAGATCTAGGTATTGAAATTAATAAATTACATCCCGCCGAGATAGTTTCTTATGGCCAAAAGATGCTTTATCAACTCACGAAGATGGAGAGAGCCGACCATATAAATACCGGTTTAGGAAATTCAGTTGTCTCTATTACTTATGGTTATTAAAGATATGAAAAAAAATGAATTTAAAAAAGGACAAGCTCTGTTATTTGTTTTAGTTGCCGTTTCGGTGGCTATGGTGGTAGGTGTATCCATATCTAACAGAACATTATCTTCCGTTAAACGAACCACAACATCCGATACTTATTCTAGAGTTTTAGGTGCCGCTGAAGGTTGTATTGAGAGAGCTGTAGTGTTGCCCCTTGTTGAGGTCGATAATCTTGTTGAATCGGGAGCTACCTCGAGTGAGTGTTCACAAGCTTTTGGTGCCGGTTCCGGGGTTGTGGCCACAGTCGATGGCTCTGCGTGTGTACTGCCCTATAAGGCTGCCTCGGAAAATCTAACTTTACAGGCGGAAGCGAAATTTGAGACTCTTTCAAACCAAAATCCCTTTGAAACCACTCTTGCCGAAGGTAAGATGACAGAAGTTTCTCTCGAAGGCTACACTGCAAACTCTGTAGACTTGTGCTGGAATAATCCTACGACTGCAATCAGTGTAGTGGTTTATAACGCTGCTAATGTGGTTAGAACAGGATACCAAATAGGAGATATAGGGTTACCAACCTCTTCTTTTCTTTCTACTGACCATAGTTTGTCTGGTTTTCAATGTAAGACAGTTAATTTTTCTACATTAGGTGCTCCCACACCCTATGGTATGAGGCTTAGGGCGTTGTACGAGGGTTCACTTATCAGAGTTTATCCTGTGGCTCCTGCTACCGTGATGCCAAATCAGGGTTTTAGAGTCATATGCAAGGGTTATTTATCTGGCTCTGAATCTCAGAGCATATCCAAGGAGATAACTGCGGTAAGATCAAACCCCTCTATGCCGTCGGTTTTTGATTATGGACTTTATTCCCACGAGGGATCGGTACAATAAACTAAACGGTTTTTTGGTTCTTGTACCAATCGGGCATTAGTAAGAAAGTTTCTACCTGGCGTTTTACCCCTTGGGACAACTGCATTGCAGGGTTATAGCCTAATATTTTCTGGGCCTTTGCAATATCCACTGATGATCCCACGTCTCCCTTGTCTGCTTCGACTACTGTGTATTTAACTTTCTTTCCCATCGCCTTTTCTATCTCGCCAATCCAATCGGATATTTTTTGGGCCTCTCCTGATCCGATGTTGAAGACATCAAAGTTCTTGTCATAATCCAGGCAAAGCAGCAAGCCGTATACTAAATCGTCAATGTAAGTGCTGTTTTTGGAGGTTTCAAGCCCCTTCTTACCGTATATCGATATTTCCCTATCATTAAAAGTAAAGTTAATAGCGCGTTGCATAAACATGCCATATTGCCTTTGAAGAGGTCCGTATATAGGGCCAATTATTCTGCACACAGTTGTTTTTATTCCATATACTTTTGATGCCGTATAGCAAAAAATCTCTCCCCCGACCTTTGTAGCCCCATAGGGAGATTCGGGATGTAGTATGTCGTCATCTTCATGTATTTTTCTATCTTCTCGATTGCCGTAAACCGTAGAAGAAGATCCAAACACGAATTTTTTAATGCCCAAGTCTCTACAAGCCTCAATAAGATTCGCTGTGCCGACCATATTGGTTTTAACATAGCCGGTTGGGTCTCTTAGTGAAGAAGGTACGCCTGCCTTTGCCGCCAAATGAATAACTGCGTCAGGTTTATTTTTCTCAAAGCTTTTCCTTACAAAACCTTCGTCAATCATATTACCTTCTTCAAATACAAACTTACCCTTAATATCACGAGAACGAAGTCGTGTATCGGCTTGCAAAAAACTGTTAATTTTTTCAAAAACCGGCATAGTTTCATTTTCAGGTAAATATTTAACACTGCCTTCTGCAATAAGGTAAACCAAATCCAGATTAAATTCCTTGCTTTTTCTGGGATAGTAGTCGTCGAAATTATCTATACCAATTACATCGTCACCTCTATTAATTAAAGCTCGGCTTATATAGCTACCTATAAAACCTGCGGCTCCTGTTACTAATACTTTCATCTCATTATTTTATCAGTTAAACTTGTATCATGAAATTAAAATCTGCCCGAACTGTTAAAAGCTTGTCGTCGGTGTTACTCGACAAATCGATCCCCCTCTCAACAGTCGAAATTTACTGGGTATTTTCGGGCATCTCAACTGATAAGTGGGAAAACATGACTATTATTTCGAATGAAATGTTGGGAAAGGAGTATCCTAAAACTTTTGGACACTATCACAATATACATGCAACTGAGACAACACATTTAGTTCAGGGTGAAGGTATTTATCAAGTTCAGGAGAAGTTCTATGACTCCAGTGGTAAATGGGTTAAAGACAAAGTTAAAGCTGTTTATTTTGTTCAGGCTATGCCCGGCGATGAAATCGTTACCACGCCGAATTTTGCACATTCCTGGAGTAATTTAGGGAGTACCCCCCTGTTAACCTTCGACGACTGGAGAGAAGGGCATACAGATCACGATTACGAAATAATTAAGAAGCTGGGTGGCATGGCTTATTATGTCTGTATCAAAAAAGGCGCGTTGGATTTAGTTCCGAATCCAAATTATAAGGAACTTCCTCCACCCAAGATTATTTCCGCCAAAAACTTTATGGAAATAGTAAAGGGCCTTTAGACAAATATCTAAAAGCCCTATATTTCTATATACAGAATAGGAAGCCTTTGTACAGCACTAGTTGGGCAATTATCAAGGAATCCAGGCAGAGCAGAGTAGTTGCGGAATACCCAAGGAAAAAGCTTCCGGATATAAATCCACTTCTTACACTTGCATAAAACCAACCTGCTCCTAGAAACCAGGCTGAGAAGTATACGAATGCTACTAATGCAGTTAAGTCAACAGTCCCTATACTGTGAATCATGCCTAGAACCAATAGAAAAAACAAGCTGATACCAATTCCAAGTTTGAATCCCTCGTCGGACCTTGTGTTGCTTGCCATAAAAGCTAAAATTCGGAACGGGAGGGTGACTGGTGTAAACACAGTTGAGAAAAAGTTTTGAATTGCCTGAGCCACATTCATTGCAAACTCCTTTTTTAGGTCTAATTGTGATTGGAGTATACTATTACTCTAAAATAAAGTCTAATTTTGATTTATATAATTTAAAGAGATCCTCGGAATTTGAGGCTTTTACGATGTAGTCTTCTCCGGATTTTCTGGTTTCAAACCTTGTCAATTCTACTCCTTGAGTATCCGAAATTACGACAGTGTATTTATCCCAGGAAGTATTAAAGTCAGCTGTTTCTTGTTGGCTGGCAAATCCAAATCCTGTTAGTGGTGAAAACGCGGTATCTATCTTCCCCGAAGTTTCACTGTCGAAGGGAGTTATGTTTCCCCACAGGTTTTTGGACCATATTTTAGAATTAGTATCTTTATCAAGGGAAAATGTATTATACCCGCTAATCTGAACCTTGCCGATTAAATTTTGGTCTAAATTAAACACTTTTTTATCTCGCCACTTAACCTCTTCTGTATTGGTGAAGGTTTGCAGGTCCGATAACCCGATAAATACGAGATCCTGATCTGCTTTACGATAGTAAAAAGAGTTACCGCTTAAGGTGGAATTTCCTACTAGAAGTGTAGTTTCCTGCTTTGGTGAGGATAAAGTTAATTTTGTTCCTGCTTCGTTTGTTACTCCTAAATCCGAATGATTATCCTTGTTTCTGGATATTAAATCACCCTTCTTTGTTTCTTTAATCTTGGTAATAAAACTAGCTACTTCCATACCATCGGCTCTCTTACCATTTACCTGCCAATTATCATTTGTTCTGGTCAGTTCAATATTTCCTTGAGTGTCCTCGAGAATAATTTTAGTTAATTCAGCTGTATTTAGCGATTCAATCCATGAGTCATTTGAAACAAATCCGGGAGCCGAGGTTTTGGATTTATATTTTTCGTAAGCGCTCGGGGCTATTACCAACACGAACAATAGCAAAAATACGGCTAATAGGATTTTGGTAGTTTTATTGCTCATTTATAACTTCCGGTTTTAAGTTTATTTCTCAAAGAAATATAGATAACGCCAATAATAAGGGGGAGGCCTATTGCTAATGCCAAATTTCCGATTTTAATCAATTGCGGCATATTCTTGTTCGAAAAAGTCATTGTGCCAAAAGGTTCAGCCTTTATCTTTATTTCTCCTAATGAGTCTTCTTGAGTGAGCCAGCTTATTGCGTTTAGGCCAAAAACTATTCCGGAAGGGCCGCTCTGCACCGACCTATCTAATATAAACTCTGAATCTCCGGCTACAACAATTCTGGCTTTTCCGGTTGTGCCTTCCTTAGGTTGTAATGCAACAGCCAGCACTTGTTCCCCAAGGTTTTTATTTTCCGGTTGTGCATCAGGGCCAATATTAGCTGTTCCGGAGGAAATACCCCCGTGGGAAGATGTCATCAATAGCTTTTTGATATCATACCCGGATTGGGTAGCGCTATCCTCGTTTATACTGATCGAACTTGTCCAAGGCATGTATACGGTATCTATTTTAGAGGTGATTTGGTGTTGTTCCTTTGCTGTTACTGCTTTTAGCCAATAGGGATAGGGGAGGAGGTAGGAAATAGGTCCGTTATTAATTCTCACGGTTTCGTTTAATTCCAGGTCGTAGGCCAGGTCGTTATTAACTGTTACACCCAAAGAGCTAATCAGAGCGGAGGCATTCGCAGTTACTGCGGTAGATTCCACTGAGGATTCTGTTACATTTATTTGTCTTCCGTCCATAAGTAGCATCAGGCTTTTTCCCTCGTTTACATATGCTTGAAGTTTCGACAAAACAGTTGGCGGATAATCAGCTGTGGGTCCCACAATAACAAGGGTACTAAGTTCAACAGGCAAGGTTACATCTTCCTGTGTCAAATCCGGGTAAACCAGTTTAAATTGATTTTCCAATTCTTTTATGAGTAATGAATACTCAGTTATCTGAGTATTAGCAGTGTTAATAACAATGCCAACGGTTTTTTTGTCCTTAACTGTAAGTTTTTTAATTATCCCGGTAAGCTGGTATTCGAGGTCTCCGGTGGTTTGTATTACTGGGATAACTTCTGATTTTCCTGCGTATGTAACTGCCAAACCTAGGTAGCCTGTGACCGATTGGTAGTTTTGGCCTTCTAAAGTATTAAATCTAATCATCGGGATGCCTAAGGTTTCAGCTTCCTGGGCGAAAACAGGATCTTTACTTGGATCAATTGTTTTTATAATTAAATTGCCGTTTGCTCTTGATTTATAGTCATTGAGAAGGTCTTTTGTTTCTCTTAAATACTGGCTACTTTGCGGCGGAAGTTTTTGTGTAGAATAAACGGTGACTGTAACAATATCAGTAAGCTGTCCCAAAACCTGTTTAGTTGCACCTGAAAGTGTGAACACTCGCCCTTGACTCAGGTCTACTCTCAAGGATATTCGATCCCCAAGGGCTACCACCAATGCGAATATGCCCGAAATCAGTATTACTCCAACTTTTACGTCGGAATAGGCCTTTTTATTGGAGCCAAACTTTTTAGCAATAAATTGCAGGTATGTTAATGATAAAAATATTGCTATAAACCCAAAAAAGTAGGTGATATCTTTTAGATCCAAGACGCCTTTTGATATGTTTTGAAAGTGTGTTATTAATGAGATTTTGCTCACGATTTGAGCTGCCCAAAATGGAAAAGTTTCCAGAACGAAGTCAGTTCCCGAGAGGATCAACAAAAATCCTGATGTAGCCGTAACTAAAAAAGCTCCTATTTGGTTTTTAAGTACACTGGATACAAAGGTGCCTAGCGCCGATAGTGTAGCTGCGAAGAATATGCTCCCCAGTAATTGAGCGGCAAATATCCCCCAGTCAAACTTGCCGAATTTAGCAAAAGTTAATGCGATTGGAATAGAGAAAAGCAAACCTAAAGACACAAACAATAGAGATGACAGATATTTTCCGATAATAAATTCGATTTCTTTTACGGGATGTGTCAAAACCAATTCCATTGTGCCATCCTCGGATTCTTTTGAAATACTGCCCATAGTTACAGCCGACACAAAGACTAGTAATAACCACGGAAGCCAGTCGAAAAGATCCCTAAGTGAGGTTGTAGAGATAAGGAATGCGTTTCTAAAGAACAGAAATTCCCAGAGAGTTAAGAAAACTATCAAGATAACGTATGTTGCAGGGCTGCCCGCTACAGCTTTATTTTCTTTTTTCACTATTTTTAGTATGTTTGCTTTATTCATGATGTTAATTGTTTAAATATGTCTTCCAACTGTAATTTTTCTTCCGAAAGTCGCCAAATGGTCCATTTGTTATTGTGTATTTGGCTACTAAGCTGGGGTTGTATCTCAGTATTGGTATCAATGATAAGCCTTGCTGAATATCTATCTCCAAGAATTTGTTCGTTTTGAATTTCCTTAATAGCCGAAATTTTACGAATCTCAGTTTTGACATTTTTTCCCTCAATGTCTATTTGAATTAACTTTTCACTTTTTAGTCCTCTAGAAAGCTCATGGACGGGGCTGTCGGCTTTTAATTCGCCCTTACTTATCAATATCACTCTTGAACAAATTGCTTCAACCTCTTGCATTACGTGAGTACTAATAATGATGGTGTGTTCTTTCGCCAAATTTTTAATCAAATTACGAATTTCGGTTCTCTGGTTTGGGTCAAGGCCCTCGGTCGGTTCGTCCATTATTAGAATTTTTGGTTTGTGAAGAAGGGCGACTGCAATTCCAACACGTTGTTTATATCCCTTAGATAGCTCGTTAACAGGGCGATAATATACATCTGCAATATTTACGGACCTAATTGCAAAATCCAATGCTTCCTTTCTTTCGTGTCCTTGAATGTTTTTTAAGTCTAGCGAGAAATCCAAAATTTCTTCTACTAACATATCTTTGTAAAGAGGGTTGTTTTCCGGGAGATAGCCGATTTGGCTTTGAGCCTCTTGTGTATGAGTTAATATATCGCTTCCGTTTATATTTACAGTACCCTCATCGGGGGCGTAGAACCCGCTGAGTACACGCATAGTGGTTGTTTTGCCGGCTCCGTTGGGCCCTAGTAGTCCCACAATTTCACCATCATTTATCGAAAAGGATAAATCCTTGATTGCACTAATATTTCCAAAATTTTTACTTAATTTTTCAACAGCTATCATAATTTTAAGTGGAAACTTGCTCTGATATATATATTACATTTTCGATCAGCGAGCAAGGGTTTATGTACTATAGGTGTATAATGAGCCGAATACAGTACTCAGGAGGTTAGTATGGAGTTTAATATCCATTTTCCAGGCTTTTCGGTTAATGGTAAAGACATTCAAACCATTACAAGAGTAGCTTTTGGAGAAAGGTGGAAAGAAAACGACGAGTTCTTCGGTTATTTCCCGGAGGACGATTTTCCCTATCTTTTCGCAGTCGTAGATTTTGAGGGGGATCCTCTTGTTTTGGAGCAAAACTATACCGGGTTTAAGGTTAGGATGACAAAATTTGAGGGAGACGCGCCGGAAGTAGATTCAGTTCTTCGTTCCGAGTGGTTGCTTAAGCATTTTAATGTTTGTAAGACACTCACAATACAAAACTTTGCTTCGGCTTTTAGGGTATCCCCTAACAGTCTCCAACTTTACTAAGTTTGCTACCGGGAGTTTGGAATTATCCATTCTTCCGGTTTTCTTTTTCATAATTCCACATCTTTGGTATACTAATCGCTGTGGCTGGTCCGCCAGGCAACTTGTATATGTCAGATAATATAGAAAACACTAATACCGAAAATTTAAAAATACCTAATCACATCGCAGTGGTTTGCGATGGCAACAGAAGATGGGCAAAAGAAAAAGGCTTGCCCACATTCCAAGGCCATTTCGAGGGCTTCCAAGCCGCCAGAAAATTAGTGCGCAAAGCTCATGAAATGGGTGTACACACTGTAACTCTTTGGGTTTTTTCTACCGAAAATTGGAACAGGTCAAAAGAAGAAGTAGATTATCTTATGAATCTATATATTCGCCATTTTGACGAAACCCTAAAAGAGGCTTTAGAAAATAAAACCAGAGTCTACCATTTAGGCCGAAAAGATCGTATCCCGGTAAAGTTGAAAAATAAAATTTTGGATGCAGAGGAAAAGACCAAGGGTTTCACAAAAAACGTAATAAATATTGCACTGGATTATGGAGGGCACGACGATATACTCCGGGCAATCCAAAAGGCTATCAAAGATGTTTTAGCCGGGAAAATTAAACCGGAAGAGCTATCGGAAGAAGTGGGTAAGTTTAACGGTAAGTACTCTATGCCTTTATTTAAAAATTACTTGGATACCAAAGACCAGCCTTATCCGTATCCCGACCTTATTATCAGAACGGGCGGGGAACAAAGGCTTAGCGGGTTTCTCTCTTGGCAATTGGCTTATTCGGAAATGTATTTTCCCGAAGTTTATTTGCCTGCTTTTACTCCTGAGGAGTTAATTAAAGCGATAGAGGATTTCTCCGGTAGGGATAGAAGGTACGGAGGTAATTCACAAAAAAGCCCTGGAGATTACACAAACAAGTAGTCTGTATAACCCCCAGGGTATTTCACTTAACTACACCAGACTTCCCATCATACAAAAAAGAGAAGACGATATAAGAAGCCACTAACAATATCACGCAGGCCCCTGTGGATACCGAGAAAATTTTAAACGTTGGGTTGGCCCATGTGATAGTGGCAACCCACCCGTCGTATGCCCATTCGAAGAACAGCTCTCCTCCGCTAATTAAAGCGGTGATTAGACTAATTACCAATGGCACTGTAACGAAACACATGTTACTCCTCCTTATCAGCTGGAATTAATGAAATTTATGGTGGTACATATATACTATGAGGGGTATTTGAAGAACTTGTGCTATTGTAGCAAAAAAATCCCAAGGTGTCAATACTACAGGTTATCAAGAGCTCTTCAAAGTTCTATCTGGTTATTCTCTTATGGCTGGATTTTTTTCTTCTGGCCATTCTTGATTTTTGAGCGTCTCGTTTCTTTTTATTCGGCATATTTGTATTATCCTATATTAACTTAAAATATCAATAAATTACTCTTTTTCTTCGGTAATTCTAACTGAAAAAGCAAATTTCCTGGTAACTCCGTCTTCTCCGGTAATCTCCATTAATCCGCTTTCCTTGTAGTAATCTGCCAATTCTTGAGCTAAAACTTGGCGATTATCCTTAATATCATCTTTAATAATTTTCATTTCCTCTTCCAAATGGATTAAAGTTTCGTTGGATTTTACCTTTTGGCGTTTTTCTTTTGACTCTTCTCTAAACTTAGTTGATTCCTCTTGGAGTTGCTGGTATGTTGCATCCCCTTCCAGTAAATCCTGGTAGTTTTCTTTAAGTTTATTCAACTCCTGCAAAAGTTCTTCTAATATTTGGAATCGTTTTATAACGTTTTTTTCTATCATAGCTAGCCAAGTGTACCACAAGCCTTTCAAAAAAAAATCCCCCACGAATAAACTAGGTGGGGGATCATGTAATTCTTTTTCTTGCTACCACTTCCCATACTTCAGTTTGAACCGACTGGTAATTGTACTAATCGGTTCGTCGAAATCGATCCCGCCTGCGATCATTTTGGCTAGTTCCTCGTTTGAGACAACCCCCAAGGTAATTTCACCATAATCCTCTCCGGCAAGTACTATTCGAAAGTGAGTTTGGCCAAAAGGTCGAATGTTTCCAACATACCGGCCATGCCAAACCATGCTTGTAGCAGATTTGGACAAGTCGTCGGGTATGAACATAACGCCGTTTCCCAGGTACTGCTTATCCAATCTTGCAATGATTTCTTCGTACGAAAGTGAATTCTCAATACAAAAGCCCATTTCTTCCATAACGGTTTCTTTTGAGGGCTTGGGGCCAACCAACACAGACGCAACTGCACCGTAGATAATTCCGAAAAACTCATCCGGTTTGTTGGGGTTAGCGAAGATATAACCTAGAGTCATCCGCCGGCCTACGTCCCTCAGATAGGTTACGCTCACAGTGGGATCTTCAACAAGGTTGAATTTCATAGCATGCTCCTTTTTCTAATTGTTATAGGGTATTATACACGACTTTTTCGAATATTTCCCATTGCGGGTTCTGATCAGGTTCGATACAAAGCCATTAATTCCCAGCTTTTCGCAAATATCCTGTGATAAAGACCTCACATACATACCCCGTGATATTTGCACTTCTATCTTTGCTACTTGTATACTGGTTGTATCGATATTACCCGTAAAATTTTCCCAGCAATCTGTTATCTCTTTTTGCCTCAGGTCACCCTCAACAAGTTTAATTTTAGCTATAAGGTTTTTTACTAATTTCTTAACCGATACAGTTTTAAGTTCTATTAGCTTTAATTTAAAAATCTCCCCCTTTTTGTGTGGCAAAATAACTTTGAAATTTCCGTATTTTGCGTGTTGGTGTAATTTTCTTCCGGCGACTTTTATTGCGGAGTAGAGAGGTACAGTTTGAGAGTAATTTCCCACCAGTGATTTTAATACAGATTGTATTACTTTTGGCGATATAGTCTTACATTCAAAATTTGTCTTTGTAATAAGTCCAAGTCCGTCGAACGAGTCAGTAGAGATTCCAAAGGCTATATCAAATTCGTAAGTTTTTTTCCAAGAAGCAAGTTTGATTTTTTCAAGCCGTTTGTTTCCCGCAAGCACAACAACAACACCTTCGGCCATTGGATCCAGTGTGCCTGTATGTGCTGTTTTCAAACCTATTTTATCGGCAATTTGCCTGGTAAGGTGATTTGTGGATTTTCCGACCGGTTGCCATATTGGTAAGATTTGCTTTTTCATATAAAGAAAGAGGCTGTTACAAAAATGTAATCAGCCTCAAGTGTGTTCAGTCTACAAATACTTTCACGGTTTTCAGGCCTGCCTTTTCCATCTGATCCGCATAGTCCCTAAGCTGTTGCGGTGTAAGTGAAACTAGCTTGAAGGTCTTCCTATTCCTACGGGCTTCTCCTACACCTTGAAATCTGGCGTTAATTTCTTCGTACAAGTGCACTTCGTTCATATTCCTAAGAGCGCTTCGCAGATTGTCGACGGAAATTACTCTTACCCCGTCTGCACGCGCCTCGGCGGAAGTTGCCGGCAAGGTCACTAACCCTACTTCGTCGTAAAATCCTACGAACATATAAGTGGGTTTTACACCTTTTCCTCTTAGGATAAAGGCAAATATGGGCGGATTGTCTACGAAATCCATCTCTCACTCCTTTACTGTTGATGTAATACAGCGTACAGTGTCCCCCTAAGGCTGTATTCTAGCTTAAAAAAGTATCCGCAAGGTTTTATGGATTGCACGACCCAACATCCATCCCCCATGTCGCACAAAGTTCCCAAATCCAGTTCTACCTTTCCTCGATAGAGACCCCCGTCATGTAGAAACATCTCAACAGCGTATAGTACATCTCTGGGATCCATGTTGTTTTTCCTATATCATTAAACATATGAGATTAGTTACAGGAAATAAAGAATCTCTGATATCTTTATTAGACCTTAGCAATTTAATTGTCAACTATCAAGGTGTAGAGGTTGACTTGGGATGTGGTGATGGAGGATGGGTGTACAAAAAGGCACTTGTTAATCCCAAAACCTTTTATATAGGTGTAGATCCAGCGGGAAATCAGATGGTTGATACGTCGAAAAAAGCATTAAAAAAGAGATTAAAAAATGTGTTATTTGTGATTGGGTCTTACGAAATTTTACCTGCCGAGCTTTTGGGTGTTGCTGATAGACTTACAGTGATTTTGCCCTGGGGTTCTTTATTAGCCGCTGTTGCCAAACCTACCTTTGATGACGCAAAAAAGTTTGGGAGCTTACTTAAGTCGGGTGGCGTCTTAGAAGTGGTATTTGGGTACTCGCAAAATTTGGAGCCAACCCAAGCCGAAAGACTTAATTTGGACACGTTAGATTTAGCCAGAATCACTACCGAAATTCTACCTATATTTATCAAGTCGGGCTTTGGGGTTATCAGCTGCCGGCAAATATACGACTTTCCCGAGACTACCTGGGGAAAAAAGTTGCATCTGTCTCCAGGCCGTCCCTTCTTTAATTTGGTTCTAAATCGGGTATCATAAATTAATGTCGCTAAGTCCTTTAAAAACGAATATTCTTCCCAAACCTCCCACTCTTAGAAAGTTAATAGGTCCCAGCTTTGTAATACTTGGGTTGGGGTTAGGTAGCGGGGAGTTGATATTGTGGCCTTATATGGCATCCAAGTATGGAATGGGAATAATATGGGGGGCTGTCATAGGAATCACATTTCAGTTTTTCATGAATATGGAAATTGAACGCTATGCTTTGGCACGTGGAGAAAGCGTTTTTATGGGATTTGCCCGTAAACTAAAATGGCTTCCGTTTTGGTTTCTAATTTCCACTTTTATACCTTGGATATGGCCGGGTATTATAGCTTCCTCGGCCAAACTCTTGGGGTCGCTGTTTGGGTTGGAAAGCACGCAATTTTTAGCAATTGGACTTCTAGTTTTCATAGGGCTTATTTTGTCATTGGGTCCGGTTTTATACAAAACTGTTGAGGGTATCCAAAAGGTGATTATCGGTTTGGGTGTACCTGCGATACTTGTGTTGGCGATCTATCTTGCAAGTTCCGCCGATTGGCTTGCGGCAGTAAAAGGAGTAATTGGCCAGGGGGATGGCTATTGGCTACTGCCTGTGGGAGTTCCTTTAGCAACCTTTTTAGGCGCATTGGCCTATGCGGGGGCAGGGGGAAATCTAAATTTAGCGCAGTCTTACTATGTAAATAACAAAGGCTATGGTATGGGTAAGTACAGTGGACAAATTACCAGCCTGTTAACAGGAAAAAGCCAGGAAATTTCACTTTCGGGAACTAAGTTTGAACCGACCCTCGAAAATGTTTTAACTTTTAAGGACTGGTGGAAAAAGGTAAATATTGAGCATTTTATAATTTTTTGGCTAACAGGTGCAATTACGATGGTATTGTTATCATTGCTAGCTTATTCAACAGTGTATGAAACTTCGGGGTCGGCCTCAGACATAAACTTTGTATTAACAGAAGGAGCTCTGATTGGCCAAAAGATTTTTCCCATAATCGGAACAATTTTCGTTTTAACGGCAGCTGTTATGTTAATGGCAACCCAAATGACAGTATTTGATGCTACAAGCAGAATACTTTCCGAAAACTTGATCTTGGCCTCCAATGGGAGAATAGCTGAGAAAAGTATTCCAAAGATTTATTATTCCATGCTTTGGGTGCAAATTTTTGCTGGAATACTCATTTTTCTGCTTGGTTTTACGCAACCGTTGCAATTAGTAATAACTGCAGCGGTGTTAAACGCCTTCGCGATGTTTGTCCACGTGGGGCTAACTCTGTGGATGAACTTAACGGCTCTTGATAAACAACTGCGTCCTAATATATTTAGAATCACAATGATGCTTTCAGCCTTTATTTTCTATGGTGGCTTTTGCGCTTATGTAATTTTTGATACAATTTTGTAGTGATGCTACAACCATATTCCACATTTGATACCATCAGGGATTCATTGAAACTTGCATGGAAATATAAAATTTTATGGCTAGCCGCGGTTTTGACAATTGGTGGGTTTAATTTTAACAATTCCAGTAATAGCACTCCAAAAGAAGAGGTACAGACTACAGATACTTCTTTTTTAAGCAAAGTACCTTGGGTGCAGGACGTTAATTGGATTCCTTATATTGTGATTGGATCCATATTATTAATAGGGCTAATTATTTGGGTGGTTATAGTTGGGCTGATTGTTAAATCTTGGGCTATCGGTGCTTTAACCTGGGGAACTTTCGAAGGTTGGCGTGGAAAGAGCCTTGAACTCGCCTCTATGGGTAAAAAGGGTATCGAATTTATGTGGCCTAACTTTTGGTTATCAGTTCGTGTGGGTCTGCTAAGCTTGTTGATTATTTTTGTTCCACTAATTATCACTATACTATCGGCGGTAGTTAATCCGATCATTGGAGTAGCTGTAGGAGTACTTTCAGTTGTGGTAGTCTCGGTTTTGATTATCAGGCTATCTCTTGGGTCAGTTTTTGCTCTTCGACACATTGTGTTAGGAAAAACCATAGTTAAGGAGGCTTTAGCGGAGGGTATTAAAACTTTTAAGGCTCAGCTGGGAAATACGTTTAAGTTAGTTTTCGGAAACTGTTTTGTAATTATGTGGTTATATATCGGTATATTATTGGTCACAATTTTGCCGGTTTCTTTAGTAGTTGGGGCAATGACCGGCCTTAGGGATAGCCCCTTACTTATTCTCGTTGGTATCGGAGTAGTGCCTTTGGGAATAGCTATTTTGTTAATTATCCAAGCCCTGGGAGCCTTTGTTGGCACATTTTCCTCATTTGCGTTTACAAAACTCTTTATGCACGCTCACACCCTTCCCTTAACTGAACAGATAAACTCGATTAGTGGTAATTTACAAGGGGATTTAACACAATAATATGTTTGACAAGCCCGCAGGACTAACTCGAAGGTTTTTTGCTACACTTACAGACTACTTTATAATCGGGATAATATTTCTATTGCCTTCTTTATCCCTTTTACCCTTTCTAAAGGTAGGGAATACTACCGAAGCCAATTATCCCTTGGTAAATATGTTTTTCTATCTTATTATCGCCGGTCTGCTTTATAATACCGTGGTAGGTTTGTATCAAATCTACTTTACTTCAAGATATGCAGGCACCTTGGGGAAATATCTTTGGGGCTTGAAAGTGGTGGATGCTGACACGAAGAAAAATATCGATATTAAAACAGCTTTTTACAGGGTGTTTGTTGGGCACACAGTTTCAATAGTATTTTTTGGTTTGGGCTTTTGGTCAATAGTTAAGGATCCTGAAAAACGTGGTTTTCACGACAAATTGTTTAGTACGCGAGTGTTAACTCACAGCGGTATTTTGTGGGGGGTGCTAAGCCTTATAGCCGCCGTGGTTGCCCTAGCGGCTATAACGATAGCCTTGATTTCAAAGATTCTTTTAATTCTGGGGTAGTGGATTGCTGTTCTGATCCTTCATTTCAATGGATATACCTTTTGAGAGTTTAAGTGCCAAATTGGTAACTAGTGCGCAAACATAGCCGATTATCCAGCCCAACAGTAATGCAATCACGGTTACCACCACGGTTCCAACCAGCGCTTCCGGTTTACCGCCGAAAATCAGTCCGATTATTTGGAAGGGTAGCATAATAGCCATAAATAATCCCATACCTATTGCGTAAAAATTAGCAAACGACTTCGGGTCAATTCTTGTAATTACTTTCATATATTCCTTCAATTATCTACTGAATATATTTTTACATGGGTATGTTATTATTGCAATGTCGGCGGGGTGTGGCGCAGTTGGCTAGCGCGTTCGCATGGGGTGCGAAAGGTCGCAGGTTCAAGTCCTGTCACCCCGACCAGGAAGGTAGACATCAACACGATGGAAATAAATATAAGAAATCTAAAAAAAGAAGATATTATAAAGGCCGCGGTAGTATTTTACGAGTCTTTTAATTCGGTTGGAGAAAAGTGGACTTTGGCTGTGTCCGAAAGGAGGATTGAGCAGTATTTTAATCCGGAATCTTGTTGGGTAGCGGAAGTAGATTCTGATATAGTTGGGGTGCTAACCGCAAAACTAGACAACGCCTTAGATCACCTAGAGTTATACATCGACGTGCTTGCTGTTACTCCAAAATTACATAAGCTTGGTATAGGAAGTAAACTTATTCAAACTGCAGAAAACTATGCCAAGTCCAAAGGATTTAATGCTGTCTGGTTGAGTGCCAGCCCTGGATTACAATCATACTCTTGGTATCTTAAAACCGGCTTCAAAGAAACGAGCTGGAGAGCCTTGGTAAAACCATTAGAATAATTGATATGAAGCTAACAGTTACCTATGATGATTTTTCAAAACTGGATATTAGGGTGGGAACCGTAGTATCGGCAGAGATTCCTGAATGGAGTGGCAAGCTGCTTCAGTTTCAGGTAGACTTCGGGTCTGAAATCGGGATAAAAACTATCTTCTCGGGAGTTAAAAAATGGTATCAGCCCGGAGATTTTGTTACCAAACAGTTTCTCTTTATTGTAAATTTGCAGGAGAAAAAAATGGGAGATAGTGCAAGCCAAGGGATGATGCTAATGGCCATTAAAGATGATAAACCCATTTTGGTTCAACCTATGGAAGCGGTAGCCAATGGGACTGCCATCGATTAGGTCCGTTTATAAAGATAAACATAAGAGTCTGAATAAAAGCTAAATGGAAAGGTTATCTTATGCTTTTCCACTAACGTAAAATTGCCATCGTCGACTTTTTGCTTTTCAGTTCCCTTGTATTCAAAGTAGTATTTCCATTTTCCGGTTTTGTTTGGATGGGTCACATTCCAGGAATTGTCGGCTTTTATATCTTTTTCGGAGATGTTTTCGGACTTCAAGAGTTCATCAGTTCTTTGTTTAACGTATTTATTAACCGCAAAAAAATCAGATGTGTACTGATAGTCTAGAAAGGCTAAGAGAATTAAAAACGGGATCAACAGGTAGGTAGCCGGTTTTGATACTTTTACCACCAAAATTATCGCGACCGTAATGAGAGATATCAGGTATCTATCGTACACTCTTGGCGACACAATAAAAAAAGCAACAGTAAACATCAAATATAAACACTCAAAATTCAAAAGTTTCCTCCAATTCATCACGGCAAGAGCAATAAGTGAAACTGCCATAATCTTCCCTAGTACTTCCAGCAAATAGAAAAGTTTATCGCTAACTTCATAGCTATATTTTTCGCCGGCTAAGTTTTCTTGGAAAAATCCTTTTCTACCGAATGTATTGCCAAGGTAGGGAAAATATTCTGCTGAAAACTTGATATCCAGTTCATAGTTTTGATTTACTGTTGTGTGTTTTATGCTTTGGGGCTGGAAAAACAGTTTGATTGCCAGCCCCAGGGTTATTGTGATGATGATAAACAATAGTATCCGGGATTTTTTGGTGGTTGATAATACGAAAGTGGGTACCAGAGGAGTTATAAATACCGAAAGATAAATCGCAGTTATTCCAATGTAGGAAAATAGTCTTTCCGGATTTAGAATAGTTTCGGCAGCGAGAAAACTGGCGCTCATTTGAGTTGTTTTCGGAAAAAGAGCCATATAGAAAACACCTAAAGCGATAGCTGTCGCTAAACTGGTAAATCCTAACTTAAAGCTTCGTTTACGAAAAAAGAAAAAGGAGGCGGCTAGAAGCGTGCAAAGGCCAATTTGCCTAACAAAAAATGAAAGAATTGAAAACAGGAAAAAGAAAACTAAATTTTTCGAATCCGGTAGTTTTTGGTATGTATAAAAGTAATAAAGGGACAACATGAAAAAGAATAGAAAATATATTTCGGTCATAAATCCCAAGCTTGAGTAAAGATAAATTGGATTCAAAAAAAGAAGTAATCCGGTTAATATAGTTTGAAGAGGGGAAAGCGTCATAATTCGATTTAGCAATAGCATAAAAACAAAAATAGTAAGAGATGAAAGCAAGGCCGTGAGAATTGGAAGGTTTCCCAATCCGAAAAGTGAAGAAAATAAGGCAGACAGTATGCCTTGGGTGTAAAAGGTAGACGCCAGATACGCTGGTAGAGTAAAGTTTCCACCCAGGAAATTGTTTACTGTTTGATAATGAATATATTCGTCGTTTTGAACGTAATCAATGTTCAAGCTAACACTCAGCAATAGGAAGAAAAGTGCAGCGGCGACTAATAGAAATAATCTCGTAGAATGACTCATTTCAATATTATACATTTGTGTTTGCTATACTAGCTGGGTGAAGTCGACATACTCGGAAAAAATAGATAAACGCCTAAAAGAGCTGCTTACCAGAACCTCTTTAATTTTTGGTATCTCCGAAGAGGAAGCCGGGGCGTTGTTTACCCCAAAGAAGTCATCCCTGGTAGCCATAAAACCTAAAGTTGTGAATACTTTGGCGAAAGATAGGCTTTCGAAAATAGCCTGGGCAAACCAAGCGTATGTTATCGAAGGGGAAAAGGCGCTTTTTACTCACTCTGAGGAATTTCTTACAGGTCAAATCTACATCCAAAATGCATCCAGTCTGCTTCCTGTAATTGCACTCGCTCCTAAGCCTGACGAAATTATACTTGATATGTGTGCGGCTCCCGGAGGAAAAACTATCCATATTGCATGTTTAACGGGAAATAAGGCAAAAATTTACGCGAACGATGAAAATACCGGGAGAGTTGAAAACATGAAAAAACTGTGTGAACTGTATGATGCCAAGGTATACAATTATTCATCATTTCCTGCTCAGCATTTGGGAAGGTATTTACCAACGGAATATTTTGACAAAGTTTTGTTGGATGCCCCGTGCAGTGGAGAAGGCATGATTAATCTTTCTAAGCCGGACACATTGCGTTTTTGGAGTCCCAAAAAAATAAAAAGACTTAGCAGGCTCCAAAAAATGATGATTGCCGAGGGTTTAAAACTGTTAAAACCCGGTGGTACTTTGGTGTATTCTACTTGTACCCTAGCTCCCGAGGAAAATGAAGAAGTGATATATTGGGCATTAAAAAACTTTTCGGGTTTAGAATTAGTTAATCCGGAGGTCAAGCCTAAAGTTGCTAACGCTACGGATGGAATCACCCAGTGGAAGGGAAAAAAATTGCATGACTCCTGTTCAAGATGCCTAAGAGTGAAACCAAACGAGTATATGGAGGCTTTTTTCGTGGGAGTAGTTAAGAAGGCCTGATTACACAGAAGATTGTTTTGCTACTACTGTGATGGTTGATCCTAGAGGTAAGCGAAATTTTGTAAGTAGCTTAGTTTCAACCTGAAGCATTTTATACATTATGGTATTCAGCTTTTTAGGCAGTTTTATATAGGTAGTTTTTGGAAATGCCGATTTTCCAAAAAAGTTGCCCCACACTCGATAAAATGCAATTAACGGAAATGACATACAAACAAAATGGGAATTTAGTTCAATGTTAAACCCGGCACGCTTAAGTTTTTCTGTTAGTTCGTAAGTTGAATATCTTCTTTTGTGTTGCAGGGCCTCATCGTGTTCGCTCCAAATAAATTTATATGCCGGCACGTTTATAAAAAACACGCCATCTTTTTTTAATAAAAATTTCACACGTTCCATGGCTTTTATATCATCTTGAACATGCTCTAAAACATCGAGTGCCAGAATTAGATCGAAGCTATTTTTTAAGCTTTCAAGGTTTAGCTCATTTATATCACCGATCAAAGGCCGAATTCCGCATTTTCTTTCATATTCATCAGCCGCTGTTTCCGAGATATCCAATCCTGAAACAGTCCCGTATTTCTGGAGCATTTTCGATATTTCTCCGGTTCCGCACCCTATCTCAAATATCTTTAGTTTCCCATGTCTATCTTTTGAAAAGAATTTGTTAAGCAAGTGTTCAATGAGGTATTTTTTGCCTTTATGCCACCAGTATTCAGTTTCAAAAAAAGACATTTCCAGTTGTTCTTTAGAGTTCATGGGGTAAGGGTAACATATTTAGGCACAAAAAAAACAGGGCTGATTGAATTGTAATCAGCCCTGCACGGCAATCACGACCCGATAGGATCTCCCAGTAAACAACCCGTGGTGACTGAGAAGGCCTTCTTGGTTCTATCCGGGTGGAATAACACAATACCCTGGCACCGACCGTCGAAGTCCAGATCTAGCCGTACCCAAGATATTGGGCTCTTCGATTTCAAGATGCGATACCTTAAAGAGAAAACTCTGTCCCCGAGTAGACATATCGAGGGGATGGCTTGACGATAGTAATTTACTACACTACCCTCTTTCCACCCTAACGTCGTAACCAGGCACTGATTGATCAGGTAGTCATAGGAAGTGGTGTAGCTCAATAGGAGGTGGCCTATGACATCCCCAAATGGCAAAATGTAGTCTCCTGTGCCCATCCCTCGGTTCGCGGACTCTTTTACTCGTATCTCATCGATGATACGTGGTGCCGGTCCGCAAAGGCCTTTAGCAGGGTCGAGGGTGTATCTTATCTCGACTTTGTAACCGTTGATACTCAGCTCTGCCATATCCTGGCGGATTTCCGGATCATCTGCAAATGGATCCGGATTTCGCTTCCCCACTTTAATTTTTATCGTTGGGTTGCTATTGAGTTCAACTTGCATCTCAGGGCTAACTACCTGGGCAACCGCCATCAGGGCAAGCTCGATTAACTCATGATCCGACCTTTGAATATCTACGATTCGTTTTCTTGTATTGCTTGACATCTCGTCATCTCCTTGGGCATTACGCCCGAGCAATAGGATCCCAGCTGATTTGGCCGGGTTTAGGTGATTAATGATGGCATTATAGCAAAAGCAAGTCTCACCATCAACCTATAGTGGAGAAGACAACGATTACGACTCCTTTAATAGATATCTAAGTGATAGGAGCGATCCAATGATACCGATTATGAGCCCGTAATAAAACAGGGTGGGAGTATATTTGAGCGTTACCTTATGTATACCTGCAGGGACTGGGATGTTTATGTAGGAATCTCTTTCAGCTACTGCAGTATTATTATCTATATAAACTTTCCAACCGGCGTCGGCTTTTATCCTTGTTTCCAGGATGGTTGCTGTCGGATAGTCTGTTGTTGCCTCAAGCGAGCCTTCAGCAATCTTCAGATTACCTACCTCGGGGTCTATGATACGTCCACGCTGTTGAAGGATTGTGTCCTTATCTAGTACATAGGAAATTCCAAGAGCTTCCATGTTTGGAGGAATAACATCACTTGACCATGCTTTTGAATTATCGATACCGGCAACTTCTAACAAATGTAAGGTATTTTTGGGAACTAACTGGCTGTAACCAAAAATTCCCCAGCTTTTGGAATATAAACCCAAATTTCCGGAAGTACTTCCGTTCAAAGGTAAAACTCGCTTGTTGGGAAATTGATTCAGTACACCAACCCTTTCAATATGCCTATCAATAATATCTTTTTTGTTTTCCAGGTAACCGTTTAATACATTTTTTCCGAAAAATAGTAAATCCAAAAATAAGAATACTAGAAAAACCTTTTTAACCCCTACCCAGCTTAACTTATCACTTTTGTATAAGAACAGAGAAAAAGCCAGTATAAAGAAAACGGAAACATAAAGAAGAAAATTAAAATCTATAGGCAAAACTTTGTGGATAGTAAGTAGAATAATATTTTTCGTCAGGTCATTACCATAGTTGGCAACTTCGAGAATACCTAAATAGGCAAAGGTAAACAGCACAGGCCTTTTTAGTTGCGAAAGGTGGAGTTGAGGTTTTTCCTGAGATATAAATTTACCTGCTAAAAGTGCGATTGCTAATACGAGCAGAACTACGGAACGCCCCCAATATCTAAATAATGAGATTACAGGGATATTCAGAGTATTTAGGAATGGAACAAATGCAACTAGTCCCAAAAATAGAAAAATCACAGTTAGCACGCCGCAGTAAATTGGAATTTTGTCTTTATGCTTAATAGCCATACCCCCGATGGCAAGAAAAATGGAAGAGATTCCAAAATAAAAATAAGTTTCGTGTATTAGAAAGTCTTCGCTAATCATAAGTCCTTTGTAATTTGGGCCGGAATCGAAATAAAACGGATATACTCCGTTTATTAGCATCAATGGTGTATAGGAACCTTGAGCAAACTCAGTGTTATTAATACGTGCGCTTTGCTTATACAAAGAGTAGGCAGGAAGAATTAGGGGTAAGGTTAGGGATATCAAAAGGATAGCACCCGCCATAATATGTTTTAGGTTAATCCTATTAAAGGAGCAGTTTGTTATAACAAAAGCCAAGTTTGCAATAAGCAACAAAACTATCGATTGAAATGATCCAAAGTAAACCAGAATAGCCAGCAGACAAATTAGGATCAAGAAATACTTTTTATTCTGTAAGTTAAAATAACTGTCTGATAGATACAAACTAAGAGGTATTGTATAGGTGGTAAGAATAAGGCTCTGATGTTGTTGGTGGAATAAGTGAAAAAAGGAAAAAAAGTAGATGATATTGGCCACGGCATAACCGGCCAGGTTATAACCTCTTTTTTTTATAAATCCCCATAACCCCAGAGATCCCAACAGATAAAATACGAGGTGAAGAAATTTAAATGATTGAAACGGGCCTAAAACCAATGTAGCCAAAATATTCACCGGATTTAAAAAACTTCGCTCGGGATCAGCAAATATGGGAAAGCCTAAAAAGATCCTTTCTGTCCAAAACGGAAATCTATGATCAACTGTCAAAGCTTCGTGGAGATAGGAGCGTGAAGGGTAAAAAAAACTCTCACTGTCGTTTCCCCCTACTAGTAAGTTAGGGTTTAGTAGCTTATAGAAAAAGACTAAGTAGGTGATTAAGGATATGAATAGGGCCTTTTTGAATTCCGAAGTCATATCATCAGTTTAATAGCTAATTCCTTTATGTACAAACACTAATACTGTATTATTTGTCTATTATGAAAACAGTACTGGTAACTGGAGGCGCCGGTTTTTTGGGTAGTCACCTTTGTGATTACTTGTTAGCTAAAAATGAAAAGGTAATCTGTATTGATAATTTGTTTACAGGTAGTAAAGAGAACATTAAACACCTTTTTGAAAACGGAGATTTTAAATTCATAAACCACGATATAATAGATCCTTTGTATTTGGATGATGTGATAATTGACCAAATATATAACTTAGCTTGTCCAGCATCCCCTATCCATTACCAACTTAATCCGGTAAGGACAGTTAAAGCCAATACTATTGGAGTAATCAACATGTTGGGAATCGCCAAAAAACATAAGGCGCGAATTTTTCAAGCATCTACCTCTGAAGTCTACGGTGATCCGTTGGAACATCCGCAAAAGGAGAATTACAGAGGGAATGTAAATACCATTGGTCCGAGGGCCTGTTACGACGAAGGAAAACGAGTGGCGGAGACATTATTTTTTGATTACCACAGAAATCATAAAGTAGATATCAGAATTGTGAGAATATTCAACACGTATGGCCCCAGGATGGCAATTAACGATGGTAGAGTTGTATCTAACTTTATTATCCAAGCCTTGCAGGGTAACCCGATAACAATTTACGGCCAGGGGGAGCAAACAAGATCATTTTGTTATGTAGATGACCTAATTAGGGGAATATATACTTTGATGAATACTGATAACTTTACAGGACCTGTAAATATCGGCAATCCTAATGAATTTACAATAAAGGAATTGGCTGACCTAGTAGTTGAATTGACAGGGAACAAGTCCGGATTGATTTTTAAAGACTTACCTCAGGATGATCCCCAGAAAAGAAAACCTGATATAAGCTTAGCCAGAGAGGTGTTAAATTGGGAACCTCAAAAACAGCTCAAAGAGGGTCTTAGATCGACCATAGACTATTTTAAGTCGGTACTTTCTTATGAGAAATGACCTTATCGTTGTAATGATTGTAGAGGAAGAACAGGTTCTACTGGATGCGCTTTGCAAAAAAGTGGAGCTAAACCAAGTAAAACCGCTCTCATTCAATAGGGGTGTGCCAGCTTTGGCATATCTAAGCTCCAGTAACCTCGACAGAATTATACCTAATATCATTTGGCTTGATTATAATCTTCCTGATATTGATGGGGGTGCCTTTTTGGAGGAGCTCACCAAATATGGGGAGTTGGCGGAAATACCTGTAGTTGTTGTTTCCAACTCATACGAGCCCGAAAAAATTGAGCGAGTAATGAAATTGGGGGCAAAAGAGTGTTTCCTTAAGGTAGAACACAGTTTGGATGACCTGGTTGATACTATTTCGAAGTATGTAAGTTAATTATAATTCAGCTGCTCTTTAAATCTCCTGAAGAACAACTGCTTTGCCAACTCAACAGTTATAAGATACGTGAGTACAATTCCTGCAATCAGTAGCAAAACTTGAGGTTGTAGCGGGCTAAATCCAAAAAACGCGCCTAATTTTGTATGCGGAATAAGCCAGCCAATAGATACACCTGTAAGTGTTGAAAGTAGCAAAAACTTGCTCGGCCTGCTTTGGATAAAGGGGATCTTCCTTGTTCTGATAACATGTATAACCAGAGTTTGTGTAGCTAGCGACTCTAAAAACCACCCTGTTTGGAAGTTCCCGGGTTGGGAGCTGAACAGAGTGTAAAGTGCAAAATAAGATACATAATCGTATAAGGAGCTAATTGGTCCAAAAACGAACATGAAATTTCTAATGAATTTCATATTCCATCTACGAGGTTTTTTAATGTACTCACTATCTACATTGTCGGTGGGAATAGTAATTTGAGAGATGTCGTAGAGGAAATTGTTTAGTAGTATCTGAATGGGAAGCATAGGTAAGAAAGGTAGAAATATCACAGCTCCCAAAACACTGAACATATTTCCAAAGTTTGAGCTCAATCCCATCATTATGTACTTCATGGTGTTGGCGTATGTTTTTCTCCCTTCTACTACGCCATCTGCTAGCAGGTGTAAGCTCTTTCGAGTTAGTACAATGTCAGCCGATTCTTTGGCTACATCTACAGAGTTTGATACCGAAATTCCCACGTCGGCCGATTTTAAAGAGGGGGAGTCATTTATTCCATCTCCCATATAACCGACCACATGTTTATTCTCTTTTATTGCCTTAATGACCCGATTCTTATCATCGGGGGAAAATCTGGCAAAGATAGTCAGGTTTTCTACTTTGTGTAATAGTTCTTCGTGGGTAAGGCCTCTTAGTTCGTGTCCCAGTAACACGCCTTTTATATTCACTCCGACTTCTTTACATATTCTTTTAGCAACAAGTTCGTTGTCCCCGGTTATTATTTTAATTTCTATGCCCATCTCTTCCAATTTGTTTATTGCGTCTAGGGCATCTTCCTTGGGTGGGTCTAAAAAGGCAATATAACCGATAAGTTCAAGATCATATTCGTCTTCAGCCTCATACACTTTTTTGGTGTTTGGAAGTATTTTTGTGGCTACAGCTAAAACCCTATATCCCTCGTTACTCAGTTCTAGGTATTTATCAAGTAGTCCGGGATGATCTTCAGTAGGTGAAAGCTTACAACAACCTAAAACTTCCTCGGGAGCGCCTTTTGTTATCAAGTAATGGCTGTTGGTGTTGTCACCAACAATAACTGACATTCTTTTGCGGTTAAAATCAAAGGGAATTTCATCAATTTTAGAATAGGAAGACACATCAACTTTCTTGAAGTCGATTACTGCCTGATCCATCGGGTTGGAAATGCCGGTTTGGAAATAACTGTTTAAATAGGAAAAAGAAAACACTTTTTCCGAATACTCTCCTCGAGTATCGATGTATTTAACTAGTCTTATTTTGTCCTGAGTTAATGTTCCGGTTTTATCAGTACACAATATATCCATACTTCCAAAGGTAGGTATAGCCGAGAGCTTTTTTACAATGACCCCTTTCTTAGACATCATCATTGACCCTTTCGCCATTGTTACCGACATTATCATAGGTAGAAATTCAGGGGTTAATCCCACGGCCACAGCTACTGAGAACATGAGGGCTTCGATGATATTTTGCTTGAGCAAGGCGTTTACAAAAAAGATAAACAGCACGAAAAATATTACAACTTTCATTGTTAACATACTGAAGTTACCGATTCCCTTTGTAAACTCGTTTTCGCTGTCGTTTTGTGCCAAAGATTCTGCTATTTTCCCGAACTCGGTTTTGGTACCTGTTTTAAGCACAACTGCCAATGCAGTTCCTGAAATCACACTTGTGCCTTGGAAGAGTATATTGGTCATTTTTGCTATTTCGGAATCTCCTATTTTAATAGGAGTTGCGTGCTTCTCGGCGGGAAATGATTCCCCGGTTAACGCTGATTGGTTTATATAAAGGTCCTTGCTCGATAGAATTCTGCATTCCCCAGGTACAAGATCACCTGCGTTAAACACCAAGATATCTCCTAAACAAAGTTCTGATGTACTGATTTCAACTCTGCTGCCACCTCGAATTACAGAGGATATACTGGCGATTCCGGCTTTTAGTTTGTCAGTTTCGGTGTTGGCTTTGTACTCCTGCCAGAAGTTGAATGTGACACTCATTAGTACCATACCAGCAACTAGGGAGCCATTTACAGTTTCGCCGGTTACAAACGAGATTGTGGAAACCACTAAAAGAATTATTACTAGTGGATTTTTGAAGTTTGAAATGAACTGAATGAGTGCATGAAGTTTAGGTCTATCTTTAATAACGTTCCTACCGTAAATTTTGATTCTGGTTTCAGCCTCGGCTTGAATCAAGCCTTTTTCGGATGTTTCTAGTTTGGTAAACAGCTCAGAGTTTTGAAGTGTCGCAAAAGACTCCAGTTTTTGATTCACAATTTGGGCATCGAGCATTGATTTATTATATATGCAATTCGGATTTAATGTGTATCAGATCCAAAGCTTTTTGGGCTCTGTGTCCCATTGCTACAATCTTTTTAAGCCCAAATATTTCCAACACCAAATGAGTAAATTCAGCGTATTTTAAGTATTCTTCTTTTTCGGGAGTTCTTTTTACAGAAATCTCGTTAGCTTGATGAGGGTAAAATGGGAGAAGATTCCAAACAAGCGGGGGATTATGTTTTTTTGAAAGCGTTTCCCACAACTTTGTTGATTCTTCTGCGGAACTTGATACAGCACCATTTTTATTAGCGTTTTCAAAGCGGTTTTCCAACCCTAAGGTCTCTTCCACTTTACTGTAGTTAGAGGGTCCCACTAAAGGTACTCCCGTTAACTTTGAGCTATGATAGCCCGCTGTATCAAATATCCATATTGTGTCAGTTCTAGAATCTAGATGTTTTTCTAAGTAGATACGCAGATTACCCTGGCGTACCCCCGGGCCTGTGCTTATATCAAAATCTTTGCAGATCTGATTATAAGGGTTAAACAGTGTGTCGTCTGTTATCGTATTTGCCAACTTTATTATCAAATCGTCTATTTTCAATGCCATATATATTGTTCTCTTTCACCACAAACCTAAAATTTATCTTCTAAAAGGTCGTCTTTCTTCCATTGGTTTGGCTTCGTTTACTCTTAACGGTCTGCCGTTAATTTCTTTGTTGTTAAGTTCGTCAATTGATTTTTTTGCTCCTTCATTGTCGATTTCGACAAATCCAAATCCTTTTGATCGTCCAGTATCTCTGTCTTTGATTATTATTGCTGACTCTACTGTTCCGTATTTTGCGAACAAATCCTGCAATTTTTGGCTATCAAAGTCAAATGGTAAGTTACCTACGTATAATTTTTTCATATGGGATTCACCCCCTTCATCAATAGCTTTAATGAAAGAAGTACAAAAAAAGCGTCATTAAAGTTCTAACGCTGACATTATAACACAAATTGGGATAGATTTATAGGCTTGCTTGGGGTAGGTCGCATTGGGGATTCCATTGGATGCTTGCAAGTAAGCATAGTCGTAATCTTTGAAGATCCGCTTCCGTAGTTGTTGCCTTAACAAACACAGGTCCGATTTTCTCATATCCATAGCTGGCTACCTGCGCTTTAATATCTTCAGAAAAATCGAAATGCATGAGAACATCAGGCGATAAATCCTTCACACTGTGTTTGAAATCGTACTTAGAGTGTCCCGGTAAATATCCAGTGTCGTTAGCATCTGGCTTGGCGGCGGGGGGCAATTTAGCTACATAGCTATCGTTGTACCCAAATAGATCAATAAGTTTAAACTTTCCAAAATAAGCGGTGACGCCCGCTTGAGTTACGGCTACCTTAGCATTTTCACTAAACAATTTATTAAGGTTAAGTGTTTGTATAATTACTTCTTTTTGCCCTGGTGACCCGTAGGGCTTTGTTATACCCAGAAACATTTGCGCTTGAGTTGAATAGATATTAAAATCTTTGAAGTTCCAGAGCGAGTTAAATAACAGCACCAAAAAAATTGTAGCAAAGAGAATAATTTGAGTCTTAAATCTGCCCACCAAGTTCTTAACATTAGTGAAGTCTATTAACAAAGCATTAGTAAGTATAAAAATAAGGGGCATTACAAAGGCGGTAAATCTGTTTGCGACTATACCTACATTTTCCCACACGTCTCCTCCGACATATATGGAGTATAAGAAAAAACCGGTTACTACCGATCCGATTACTTGCACTGCTACGTTATTTCTATGGATTGCGACATAATAAATAATTAATAAAAGGATAATTGGGAATATATTTATAAAATTTATAAAACTGATGCTTCCACTCAGTAGCCGGGATATGAGAGGCATTTGGAATATTTTTAAATAGTAAGTGTTTGGCCATATATCATGAAAATATGCGATTCTGAATAATTCATATACCAAAGAGGGTAGGAAGATGATAATCAAGTATTGGAGTAGTTCCTTCTTTTTCCCAAAAAAATGTACGAATAAGAAAATATTTATAACAACAACTAGAATAACCATATCCATTCTAAGTAATAGTCCCAAGCTTTGTAATACAGCTAGAACGATGTAATTATTTTTGAGGTCTTTCATTGCGGCTAGCAAGTAATAGATAGAAGAAGTTACGAGCAGGGCTTGAAGTCCCGTTTCCATTCCTCTTAGCGCCCAAAGATTTAGAGGAAAGTATGCGGCGGTTAGGATTACAGCCGGAAAATAAGCATATCTACTACCCGAAGCAAAATACTTTTTAGTTATTTTGCCTACAAAATATAAATTTAGAACCAAAAAGGACAGGGATATTAGTTGTATCGGTAAACTTGCTGTCGTTTCCTTGAAGGGGAGAAGGTGAATAATTATCATAATAAGTACCCAAAGCGGGTGGGTATAACCTTCAACAGGATTGCCGAATCTTGCCCAGTTAAGCCCTAATCCCGAAACGAGATTTTTGGCATAAGCCATGGATATCATGGAATCATCAAACAAACACCAGTAGCGTATGCCGTCGATGACAAAAGAGGTTCTGAAAATAAGCCAAAATCCGTAAAACAAAAAAGCTGCTAACAGTAGTAGTTCGGGCTTGAATGCCTTGTAAATGTGCTTTGCTTTAGATAGAATCACAACAATAACACTATCATATAACCTACTTAATTTAAAAGAGAGATAAAAAACATGAACATGCGACTAGCAATTTCCACCGATCTTGACATATCCAGAGTAGAGAACTTACCCATTTTTTTGAAGGGAGTTTTCGATACTTGTTCGTTAATACCTCAGCTATCCCAAGTAGTTGTAGTGATAACCGGATACAGCAGTGATTTGGCGCGACTAGATTTTGGCGAGTACAAAGATAAAGTTGTCACGGCTTCCATACCCGATGGCAGTGAGTGGGGAAATGTTTATCCTACTGGTTATAAAACAGCTCTTGCCAACAATGCAGATATTGTTTTGGAAATGGACATGGGAGGTACTCATAATCCAAGTGAGATCAAACTAGTCTTGGCTCCTATTATTAGCGCGCTTGAAGAAAATAAGAACGCCAGAACAGCAAGTTTTTCGTCAAGGAACTTGCCGGGTTCAGAAAATTACTACAAGACATCTAGGCAACTGACGTCGAAAATCGGAACTCAGTTGGCTAAATGGTTTCTACTAGGGAATCAGGGAAAGAGCTTATCGGATTTAACAAGTGGTTTTGAAGCTTTTTCAAGAGCAGCTGTTGAGTATTTGTTCCAAAGGTTTCCGCCTGAGCATATGATTACTCCAAGCTACGGTCCTTTTTACCTATGGCAAACCGAAATAAGAGTTTTAGCAATTCTGGCCGGCATTGAGTACAAGGAAGTAGCTATAACATATGGCAAAGGGGTAAAGTCGTATGGGCTAAGCTTAAAAACCTATCTACGGGCCGGCTGGGGATTTGCTTTGCTGTTGTCGAATAAGATTAGAGGAAAGTACTCGATACCTTCTGCTATTTAACTAATGCCGGGGCAGTGATTTTAAAGCTGTTCCGGCATTTTTTCTAGAACCCCGGCTTGTCGAGTAGTAGTTAACTTATTGTTTTGGATTTGCAACACACATATTTGCGCAGTCACTAGCGGGCTTGACGATAAAAAATTTAGTTCGGCAAGCGCAATTAGTAAAATAAAATCCCGGTTTAAAAAACAGCCAGAAGATTGTAACGATTAAGATAATAAAAATACTGGAAAGGAGCCATTTCATTGTGAACATACCCCTTGAACTTTTGTTGCTTGTATTGCTGAGTCTATCTCGTTTATTCTGAATTCAAATTTTGGGTCTCCCCACCTTACTACGCCTGTAGGATTAGTTAGCTCTTCTTTAACCTTCTCAAGCCAGGATAATATGCGGTTTTTGTCGATGGCTATTCCTGTATCAAGTAATGCTTTAACAACTCTAGGTGCTATTCCGGACATCCAAACCGCCCATGTGAAGTAATCTTCCTCTTTTAGGTTTTTACCACTCTCTGAGTTATGAAACTCCTCGTACGTTTTCTCTGCTAAGTGCAAACCTTCTATGGGTTTGCCTAATCGAATTAAGGCGTCTGCGAGGAAGCCACTTACTTCCAATTTAGACTTAACATCCTTTCCCCTATATTTGTTAATCGCAGTTTCGTAACACTCTTTCGCTTTTTCATGATCGTTTACAAAAGTATATGCTCTGCCTAGGAATCTATATGCACCCCCAAACATATCTTCGATGTTATGACTTTCGATAACCTCTATGGCCTTTTTTGCAAATTCCATCATTTTTGCTGATCCGTTCGCAATTATTTCTTGATTTCGCATTTCCACCGGTTTGGTTAGTTCTGACATTGCTGTGTGTTGCCAAACAAGGTGTGATTCCCAATACATTTTTGCGACAGAAGCCCACAATTTTTTCTCCGCTAACTTTGGCAAAAGCTGTGAGATTTTATCTAAACACTCCTGCTCTTTTCCTTTTGCTTCCCTTAGAGATGCAATTTGTGAAATTTCTTGCTTATAGTCCGACATGGTGTAATTTTAGCATAGCCGATATAACTGTACTTTGTTTGATCTTTATAGGCTTGTGTGTTAATAATGCTTGCTATATCCGAATACTAAAGGAAGGAAAGGAGTAGTTTATGGGATGGCAGAGTTTTAAGGTGCACCATGAAGCAGACTGTGAGATCCGGGGATATGTAAGTATTGAGTCAGAAACGCTGGCAGTAGTAATGCTATCTCCAAATTTAGAGACCGCCGAGATGGATAGTGGGGTTCCTATACGGAAGCTAGCGCAAGCAGCGAGTGACTTTGCATTTGACCTTGTGTCCCAGGAAACTGGAGTGGCTACAGCCTATCTTCGCGTGGAAAAGATAGATGGCAATTCGATCAGTATCGTTACTAAATGCGAAGCGAAATTTCCATTGGCACAAACAATCAATTAAAAGGATGACTCTCATGGACAAAAAAGATATTAGATTGACACTTTCCGATGTTCAGAGACTGCTTACGATTCTGCTGGGGAAACTTGCTGGCCCCGATGGCGGTAGTTGGTTGCGCGCATTAAGCAAATTTTTACGCAAGGAAAATCCTTGGGAAAAGCCTGAGATCTTTAAGGTTATTGAGCTGGGCACGTTCGAAGATGCAAAAGCACTCCGTACCGCGCTTGAACAGGCGGGAATAAGCATTGGCACTTGGGCTAGTGACATCCTTGATAAGGTGAAACCAGCCAAAGCCAAGAAGACTGTGAAGCTCGTGGTGCTGTCTGTTGGAGAACTTGGGTTTCCCGAAGACGCTACTGCTACCTACACTGATATCTGCAAGGCAGCTTGTGCCCAAGGTCTTGATCTCTGTGAGGCAGAAGTCGGACCGCAACTTCGCCTGCAGTACTTAGATCAGCCCGAAGGAGAAGCTCTAGTGGTAGCGATGCCGCCGTTAGTGGCTTCTGATGGCGATCTTCTTGTGTCTCTCGTGAAGCGTGATGGTGGTGAGTATCGGCTCAACGCCTCCTATATTTTCTCTGGCAATCGGTGGAGTAATAGCGTCCGGTTTGTGTTCGTTTCTCCCGAGTAGGTACTTTTTGCCAAGTTTCCATAACCATGATCCCGCGCATCTTTTGATCCGGGATCATTTTTTATTCTTGATACACATTCCACTTGTGGGAGCCACTAATATTGGATCTAATTTCTCGGAAAGTTCTTTATTTGATTTAAAAAAGGTATCCTTGAATATAGTAATTCTGTCTGAAATTTCATCATATTGCTTAGGGCTTAATACCGTAGGCACAAAGGTATTGCCTTTTCGAACTAATACCCCGGTCCCGCTCCAATAGTTTACTGTTGATCCGGGTGCGGATTTTATGTGAATTGCCCAACCATCAGTATACCTATGTCCAAGGGATATATCGTCTTCCTCATGCCAAATCGGTTTGGCAATGTCACTCCAACACTCACTACCAAAAGCGTCATGAGATAAGGCAGATGTTAAAATCAACGCATCTTTATCAGGCTCGTTTCCGGTTAAATAAATGTTTCTTTCGGCTCTTCGTAGTTTTTCACTTTTAGCTTCATTGCTCAAGGAAGGCCAGTTTCTTCTTAGCTCGGAGATTTTTTTATCCATAGACATATATATATTCTCCTTACTACCTCTATCACTTAATCTGCTATATCTTATTTTTAAATTATTAGGTAAATAATTTTGATAAACATTTATCAATTCAGAAAATTGCTTGTCATAAGCTTCAATGTCGGCTTGTGGAATGTGATTTACCTTATCTTCAAATACGGCGACAGAGAAGTAATCCAGCACGACTCCATGCTTGTATGCAACAGCAATTGGTTTTAAGTACTCACGTATAAATGCAATATTGAAGACCTCCGCCCAATCAATACCCGGGGAAGAAATTGCATTCGGATTTTTAGTTGCACCTGTCGATAAATCCAGATGGATTGGCAGTTTATTTTGGACACTAAAGCGAATTATATTTTTTACAATATTGTCATAGTTTTCTGTAGTTTTAGTACATTTGTATTTATGGTTATTGAGTACTTTATATATATATTTTTCGATACCTTCGAATTGGATAGTTTTTTCATTTTCAGTAGTTAGATAGTACGGACTCTTATTTGTTATTAAATTATTTATATAATCGTTGATTTTCATGCGTAATTTGGTGGTGGGGAAAGGGTTTTCACCTCTATCTGCCGCTTATGAAACGGCAATGCTATTATTTGCACCACCCCACCACATGTTTAGAATTATACTATATGGTTTTAATGCAAAGTATAAGCATGTCTGGTAGACGAGTTTGAGTATTTTGCTTAAAGTACTCACTATTTCAACTAAAACTTTTCATATATAATCAACTCATGAAGTTCGAGGGTGTGGAAAAGGAAGTTTTCGAAAAAACTGGATTAGAGGCGAAGCCAATAAACGATCACTTGCTCTATTTTGAGTCGGAAGACCGAGGGGAAGTAATTATTGAAGTTGACTCAGCCAGTATGTTAGAGGAAGACCTTACTCAGATGGAGAAACATGCGGGTTTTCTGGATAAAGATAAGCATGCCCAGCTGGTCTTAGAATCGTTCAGGGATACATTAAAGATGTTAGGCGGATTTATTCCACAAGACAAGCTACAAAGGCTATTTCCCGGTCTTGAACTTGCAGATTTGGACTCCTATGATTTTTCGTTAGCCAAAATCAAGGTTTTTGTACTTTCCAACGAAGACTATGATTTCTTTAGAGCTACCCAATATCCAGGTAGGGATATAGAAGGCGAGGGTGGATTTACTAGACCAACAGTTTCCTCATATCCAGGATCTTTTGTAAAAACTGAAATGCAAGTGGATGTATCAGAAAAAAAAGTTATTGTCGTAAGGGAGTTATGGGATACACCAAGGGAGTTGATAGAAAAAGAAGGTGGGAAGCTACCTAGATCGCTTACAAGTGAGGAGCAGGCACTTATTGCTAGAAATATAAAGGCTACTCTAATACATGAGTTTTTACATGACCTTGATGTTTCAACCGACCTGCCCAAACCTTTTAAGGAAGGCGTTACGGAGTGGTACGCCCAACAGGTAGCCAATGGAATACAAGGAGGCGACAGTTTATTTGAAAATAGGGGTGTAGTGGTTGGTTATAAAAATGAAACAGAAGGTGTTTCGATAATAATGAATACTTTAATTGAAGGTGGCATAACACAAGAAACCATAGACAGAGCTTTTTTGTCCGCAGATTCCGAATCGAGGAAGTCGATTGCGGATTTCTTAGCTAACCGCTACGGTGACGAACAGGCGGATAAAATAATGAACTGGAGGTTTGAGTCGTCACGAAAATCCCTTCGATATATTATCGAGCTGGAATCTAAAAAAGATTCAGACATAGGGAGGTTTCTTAGAACTTACAAGAGCTAAAAGCCAAACTACGTAGGCAAATTCCTATAATATCTTGGCTGGGGGACAGGGAGTCGAACCCCAATTCCTGCATCCAGAGTGCAGTGTCCTACCATTAGACGATCCCCCAATAAAGAAATACAGTTATCAGAACAATTAAACTATAACGATATCATTAGCTGGTTGTCTAATGGCAGCGCAAGCGCCCGCTTAGACGATCCCCCAATAAAGAAATACAGTTATCAGAACAATTAAACTATAACGATATCATTAGCTGGTTGTCTAATGGCAGCGCAAGCGCCCACTTAGACGATCCCCCAAAGTAATCCCCAGTATTTTATCATCAAAAACTCTTAAATTACTAATTCGCGCAATATGATGTAAAATTAACAAATGATATCTTCACAACATAAAGAACAAAAAGTAGGAGTTTTTATAGACGTACAAAACATGTATTACTCTGCTAAAAACATTTACGGCACAAAAGTAAATTTTGCAAAAGTACTAGCCGAAGGTATAGCAGGCCGAAAGCTTATAAGGGCGTTTACATATGTTATTAAAGCAGACGTAGGAGCTGAACAAGAGTTCTTTTCTGCATTAGAAAAAATAGGGTTTGAAGTACGCCAAAAAGATTTACAAATTTTTTACGGTGGTGCCAAAAAAGGAGATTGGGATGTTGGATTGTGTATGGATGTGATCAGGCTAATACCTAAAATCGACGCAATGGTGCTGGTTTCAGGCGATGGTGATTATACCGAACTGCTCGAATACGCGAAAAGTCAGGGTGTTAGAACCGAAGTAATCGGTTTTTCACAAACAGTGTCATCTAAACTCACAGAGGTGGCAGACTATTTCGTCGATATGTCGGAGGAGCCACAAAAATATCTAATTGGAAAAATAAGCCCCAAGCACGAAAAAAATGAAAAACGGGAATCGATTATCTAAATTACTGTCTAACAAGAGAATTAGAATAGGCTTAATCTGTTTATATGCTTTTTTGGTACTGGTTTCAGTCTACCATGTTGTTTATGCCAAACGGATTATCCCGGGAGTTAGAATAGGGTCGGTGAAAGTGGGGGGCAAAAACTTTACCGAAGCGAAAGCCTTGGTAGAAAAAAGGATTGCCGAATCGCAGACAGACTTAATTCTCGACGAAGGAAATATTAAGTATCTAATAGCAGGTAAAGACATCCACCTTCAATACGACGTTGATAATTCAATTTCCAGAGCATTCGAAGTAGGGCGAACCGGTAATATTATTTACGATTCTAAAGATAAATTGGCTGGGTTTTTAAAGCCGTTGTATATCAATTTGTTTTTCGACTATAACGAGGATGTACTGAGTAGAAATTATTCACTCATAAAAGGGGACGTTAACAAACAAGCGGTCGATGCCGGAGTTGCCTTTGAGAATAATACTATCGTTGTAACTAAGTCTAACGAAGGCAAAAAGGTGGTTAACGATGAACTCCATTCGATAGTAATGAATTCTTTCGGGGGTTTAGATTTCGAGCAAAAACAGGTACCCTTGAGTAAGGTAACTCCAAGAGTTGTGGAAAAAGATGTAGAGCAGATATTAAGCCAAATCAAACGGATTGTAATGAATAAGTTATCTGTGAAATACAATGACTATGTGAAATCCCTTTCCACTGTGGATTTAATTGAGTTTTTGGATATCACAAATAGAGATAAGCTGGAAATAGGTATAAATGAGCCACGACTAGAATTGTTTGTACAATCTGTTGCGATGGATGTAAATAATCCTCCCCGGGCAAGAGTCACTAGAGTAGATAGGGAAAAGGTTCTTGATTTTGAATTAGTTTCCAAAGGGTTGGAAGTTAATACAAAGGCGTTTTCGGAACAGTTTAAAGAGGCCTATCTTGGCGGTTTAAGCCAGGTTGAAATTCCGGTAACAGTAATATCAGGCCCCACCGACAAATCAAAGTATGGGATTTATTCGTTGCTGGGAGAAGGCAGTTCAACCTATTACGGTTCAATGTCCTCCAGAATTCACAATTTAACTTTGGCGGCCGAAAGAACTAATGGCGTTTTGGTTCCACCGGGGGAAATCTACTCGATGAATAATTCCATTGGTGAAATTAGTGCTGCAACAGGTTACAATTCTGCCTATATTATAAGCAGGGGAAGAACAATACTCGGTGAGGGAGGGGGAGTTTGTCAAACCTCCACTACGTTGTTTAGGGCAGCTTTGGATGCTGGATTGCCGATTGTAACAAGGTATCCTCATGATTATAGAGTTAGCTATTACGAGCAGGATAGAGCTCCTGGTTTTGATGCCACTATTTTTCAACCTTCGATAGATTTTCAATTTAAAAATGACACGCCAAATTATATTTTGGTACAAACTGACTACAACAAAGCCGAGCAGTGGTTGAAGTTCAGTATCTACGGCACACCTGATGGTAGGGAAGTTGAAACTTCAGAGTCTGTTTTAACAAACCAAAGCCCCCCTCCCGCGTCGCTATACCAAGACGATCCCACCCTACCAAAGGGAACTGTTAAGCAGGTCGATTGGTCTGCATGGGGAGGAACTGCAACCTTTTCAAGAACTGTTAAACGCGGGGAGGAGATAATAGGCCAAGATACGTTCGTAAGTAACTACCGGCCCTGGAGAGCTATCTTTTTGGTTGGAACCAAGGATAACTAGTTAATATTTCTCAACACTTACTAAAGTTTCCTCATCACTACTTTGGAATGATGCCAATATCTTAATCCGTTGAGAGTCTTTTCGATAATACGAAATATAAAACCCATTCTCGTCTCCTTCGGAATCCAGCTCCCAGTCTTTATCCATTAAAACTGCTTTGTAAAAACTCATGATCTCTTCAGGAGTTTTATTAGTTTGAAAGGTTGCTTGGATTTTGGAGCTAGTGTCGTTGTAGCTTACGTTTTTTGCTCCAAGTGGATATGTAATTTCTTCCTCTTTGCTTCCTACGTGTTTACCCTTAACTTCTTCAACTTGGCGAATGGATTTAGGTTGATAGCGGTTGAAGTAAATATACGAAGCAAAAAGTAAAGCTACTACAACAGGCAGTAAGTAAAGAATCTTTTTGAGATCACTTAACATAAATAATATTATACAGTAATCTTGCCGTTGGATTTGTTTATTGTTAGAATGGCGAGGCGTGGCCCCATCGTCTAACGGCTAGGACGGCGGATTCTCATTCCGTAAATCGGGGTTCGATTCCCCGTGGGGTCACCAAAAGAGATTTTGATCTTTATTTGCTAAATATAGTCGCCTATGTTAGCATACCAATGTCTGGAGGTCATTCGCCTACGGCGGAGTAGCTCAGCAAGTTCTATCTTTAGAGCGCCAGAAGTTATACATTATTTTTCGAACGAAGTGAGAAAAACACCGTTCGGTATTTTATTAGTGTGTGGCTTCGGGCGCTTTTTTGTTCCCTAACTCACACAAGAAAGGCTGCGCAAGCAGTGTGTTTATATGGCAAATGAAAATCAGTATAAGCTCAAAACTCTTTTTATAGCCACAAGAGGTGTGGAAGAGTTTAGGCAAACAATAGAAAAATGGGTGAAGCCTTTAGATTCAATACTAGAAATTGGCTGTGAGTGGGGAACAACTTCAACACTTATTCATGAAAAATGCAAAAACCTTATTGCTACGGATATAAGCTTGGATTGCATTAAAGTTGCAAGGCAAAAATACCCTGAAATAAGGTTTGAAACGCTTGATGCGTTCAACATCAAAGAGGCTATGAGGCTTGGAAACAAGTTTACCAAGATATACATAGATATGTCAGGTTTATCTAGTTATAGGGCTTTATTGGATGTAATATCGCTGGTAAATATGTATGCCGCTGTTTTTGAGCCCGAAGCAATAATTATAAAAAGCGGTTCGTTGAAACAGTTTGCTAAAAATTGCATAGCATGGAATAGATGAGCGTTGACAACTTCTTTGGGTTGAGTGCAAAATATAGGTATGAAAAAAGAATTCACAGCAAACCCTTTTGATATATCTTACGTTACCAGTCCCAGCACTGCCAAAATTGGTGGGGAACAATACACTGATATCCATGACAGAATGACTGGTTTGACACCGGAGTCATATACACTCGAGGAACGTGGCTATGCTTTCCCCCAAGCACTTATTGGAGAACTACAAAGTTTGTTTGGTGATAAGGCGGACAAATTTATAGAGGATGTCTCTGTTGCACATACCATGGCTTTGGTTGAGAATTATTTTAGAGGGAAGAAGTTTGGGTTTTTACGACCAAGTGATAAACAAGTTCTTAATGGGGAGAGGATAGCTAACATGGCCGGGTACCTTCTCACTGAGAAGCAGTTCGTTGAGAAGTTTGAGGAGCGATATAATGGGTCGTCTGATTTTACTTCAAAACTCGAGGAGGACAATGTTGAGGAGCTTGGTCTGGTTTATAATGGAGTAAGGATCACACTAGATCTCAGTAGTCCCAAGCACACCTTTAAAAACATTTACAAAGTGGTCAATTATCCAGAATATTTTGGCCAACCTTTACCTAAAGTTAGGGTAGATGGCATGCAAATGAGTGGGGATGATGAATTAAAGGTCTTTGTGAATTTTGCACCAGTTTTCCTAAGATTATTAGGTGAAAAAGTTGTGGAGCCAAGGAGGCTGGCCGCCAGAGAGGCGTGGGAAGAGAGTAGAAAAGAAGAGATGGCTACAATAAATGCTCAGGAGATACTCGAGAAACGGCTTCACGACGAGACTGCTGCTAAACTTGAGCAATTGGGCTTGTAATCCAATTTGGCAAAATTACATGCTTGGTTTGTTGCTATAATGCCTTCGTGAAGCAAAAAACAGATAGAAGAAAACCAAGGCTTAGTCACCGCAAAAGATTCCATCTCTTACACGACTGGTTGGTAACTAACTATAAACCCTGTAAAGCCGCGGATGTAGGTGGTGGGAAGGGGCTGTTAGCCTATTTATTAAACAAAAGCGGCTGGAATGCTGTCGTTATTGATCCCTTTAACCAAGAATTACCCCGAACCTTTAAAGACTTAACGAAGACGAGGACAACGCTTGTTAAAAAAGAAAGAGGGAGTGTTACAAGAGTTACGGATAAATTTAAAGAAGAAATGGCTCAAGATTATAACTTGCTCATCGGATTGCACGCACATGGTTCGAATATGAAAATCATAAATGCCTGCAAAAAATATGGGAAGGATTTTGTGCTTCTACCATGTTGTGTTGTAGGAGAGCCGATTATTCCACAACAGGGTATTAACTGGCTGGATTCGCTTGTTGATTACGCCAAGCAACAGGGCTTTGATATTGGAAAAGCAGAGCTCAATTTTAAGGGCCAAAATATTGTTATTTACAACAAAAAAGCTGAGGAAACGGTATGAGTACACTCAAGGGAAAAACTAAAGGTCACATGTTTCATGGCGCCCCCGAAAGGTTTGAGGTTTTAGCGGATTTTGTTGCCCAAACTTATGGGAGAAAAGTTAGGTACATTGCCGATGTGGCGGGAGGAAGGGGGATGCTAACAAGGATTTTGCGAAAGAAGTACAACTACGAAGCTGAAGTGGTTGATCCAAGAGGATTTGCCTTAGTAGGTGTTCCTTCTGTGCAAGAAGTATTTGATTCCGATCTTGCTTCAACCTTCGACTTAATAATTGGCTTACATCCCGACGAAGCCACCAGAGCTGTAGCCGAAGCGGCACTTATTAAGCCTGCTATCTTAATCCCCTGCTGTAACTTTTGGGATCGATCAAGAAAGCTTGGCAGGGAAGCTTTGATAGACCAGATCTCGAAATTTTACGACGATCATGGTGTAATTTATCAAAGAGTTGAATTTAATTTTGCAAGTTCAAAAAATGTTGGCTTAATGTCGCGACCAAAATAACTATATGGACTCGAGCAAATTTCTTCGCGAATATGGAAATTGTTTAGTTTCTAAACTCAAACGATTCCAACATGCCTTTTAGCTTTATTTCAAAGCTTTCACCTGTTAGGTTGTTTACCGAAACAGTGATAACAGCTCCTCTATCCAAAGTATCCAAATATATCAAATCATTACCTTTCCACGAGTAACCTTTGATTCTTATCGCGCGCTTCCCTCCAACAGTGAATTCTTCTTGAGAAGTTTTAGGATTTTCTCCCTTTACGATCACATACTCGTCATTAAACAAAGTTTTCTGTCTTTCCACATATTGGTCGAATGATCTTCCGGTCTCTTTATCCGCGTACAAGGTGATTCCATCGAAATTCTTGCTATCTATCTTGGTAGTAGGATCCACTAAACTGCCTAAATTTGTAGGAGAGTTTTTTTCAAACTTTGGTCCCGGTACATCACAGCAGTTAGAGTCGAATCTCGGATGCTTAAAAGAAAATAGATATTTTGCATTATCAAAAACAATAAATGGGGTCCATCCCGGTGGATCCTCCGAAAAGAATTTGAGAGAATCCACAACTTCACCCATAGTCCTTGAGTATCTCTCGGTATAGCCAAAATCTCCTTTGGCGATGAGTTCAAGCTCATAATATGCGTAAAAGCGAGGTACATAAATATATTTGTAATCTCCCCCGCATTTGTTAGCCTCAAATGCTATCGAATCAATGTTGTCGATCTTTTCAAAGTGCGGACTAGTGTATTCGGTTACGGGGAAACATTTGTCCTGAAGGCTTTTAAGCTTGGTTTTGGCAATATTTTGAATATCGGTAACCTGGGTTTCGAACCTGGTTATTTTTAACGCATAGCCGTCGTTAACAGCCGATTCGGTAACTTGGGGAAGTGCATCTGTCCATGAAGTATCATATAAAACGGACAGCTTTGTTATTTTTTTATCTTCTGAAACATTCAACGGTGTAAGTTGTGCGTTTCCGGGGTACTGAAATGATATTTTTAGAGTATCATCAGTAAAAATCTTAGGAGTAATAACTGTGAAGTCATTAGGTTCTGTTGTTGGGGTATCTTCCTTTGGTTCAAAAGGTGCAGGAGGACTTTTTTTAAAATATCTGTTGTATATCAGGGAAGAAATCACAAACAGAATCAAAAATATACCAACTAATTTTACTATAGCCATTATTCTGTTGAACTTCTTTTTTCTCCTTTGTAAATCAGCTAGTTTTTCCTCAACAGTTTTAATGTCTACAACAACTTCTTCGTTCATTGGCTAATGATATCAATTATTTCTTGGTTTTAAAATCGGAAAAGCTGTAACATCCTTAATTGCCCAAGTGTTTGTTAAAAACATCACAAGTCTGTCGACACCAAAGCCGATGCCACCCATTGGAGGCGCCCCGTGCTCAAGTGCTTCAATAAAGTCCTCATCAAGTGGCATGGCCTCATCATCACCTTCCCGCATGTTATTTTGTTCAGTTTCAAACCTTTGTCTCTGTTCTAAACCCGACACTATCTCGCTCCAGCCGTCGAAGATTTCCACGCCTCCAATGTAGCCTTCAAATCTCTCGGTTCTTCCCGGTTTAGACCTGTGAGCTTTAGCTAAGGGGCTAACTTCGATGGGGTAATCAATTACCCATGTAGGTTCGATCAACTTTTTTGTGATTACGTGATCAAAAATGGCAAAAAGAGCCTTATTCTTTGTCCACACACCTCTGGTTTTCACCTTATATTTTTCTTGAAGCTCTTTTAGTTCAGTTTCAGAAACCGTGTTCCATTCTATTCCCAAGTGTTCTTTCAACAACTCCTCAACCGGTACTCTTCGCCAGGTGTTTCCTATTTCGATAGTATTTTCACCCACACTTAGTTCAGTCTTTCCGCTAAGTTGCCTTATCAGGTGTTTAGCTAGTTCTTCGGCTAAGTCCATAACCTTGTTGTAGTCGGCATACGCCTCGTACCACTCAACCATCGTAAACTCAGGGAAATGAGAGTGATCCATACCCTCGTTTCTAAAATTTCGAGCTATCTCAAACACTTTCTCGTAACCTCCGACAATTAGCCTTTTTAAGTAAAGCTCAGGTGCTACTCTTAGATAAAAGTCGCAGTCCAGTGCATTAAAATGGGTAGTAAACGGCTTTGCATTTGTACCCCCGTACAAAGATTGCAATATTGGTGTTTCTACCTCATTAAACCCTTTTTCGATTAGGAATTTACGAAGTTCCCATGTTATTTTCCAGCGTGCATCCAGCACCCTTCGGGTTTCAGGAGTTGTTAATAAATCTAAATACCTTTTTCGGTATCTTTCCTCCACGTCCTTTAAGCCGTCCCATTTTTCGGGTAAAGGTCTTAATGCTTTTGCGATAATTTTTAAGTGGGTCGCCTCCAAGGAAATTTCACCTCGTTGTGTTTTAGTTACTTTGCCCGTAACTTCTAAAAAGTCTCCTATATCCAGTAGATTTAAATCCTCGTATCCCAATAGTTGTTCCTCGACATTTTTTTCTGCCAAGGAATCCTGCTTGATATATAACTGAATCCTACCTGATTCATCCTGGAGATCGCCGAAGGATAAGGGTCCATGTTCCCTCCACGACATTAATCTTCCGGTAAGGGTTTGTACGCTATTTTCGTATTTTTCAAAGTTTTGTGTGAGCCTGCTGTTTATAACAGTTTTATTTGCATAGGGCGGGTAGGGATTAAATCCCATTTCTATGAGTTTATTTAGTTTATTAATTCGCACCTCGCGTAATTCTTGAATTGTTGCCATGTGGCAATATAACCACAATAGAATCAAGTATTCAATGATTTTTTATTGAATTTATTTGATTTTTAGGATTGTGTAGGTAAGGATCCCTATAGGAGCCTCAACTTCAAACTTGTCCCCGATCTTTTTGCCCATAAGCATAGATCCCAAAGGCGATTCGTGGGAAATCTTTTTTTCCATGGGGTTGGCTTCGGGGGGTCCCACGATGTGAAACTCCTCTTGTGTTCCGTCTACATGAACTAAAACCTTAGATCCAACACACACAGTACCGTCGGAAGAACAATTTGCCACCGAAGATGATTTGATCAGTTCTTCCAATTCGGCAGCTCGACCTTCGATGTAGGCCTTTTCTTGCATAGCTGTGTCGTAGGCTGCATTTTCAGAAATGTCGCCCATTTCACGAGCCTCTTTAATCTTTTGAGCAATTTCCGGTTGTTTGATTTTTATCAACTCTTGCAATTCTTTTTTAAGATTATCGAGCCCTTCTTTAGTTAATGTTATTTTATTGTTTTTATCCATTTTATATTTCTTTATAGTGGACTTTGAAGGTCCACAAAAAAATTAGCCCCGTGTGGGGAGGAAAACTATTACGATGTATTTTTTATCATACCCTGGCCCAGGTGTCAATCTATACATATTGGGGCAAATGCTGTTATAGCAATGTTCTTTGGGGTAAGACCTGCATCAATATGTAACAATTAGGCACTGCTACGCAATACGTGAGCTCGCCTCAGGAAGCACATACTACACTTTGTTTGTTATTTGTGCAACTTGGTTGATACATATATAATTTAACGATGTATGATCAAATGCAGCCGCCGAGTTTCAAGGATAAAGTAAAAAAAATCCTTCCCTTCAGTTTAATCCCTATTATCCTAATAATCCTATATCTGTTTCTTTCGGGAAAAAATGCCAGACAGGTCTTAAACCCTTTCCAAAAATCCGGAGTGACTACCGGGGGCAATAATAGCGTAATCAGGGGAGAAGTAATGAGTCCGTTAACCGGGGTTTTCTATATGGGCGAAGATGCTGCTTCCTGGATTGATTCCCGCCCGATTGGTGTAATGGTGAATAATCATATAAGTGCTCGCCCTCAAGCGGGGTTGGGCGATGCAGATATTATTTATGAAATCGTCGCCGAGGGTGGGATAACAAGATTTCTTAGTTTTTTTCATTCCAAATTTCCCCAAAAAGCGGGGCCGATTAGAAGTACAAGAGAATATTATCTGGTCATTGTTAAAGAATTAGCGGATGCGGCTATTATGCATATAGGCTGGTCTCCCCAGGCTTTACAGGCGATAGAATCTTGGCCTGTGAGAAGTTTGGGCAGAGCAGGTCTTAATTGTGACCAAGTTCTGGATGATCCAAAAGATGAGGCTTGTTGGAGAGATATGAAAAGGGTCAGTTCGGATGTTGCATGGGAGCATACGGCTTTTGGAAACGTGCAGTATCTCAATCAGGTTGGAAAAGACCTAGGGTGGGGCGGTACGAGTGATATAAGGTTATGGGAGTTCAAAGAGGATTCGGCAGCTTCACCAACAAAGTGCGCCGAAATAGGATGTGAGGATCTTATTCAAATTGATTTTTGGTATAAGGGTGATTACACGGGTATGTTCAAATACGACATGGGAACCAATACCTATCGAAGATATACCGGTTTTGATGAAAACGACCAACCCAAGCCAACAATTGATCTAAATACGGGAGAACAGGTAAGAGTGAAGAACCTGATAATTCAGTTTGTTCCTGAACAGCCTATTGCAGGAGATGATAAAAATAGGTTAACCTATGAGCTAGAAGGAAGCGGCCAAGCCTTGATAATGATAGATGGCAGGGTTATTGATGCCACATGGACCAAAGCCGGCCGAGACGAAAGAACTGTTTTTTACGATACCAATGGGGAAGAAATAGCCTTCAATAGGGGTAATTTCTGGATTAGCATTGTTTCGGATGCGAACATGGATCAAGTTGTGTATTAAAACTCTGCCCAAGAAATTGCTTTTATGTTAAAAAATTTATTCGTGTCAGAGGTAAGACTAAAAATATTAGAGCTGATGTTGCTGAGCAACAAAAAGGAAGTTCATGTTAGGGGTATTGTTAGGGCAGTAAATACTGAAATAAACGCCGTACGCAGGGAATTAGACAATCTTGTAAAAACCGGAATTTTTAAACGGCGTCAAAGCATGAATAGAATCTATTACAGTGTCGATCGGTTAAATCCTTTCTACAACGAGCTTTTAAACCTACTAGCTAAAGAGACCGGACTAGCCAAGAAAATTCTTCAAAAAAAATCAGATTTGGGTGATATAGAGTTTGCTGTATTTTGCCCTGCTTACTTTAAAGGTCGTGAATCCACAGCTTTGGATGTGGACTTGTTTATTGTGGGTGATATCGAAGTTGAGGCATTAAAAAAGCTTGTCAAAGAGCAGGAGTCTAAATCGGGCAGAGAGTTAAATTTCTCAGTAATGACATCCACAGAATTTAAATCTCGAAAAAGAACTGGAGATCAATTTATAAATAGGGTATTATCCCAAAGCAGGATGATGCTTGTAGGAGATGAAGAAAAGTTCTACTCTATATCCTGATTTATTATGAAAGTAATGCAAAATCTAAATTTTAGACTCGGGATGATCTTTGCGATGACCGTTTTATCGATATTAGTAGTTTTACCCCGAATTCCCATTAGTATAAATAACAAGTGGTTAAAGTTGGATACGTCGGTAGGCGGTTATTTTATTAATTTAGGAAAGTGGCAATTAGACTTAAGGGATATTAAAAAAGGTTTGGACTTAGAGGGGGGAATAAAAGTGGTGTTACGGGCTGATATGTCGAAAATAGCTGATGATGAAAAATCAGGAGCTTTGGAATCGGCTAAAGAGGTTATCGATAGAAGGGTGAACTTATTGGGGGTAACCGAACCTTTTGTTGCAACTTCCAAGGTGGGAGATGAGTACAGAATAATTGTTGAAATTCCCGGGATCGATAATGTGTCCGAGGCGATAAATCTAATAGGTCAAACTGCTCAACTAAAGTTTAAAACACTTAAAAAAGACCTGGAATGGACACAAGACAAGTACCTTCAATACGTGTCCAGCCCCGACAGCTGGGAAGACAGCGGGGTTACAGGTGCGGATATGAAAGGTGCAGATGTGGTTGTAGCTCAAGGTGGGGATATTTCTCAGCAAGGCAAACCCCAAATCCAGCTAAAGTTTACCAACGAGGGTAGAACAAAATTCAGTGAGTTGGCTAAAACCAATATAGGTAAACCTATCGCCTTGTACCTTGATGAGGACAGTTTCCCGATTTCTGCCCCTACTGTATCTGAAGATTTAGCGACAGGTCTAATTTCCGATCCAGTGATCAGTGGTAACTTTACGTTTGAATCAGCAAAAACCTTGGCTATTCAGTTGAGATCAGGTGCTTTACCTATTCCGGTCGAGGTTCTTGAGCAGAAAACAGTCGGTGCAACCTTAGGGGGGGAATCAATCCAAAAAAGCTTTCTTGCAGGCGTAGTGGGGCTAATCTTGGTTTTCGCTTTCTTGGTTTTAAGATATCGATTTTTGGGTATATTATCGGGCATATCATTGATCATCTATTCTTTTATTGTTTTAGCTATATTCAAAATAATACCGGTAGTTTTAACTTTGCCCGGTATAGCCGGATTTATTTTGTCTATTGGAATGGCCACTGATGCGTGTATCTTAATATTCGAGCGAACCCGTGAAGAAATCCGCTGGGGGAAGCCTCGAAATTTGGCTATAAAACTAGGTTTCGAAAGGGCGTGGAATTCCATTAAAGATTCTAATGTTTCATCATTAATTACATCTTTCATTCTTTTCCAGTTTGGCTCAGGGTCGGTTCGTGGTTTCGCGCTTACTTTAGCCATAGGAATATTTGTATCATTGTTTACATCAATATTTGTCGTCAAAACTTTTATTGAGGCTACAAATTTTGGTCAGTTAAGAAGGCCCAAGCATGAATAAAAACATAATGAATCTAATGAAATATAAGGTTTGGTACTTAGTGGTTTCATTAGTTTTAATGCTACCGGGGACAGTTTATCTTCTTAAAGAGGGGTTGCATCTTGCGATAGATTTCACAGGCGGATCAATCATCACATTCTCATTTTCTCCGATGGAGAACGAGGAAACCATTGTCAGAGATGTATTTAAGGAGAAAGGAGTTGATATCGAATCGGTGAGGCTAGACAAGCAGGAAAAAACAACTGCCGAGATTAAAACAAAACCATTGGATACTGCAAAATTCGACGAATTAAAGAACGGGCTTAGTGAAAAATTTGCACAAAACAATTTTGAACAAAAGTCGTTCGAAACTGTGGGTCCGGTAGTAGGTGCCGAAACCGCTAAAAAAGCTTTCGTGGCTTTAGCATGGGCCATGATTGGAATTATGAGCTATATAGCGTATGCCTTTAGAAATATCCCCAAGCCTTATTCCAGTATTAAGTTTGGTATTTCGGCAATAATTGCGATGTTCCATGATGCCTATGTAGTCATCGGTTTCTTCGCTATTTTAGGCCACTACTTTGGTGTGGAAATCGATGCGCTATTTATTACGGCGCTGTTAACTGTTTTAGGGTTTTCTGTACACGACACAATAGTTGTTTTCGATAGAATTAGAGAAAACCTAAGGAAACTACCTAAGAGTTTTAATTTCGAAGAAGTGGCAAATTTTTCCGTTGTCGAAACGCTAGCCCGATCTTTGGCGACCTCCTTCACAGTGGTTTTAACTTTATCCTCTTTATATGTTTTGGGCGGTGCCAGTATCAAGAACTTTGTGCTTGCAATGCTGGTTGGCATAATTTCCGGAACCTATTCAAGTATATTTACTGCTACACCTATACTGGTTTTGTGGGAAAAAGCCAAAAGGTAGCATAATGCCACAAAAATGGGTAATCTCCGGAGTTTATAATCCAACAAATGATTTAGCCGAGCAAATTCTGTTACAACGCGGAATCACAGATATAAAAGCTTTTCTAAATCCTCCTACCTTCAACGAGTCTTTCAAGTTACTGCCTGAAGAGTTTGTGGAATCTTTGAAGTCTGCAACCAAAATTATAAAAGACGCCATTGCGAAGGAGACACCTATAATAATCCATGGGGATTACGACGCAGATGGGGTATGTGCTACGGCCATATTGTTTAATACTTTAAAAAAGGAACTCAACTACCAAAATACTTTTTTCTTTATACCCAATCGATTTGTTCACAGTTATGGACTAACAGAGTTGTCGATTGATGATGCACTCAAGCTGGTTAGCGGCAAAAGGGCATTAATTGTTACCGTTGATGGTGGTATCACAGCGAATGATGCAGTTGATTACGCTAAAAAAATAGGTCAGCAGATCATAATCACTGATCATCATCAAAAACCGGCACATTTACCAAATGCCGACGAAATAGTGTGGAGCGACTCCGTAGTTGGAGCAGCTCTAGCATGGATTTTAAGCAAGAGCCTAGGCTCAAAAAGTAAAGCCGGAGTAGCTCTAGCAGCCCTGGCCACAGTTACAGATATTCAGCCCCTGCTTGGTTTTAACAGAGCTATTGTTAAAGCAGGCCTTTCGGTAATAAATACTGAGCCCCCTTTAGGTCTTGCCCAATTAATAAAAACCTCTGGAAATGAGGGGAAAAAGATTTCTAACTACGAATTGGGTTGGGTCATTGGGCCTAGAATTAATGCGACGGGCAGATTAATTGATGCCGTGGAGGCTGTAAAACTATTCACCGAAGAGGATCCCTCGGTGGTAGAGGATATTGCACAAAAACTGCACGAAATAAACATTGATAGGCAGGATAAAACTTTACAAATGTATGAGTTGGCGGGACAGTTTGATCTAAAAAACTTGCCAAAAGTGGTGATTGCTTACCATGAGGATTTCCACGAAGGTATTATCGGTTTAGTGGCTGCTAAAATTACTCAAAAGTATTACCGCCCCTCTATTGTTATGAGCATAAACGAGGAAATGGCAAAAGGGTCTGTAAGATCGGTACCCGGCGTGGACATAATAGCCTTTTTGAGGAACTTTGAGGATATGTTTGAAAGCTTGGGGGGTCATCCGGGTGCGGCGGGGTTTTCTATCAATAAAAATAAAATCACCGAGCTGGAAGGAAAGGTGGTCAAACTTGCCAATTCATGTATTTTGGACGACGATTTGGTAAGAACAGTAGAAGTAGATATTGAACTGCCTTTGGAAGCAATTGACATTGAATTGGTGCAGAACTTGGAGAAATTACAACCTTTTGGAGTGGGCAACAGAGAACCTGTTTTCGCCGTAACGGGGGTTAAAGTTAAGAATATTGATATTATCGGAAAGTCGGCTCAGCATGTAAAACTGACTGTAACCGCAGGAAAAAAGGACTATAAAGCGATTTACTTCAATGGCAAACAAGCTTGTGAATCTTTGTGCTTAGGGGATATAGTAGATCTGGCTTTTACACTAAAAATTAATGAATTCAACAATAAAAGGTCTGTAGATTTGGTTGTGGTTGACATTAAGATCCCATAGTATTGACATTTCTGCGAAAATAGCGTAATATTCGCGCCATGGATGCAGAGAGTAGCAGTTTTTCGAATGCGTGGGCCCTTCTACACTCTTGGGAAACCAAGCATACGGGACACCCCGGTTGTATACAAGTGTAGAGGCAGGGCTCCTTTGGCCGGAACTTTCGCGGGCTTTGGCTATGTGGCCGCACATTGTGATGTTGTGCCACCCGCCGCTTGGCAGTTAGCTGGCGTATGACCTATTACCTGGCTAGCTCGCCCCACGCCCGTTGCATAAAACCGGCCTTCGCGAAACTGTCTTAGGACGTGCTGTCCGGCTCCCTGCATCCATCGATCTTAGTCCGCCTTCGCGTTGGTTAATATAACAACACGGAGGCGGTTTTTAATTCCCCTACAGATCTTTATAACTTATAGCTTGACAAATTCCATAAATTAGTCTATAATTCATGCATCGACCCGTGAAGTGGCGTCTTTTTTATGGTGTAAATCGGCGAGATTTCCCACGCCATGGATCGGTCGTTTTACGTTGAGTGCACCCCCTTCTGCGCAGTGTACTTGTGGTAAGGGCGAAACAAGTCGCCTATCGCTAAAGCTGGTAAGTGGAAAAGCTTTAGGATACGTAGACCACGAGACCTGCGTTCAAGCCGAAAACAGATACTGCAGATCTGACGGCATGCACTCAACCGCCGTGGGCTTCAGGGTTGGAGAAATACTGTAATATACTTATCGGTAGACTCCACTCGAACCCCCACTAAATAGTGGCTGGCGGATTTTATGGTACATCGAACAGAGGTTCGTATCCGCCAGCCGCAAACTATTACGCCCCGCAGATTCTAAAAAGATTTGCGGGGCTTGCTTTTTTTCCCGTAAAATATAGAATACATTTGTTAGTTATAAAAAGCGTTGAGGCGGAAAAGTGACAACCGCCAAGCTGTTCGCAGGAAATGGCGAGCCGGGAATGCCCGTTACAGCTGTAAATAAGCATTATGAAGGTTGGCACCTTCCGTAATATCGGAACCTCTGTTTAGTAGAGGTTTTTCTGTTTATAAGGAAAGTATGGAAAGAACTCATATAAAATCAATAAAGCAAAAAATAGGTGAAAAAATTACAATCAAAGGATTTGTCGAAACCATTCGGCAGCAAGGTTCGATAGCGTTTTTAATAATTCGCGATGTTACAGGAAGGGCACAAGTAGTTGTACTAAAGTCACACACCGAAGCTTTTGATACGTGCAAAACTTTGACACTTGAATCGGTTGTATGTATCACAGGTTTGGCAAAAGAAGAGAAACAGGCACCCAACGGCTTCGAGATTGAAGCAGAGGAAATAATGGTGTTATCACTAGCCTCCCCGGAGCTTCCCATACCGGTAGTTTTCGAAAAAGGCGGAGAGGAAACTGATGCTCCCAAGAGATTCGACTACAGATGGATTGATTTACGAAAAGATGAAAGAATAAATATCTTCAAAGTTTGGACTGAACTCGAAAAAGGTGTAAGAAAATACACTGAAGAGAATAACTTCATTCAAGTCTATGCACCATCATTTATGGGAGTTCCAAGTGAGTCCGGGGCGGAAGTATTTGAGGTGAACTATTTTGACAGAAAAGCCTATTTGGCCCAAAGCCCGCAATTTTATAAGCAAATGGCGATGGCTGCCGGATTTGAGAAGGTGTTTATTACCGGTCCTATCTTTAGGGCTGAACCTTCGTATACAACCCGGCATATGACTGAGTTTACAGGCTGGGATTTTGAGCTGTCTTATATTGAGTCACATCATGATGTAATGGATGAACTGGAGAAATTTTTGATATCAGGATTTGAACAAGTTAACAAAACTGTGTTGCCCGAACTCGAAATACCAAAAAGGCCATTTCCAAGAGTAACCATGAAAGAAGCCAAGGAATTGTTAAGAGCAAAAGGTATTTCAGGAGAAAAAGATTATGATGTATCACCTGAGGAAGAAAGGGAGCTTGGAAGATTGATCAAAGAGCAAACGGGAAGCGATTTTGTTTTTCTAATCGATTATCCGGCGAACGGAAGAGCCTTTTATCATATGCGTTATCCCGATCAACCTGATATTACCAAGGGCTTTGATTTGATATATAAGGGTTTAGAAATCGTAACCGGTGCCCAAAGAGAGCATCGCTACGAGGTATTGGAAAAGCAAGCTAAAGAGAAAGGGATGGATGTGGAATCTCTAAGGGGCTATATGGACTTTTTTAAATACGGGTGTCCTCCTCATGGTGGTGTGGGAATTGGGCCGGGCCGAATAATTATGCAGATGCTGGATTTGCCTAGTGTAAAAGAAGCCACGTTATTGCCCCGCGATGTTAAGAGAATTAACCCCTAATATGCTTTCAATATCGAGTATGGGACTGATCATAATAAGGCTTATGGCCCTGACACTTATTGGGATAGATTTTGTTTTCTATTGTGTTGAAAGATTCCTTGTTAAGACAGCAAGATTTCTACCGGCAACCTTAGGGTTATTTCTCATTTACTTTTCTGTGGCCTTTTTTTCAGATATTTCTTACTTGAGTAATGGATTCGTGTATTCACTATATCCTGCATCACAAACTATTAGTTCATCTCCGAGAATTTCTGAATTTCCTAAGATAGCAGAGGACCTGCCGGCTCCTTACGTTACCTCTTTGTCGGCAATTGTAGCTGATAGAAGAAATGACAAAATTTTGTACTCGAAAAATTCAGGGGTAATTTTACCACCGGCTTCTACTACAAAACTTATGACGGCTATAGTAGCCTTAGATGTTTATGATCTGGATGAAACTGTGAAGATGGTTCCCGAATGTTCTTCGGTTGAGAGCACCAAGGTTTTTCTGTGGGAGGGTATGAGCTATTATGCTAGGGACTTAATAAATGCAATGTTAGTTGGCTCCGCAGGGGATGCTGCTTGTGTATTGGCAAGAAACAAAGTTGAATACGAGTTATTTCTCAGAAAAATGAATGATAAGGCCAGTGCCCTTGGTATGAAAAGTACAAATTTTTCGAATCCAATAGGACTGGATGGAGATAATGGGGAGCATGTATCAACTGCGGAAGATTTGTATTTGTTAGCCAAAGCAGCAATTAAGGATCCGTTTATTAGAAAAGCCATCAGGACACAGGAGTACACTTTGACATCAGTAAACAAGGAATTTAGAACCAAGGTTCAGAATACAAATAAAGCTCTATGGGAGGTTGAGGGAACACTGGGAATTAAAACGGGGACAACGGAGGGTGCAGGAGAGGTTTTACTTTATGAGTACGCCGACTTGGAGAAAGATTTGGTAATCGTCGTTATGGCCAGTAGTGATAGGTTTGGGGACACATACAAGCTACTGGATTGGGTAAATGAAAAGTATTCTTGGAAGCTCAATTAGTTTTTCTTGACGTATTCTCCTGATACTGCAGGAAAGTAGATTACGATATCTCCACCCTGGCCTCCGGTTACTCTGTAATTTCCTTCGAATACAAATATGGGCTGTAAGTATCGTAAGTTTTGGGGGGATTCATAATAAGCTAGTTTTATGTTGTTAATTAGTATGGTATTTATAGCCACAGGTTCGTACTCTTCAAATGGGTTGTTGGCTTTGGGTGAAACCTGGGCGATAATGCCGCTTCCCTGCTTAACGGCTTTCCATGCGCTGGCCACCTCAATAACAGGGTAAAACGCTTTGGAATCGGTATTCACCTCTTTAAAATAACCTTGCACAATTGGGTAATTGAATGGAGAAGGCTCTTTTGACACTTTTCGCACGTAGGTATGCAAAAGTCCTTTTGAGGGATCAGGTCCAAGTATCATATATGTTAAATTGCCTTCTTTTACAAACCGAAAAAAATCGACACGCGCTATTTGGCCGCTTCCTTTGTCTACATTGGCTATAGTGCTGCCGTTAAACTTTCCCATTACTACCTCCTGCTTTCCGCTTTCATATAAGGAATCAAATCTTTTGATTGATTTAAAAAGAGCTCTCGCGCTTTCTTGTGCCGCCTCGGGAGCGAAATAGCCTCTAAAGTATTCTTGGCCGGGGCCGGTTAGATCAGTACTTAGCTCTATCGTTCTGGTGTCTTTATTAATTTCGAGTAGTCCTCCTGAAGAAAGGCTTCTCCACTTGTAGGTAGATCCTTTTAGATCAGAAATTAAATCAGAATCAGAAAACCCCATAAAAGCTGCTGTATCAAGGGCCTCGCCGCCGGCTGTGAAGGATACGCTTCCCTGCTCAAATTTGTATACCTTCATTTTAAAAGGCATGTCCTCAGGTAATCTGCCATTTTTTGTGTTAAGCACATATGTGACGTTTTCAGCTTTAATAGGTTTCGAAGTAAATTCCAGCTGGTCTAGTTGGCCGAACAATGCGTTTGGAGGATCGACCTTAACAATAATTCTTCGATATATGCTCTTGGCGAATGGATAAATATATAAAGTTGTTATGTAGTAGACCAGAACAATGATCCCTGCTACCTTTAGGCCTTTTTTGAAAGCCGCAGAAGTTTTAGTTAGATTCATCCCATTCATTATATATGCTAGAATGCTCCCATGGAAGAAACAACTTTCAAGGGGGTAAGAACCCGAATGGCTCCGAGCCCGACCGGAGAATATCATATAGGTCATATAAGAACACTGCTCTATAACATAGCTTATGCAAGAAAGCATGGTGGAAAGTTTATTGTTCGAATCGAAGATACCGATAGGACCAGGTTTGTGCCTGATGCTACTGAAAAAATCCTCGACGTGATTAGAGATTACGGCTTTTCATGGGATGAGGGGCCGGAAGCTGAAGGAAAGTTTGGTCCTTACGTTCAGTCTGAAAGATTGAATTTATATAAGAAGTACGCCTTAGAGCTGGTAGAAAAAAAACATGCCTATTACTGTTTTTGCACTTCGGAAAGATTAGCCGAACTACGGGAAGTTCAACAAAAGCAGGGAGTTTCGGCAACCAGATATGATCGCGCCTGCCTGAAACTGTCGCAAACCGAGATAGAACAGAAATTAGCAAGTAACACACCTTATGTAATCCGTTTGAAAGTTCCTGAAAACGAGGAAATATCTTTTCATGACGAGATACTTGGTGATATCACGTTTAATTCTTCTGATATTGACGATCAAGTTTTACTTAAATCAGACGGCTATCCCACATACCATTTAGCTGTTGTAGTTGATGATCACCTAATGGGTGTTACACACATTATGCGTGGTACCGATTGGGTGCCCTCGACACCAAAGCATGTGTTGTTGTACCGTGCTTTTGGCTGGAAGATGCCTATAACTGCACACCTTCCTAATATCAAAGAAAAAGGGGCCAATAAAAAACTGTCTAAAAGGTTTGGGCCTGTGTCTGCCAGGGAGTTCTTAGAAGAGGGATATCTAGTACCGGCTCTAGTGAATTTTCTGATGTTCTTAGGGTGGAATCCAGGTACCGAAAAGGAAATTTATACACTTGAAGAGTTTGTCCAAGACTTTGACACAAAAAAAATTCAACATACCGATTTAGTAGCTTTCGATAGAGACAAGCTTTTGTGGCTTAATGGGATTTACATAAGGCAATTAACTGACTCACAGCTTTGGGAGGAAGTTACAAAGTGGGCGCAGAAGTATAATGTAGCCCTACTTTCGAGTGCAAAAAATGATGAGTTTAATATAAAAGTAATCAGCTTGATAAAGGAAAGACTTAAGGTATTAAAGGAGTTTAGTGAGTTAACAGAGTTTTTTTATATCAGGCCTTCTGTAGATATATCAATGACAGTTTCATATGCCGGGAATGAGGCAACTGCCAAAGAGATAATTACTAACTTTGCCGGAGAATACGAAAGGGTTTCCGAGGGTGATTGGAATACCGAATATTTAGACAAATATTCACATGAACTGTTAGAAAAATACGGCTATAAGCCGAAAGAAGCCTTTATGACCTTGCGGGTATTTTTAACCGGAAAAACTGCAACACCTCCTTTGTTTGATGTATTGTCGCTTTTAGGAAAAGATCAAACCTTAGAGAGATTAAAAATATAGGACTTTCCACTGTGGATGGAATAATGCCTCTTGTTAAAAATCCCTACCCTGCTATAGTATTTTTACTATGACACAAAAACAGCAAGTTCAACCAAACGATTCCACCAACACAATGCAAAAGAATAAAGAGCTGGCTTTAAGAACGGCCCTTTCTCAAATCGAGAAAAGTTTTGGAAAAGGCTCAATTATGAAGCTAGGTGAAAGACCTGGAGACCGAACAATACCGGTTATTCCAACAGGGTCGATCGCTTTGGATTTGGCTCTTGGCATAGGCGGAATTCCGCGCGGGAGAATTATTGAGATATATGGGCCGGAATCTTCGGGTAAGACCACAGTGGTGCAGCACATCATAGCAGAAGCACAAAAACTCGGAGGGACGGCTGCCCTAATAGATGCAGAGCACGCCTTTGATCCTACATATGCGGAAAAAACCGGCGTTGATGTTGATAATCTCTTGATCTCCCAACCTGACACAGGTGAACAAGCTTTAGATATTGCCGAAACCTTAATTAGGTCTAATGCTGTGGATGTTATTGCAATTGACTCCGTGGCGGCCTTGGTTCCCAGAGCCGAGTTGGAAGGTGAAATTGGGGATAGCTTTATTGCTATGCAAGCAAGGTTGATGAGCCAGGCTTTAAGAAGAATCACGGGAGCTGTTAGCAAGTCGAATTGTTCTGTGATTTTTACGAACCAGTTGAGAACTAAAATTGGTGTGATGTTTGGAAACCCCGAAACAACTGCAGGCGGCAAGGCGCTAAAATACTATGCCTCAGTGAGAATAGAAGTTAGAAGAACACAATCAATAAAGAGTGGGAATGATTTCTCCGGAATTAAAGTGCGGGCCAAGATAGTTAAAAACAAAGTTGCCCCACCTTTTAGAACCGCCGACTTTGACATAATGTTCTTGGAAGGTATTAGTAAAGAAGGAAGTTTGATAGATGTTGGAGTAGAGTTTGGCGTTGTAAAGAAGAGTGGATCTTGGTATGAGTACGAGGGTCAAAAACTGGGTCAGGGTAGAGATGCTGCCAAGATCTATCTAAAGGAAAATCCGAAATTAGTACCTGAAATTGAAAAAAAGATTAAGGATATGGTGAAGCAAAAAGCTGAACTTCCAATGTCGATTGGTTCCAATGCCGACGATGAGGATGCCGCCCCAATAGAGGACAATATATCGGCGAACGCGGAAGAGTAAACTATAGAGATGTTGGAAGAATTAACAGGAAAGATCTATCAGAAACTGCTTGATTATGCCTATTACAAACCCCGCAGTGAAAGGGAAGTAACTGATAAGCTGAAAACCTTGTGTTCTACATACCTTTCAGAGGTATCTGACGAAGATTTAGTTTTGGTTGTGAAAATTATCCGTGATAAAACATCTGAGGACGAAGCATTTGATGAGGTTAAAAGCGTAAACATGTATGTTCAAAGCTTTGTCAATTCTACTCAACCTAGAAGTATACGGTCCATTCAAAACTTTCTGTACAAAAAAAGATTCAAAAGCGATACGATAGATGCTTCGCTCGCACAAATACCGGAAACTTTTGAAAAAGAGTGTATTGCTAATATTATTCAAAAAACCCGAAAGAAGCCAGAATTATTAAAAAAGTATCTGTTATCCAAGGGATATAGGTACGAATTAATCGAAGAAGTTACTTCCAATACTGATTAAGTTTCTATATCATATTTATAGTGCCCAAAAATCGCATAGTTCTTATCTTATCTGCATATACGGCGTGTGTCCTGTGTTCAGGTAGTCTTTCCAATCCCGTCTACGCCAGCACCAAGAAACATTTTTATAACAATGGAGAAGTCTTATCCACGGTGGAGATAAATGATGGAACGGCAAACGGGCCACTACTTGATAATACTGACTATTTCGGGGTTGCAGTAGCAAACATAGGAGATTTAAATAACGATGGGGTACAGGATTTATCCGCAGGCTCAGCTTTTGATGACAATGGAGGTACTTCTAGAGGAGCGGTACACATACACTTTATGAACAAAGACGGCTCAATAAAGAGTACGGTAGAAATAAATGATAGCACAGAAAACGGTCCTGTTTTATCGGATGCTGATACTTACGGTTTTTCTATTGCAAACATAGGGGATCTAAATAACGATGGTATACAGGACCTAGCTGTAGGCGCCCAATATGATGATGCTGGTGGTACAGATAGAGGAACAGTACATATACATTTTATGAATAGAGACGGATCGGTAAAAAGCACAGTGGAGATAAATGATACTACAGCAAATGGTCCGGATCTTTTGGATAATGATTTTTACGGAAGATCAGTATCAAATATAGGAGATTTGGATAGTGATGGAACACAGGACTTAGCAGTAGGTGCACGCGGAGATGATAATGGAGGTAGTTCAAGAGGAGCGGTACACATACATTTTATGAACAAAGATGGTTCTATAAAGAGTACGGTAGAAATAAATGATAGCACCGAGAACGGTCCTGTTTTATCTGATACTGATACATATGGGTTTTCTATTGCAAACATAGGGGATCTAAATAACGATGGGATACAGGACGTAGCTGTAGGTGGCAACCTAGATGACACTGGTGGCAGCAATAGAGGAACGGTACACATTCATTTTATGAATAGAGACGGATCGGTAAAAAGCACAGTAGAGATAAACAACGGTACAACGAATGGACCCCAACTTTCCGATTTAGATGGATATGGGGCTTCGGTAGTAACCTTGGGGGATTTGAATAACGATGAGATACAGGATTTAGCAGTAGGAGCTACTGGAGACGACAATGGTGGTACGAATCGAGGAGCTTTACACATTCACTTTATGAATAGGGACGGTTCTGTAAAGAGTACGACAGAAATAAATGACAGTACAGTGAACGGCCCCGTTTTATCTGATTCTGATGCTTTTGGTATTTCAGTATCTGACCCCGGTGATCTTAATGATGATGGGATTCACGACATAGTTATTGGAGCTTGGTATGATGATAATGGGGGTACTGATCGTGGTGCTGTACATATCATCTTTATGAAACCTTTTTACACACTTACCTTTCTCAAAGACACTTCCTGCAAAGATAGAGAACCTGAGGAAACGACCTGGATTCAGCTCGAGCCCAAAGACAATGGAATGTATCTAACCTGGACACAATATGATTCCCAACACGTGAAAATACGAATTGATGATGGAACAGGGAGTTACCCCTGGGAAATAGCTAAATCCAAGAATGATGGACACGAATTTTTACCCAACGTAGCCTCCTGGCAAAAGATTAAACTAAGAGGAGTTAACGGATGCAGGGAGGGGGATTTCTCCGAGGAAGTCTCTTATTCAAGCTACCCAAGCGGGTGGTACAACAATTAAAGTTGCAGCTTGTTATTTTCCCTTAAATCTACTAAAATCAACTTGAAATTGCTATGAATTCACTGAATAAACCGGATTTTTTTGAGTTAAATAAAAGCCTACGGTGCCGCTTTGTTTGTATACTCGGTTTTTGAAATCCTTTTTCATGGCAATACCAATTATTAGTTGTTGTTTTAGTGGAGGAATTATATGTCGTTTTGGAATTTATTGAAAAATTTGTTTTCTAAAGAAACTGTTGTTGTAGCACCCGCTCAAGATATGAATGTTGAGAGTGCACCGTTGGTAGAAAAAGCAAGAACAAGAGCCAAGGAAATAATTATAGAGGCAAAAGATCAGTCTTTAAGTATACGCACCTCAGCTGAGGATGAAGCCAGAAAAATTAAAGAGACGGCTTTAGAATTTGAGAAGAAATATGCAGAGCAAAAAGCCGATTTAGCTGCTCAAATGCGTGAGCTTGCACAAAAAGCTAAAGATGTGAAAGCCGCCAAGGAAAAGATCGACCTAAAAACCGAAGAGGTTGAGGAACTGCTTAAAAGAAGAAAAGGAGAACTGGAAAAAATTGCATCACTCTCAAAAGACGAAGCCCGAGATTTGCTTATGAGGCAACTTGATAAAGAGTTGGCCGAAGAAAAAGGCAAAAAGATTCGACACATGGAAGAAGAAATAAAAAAAGAAGAAAGCAAACTATCTCAGGAAATTTTAGTCAGCGCCATGAGATTTGGTGCCACAGATTTAGTAGTTGAATACACAACTTCAAAAGTGAAACTTCCTGATGAAGAGCTAAAAGGAAGAATAATTGGAAAGGAAGGACGAAATATCAGGACTTTCGAAGAACTAACGGGGGTTGATCTTGATTTAGATTCGTCTCCGGGAGAAATTATTGTTTCGTGCTTTGATACAGTTCGTAGAGAGGTTGCTAGGCTCGCACTTGAAAGATTAGTCGCAGACGGGAGAATTCAGCCGGCTAGAATTGAAGAGGTTGTTAACAAAGCAAAGTCAGAGATTGATCAAATAATGTTTAAAGCCGGGGATGATTTGTGTCATAAACTTGGGGTATATGATCTCGCTAAAGATTTGGTACAAATGCTTGGAAGGTTCAAATATAGATTTTCATATGGACAAAATATGATCGAGCATACCTTGGAAGAAGCCAGAATTGGGGTAGCAATTGCTCGAGAAGTGAATGCCGATGTTGAGGCCGTTAGGTTAGGCTGCCTATTCCACGATATCGGAAAGGTAGTAACTGAAGATGAAGGTACTCATGTGCAGCTTGGAGTCGATTTGCTAACAAAGCATAAAATGTCACAAAAAGTAATAGATTGTGTGGCGGAACACCATGAAGATAAACCGTTTAGCCATGTGGAATCAGCAATCGTAAACTTGGCAGACCATGTAAGCGGAGCTCGGCCTGGTGCAAGAAGCGAAGACTATGAATCTTATGTTAAAAGGCTAAAAGATTTGGAAGCAGCCGCCCTTTCATTTGATGGAGTCGATAAAGTATTTGCCGTGTCAGCAGGACGAGAAGTGAGGGTTTTTGTGTCTCCCGAAAAGGTTGATGACTACTCGACGGCTTATCTGGCAAGGGAAATTGCGAAAAAGATCGAACTGGAACAAACGTATCCTGGGGTAGTTAAGGTTATTGTGATAAGGGAAACCAGGGTTGTAGAGACCGCAAAATAAACGAGAAAAATATTGCAATGCGCACAGCTTGTTATTACAACAAAATTAAGGTAAATTTTCATTCGTTATGAAGATTTTGTTTGTAGGCGAAATTGTAGCCGGCCCTGGCAGAAAAGCTGTAAAAGAAGTGTTGCCATGGGTAATTTCGGACTACAAACCTGACCTTGTTTTATCTAACGCAGAAAACCTATCTGGCGGGCGTGGCGTTACCGAAGAAAAACTCCAACAAATGATCACCTGTGGTATCAACTTTTTTACAAGTGGAGATCATATTTTCTGGGAAAAAGGGACTGAGGATTTTATTGATAATGTACCTCTAGTAATTCCGGCGAATTATCCTAAAAGAGTTCCAGGTAAAAGATATGAAATACTTGATACCGGTAAAAACGGTAAAGTGCTTATTTTTAACTTACTCGGCAGATCCTCAGGGGGCTTGAATTGTTACGTAGAAGATCCATTCACAACAGCAGACAAAATATTAGAAGAAACTGCAAAAGAAAATATTGCCGTTTCAATTCTCGACTTCCACGCAGATGTGACAAGTGAAAAATATGCGATTGCAAATTATCTGGACGGAAGAGTTACTGCAATTATCGGCTCTCACAGCCATGTTCCAACTTGCGACCAAATGGTTATGCCCAAAGGGACAATGTATATCACTGATGTTGGTATGACCGGAATTATTGATTCGGTGATAGGAGTAAAGAGTGAAATTATCATTAAGCAATTTTTAACTGCACAGAATCAACGGTTTGAGTGGGAAGATTCTGGTAGAAAAGCTTTTAGAAGTGTATTATTGGATACACGGGAGATGACGATCTCGCGTGTGGACAAGCTGCTAGTTTAGTAGCTTGGTTGTTTATAATAGAAATTTTGCCACCAGGCATTTTTATTGGAAGGGGGTGTTAATTGTGGTTAAGCAAGATTTAATTGCAAAAGTAGCAGATAAAGCTGGAATGACAAAAGTAGACTCCGCCAGAGCTGTTGATGCCGTAGTTGATGTGATAGTAGAGGCATTAAAGAGAGGCGAAAAAGTTACCTGGACAGGATTCGGAACATTCGAAGTTCGACAAAGAGCGGCAAGAATGGGAAGAAACCCACAAACCGGTGCTCCATTACACATTCCTGCAAGCAAGACACCTGCTTTCAAGTCTGGTAAAGGACTAAAAGACGCTGTTAAATAACGTCTTTTCGTTTGTTAATACTAATAAAAGAAAAACCCCCGTCCCCCGGGGGTTTTTCGATTTTAATCATAAAAAAAGACCGGAGTTTAAAATTCCGGTCTTGTAAATCATCAGCGTAAGTTTCCATTCTTGCCATAAGTTACGACGATCATAACTCGAGCTACAATCAACAATATGGTGGCCAATATAAGTGTAATGGCCATGAGAGAGTCGGTAGCCCCGAAGCTTTGTTCGAAGATCTTAACCAGGCCAATTCCCTGGATTATCGATATTACAAAGCTCCAAACCACAGTTGCCATTGTCAGGGCATATTTCCCGAATCGCGGAAGTATAAGTACCGCAATCAGATCTACTATACAAAAGACTAGTGCTGAATCTACGCCCACGACGTAAGAGCATGTGAAGAAAGTCGTCATTGCGAAGGCCAGCAAAACGACAATGTAGACAAGTCCTACATAGCCGTTCACTGCAACCAAGTAGCCCAGGATTTTAAGCTTTTTCGATGTTTCCATGCTTCACCTCATTATTGTCGCAAAAATACGTTTTCGATAGCTTTTTGCCCCCATAATTCTGCTGCGCAGGCTAAAATCAATCCGAAGCGCCCGAAAAACATTATTACCGCCACTAGCAGTGGAAGCACCATCACCACGATTCCGTGCCACTCACTCTGGATGTATGCCTGACTAGCAGCTAGGTACATTCCCCACCACGCAAAAGCTGTGCTAATCGCCAAAAGGCCGATCCATAACCAGATGTACCGCCTGTTAATCTTAGGGGTTGAGATGATTCCGATTTCCATCCCATCCATTGAACAGAAGGCCAAGGCAATTACGATACCAACTGTTTTGGAATGGAAGATGTCCTGAAGTGCAAACGCGATGGAGTTGGTACTAACATACTCGACTAAAACCAAAACTATCAGCATTTCAACAAATCGCAAGAAAGATCTGTTTAACATAAAAGCTATCTCCTTTTGTGATATTTCTGGCATTATACTATCCCGTAGTATTATAGGCAAATTGCCCTGGCAATCTTAAAATCCGGGTGCTAGAATAAACAACGTTATGTCAACTAAGATAGATTACTACGAAATACTGGGAGTTCCAAAGACTGCTAGTGATAGCGATATAAAGCAGGCCTATAAAAAAATGGCCAAAGCTCACCATCCTGATATGGTGGCTAGAGAGGATAAGGAGCAAGCTGAGAGGAAATTTAAAGAGATTAATGAGGCATATCAAATTTTAAGTGATCCACAAAAACGAAAAATGTACGATCAGTTTGGCCATGCAGGAATGGGCGGACAACCGGGAAATGGCCAAGCCGGGGGTTCTTGGGGGCCATTTACATATTCATATTCGGCAGGCGGAAACCCTTTTGATATGGGTGGGGGTTTTGACCCCTTTGATGTGTTTGAAGAGATATTCGGGTTTAGAGGATATGGCGGAAATAGAAGACCAAAGCAGGGCAAAAACTTATATTACGAGCTACACATTGAATTTAGTGATGCAGTATTAGGCATAGAAAGGGATATAAGGATTGAAAGTGGAAACGTGAAAATAAAAATTCCCGCTGGGATTAGAGACGGGACAGAGATTAAATTTTCGGGAAAAGGGATGGCAGGCCAGTCGGCGGATATTCCAAAAGGAGACTTATACATCAGTGTAAGAGTTAAATCGCCTCGTGAGTTTTCAATAGTGGGATCAGACATTGTAATTTCACTTGAACTGGATTTTATAACAGCCGCTTTGGGAGGCAATGTCGAAATTCCGGTTGTTGACACTAATTCTCGTACGGGTATTGGGAAAACCCAGCTCAAAATACCCGCAGGTACCCAGCCTAATACAAAGTTTCTTATAAAAGGGAAAGGCTTGCCAAAGGTAAACTCTTCCGCCAGAGGTAGTGCTTTGGTGCAGGTAGCCATAAAAATCCCACAAAGGCTAAACAGAAAGCAGAGAAGTTTACTCGAGGAGTATCAGAAGGCCTAGTATGGTATTGTTGGCGTAAATGTAGTAGTATACACATGTTAGTTTATGTATAGATTTATTTAGGTGGGTGAAAAGTCCCGCCTTTTTGAATATAATAGGTATATATGGCAATAACAGAATTTAGTGCAGCGTTAAACCAAGTGGCTACTGAGCGGGGAATTCCCGTTGACAGTGTTATAGAGTCTATTAAGATGGCCCTTTTAACTGCTTATAAAAAAGATAGAAAAGAAGCCGGTGAGGATGTTGAGGTTGAGGAATTTGAGGCCGAAGTAAACCCTGACACAGGTGAAATGAAGATATTAAAAGATGGTTCCGATGTTACTCCTTCGGGTTTTGGAAGGATTGCGGCACAAACAGCCAAGCAAGTTATACTTCAAAAGATAAGAGAAACCGAAAAGGAAGTTTTGTTCGAAGAATTTCACGAAAAAATAGGCCAAATCGTGATCGGGACGGTGTTTAGAGTAGATGAGAAATTGGTGATAATGGACCTGGGGAAAAATAAGGCGCAGGGAGTTATGCCTCAAAGCGAACAGGTTTCTTCGGAAGTTTATAGATTAAACCAAAAGATTAAGGTTCTAGTTAAAGATATTAGACAAAATCCGGGGCGTGGTACAGAAATAATTGTAAGCAGATCTGATCCTCAGTTTGTAGCCAGGTTGTTTGAGCAGGAAGTTCCTGAGATAGCTACAGGCACAGTTGTTATAGAAGCTATTGCCAGAGAAGCCGGTTCAAGAACAAAAATTGCAGTTTCTTCCAAAGATCCTAAAATAGATCCTGTAGGAAGTTGTGTAGGCCAAAAAGGCGTTCGAGTGCAATCTATAATAAGCGAGCTGTTTGGGGAAAAAATTGATATCGTGCCTTTTTCTATAATTACTGAAAAGTTTATAGCTGCAAGTTTGGCACCTTCTAAGGTTACGGAGGTTGTTTTGGACAAAGAGGAGAATAGAGCAATTGTGACCGTTCCGGAGGATCAGCAAAGTTTAGCTATAGGCAAAGATGGGCAAAATGCAAGATTGGCAAACAAACTAACAAAGTGGAAGATCGACATTAAAGGTGCTGCGGGGACTTTTGCCGCAACCGAAGGAAATAAAGACCAAGCCGAGAAGTCTGAAAAGAAAATAGTGGGAATTTGGGATGCAGCCATACAAAAAGTAAACGAACAGGAAGCTGCTGATAAGATCGCTAAGGCCGAAGAAAAAGCCGCTTCAGAAGAAAAAACCGAAAATGTGGAATAACTTTGAGCTAACTAAGCTTAATATGTTTTCGACAAATTTATGGATAAACAAATGCGAGCAAAAACTGAATACAAGAAGATTAGACCCCCTATTGTTACGGTTATGGGCCATGTCGATCATGGAAAGACCAGTATTCTCGACTTTATTCGCAAAACAAATGTTCAGGCCAAAGAGTATGCCGGTATTACTCAGCATATAGGTGCTTATCAAGTAACTCACAAAAACAGTGTAATAACATTTATCGATACCCCCGGGCACGAAGCCTTTGTACAAATGAGAGCGAGGGGTGGGAAGGCAGCAGATATTGTTATATTGGTAGTGGCCGCGGAAGAGGGAGTAAAACCCCAGACTAAAGAAGCAATTTCCCATATTAAAAGCGCAAAGACTCCGTTGATAGTAGCAATTAATAAAATTGATCTACCCGGAGCAGATTTGCAAAAAACCAAGCAGCAATTGGCTAGTGAGAATATATTAGTTGAGGATTGGGGAGGAGATATAGTTTGTGTTCCGGTTTCAGCGAAGACGGGACAAGGAATTGAAAACTTACTGGATGCAATTTTGGCTCAAGCGGAAATAATGGAAATAAAAGGATCCTCCGAAAGCGAAAAGGAAGCAATAATTGTAGAATCCCGTTTGGATAGGCAAAAAGGGTATGTTGTAACTTGTATCGTTAAAAATGGCATTCTGAGGATTGGGGACCAAATTGTGGCAGGCGGCCACGAGGCCAAAATAAAACTGTTGCTGGATGAAAAGGGTAGCTCAGTTTCCGAAGCCTATCCTTCTACACCGGTGGAAATACTCGGTTTTAAAGATATGCCTAAAGTTGGGGATTTAATTGTATCAAAAGGCAGTGAACTGGCGGAACTTTCTGCTATGGATGATGAGCTTACAATTTTGGGACAAAAAAGTAAAAAGGCTATTGGGCTTGTTTTAAAGTCGGATACTGCCGGTACTTTGGAGGCAATAAAAGCCAGCTTAGCTGAATTAGTTTCTAAATCGGTAGAGGCAACATACGCGCTTAAGTTTTTACATACAGGCACAGGCGATATTAACGATTCCGACGTAATACTAGCGGGAGGAGCAAAGGGAATTGTTTTAGGTTTTAACGCCAGGATATCCGGAAATGTTAAAGATTTGGCAGATAGCCAGAAAGTAACAGTGAAGTCCTTTCAAACTATTTACGATTTGATTGATTATGCCAAAAAAATATTAGAGGGTACCGCAGTGGAAGAGGAAGCAAAAATTAAGGGCCGAGCTCAGATAGTAAAACTTTTCAAATTAGAGTCAGGGGACGTTATAGCGGGGTGTAAGGTAATTGCAGGATCCCTAAAGCCAGATATGAGAATAGCCATCTACGACAAAGATCCTGCGGAACTTAAAGTCGAAGACGAGCCCTTATATAGGGGATCTATTAAGAAGCTCAAACGAGGACAGGATGATATTACGGTTGCAGGTAGAGATACAGAGTGTGGTGTTTTACTTAAGCCGCAATTTGATGCTATCCAGAGAGATCTGTGGATTGAAGCAATTTAATAGTATGGCTGAAATTAAAGATCTTATCGTAAATTCAAATAATATAGCAGTGGTCATTCCTGCTGATTCCTCTATAGACAAGTTTTGTGCCGGTGTTGGAGTAATGAGGATGGTTATGGCAAAGCAAAAAAATTGTACCTTCTTATTTGATGGCGAGATACCTGAGGATTGTAAAGATATTATTGGTGAGACAGAAGTACAAAAAGAGCTACAACAGAGAGAACTACTTGTTTCAATTGATTATTCCGGAACTCAGGCGTCGAAAGTTCATTATTACACCGAAGACCAAACTTTATACCTAAGTGTTAGCCCGATAAACAAAGATTTCGACATTTCAAAGGTAATACCAATTATTAAAGGATCTGATTTTGATTTAGTACTATCTGTAGGTGTGCCTACTCAGGAGAAATTAGGTAAATTTCAAGACGTATTAAAGAATGTGAAGCTAGTAAATTTTGACAACTCAATAGATAACACTAATTATGGGACTTTTAATATCACCGGAGCCGAAACAAGTGTACTTAGTTTGTTTGTTTTAAATAACGCTTATAAACTTGGATTAAAAGCCGACGAAATCGCGGCTAAGGCCTTGCTAAAGGGAATAGTGAATAAAACTATGTAGTTGATTTTATTGATAATGTTTGCTAACATACATTGTCGTATATGCCATTACAGCAAGAAAAAAAGCAAAAGATAATAAAAGGTAACAGATTGCATGAAGCCGATACCGGGTCTCCGGAAGTGCAGGTTGCACTGTTAAGCGAGAAGATCAACAGATTATCCGCTCATTTAAAAGACCATAAAAAAGATAATCACTCCAGAAGAGGATTACTTCAAATGGTTAATAAGAGACGAAGACTGTTGGCATATCTAAAAAAGAAAGATGAAAAGAGGTATACTTCTCTATTGGAGAAGGTAGAACTAAGTAAATAATTTAAATCTTTGGGATTTGGAAAGGTTAGTGATAAGGTATTGTGCATTTTAACAGTGCTCAGCATTTTATCCCTAAACCCTTTTAAAATCACCAAAAGTTAGAAAAATAAATATGATAAAAAAAATCGTAAAAGAAGTAGAAATTAACGGTAAAAAATTGGTACTCGAAACAGGTGAGCTGGCAAGTAGAGCTAATATGGCAGTAAAAGCCTCGTATGGCGATACAGTTGTATTAGTCACTGTTGTATCGGGTGTTGCAGCCCCAGATATAGACTTTTTTCCTTTAACGGTAAATTATGAAGAAAAACTGTACGCCAGCGGAACAATTAAGTCTTCAAGATTTGTAAAAAGGGATGGAAAAGGTACAGACGAGGCGGTAATAACAAAGAGATTAATAGACCATGCGATAAGACCGCTATTTCCTAAGGATTACATGGATGAGGTTCAGGTTATTGTTACAGTACTCTCTTTGGACGCTTGCTGTGACCCAGAAGTATTAAGTATGGTGGCAACTTCTGCTGCTTTAACAGCCAGCGACATTCCGTGGAATGGACCTATGGCATCAATTAGGGTTGGAATAAAAGGTGACGAAATGACAATTAACCCTCCAAGTAGTTCGGAATTAAGAGCCGATCAACTGGATATGATGCTGTCTTTTGTAGGCGAAGACAAGAGATTGTTGGCATTAGAAGCAGAGATCAATATGCTACCCGAGGATAAAGTTTTAAGTGCTATCAATTTTGGAAGAGACAAGTCGGATCCCATATTCAAACTTTTAAATGAGTTTACCAATGAGGTAAACCCTCAAGCCAAAAAATACGCATACGAGTCTAAAGCTGTGCCTGAAGATATGCTTATTGCTATAAGGGAGCTTGCAGGAGAGGAAATTAAGTTAAGTGTTAGACCGGTAGGAGAATCTGATGCTGAAGCTCTCAAAGAAGCGATGACATCAATTGAGGAGAAGGTGATAACAACTTTCGAAGGCAAATATAAGAAATCAGATATGCAAAGAGCCCTAAAAGAGTTGGAAAAGGAAGCTATGAAGTCCTTAGTTTTGGAAGAAGGTTTAAGAGTTGACGGGAGAGGTGAAAAAGATATCCGAGAGTTGACTGCTAAGATAGGAGTTTTACCAAGAACACATGGAACAGGGTTGTTCACAAGAGGACAAACCCAGGTGCTAACAGTAGCAACATTAGGATCTCCTTCTTTGGAGCTGTTGATTCAAGATATGTACGGTGAGAGAACCAAAAGATATATTCACTATTACAACTTTGCCCCTTTTGCTACAGGTGAGGTTGGACGTACGGGTGCTCCAAAATCTCGAGAAATTGGACATGGTATGTTAGCTGAAAAAGCTTTGAGGCCGGTTATACCCGATCAAAAGGAATTTCCCTATATGGTAATGTTGGTTTCAGAAACATTATCATCAAACGGGTCTTCGTCTATGGCCTCAGCTTGTGCTTCCACTTTAGCTCTTATGGATGCTGGTGTACCAATTAAGGAAATGGTTGCCGGTATTGCAATGGGATTAGTATTCGACGAGAAAAGTTCGAAATATAGAATACTTACAGATTTAAACGGGCTGGAAGATGGATTGGGAGTGATGGATTTTAAAGTTGCAGGAACAGCAGAAGGTGTGACAGCTATCCAAGTTGATATGAAGGTAGCAGGTTTACCTTTTACAATGGTTTCTGAGATATTTGATAGATCCAGAGAGGCCAGATTAAAGGTATTAGATGTGATGAAGCAGACAATAAGTACTCCTAAAGCAGGAGTTTCTGAATTTGCGCCTAAACTTTTGACAACCATTATAGCCGTTGAAAAAATTGGCGTCATAATCGGTTCTGGGGGCAAAACTATAAAAGAAATACAGGAAAAAACCGGTTCTGAGATCTTTATCGAAGATGATGGTAGTGTCACTGTATCTGCTGATACATTGGAAAAGAGCCAGAAAGCATTAGAAATAATCAATGCCTTAGTTAGAGATGTGGAGGTAGGTGAAATATTCGACGGTGAGGTTGTTGATTTACTAGACTTTGGTGCACTGGTCGAAATTCTTCCAGGTAAAGTTGGTTTACTGCATGTTAGTGAAATAGCCAATAGTTATGTAGAAAACGTGGCGGATCACTTTTCGGTTGGAGACAAGGTGAAAGTTAAAGTTGTAGGCCTAGGAGAACACGGAAAAATTAGCTTATCTAAGAAGGCTTTAGATCAACCAGAAGGTCAGGATTCCGGCGACTATATTAGAAGAAATGATTCTCGAAACAGCCGCGGAAACGGCAGAGGGCGAAATAGAAGGTAACCTTGGGAAAAGCTACGGAGTACGTCCGTAGCTTTTCACCTATGGAATCGCTATACTTGAACTAAGATGAAGGAAAGATTCTGCCCCAAATGCAAACTTAAATTATCCAGTGGAAGTGCCTACTTTTGCTCTTTTTGTGGGGAAAAATTGCCCACTGATCTAACTAAACCTGCAAATGAATATATAATCACTCACGAGTATAAGTCGTCATCTGCTAAGGTTTCTTTTTTAAGATATTTTTCAAATTCACTTAAGCAAACTCTTTATATTATCAATTTCAAGTTGTTAGTGGCGATCCTCATTCTTTCAACAGCCTTTTTTACAATTTCATATCTTTTTTTGCAAAAATCAGGGCTTCTTCCGGTAAGAAACACCAATGAAGACGGTCCTAGCTCTGAGCAAACGATCGATAACACCTTTAGGCTTCAACAGCAGGCTATATTGCTAGATATTGACATACCTTTTGCTTCAGGAAGTTTTTCGGGGGATGATGCAAAGCAGTATATACCCTACATCTCTGAGGCTATTGTGGAAGGGGCTGACTTGGAAGGTTTTTCACAGACTTTGTTTGCGTTTGATGACCAATACAAGCCTGTTTATAGAATTCTTAAAGATTCTGTACGCCAAAACTTTGTGCTGTTTTTAGTGCCAAAAGAGGAAAACGTTGAATACGGTCTCATAATGTTCTTAAAGCCTGATTCTAAATTAACTCAGGGGGATTTTTCGGATATAGAACAGCTAAATATCCGTGTTGCTAATCAGGTGGTGTTATTTTCCTCTAGCAGTGGCCTATTAGAAGAAGCAGTAGATACGAAGGATGGAATAGCAAGAAACATAGGCTCCGATTCTAAATTTAATGATATGTATCGGTTGGCGCCTCGACTGGGGAGAGTGAATATATACATGTTGGGGGATAAAGTTCTGTCCCTATTGGAAAAGCAAGAAAATATCAGTCCGGAATTTTCAAAACTAATAAGAGCGGTTAGTAAATCGGGATTGAATCAAATATCAATTTTATGATGGTAGAATAACACTATGGATCAAAAAAAATACGCGTTCGAGGAGCTTCAAAGACTTCATACAATAATCGCTGAGACTCAGGGAATGCCTGAAGATTTGTCGGAACGTTTGGAGCAGATGATACAACGCTTGGAAAGGATGGCAAATTTAGGCCATTACGCCGAGGAATTTGATACTTTATCCAGATATATCGAAGTTACTGCTTCTATACCATGGAAGAATAAAACAGAGGATAAGCTGGATTTAGAAAATGCTCGTAAGCTTATGGATAATAGTCACCATGGAATGGATTACGTTAAGGAGAGAATAATTGAATACCTGGCAACACTGCAGTTATTACAAATGAGAAACCGAAACGCCATTGCGAGATCCCCTGTACTGCTTTTTGTTGGTTTACAGGGCGTTGGTAAAACTACACTATCTATTTCTATTGCCCAAGCTTTGGGAAGAAAGTTTCAGCGTATTGCCATGGGAGGTATTGGAAGTCCGTTGGAACTTAGAGGAAAGAGTAAAGCTTTTCCGGAAGCGGAGCCTGGGCAGATAATTAAGGCACTGATTAAGACGGGAACAAGAAATCCTGTAATACTCTTGGATGAGATCGAAAAAGCCTCAGGTGAAGCAGGTTTACGAAACGATATTATGGCCATATTACTCGAGATTTTGGATCCGGCGCAAAATGTTGAATTTAGAGATCATTACATTGATTATCCGGTTAACTTATCGGATGTTCTGTTTATTTGTTCGGCAAATAATACAGGTACTATAACAACAGCATTAATGGATAGAATGGAAGTTATAAAAATGCCTTCCTATACCGATATGGAAAAACAGGTTATCGCAAAAGAGTATCTTATGCCCAAAGTAATGGAAAGATCCGGTTTAAATCCCGGAGAGTTGGAGATAGATCCAAATCTCTGGCCAGGAATTGTAAGACCATTTGGATATGACTCGGGAATTAGAAGTTTGGGAAGAACCCTGGAGTCTATTTGCCGAAAGGTAGCTAAGGAAATAGTAGAAGGCAAGAGCAAAAAAGTGTACCTCACTGCCGAAAATTTAAAACACTACTTGCCAAGTTAAATATATGATTGATTTAGGACCAATTAGAAAAGAAGGCATGAGACCCACTGTAATAGCATGTGTTGTGTTTGATAATCAGTTGTTGTTGCTCCATAGAAAGGACTACAACCTTTGGCTAATTCCCCAAGGGGGAGTTAGGTTCGAGGAAAATCTTGAGGAAGCTCTTTACCGCGAAATTTCTGAAGAGCTTGGTAACAGCTTTGCAGCAGGATGTGAGAAGAAAGCTGAAATAATAGGTGAAGCAAGTGCGGAGTTTTTCCCAAAAGATGTAACTAAGGAGGAAATGGAGTTTCATTTGGGAAAAGGTGTGGAAATGAAGGGCAAACATTATTTCTTTATGGTTGTTAATCATAAAACCGGCAGGTTAGATGTAAAAGACACGGGGTTTGATGATTATTTTTGGATGGAATATATTGGAGCTAAAAGGCTGTTAAGCTTGATGAGGCAAAAAAAGAAAAGGGAGATATTACTGAAAATTTTAGACCTGTTAAAAAGCAGGGGGATTATTAGATGACACTTGAAGATATAACGACAAACATTAAAGTTTGCAAAAACTGTAGGTTGTACGAAGCCGCAAAGAACCCGGTACCGGGCGAAGGGAATCCTAAGGCGGCCATTGCTTTCGTTGGAGAGGCTCCAGGGGCCACAGAAGACGCTACAGGGAGGCCCTTTGTTGGTAGGGCCGGGAAGTTGCTGGAGGCAGGTTTAAAGAAGATAGGCTATGCCCGAGAGGATGTTTGGATTGGCAATGTGATAAAGCACCGCCCTCCGGAAAATAGGGATCCCTTGCCCGACGAAATAAAAGCTTGTGAGAAATATTTGGCTTTGCAACTAAATACCATTTCTCCCAAACTTGTTGTGACTTTAGGTAGATTTGCTATGAATTACTTTTATCCGGATGGGAAAATAACCAGGGATCGAGGACACCTTGTTCAGACTAAAGGATTTAATATATATCCCATTTACCATCCCGCAGCAGCTCTAAGAAATGGAAACATGATGGAAACTTTCAAAAAAGACTTCGTTAGAATTCCAAATGTACTTAATGAAATTATAAATAAGAAAGATGAAACAACTTCCCAATCGACCGATGGTCAGTTGGGGTTAGAAATTTAGAAAAATGAATAATATGATAGATACTTTAATTAATAATACGGCCGGCAGTTCGGGAGGACTAAAAATAATCACTTTATCAGGAACTGAGACGGTTACAAAGAATATGACTCTATATGAGTACAACGACACAATAATTGCGATAGATTGCGGAGTAGATTTTCCCGACAACGATATGCTTGGGGTAAATGTTGTAATACCCGATTTTACTTATCTGCGGGATAACAGACACAAGTTTAAAGCTTTGATAATTACCCACGGGCATGAAGATCATATAGGGGCAATTCCTTTTTTGATGGAGGAGTTCGATGTGCCAATTTATGCGGGTAAACTCGTTCAGGGTTTTATCCGTGAAAAATTGGGTGATAAGCAGTTTAAACCATTGTTGGATAAGTTGCGCTTCCATGAATTTTCTCCTAGTACTGCTGAGGTAAAAATAGGGGCGTTTTCTTTATCCGCCTTTAGGGTGAATCACTCTGTTCCGGAGGCAACAGGTATTTCAATAAATACTCCAGAGGGCAGAATTCTTCATATGGCCGACTACAAAATAGATTGGACACCTGTTATAGACAAACCGATTGATTTGGGAAGGATAGCGTCATATGGGGAGAGTGGTGTACTGTGCCTATTATCCGATTGTTTAGGTGTAACCCATGAAGGTAGGTCAAAATCCGAAGCGACTCTTAACGATACATTTGTTGATTTGTTTGATAAATATGAGTCAAGACAGATTCTTGTCACAACAATATCGTCAAATATATCCAGAATGTATCAAATTATAAGTGCAGCGGCAAAAATCGGAAAAAAGGTGGTATTTTCAGGGCGTTCTATAAAGCAGAATACTGATGTTGCTAAAAAACTTGGCTATTTGCCTTTCGACGAATCTATATTTGTAGATGACAAAATAGCTAATGAGTATGACCAAAAAAGTTTAGTTTATATCATCGCAGGGTGCTACGGCCAAGAGGATTCAGCACTTGGGAAAGTAAGTAGAAACGAAAATAGATATATCCAGTTAGAAGAGGATGCCGCAGTAATCTTTTCAGCCGATCCAAATCCTCCGGGAGTAGATATTGCAGTGGATAGAATGATGGCTCAACTTACTACTATCGGGGCGGAAGTCATTTACAGTGGAATTCAGGATAACCTGCATGTGTCAGGTCATGGAACACGAGATGACTTAATGACCATTGCTGCAGTTGTAAAACCTAGGTACTATTTACCTATAGGCGGTACGATAACTAAGATGAAGGCTTATTCCAGAATGGTAGAATCCCTTGGGGTTTCAAAGGATAGGGTTTTGGAACCTACTGAAGGGGATTGTATCTTGTTTGAAAGAGGAACTGCTAGAATGGGAACGAAACTGGAAGTAAAGCAGGTGTATATTGGTGGGCAGGGGGCTATGGCAAGCCAAATTGATCCAATACTCCTAAAAGACCGAGACCAAATGTGCACAGACGGCGTTTTTGTTGTACTGGTGCCCGTATCAAGGAAAAACAATCAAATATTTGCGGACAAAATTGATATTGTAACTCGAGGGTTCATATACGTTAAAGAATCCAGGGAGTTTATGGACAGGAGCAGGAAATTTATTACGAAAACAATTAATAAGCACCAGTCGAAAGGGCTGGATTGGGGAAGTTTGCGACGCAAAATTGAGAATGATGTTGATAAATATATTCGAAAAGAAGAGGGTCGCACTCCAATGGTGATTGTTCATTCCATATCAGTGTAAATACTGCTATTATAATACCAATGCCTAGAGGTCGAAAGAAAAAATTTAAGCTTAAATTGAATATTCGCCCGGAAACAACGAGGTCTATTATTGCGCTAGTGATATTTTCAGTGGCGGTGCTTTCGCTGGTTTCCTTTTTTGCACCTTCTTATTCTCTGAATGCAAAGGTACAAGACTTATTAAGAGGAACTTTAGGAAATGTTGCAATATTTGCTCCCTTTTTGTTTTTGTTACTAGGAATTTTGTTTGTTAATAACACAAAAATTAAATTTAGAGAGCCACGGTTGTTAGTTGGAGGGGCAATGTTGACGTTAGCTTTAGCCGGTTTTTTACATCTGTTTGTAGGTCAAGACCAATCTTACGAAGTGGCAAAGGACGGTGGTGGAGGAGGCTTAGTTGGTTACAAAATTTCAATGGTTCTGTGGAATAGTATCAGCAAGCCGGGGGCATTTGTACTCCTGCTGCTTGTTATAGGCATGTCTCTGATAATTTTGCTTGATATTCCGCTGAACCAAATTTTGGCATCAGTCCAGGGGATATTAAAGAATATTGCCGAGAAATTCCCAAAGAAAAAAGTTCGATCAAAAGATGACATTGACATAAGTAGCGGTATTATTTCTAGTGACACTTCATACGATGCGCCAGAGGTCTCGACATACACTTATAAATCAGATATAGAACCGGAAATCGAAATTGTTCCCCCACCGGCAGAGCCTATGCAGATGGACCAACCAAGACATCAAACTACTTCTTTGGCACCGCAAACTCCTGAATTTTCTTTTGCAGATAAAATATGGCAAACACCTTCTTTGGAATTGCTTGTGGATCCGCCGGTTGAGAAGCCTGATACTTCCGATATTGAGATCCGCTCGAAGATAATTAAAGACACTCTAAGATCGTTTGGAATTGATGTTGACATAGAAGACGTAAAAGTAGGTTCTTCTGTCACGCAATTCTCTTTAAGACCCAAATCGGTTACTAAAGTGTCTAAAATTGCCAGTTTACAGGAAAATCTAGCTTTGGCCTTGGCTTCATCAACGGGATCAGTCAGAATTGAGGCACCAATTCCCGGGAAGTCGTTAATTGGTATAGAGGTACCAAATAATTCGAGAACCATCCTGTATTTCAAATCGTTGTTAACATCCGATGCAATGAAAAATTCCAAGTCTAAAATTAGTATTGTACTTGGCAAGGACGTTGGTGGTAGAACTTACGTTTATGATATTGCAAAGATGCCTCACTTATTGATTGCTGGGACAACCGGATCAGGGAAATCCGTATTTATACATAATCTGATGTTTTCAATACTTTATAGGGCTAGCCCCCAGGAAGTTAAGTTTATCTTAATGGATCCAAAAAGAGTTGAGCTTGTTCATTACAAGGATATACCTCATCTTATTACTCCCGTTATCACTAATATGGAAAAAGCTCCTTCGGCTTTTAAGTGGGCATGTGCCGAAATGGAAAGAAGATACGCACTATTTGAGCAGGCAAAAGCTAGAAATATTGAGTCTTACAATGAAAAGTCTGGTTTTCAGGCTTTACCTTATATTTTGATTATTGTTGATGAGTTAGCCGAAATAATGGTTCAAGACCCTGCCGGTGTAGAGAAAAGCATTATCAGGCTGGCCCAATTGGCACGTGCCACAGGAATTCATCTGATACTTGCAGTTCAAAGACCTTCCACAGAAATAATAACAGGACTAATTAAAGCAAACATACCTTGTAGAATTGCACTAAATGTTACAAGTCAAATAGACTCGAGAGTAATTATCGATCAGCCGGGTGCCGAAAAACTGCTGGGCAAGGGGGACATGTTGTTTGTTCCTCCGGATGCTCAAAAGCCCACTAGGTTACAAAGCCCCTGGATTACCGACTCGGAAATTAGCAACTTAGTGACTTATCTAAAAAGCCAAGATGTGGGGCCTGAATATAAAGATGAGGTTCTTAACATGGAGACTGAAAAATCCGGGGGTAACGTAAAAAGTGCTTGGGGAGGTGACGTAGATGATGACGTTTTTGATGATGCAGTTGAGCTTGTAGTAGCGATGGGAAAAGCATCTGCATCATTACTACAGAGAAAGCTTTCGATAGGTTACGCCAGGGCTGCAAGACTTATTGATATCATGGAAGAGAAGGGTATTATTGGCCCTCATGAGGGGGGGAGTAAAGCTAGGGACGTTTTGGTGGGCAATAACTCTATGCCTGGTCACACTGATAGCGAACCCGGTCTAGGCAATGAATCCGTTGATAGTTTGGAATGATAAAGCGTTATAATTGGGCAACTTCGGCGTCGATAAACTCGTCAAGATCTCCGTTTAGTACCATTTCGGGGTTAACGTGTTCTATATTAGTTCTCAAATCTTTTATTAATTTATAAGGATGGAGAACGTAGTTTCTAATTTGATTTCCCCATCCAGGTGTTTTAAAGGTACCCTTAGCCTTTTGTGTTTCTTCCTCGATTTTTTGCTGTTCCAGGGCGAATAATTTTGCTTTCAACACCTTTAAGGCTTTGTCGCGGTTTCGGCCTTGATATCTTTCCTCTTGTGATTCAACAATTATTCCCGAAGGAATATGTTTGAGCCTAACTGCAGTGGATACTTTGTTAACATTTTGCCCTCCTTTACCTCCTGATCTGAAAAAATCCCATTCCAAATCCTCCTCTTTTATCTCAATTTCCTTGCTTTCCTCAACAACCGGTATTATCTCTATCAATGCAAACGACGTCTGTCGAAGATTATCGGCGTTAAAAGGAGACTGCCTAACTAGCCTATGGACTCCCGCTTCGTGTTTTAAGAAGCCATACACATATGGACCCACCACTTCGAATGTGACACTTTTTAGTCCGGCTTCGTCTCCGGGTGTTTGGTTTATCTCGTCCACCTTCCAGTGCTTCTTTTCGCAGTATCTCAGGTACATCCTATAAAGCATTTCAACCCAATCCATTGCCTCAGTGCCCCCTTGCCCGGCATGTATCGACATTAAGGCGTCACCTTTATCATGGGGATCCGACATAAAAGTTTTTAATTCCAACCGTTTTATTTCCCTGTTAAATTCTTCTACGTTGTTATCCTCCAGTAGAAGCTCCAACAGTTCTATTTCTTCGATATCTCGTTTAAGGTTGGCAACATCCTGTGAAATTTTATTTCCCAGTTCCCAATTTTTCCACGTAGTTTCGTCCTCTAGTTCTTTCTGGAGTTGCTTAATCTTTTCCTGCTTATCTTTGAAGAAAAAAGCTTCTTTAAGGTGTTGTAGGCGTTGTTGTGGTTCCGAATTTTCCATATGTGGATTATAGCTTTTTAAGTTATCGAAACAAGTATCTCCGAGCCGAGTTCGATCTCGTCCCCTTGCTTAATTTGCTGAGATAATATCTTTTCTGCCAAATAAGATTCTACAGTGTCTTCTATAACTCTCGACATAGGGCGTGCCCCCCATTCCGGGCTGTACCCCTTCTCTACCACTTTAGATATAAGATCATCGGTGAATGACAACTTAATGCCTTTATGTTCCGCTGCTATGGCAACTTCCTTGAATAAGAGCTTGGCTATGTTCTTGGCGTTGTCTTTTGTGAGTGGATTGAATACGATAATTCCATTAAACCTATTCAAAAATTCGGGGGCAAATTTTTCACGTACCTGCATCATTGCAGTTTCTTTCATTTCATCCGGGTTTTTTCCTGCTGTAAATGCTTCCTGGATAACTTTGGTACCTGCATTGCTAGTTGCAATTATTATGGTATTTGTGAAATCAACTGTTAGTCCGGAGGAATCAGTGAGCCTGCCATCGTCTAATACCTGTAAAAAGGTAAGCAGTATATTGGGGTGGGCCTTCTCAATTTCGTCTAGTAACAGCAAAGCGAAAGGCTGAGTTCTTACTTTTTCTGTTAGAATCCCTTTGGTGCTGCCATCAGGGGTTCCAAGGAGTCTATTTATACTATCCAGCTGCTGGTATTCGCTCATATCCAGCCTGATCATATTTTTAGCATCGCCAAAATAGTTTTTTGCGAGCGCCTTTGCAGTTTGGGTCTTTCCAACCCCTGTAGTTCCTACAAATAGAAAGCTTGCTATTGGTTTCTTTTCATCCCTCATTCCCGCACGAGCTCTTTTAAGGGCCGACGATATTTGTTTTATGGCAAAATCCTGGCCAATTACCATTTGTTTTAACAATTCCTCTATGTTAAGTAATTTGGTTGCTTCTTCTTGTGTTACAGCTTCCATAGGGATATGAGTCATTTCGGCAATTTCTTTTTCTACTGCATCCGTATTGACAATTTTAGTTCCGTGGGCGGCCGCGGAAGCGACTCTGTCCAGAATTTGTACGGCCTTATCAGGTAAAACCCTTTCGTGGATTAGTTTTTCGGATAAATCTACAATTTTCTCTAGTGCAGGATAGGTTACAAAAAGGCCTCTCTTGGTTTCTATCTCTTCAACATCGAATTTAAGAATGCTTAGTGTTTCCTCTTTAGTTGCAGGTTCCAGTTCAAGTAAATTAAATAAACGTGAGAATGCTCCGTTTGGTTCTATGTATTTTCGATAATTCTGCTTTGTAGTGGCAGCTAAAAACTGGATGGTTCCCGAAGATAATATTGGTTCCAGAATAGAGTATATTAGGGAGCCCTCACCTCCGGATACCAAAGTGTGAATTTCATCGACAAACAGAATAATATCACGTGAGCTTTGAGCTTCTTTTATCGCATCATTTATTTTTTGAGCTAATTGCCCTGAGGAGGCTGTTCCTCCGATCATACCGCTGAGCTCGATACTCACTATGCGTTTATTTTTCAAAGATTTGTATTCGGTTCCCTCGATTATTTTGTATGCGATGCCCTTTACTAATGAGGTTTTTCCCGAGCCGGGATCCCCTATAACCAGGATGTTCTCATTAGACCCCGACAACATTTCCCCGATTTTTTTAATTGAGTTCTCTCTAACTGTAAACCTTTCATACCCCCCTTTCTTAGCTTGTTTTGTAAAATCCTCCGACATAGCATCGAGTCGTGGGGTAACATGGCCGGTCATTCCTTTTCCAATTCCTCCGGTAAAGAGCATTTTGTAGTCATCTTGCCACAAATACAGTCGGGACAATCTTTCTCTGTCACTTACTATCCCTTGTGTAGCCTTTTGTAGTATAGAAAGCTTTGTGCCGAAGTTTCCCAGCAACAAGTCGCACTTAGGCATGTTTTCTATAACTGTAAGGAATAATTGTTCCAATTCTACATACCTGCTTTGTTGCTTTTTTGCCATTTCAAAAGTTTTTGTTTCAATATCTGCTAGGTTTATGTCCCGGGCTTCCGATATCTTCTTTATGAAATCTGGAAGTTCCAGCTCAGTTTTCTTTAGTAGAAACTTTACCTGCGGATTTTCAAATAGTGCCAAAACTCCGTCATGAAAACTTCTCCGTAAAAGTGCTAAATAATACTTTGTTGCCGGGCGAAATGACTTTTTTACATCAGAAAGGCTTACATCGGAAACTTTCTTTTCTGGTGTATCTTTATTCAGGGCAATGTGTAGCAAGTATAAAACTGCAATTGCTATAAAAGGTATTACATTAAGCCAGGGAAATAGCACAACAGGTGCAAGCCACCAAATAAGGGGAACGGCGAAGAACACAATTGTTAAAATTCCGACAAAAATCAAACCGAAAATGATCTCGAATATTCTCACCGAAAATCCGATAAAACGCCCAATAAACGAGTAATCTCCAAACAAAGGGGTGAATAACAGCCTTATATTTAAAGTAAAGGATAACTGATTATTTATTAGGATCAGGTATCTGTGACCTACTTTAAATAGTCTCTTTGGAGTTTCCCATAGCCACCATCCGATAAACTCTCTTAAATATCTTGAAACACCCATACAAATAGTTTAACAGGAAATGAAGCGATAGCGAAGATATGCTAAAATGCAGGAACATTAGGCTGATAGGAGGTTGAGATGATATTGTTAAACCATTTGTGCAGGAAGCATCTTCTCAGAGAATATCGGAGAACCGTTGAAGCTGAGTTGCTGTTTGTAATTTTTTCGAATTTTTCCGACCAAAATTCTCTCCAACTGTGTCCCACCTGGCAGCAGGTTCTACGCGTATTGAAAGAGTCGTTACTCCGTATTGAGGAAGTAGCGGGGGTTAAAGAGGAACTTGTGTTGGGTCTTTCGGCGGGATATGTGGCAGTGAACAATTCATTCATATTCCAACCGGTATTTAACTGGCAGTCGGATACCAGGGTGGTTGTGGTACTTTGGTATGCGCCCCTGGTCGACTAGAGGAGGTAGAAATGGTGCTACAAAGAACACGTAGGAAAAGACTTCAGGCTCAAAGGGACATTGAGGAATTCCAAAATCGTACTATTCGCCGATTGAAAGTTGAGGAAATTGTTAAGAAGGAATTCGAAACCCTGTGTAAAGATAGGTATGAAGACGTCTATTGGGAAATGATTTTTCCCGTTTTCAGAGAAGGATTGAAACTGCTTACGTTGAAAAACTGCTCAATAGTGTGCATTAGATCTCAACGGCAACAGTTGTCTTCAATTTCTATTCTTGCCGGACGTTATAGGGTGAAGGTCGATTTTGAATGGATCTCAGACGACGCGGTTTCACTCGTTATACAGTACCAGGATTGATTCGAAATCTGTAAACCCACCGAGTTTTGCACCCGGTGGGTTTTTTTGTTAGATACCTATTGAATCGAAAACGAAGTCAATAATTGCCGTTGCTCCCTGTTTTGAGTCACTAACAGCATCTGTGGAGAACTTGAGTAATACTCCTTGAATTTGACCAGTTGCCAGAGTTCCCAAATCGTATCCTTCTGTACTCCATTTAACCAAGGTTTTTCTTCCTAGGCTGGTTCCTTCTTCTCCGGTGTCTAAAACTCCATTGGCATTAGCATCATTCCACTTAAAAGGTTCCACGTATATTAAGGTTCTCAAATCCTGAGGATCGTTTGTCGTTACATACCTGGCGTGGGTTGTTAATTGCATTTGGGATGTTCCGTTGTTGTACAGTTTTACTAAGTAATTTTGATTCCAATTAGGACTTATGTTCTGGAAACTTGGTCCGGTTAACTGTTCTACTAAGTTAGAAGGATCTATTCCCCCTGCAAGATCCTGTAGTAGCCGGATGTTTGCTGATCCCACGCTAAATGTACTTCCTAATACCTCGCCTTTGTCGGCAAAAGCCGCCCAGGAAGCGCCTGCCAAACCTAGAATAGTAATTATTAGTGCTGCGCTTGCTATTATTTTTTTGCTCGAAAGTCTAAGATTTTTTTGTATATTTGCTCACCTCCTTTCTATCCAAATTTAGTAATCCTGCCATTTTCATGCTGAAAAAATCATTCTTACCAATTATTAGGTGATCGAGTAATGGAAGATTGAGATACTGGCCAATTTCAGCGATTTTCTGTGTGGTGGCAATGTCATCCGGGCTTGCTTCCAGCGAGCCTGTTGGATGGTTGTGAACCAAAGCTATGCTTGACGCCCCTTTCTCCAAGGCTTTTATATATACTTCCCTTCCAGATAGCAGGGCTTCTTTGTTTGTGCCTATTGATATAAGGTTTTTCGATATTACTTTGTTACACGAATTCAGACACAATACATAGATATGCTCTTGGTCCTTGTCCTTTAGATCTTTTCTTAGGTATCGGTAAATATCTGAGGGGGATCTAATTTGGTATCCGGGTTCTGCTTCAAATGAGATATGTCTCTCTGTTATTTGTTCGATCGCTTTTAGAGCCACTGCCTTAGCCTTTCCGATATGTTTGTAGTTAATTAGTTTTTCAATATCGGATTTTAGAACGTTTTCCAGTTTGCCATAATCTTTAATTAGAGTTCTCGCTAAATCTAACGAGGAAATTTTTTTTCCTCCGGTCCCTAAAACCAAGGCAAGCAACTCAACATCCGTAAGGAATTCGGATCCATAGGTTATAAGCTTTTCACGAGGTCTCTCTTCTAATATTAAATCTTTTATTTTGCACCACGACATTAATCACAATGTATATTATTGCAATGTATACTTCAATAAGGTATATTCTGTTATTAATGGAAAATAATAAAAGTTCAATAATAGGTACTAAAATTCGTGGTTTAAGACTAAAGCTAAATATTTCCCAGGCTTCATTTGGAAAAAAAATAGGATTATCAGGTAAGGCGATATCTTCATACGAAACAGGTGTTAGTGAGCCTCCCTTAAGAGTATTGGAGGATATTTCCGACACCTATTCGACTCCACTGATAAGAGTAGATACAAAGAATAAGCTTGAAAACCTTTTAACAGAACTGAGAACTGTTCTTGAGGAAAGTATAACCTTTTAATATTATCTCTTTGAGTATTGTTGGGCTTTTCGAGCCTTGTGAAGATAAGGCTTTTTTCTTTCCACCATACGCGGATCTCTGGATAACATGCCGTTTTGACTAAGTAATAAGTGATACTCTTCTTCCATTGTTGCAAGTGCCCGGGATATCCCATGAATCACTGCATCTAGTTGTGAACTTTTTCCCGATCCGCTAACCTGAATGTGTATATCAAATTTTGATTTTGGGTGGGATACACCAATTAGATGGAAAGGTTTGAGCCACTTTATTTGATCTTTTTCAGTTGGGAAGTAAGTTTCTATAGGTGTATTATTCACTAGGATTTCGCCCTTTTCCTTCCAAATAAAGACACTGGCTACTGCGGTTTTTCTTCTTCCGGTGCCCGAAATAAAATCCTTTTTAATTTTAGTTTCTGTTTTTGTTTCTTTTGCCATAAAATTACTTTGCTATCTGGGCTTTGTGTGGGTGATCTTCCCCGGAGTAAATATGTAGACACTTTATCCTCTTAGCTCTTAATTTGTTATGAGGAAGCATTCCGTACACTGCTAATCTTAGTGCTTTCGTGGGATCCTTTTCTTTCATTTTTGAATATGTTATTTCTCTAAGTCCCTTTGGGAACCCTGTATGCTTAATGTATATTTTGTCGGTATCCTTTTTCCCTGTTACTACTATCTTTGATGTGTTTGTGACTACAACAGAGTCATTTACCAACGAATTAGGTGAGTACTCCACCTTATTTTTGCCGATGATTATGTGCGCAACCTTAGAAGCCAAGCGCCCCAAAGTTTGATCGGTGGCATCTATGAAGTGCCATTCTTTCTTTATATTATCTTGATTTGGTGCGTACGTATTACCTTTCATACTGGTTATTTTGCCGATTTTTTGCCGGCTTCCTTTGAAAATTCGATTCTAGCCATCAGGGCTCCATCGCCGTCTCTGTTTCGGGTTCTTGTAACTTTAGTGTATCCTCCTGGTACATTCATAAACCTTGGCAATATACTGTCAAACAGTTTCTTTACAGAATCCTGAGGATAAATCTTCCCTTTTAGGTATTTAACTGCATTATATTTAACCACGCTGTCATCAGCTTTTGAGGCTTTTATTGCTCGTGTAATGAGCCTTTCGAGATAAGGCCTTAAGTACTTGGCTTTTGCCAAGGTAGTTTCGGCTTCCTCTTTATCAATCACCTGTCCGGCTAAGTTTCTCAACAGGGCCTTTCTGTGATCATCATCTCTACCGAGCTTTTTACCTACGATTCTATGTCTCATTATCGATAACCTTCTTTTTGGAGTAGATCTTTGATTTCAGACAGAGACTTTTCTCCTAAGTTTTTAACATCAGCAATTTCTTCGTCGGACATTTTTCCAAGTTGGGCCAACGTGGTGATTTTGCTTTTCTTTAAAGAGTTAATGGTTCTTGTTTGTAAGGGTAGCTCCTCTATTGCAATGTCTTCCTCGTTTGACTTTGCGGGAAGTTCGGATAGCTCCTCTTCTTTCTCTTCCTCTATATCTTCGAGATTAACCCATTGTGATACAGCTTGATAATATTTTTTAAGTACTCCTGCAGCAGCCTTGATGGATTCTTTCGGAGAGATGCTACCGTCTGTCTCAACCTCCAACACAACTTTATCTAAGTCGGTTCTATCTGCAAATCGAGTAGGTTCCACTTCAAATTTGGCTAACAATACCGGAGAGAATAATGCGTCAATTACGATAACACCTACCTTTGAAGTTTGTCTTTCTTCCATCGGAGAATAGCCAACACCTGGTTCCACTACGAGCTCTATATCAAACTGTGTCTTGGAATCAGCTAAGGTAGCTATATGTTGTTCCTTATTCATTACTTTAAGGTCCGAAGTTTCTTCAATGTCCCCTGCAGTCACTTTTCCAGGTCCCTTTTTCTTTAACGAAACTACAACAGGATTCTCACCATGCAACTGTAGTCTTACCTGTTTTAGATTCATCGTTACTTCTACCAAATCTTCCTTAACCCCGGCTAGTGTAGAGAATTGGTGATTAGCCCCCGCTACTTTTATCTGGGTTATTGCTGCTCCTTTAATGGATGTTAACAGAACTCTTCTTAGGGCATTACCTATGGTATAGCCATACCCGGTAGGTAAAGGTTCAAATTCAAATACGCCTTTATTCTTTCCTTCTTCTCGTGCCTTAACTTTTAAATTTTCTATCGATACGTTTGTTGTCATTTAAAAAATACCTCCTAAAAATTATCTAGAATACGATTCAATTATAGCCTGAATATCAAACCTTTCTTGTAATTCATCCATAGAGGGAAGAACTACATACTTTACAGTTTTTTCCTTTACATTAGCTTGAAGCCAATCGGGTAAAACAAAACCCTCTCTTGCATGAATTTTTTGAAAATCCACCGGTTTAATTGTATCCCCAATTCTTAATGTTCTCGCAGGAATCGTTGCTTTTTTACCGTTTACTTCAAATAGTCCTCTTCTCACTAATTGTCGAGCTTGTGCTCTTGATACTGCGAACCCGCTTCTGTATACCATATTATCCATCCTTGATTCAAGTTTCCTGTAGAGGTTTTCCCCGGTAATGCCTTTTTCTTTCATTGCTTCATTAACATAGTTTTTAAATTGTCTTTCGAGAATTCCGTATATTCTTTTCGCTTTTTGTTTTTCTCTTAGTTGTTTACCAAAGTTAGATAGTGCCCTTCTTGATGTGCCATGCTGTCCCGGAGCTTGTGTCCTCTTATTCATAGTACATTTTTCTCCATCACATCTGGTTCCTTTAAGATTGAGTTTAATCCCTTCTCGTCTACATAGCCTGCATTTTGGTCCGTGGTATCTTGCCATATTATTAAACTCTCCTCTTTTTCTTTGGGCGACATCCGTTGTGGGGCATAGGAGTCATGTCTGAAATTGCTACAACGTTAAGCCCTGCTGTTTTTAGTGCCTTAATTGAGGAAATACGGCCCATTCCAGGTCCTTTCACTATAACGGATACTTCTCTTAAACCTGCTGAAGCAGCTTTTTGAGCTACTGTTTCGGTAGCTTTTGTAGCGGCGTATGGGGTGGATTTTCTTGACCCCTTAAATCCGGCGTTTCCGGAACTTCCTGTGAATAAGGTATTTCCATCACTGTCGGTGATAGTAATGATTGTGTTATTCATTGTGGCGGTGATAAATACTTTTCCGCTTGATGGTATTGTTTTTTCCTTCTTTTTTCTTGCCATATTATTTCTTAGCTAATTTCTTTTTCATTCCTCCTACGGTTTTTCTTTTGCCTTTTCTTGTTCGAGAATTACTTCTTGTTCTTTGGCCTCTGGTTGGTAACCCTTTGGAATGTCTTAAACCTCTATATGACTTAATCTCTTGTAGGCGTCTTATGTTTGAGCTTTTTTGTCTTCTTAATTCGCCTTCGGTAAGTATTTGAAACTCGGTGATAGATTTGTTTATCTTGGCAATGTCTTCTTCTGTAAGATCTTTTGCTCTTGTATCCGGGTTAATTCCATTAGTCGAAAGTATTTTTGTAGACCAGGCTTTTCCGACCCCGTATATATATGTAAGCGCGATTTCTATTCTCTTATCATTTGGTATATCAACACCTTTTATTCTTGGCATATTATCCTTGACGTTGCTTGTGCTTGGGATTTCGCTTGCAAATCACCCTAACAACGCCTTTTCTTCTTATAACTTTGCATTCTCTGCAAATTGTCTTTACCGAAGATCTAACTTTCATTACTTTTTTATATTTTGAAAAATATTAAAGTCTATAAACTATTCTGCCGCGAGAAAGGTCGTGAGGTGAAAATTCCATTCTCACTCTATCTCCAGGGAGAACTCTGATACGAGACTTTCTCATCTTTCCGGATATTGAGGCTATGACTACACTGCTGTCGTCGAGCTCTATCCTAAACATCCCTCCCATTAAGGCTTCTAATATTTTTCCGTCTTTATTTATTACCTGTTTATTTTGCATCAACAAAGAACGCGGTTGATTGTAACAAATCAACTTTTGTTGGTCAATAAGAACAAAAAACTTGGTTTGTGTCAACCAGTTATCGTTGCAATAATATCATCCTTTATTGTATTTGCAAGGCTTACATAAAAAAACCGTGGGTTTGTAAAATCCCACGGTCTATTACAGTTAGGCGCCAACTTCAAGTTCTTTTAATCTTTGTTTTGCAAAGTTAAGGTTTGGATGCCTATCCATAATTTCTTTTCTCGAATTTAATACCCCCAAGAAGCCTCCCGGAAACCTCCTAGCTAAAATACACGCAACATGGATTCTCATGAAGAGAGGTTCGGAAAGCATTATAACGCACTCCAAGAAGGGGTTCTGGCATTCGATAGGATCGTTGATGTCTTGAATAGCTCCGTGGGGCAACACAAAAATTCGTCTGAACATTTCCGTTGCCTGCCAGGCCAGTTCAAGATCTTCAAGCTTAAGGATATACGAGTGGTATTCAGGCGGTCCATGCTTAGGATCACTAAAGCTCATTTTAGCCTGAAGCTTGAGATAAGGCTTTTTGGCAATTTCAATGAGCAAGACGGATAGGTCGATATGAGCTAAATGAGCTCCTAAATTTGGTATCACTTCTACCAGAGCCGTATAAGGCTCACGTTCCAAAATCGAGGTTTGATACATATGATCTCCTTTACTTTCGGTAGGCTTTTGGTAATAATTGCACGTATTATAACCAAAATGCGACGAAAAGGGAAGAAATGGCAGGCCGGTGAGGCCCTGACGAAAACAAGTCGGGGATTTTTTATACCCGAAAAGTATATACTTACTATGAAAGGTATTTATGTTGGACATAAAATTTATTAAAGAAAATATAGAAAAAGTTAAATATGCGGTAAAGGCTAAGAAAAAAGAGGAGCTAATCGATATAGATAAACTAATAGATGTACACAATAACTACTTGGCAATTTTATATTCTGTCGAGGGTGCAAGAGCCGAGAAAAACAGATTATCAGAGGATATAGGAAAAGTTCCTCAGGAGGACCGCCAAAAGTATGTTGAGCGAGCTTTAGAGATAAAAAACAAATTAAAGCAATTTGAGAGTGATTTAGAAGGAACCAAAAAGGTATTTGATTCAATGATGCTTTTAGTACCTAATGTGATAGCGGATGATGTCCCGGCTGGAAAAGATGAAAGTGAAAACCAGGTATTAAGAACATGGGGCGAACCAAAAAAGTTTGACTTTGAAGTCAAAGACCATGTCGATATAGCAGTTCCATTGGGAATTGTCGACGTCGAAACCGCGTCGAAAGTTACAGGTAGCAGGCATTACTATTTAAAAGGTGCGGCAGTGCTGTTGCAGTTCGCTCTAGTCCAATATGTGCTAAAAACATTAGGAGATGGCAAGATTATTTCGGAATTAGCAGCAAAAGTAGGCAACAAATATAACAAACCTTTTATCCCTGTAGTTCCTCCGGTGTTGCTAAAAGCGGAAGTGGCAAAAAAGATGGATAGATTTGATCCCATCGATGATAGATATTATTTGGAGCAGGACGATCAAATGCTTATCGGAAGTGCCGAACATACACTTGGGCCTATGTTTATGGACGAGACTTTGGCCGCGGCAGATTTACCTTTGAGGTTTATTGGGTATTCAACCGCATTTCGACGCGAAGCCGGGACCTATGGAAAAGATATGCGTGGTATGTTCAGAACTCATCAATTCGATAAACTGGAAATGGAAGTATTTTCAACGGAAGAAGATGGCGTGAAGGAACAAGAGCTAATTGTGACTATCCAGGAATATTTAGTTCAGCAGCTTGAGATACCTTACCAGGTGATGATCCTATGTACAGGTGATATGGGCAAGCCTGATTATAAACAAATTGATATCAACTGTTGGTTGCCCGGACAGAATACGTATAGGGAAACCCATACTTCAGATTATATGACCGATTACCAGGCGCGAAGGTTAAACACGCGTTATAAAGATTTAAAAGGTAATTTGAAGTTTGTTCATATGAACGACGCCACTGCTTTTGCGATAGGTCGAATACTAATCGCCATAATTGAGAACTATCAGCAGAAGGATGGCTCTATAGTAGTTCCGGAAGTTTTGCGACAATACACGGGATTTGACATAATAAAGTAATATTAAAATCATATGAGCATTCTTGATGTAGCCCAGTTACAAATTCCTAAGGTATTAGAGGAATTTGATTCCCCATTAAACGGTACTATCAGAGTCCTTCATGTAGGCAAAACTCGTAAAATAATGGTGAACAATTTTGTTCAATCACTCAACTGGGATTCACCCGCATGTAGCAGGCTGTATTGGGGAAAAACTTTAGAAATACTCAATGAGCATCAACCAGACATGAAAAGGATGCTGTTGCTGGGTTTTGGGGGAGGAACCTTGTCTCACTTAATAACAAAGAAATTCCCAGAGGTTGCACTTACGAGTGTTGAGTTTGATCCTGTTATGGTTGAGATAGCTAAGAAATACTTTGACGCAGATAAAATTGCTAATCACAGATTAATAGTAGCCGATGCGATGAAAGTAGTTGTAGATCCCCTGGAGTTTGATATCTCTACAGCGTCTTTTGATGTGTTAATGGTGGATATATACGTGGGAGAAAATTACCCTGATTTAGGCAAGTCAGGTAATTTTATATCAGCTGTAAAAAGCTTGGTTAGAAAAGGGGGACTAGTGATATTTAATAGAATTTACCTTCAGCACCACCAGGACGAAGTTAATAACTTCATACAATATGTTTCAGGCTTGCTGACGAACGTTCAGTGTTTAGTGGTTGCCGGTTATACTAACTCTGATAATGTTTTAGTTTTTGGGAGAAATTGAAGTGACTAGTAACTTTCAGGCTTTAATACTCGGCATTGTTCAAGGGATCGCGGAGTTTCTACCAATATCTTCTACTGCCCACCTAATTTTGTTTCCGAAGTTTTTCGGGTGGGCTGAACACCCCTTGGTATTTGATACTACCTTGCATTTAGGGAGTGCTTTGGCACTAATCACCTACTTTTGGAAAGATCTGGTAGAGATACTAGTCAGAAATCGTAAGTTAGGGTACCAGATACTAGCGGGATCAATACCCGCCGGTATACTGGGAGTGTTAGTGGGTGATTATGTCGAGGGGATTTTTAGGGGAGTTGGATTTGTAGCCTTGTTCCTGCTCATTGGTAGTTTATTAATGTATTTGGCAGAATTATATCAACGCAAAATAGTATCAACTAGTTTAACTTTCAAAAATGCCTTTTTAATAGGTTTGTTTCAGGCTTTTGCTCTGTTACCAGGAATTTCAAGGTCGGGTGCAACTATTTCAGGAGGTTTGCTTTTAGGTCACGATAAGCAGTTCAGTGCAAGGATTTCGTTTTTGCTATCAATCCCAATAGTTATAGTTGCCGGGTTATATAAAGGAATTTCTTCTTTTTCTGATCTATCCTCAATTGCACTGCCCACAGTTTTGATTGGGTTGCTGTCCAGCTTCGGAGCCGGTGTTTTGTCAATAAATTTTCTGCTTAAGTACATTAACAAAATGGGGTTAAAAGCGTTTGTAGTTTACAGAGTAGTCTTGGCTTTGATATTACTGGCAACACTAAGGGGCATCTACTTTTGGTAAAGCATTGCCCCTTATTTTTCAACAACTACAATTATCACGTCCCAATGGAGTCTAGGTAACAGGGGCTTTCCAATTTGTTTTGAGTTTACCTTGAATATAAAGTATTTTTCTCCTTCGGTGGATGAATATATTCGTACCGTTTCCTGGCGCCTGTGGTTTTCAAAAGTGATTACAGCAACTTCATAGCCGGGTTCCATTTTAATTTCAACAGTCACCAAGTGGTGCTGATTCAAGAAGTTTTCTAGGGACATCTTTTTTCCAGTCATGTTCATTCTCCTTTCGACACTTTGAGCGGGTGTTATAATCTGTTAGTTATGGATTTTATCAGAAAATTACTGGATTCCAATGGACGCCAAATTAATAAGCTTAAACCTCAGGTTGACAGAATAAACGATTTATATGAAAAACTTAAGGATATCCAACCAGATGAGATTAAATCAAAAACATTGGTGTGGAAACAAGCTTTAGCTGAAATAAGCGAGAGGGATAGGCGAGAAGACTATTTGAACGGTATTCTAGCCGAGGCCTTTGCTTTGGTTAAAGAAGTAACCAGGCAGGTTGATGACGGAAAAGTTTTACATGATGTTCAACTAATTGCAGGTGTGGTTTTGCACCAGGGGAAAATAGCTGAGTTAAAAACCGGTGAGGGAAAAACCAATGCAGCAACTTTGCCCTTATATCTTAATTCACTGGCAGGGTTAGGTGTTCACTTAGTAACTCCAAACGATTATCTGTCACGTCATGGTGCAGGGTGGATGGGTAAGATATATGAAATGCTTGGAGTGACTGTGGGTGTAATAATGCAGGACAGAGCTTTTATTTACGATTCTTCCTATACAGGAACTGAGTTTGACGATATGTATGCTATTCACTTACGCGAAGTTTCACGAGCAGAGGCTTACAAAGCTGATATCACTTATGGAACTAATCACGAGTTTGGTTTTGACTACCTTAGGGATAATATGGTGAGAAATATTAACGAGATGGTTCAAACAAATCCTATTGGAACTTGGGGGGAGCATAATTACGCAATTGTAGATGAAGTCGACTCCATACTTATTGACGTAGCCCGTACTCCTTTGATTATTTCGGCCGCTGACTCTCGATCAGCATCCAGATATTTGGAAGCCGATAAAATTATAAGATCGTTGGCTAAGGATCAGGATTATGATGTAGATGAAAAATTTAGGACAGCTACTCTATCGGATTTAGGCATAAGAAGAGTCGAGAGATTACTGGGCATAGAACACCTTTACGAAGAAGACTTCGAAATGGTTCACCTAATAGAGCAAGCTCTTATTGCATATGCTTTGTACGAAAAAAATCGGGACTATGTTGTTAAAGACGATAAGGTTATTATTGTCGACCAGTTTACCGGAAGATTGCTCCCAAGCAACAGATATTCTCACGGCCTACACCAGGCAATTGAAGCAAAAGAGAGTGTTACTATTCAGCAGGAGTCCAAAACCTTAGCTGAAATTTCATATCAAAATTATTTTAGAATGTATAAAAAACTTGCGGGCATGACGGGTACTGCCCTAACTGAGGCCGAAGAGTTTTATAAGATTTATAAACTTGATGTATTAGAAATCCCTACGCACAAACCGTTAATAAGAAAAGATAATAATGATCTTGTTTACAAGAGCGAGTCTGCAAAATTTAAGGCAGTAGCGGAGGAGATTGCAGAGAGGCATAAGAATGGCCAACCGGTTTTGGTTGGTACAACTTCGGTCGAAAAGAGTGAGTTACTGCATAATTTTCTTACTCGTAAAAACATTCCGCATGAAATTTTGAATGCAAAAAACCACGAACGTGAAGCCTTGATTATTGCACAAGCCGGTAAAAAAGGAGCTGTCACGATTTCAACAAACATGGCCGGTAGGGGAGTCGATATCATCTTAGGCGGCGATCCATTTGACGCGAAACTTTATGAGGCAGTCAAAAACTCAGGCGGGTTGCACGTTATAGGAACTGAGAGACACGAATCGCGCAGAATAGATAATCAGCTTAGGGGACGATCGGGACGACAAGGGGATCCGGGATCTTCAAGGTTTTTTGTATCCTTTCAAGATGATTTAATGCGAATATTCGGCGGTGACAAAATGCAGGGGATTATGGATAGATTTGGGGTTGACGAAAGCATTCCTCTAGAAGCCGGAATAGTTACAAAATCAATTGAAAATGCTCAAAAGAGAGTTGAAGGTTTTAACTTTGATAGACGTAAACAGCTTGTTGAAATGGATGACGTTATAAACGTACACCGAGAAGTTGTTTATAAGTTGAGAAGAAGAGTACTGGAGCTCGAATCAGGCTTTGTTGAGTATCAGCAATGGTTAATGGATAAGTTAGCGGAAAACTCTAGTTTTAGGAGAAAGGACTGGGATAAAAGAGAAGAAGAATTTGGCCAGGAAATTTGGCTTAATATTGTTTCCCAACTCAGCTTGCCGGTTATAGATTTTCTGTGGATGGAACACTTAGTTGATATGGATCAGGTGAGAGAGGGGATAGGATTAAGAGGATATGCCCAAAAGGATCCTATGGTGGAATACAAAAAAGAAGGACACGAAAGATTTGGTATATTAATTACTCAGATCTATTCGAATATGGGAGATAGACTCGTTGCAGTTGTTCAAGATGCAGATAAGAGAGTGAAATCAAAGAATTCATTGGAGAACAAAAAAATAGAGTATAAGCATGGTGAGATTGAGACAGGTGTTAGTGAAGAGGCAAAGTTAGCCAATACCAAAGTGTTGGATTCGTCCGGAAGAGAATTCAAGGTTCAAAAAGTCGCATCAGGAACTCCTAAAGTTGGTCGCAACAACCCGTGCCCATGTGGTAGTGGAAAAAAGTACAAAAATTGTCACGGTAAATAGTGCTATAATCCAGCGACATATTCGAGATTCAAAACTCACAAGGAGGAAGTATGAAGAAGGTTGGTACTTTTACAGTCAAAAATACCTCAACTCTAAATATGGCAGAGGCGCAGGGTCTCTATGCCAAGATGGTCGAGCTTGGGGCGACCCATTTTCAGCCTGAGAGTGGAACATCTTTTGCACTATTTAAGGAGAGCGGAAGCTATGTTTATATTTGCGCTTACTGTGGTGTGAAGTATGTTGTACCCCCAGATCCGGCTTTGTGCGTGAACTGTGGGGCTGCAGCAATTGTTCGGCTAGATAGAGAATGATATGGGTACACCTTGGGTGAGGATCGTGCGAGCTTGGGCAAAAAAGTACGGTATCAAGGCCATTCTTTTTGATCTCGACGACACTTTGATTAAAGTGCGCGAGCTTTTTTACAAAAGAATGGATGAGTCGATAGACTTTATCTGTTCCTGGTATCCAAAGCTGGATAAGGAACAACTGAAGAAAAGGCAAGGAGAAATAAACACTGAACTGTTTTTCCAATATTCGGTTGATCCAAAAAGGTGGGTTGCAACCTACAAACAGCTTCAGGCTGAGTTTCCGGGGGTTTCTTCGGAAATTTGGAAAGAAGCATTGAGAATCGTGTTTTTGGTATATACGGATATTCCGGAAGTTTTTGAAGGTGCGGTGGAAGTATTAACTTTGCTCCAACAAGCCGGAATTACCTGTGTGTTGGTGACACACGCTTCAATAGAATGGACAGCTTTTAAGCTTGAGGTGACAGGGTTAGGTGTATTTTTCGATCACGTTGTTTGTATAAGTCCCGCTGAATTTAAAACATTGGAAGCTTGGGTTAGTGGCGCAAAGGCAGCTAGAGTAAGTGTAGAGGAAGTGGCGGCGATAGGTGACAACCTCAAAGGAGATATCGAATCTGCCAGAAAAGCAGGAATCAAGCTGTTGTTTTGGATAAAGAATAAGGAAGCTTGGTCAGTTTATCTAAGCGGGACCGTTCCGGAGGGAACACTGGTAATTGGGGAAATCGGTGAGTTTCTGAAATGCCTTGCATAAATCAAGTCGGACGGTAAAACTAAAAAATTACCGTCCTATTTTTTCCAGTAGTTCCGTAGCCGGCACTAAATTGGGGTTAATTTCTAATGATCTATTTAGCAGTAACCGGGCTTCTTCAGTTTGTCCCAAGTCTACATATAATCTTCCTAAATTGTAAATGGCATCAGAGTATTGTGGGTTAATCTCGATAGCGTGTTGAAAACTCGCCACTGCTTTTTGCGTATCGCCAGCCCTAAGATAAGCGTCTCCTAAATTGTTATATACACGGTAGCTTACGGGATTGGTTTTTTGGGTTGCTTCCCACAGGGCTATATTATCAGCGAAATCTCGATTTCTATCAACAACCCGCACCCAATACAAAATCAATATAATAGTAAGCACTGCCGCAAACACAGATTTATTAAGTTTTAGTAGTAGCATTGCCACACCTATAGAAAATAGCCATGTAGCAGTGTATAGATACCTTTCGGCTATAAACCAAGCAATTATTACAGGGCTAAAGGATGGCAACAAAGTCAAGGGGATTCCGAATAACAGCCCTGTTACGGTTCTATTCTTTTGCCAATATCTTAGAACTATTAGCAACCAAATTAGTGAAATGGCCACCATCCATTGGTAGTCACCATAAGAAATCTGACTATTATCATGGTAAATAGTTAGGTTAATGGGCATTATTAGCAATTCCGCTGTTTTAAACAGAATATAAGGCGCCCTATTTATTACAGGAGTTACGCTTTGAGTATCGATTGACAACACTTCAACTCTGTTTCTATATTGAGGAAATATAATTATAAGGATGAAAATAAAAGTTGAGGTTATAAAGGGCAAATACTTGTAGACAGCATTTATTTGCATCCTGGGGTGCTTGGCAGATAGAAAAAAGTAGTCGATTATACCTAAAATAGGTAGAGTAGTAAGAATCCAGGGATCTTTCGTTGTAAATAGTCCGAGCAGGTAGACAGAAACACTACCAATGTAGAACTTGATGTTTTTTTCTTTAATATACCTAGTAAATAGGTAAGCCGTTGAAAACAGAAATATATTCCTTAATAAGTATCCGGATGCAGAAATCCATGTAACTGCTTCGGTATTTATGGGATGTAAGGCAAAGAGTAACGTTGTAATGGCGGAAATACGTGTTGAAATAAGCTCTTTTGTTAAAGCAAACACCAAAATAATATTAATTAAATGAAGAGTTAGGGACAGCACATGGAAAGGAGCAGGTTTTATTCCGAAGGTTTTTACAATAACACTGTTTATGGTTTGTTGAATGTTTTTGTGTAGAAGTATGCTATCACTTGTTAACGAAGAGTTATTTACTATTCCCGGTTCGTCATCCGCGCTAACAAATTCGCCTGATAAACTGTTAAAATATGCCGTAAACGAAATGAATACTGCCAATACCAAAAATGGAAGGTTGCTTTTTAGGGTTTTTAGCATAAATTTATTATGGCATATATGAAGATCAAAACTGCACTAATAGACTTTGTTGAAACTGTTATAGTTTCGGGGGTCGTAATTTTAACCATTTATTCCTTTGTCGGTTCTGTGGAATCTATCTCAGGACCAAGTATGGAACCTACTTTTTATACGAATCAAAGAATTCTTGTGGATAAAATATTCAGAAAATTTGATAGGGGTAATATTGTGGTTTTATATCCACCGGGAATGGAAAGGAAACACTTCATTAAAAGAATCGTTGGGATGCCCGGAGATATTTTTAAAATATATAACTGCAATTTGTATGTTGCCAAAGATAACCTGCGATTTATTTTGCAAGAAAACTATTTGGCCGAAAGTAGCTGTACTTATGGCAATATGGGGGTTAGGGAAGGCCGTGCGATGCGAATCCCCGAAGGTTATTACTTGGTAATGGGGGATAACAGGGGAAACTCAGTTGATTCCAGGGTATTTGGACTAGTTGACGAAAAACTCATTCTCGGCAGGGTAGTATTTAGGTTTTGGCCCTTGACTAAGTTTGGGTTTGTGTTGTAATTATTGACAGAAGTAACAATATATGTTAACGTCACCTTTGTCCTTGAACTATAGGATTTTTTGTTGTGATACCTGTGAAAAAGGGCATTAGCGGTGTTATTTACTTTAAGTAATAAGTCATTATACAATTAAATTTGTATCCAAAAACAAGGATAAAAAACATACATGAGACATAGCTTTTCAAAAAGAAAAATATCTGCAAAATTACCAAATTTGATCGATATTCAGCTGGATTCATACAACTGGATAAAAAAGGAAGGCTTACAAGAAATCTTAGACGAACTGGGAACAATTGAAGACAACTCTGGTAGAGGCTGGATTTTAAAACTACAAAAACCCAATATTGATAAAGCAAATATTACCCCGTCGGAGGCAAGAAGAACCGGAAGAACATATGATGCTCCCTGGTATCTCAATGCTACTATTAAAGACCCGATCGCAAAAAAAGAAAAAAGTTCACAAATATACATGGGTGATATCCCCTTGATGACCGATAAAGGCACTTTTATTATTTCGGGAGTTGAGAGAATTGTCGTAAACCAATTAATAAGAGCGGAAGGCGTTCTTTTTTCAAGAGATGTATCACCTATAACTGGGCAGTTTTTAGCCAGCTCAAAAATTTTGCCTCGCAGTGGAATTTGGCTTGAATTCGAAACCTCAAGAACAGGCGTGATTAGCGTCCGAATAGACAGAAAAAGAAAAATCACAGCCACTACAGTGTTAAGACTTTTTGGGCTAGAAACAGATGATGATATAAGAGGAGCTTTTTCCGCTGTGGAGACAAATCCTGAAGTTAATTATATTGAATCCACATTATCAAAAGATCCTACAGCCTCTTATGATGAGGCCTGCATTGAGGTTTATCGAAAGATGAGACCGGGTGAACCGTTAGTTCTCGAAAATGCAAAGGCATTAGTGGCCTCTATGTTTTTTAACAAGAGGAGATACAGCCTTGGAGCAGTAGGAAGATTCAAATTGAATCAAGTACTAGGATTAAACTTTCCTAATGATCCCGAACACAGACTTATTCAGTTAGAAGATTTAATAAAAATACTTTCCAGAATAATCGAATTAAACAATGGAGCGCCGGGAGTAGAGCCCAGTGACACAGACTTTTTGGGAAACCGAAGAGTTAAAAGTGTAGGAGAGCTTTTACAATGGCAAATGAGAATCGGTTTTATACGAATGGAAAAAAATATCAAGGAAAGAATGGCATTATCGCCAAGGGAAGTCCTTCCTGAGCCTTCGACCTTGGTATCACCTAGAGCTGTTGCAGCATCAGTTCACAGCTTTTTCGCTACCGGGCAATTATCGCAATTACACGACCAGCAAAACCCGATGACTTCGGTTGAACACCTAAGAAGATTATCAGTACTAGGACCGGGTGGTCTTACAAAAGAGCGTGCCAGTTTTTCAGTGAGGGACGTGCATTATTCTTCTTTTGGGAAGGTTTGTGCAGTTAGAACTCCGGAAGGACCAAACGTAGGACTTATTAATTACATGGCTTTATATGCAAAAACTAACGAATACGGCTTTTTGGAAACTCCTTATTTTAAACTTGATAAAACCAAAGACGGCAGAATTAAACTAACTGATGAGATGGTGTACTTAGCAGCCTATGAAGAAGAGAATGTTTTTATAACCGACCAGTCGGTAGATATAGATGAAAAGGGATTTATAGTGGATTCCCAGGTACCTCTTAGAAAAGGAGGTAACTTTTTCTTAGGAAATGTTGAGCAAGCTCAGTATATAGAAGTCGTCCCCAGACAGGTTTTAGGAGTAATCGCAGGGATGATACCCTTCGTTCAAAATGACGATATCTCCCGAGCTTTGATGGGTACTCAACAAATGTCTCAAGCAGTTCCTTTGGTGAAACCTCAACGACCTATCGTAGGAACAGGAATTGAGGGCGAGGTAGCCATTAATACTCCTGCTTTAATTGTTGCAGACAGTGATGGAGTTATTGATTACGCTGACGCATCCAAGGTTGTTGTTAAGTACAAAGGATCCAGCTCTAAAATTACTTATGAAGCCGCTAAATTTGTGCAAACAAACGCAGACACCTGTTTTAATCAGTACACTAGAGTTTCAACAGATGACAAGGTAAAAAAAGGTGATGTGTTGATAGAAGGGCCCGCTGTAGAAGGCGGAGAGATGTCGATTGGTACCAATATGACTATCGCATACATGATATATGAAGGATTGGAATATGAAGATGGTGTTGTTATATCCGATAGACTAGTTAAAGATGACGTTCTTACTTCGATTCACGTTTCTGATTACACATCTTCGGTTCAGGAAACTAAACTTGGACCTGAAGAAATAACAAGAGACATTCCAAATGTTTCAGAGGACGTGTTAAGAAATTTGGATGAAGATGGAATTGTGGCAATTGGATCAAAGGTTAAAGCGGGCGACATTCTTGTAGGAAAAGTTGCGCCTAAGGGGGAAGTCGATCTAACTGCCGAAGAAAGATTATTAAGAGCTATATTCGGTGAAAAGGCAAAAGATGTTAGGGACACTTCATTAAAAATGCCTCATGGTGAACACGGTGTTGTAATAGGCATAAAAAGAGTATCTAAAAAAGACAACAACTCGTTACCGGCAGGTACTATCGAAGAGATTACAGTTTATGTGGCACAGCAAAAGAAAATCGAAGTTGGAGACAAACTAGCAGGCAGACACGGGAATAAAGGTGTAATTTCAGCCATCGTTCCAACAGTAGATATGCCTGTTTTGCCGGATGGCAGCCACGTAGATATTATATTTTCATCTGCGGCCGTATTGAACAGAATGAACGTTGGGCAATCATTGGAGTGTATGTTAGGTATGGCAGGTAAGAAGATGAATACCTATTATGAAGTACCTCCTCTTCAAGAAATTCCCGAAGAATTAATTGTAGACGAGCTCAAAAAAGCCGGGCTACCTGTATCGGGAAAAATGAAACTAAGAGATGGCCGTACCGGAGAATACTTCCATAATGAAATTGTTGTAGGTGACGCATATATTCTAAAGCTTATTCATATGTCCGAGGAAAAGATGCACGCCAGATCAACAGGGCCTTATTCTTTGATTACACAACAGCCCTTGGGAGGTAAAGCACAGTTCGGAGGCCAAAGATTTGGAGAAATGGAAGTTTGGGCATTGGAATCATATGGTGCGGCACATATCTTAAAGGAAATGTTGACTATTAAGTCCGACGATATGATAGGTCGACAGCAAGCCTATGGTGCTATTGTGAAAGGGCAAGAAATACCTGATTCGACAGTACCTGAAACCTTTAAATTGTTGGTTAGAAAACTCAATGGGTTGGGATTGGGGTTAGATGCCATGGTATCCCATCCTACATCAGCAAATTCCGATACAGGTGAGGAAATTACCTCTCTTGAGGGAAACGAAGCTATTGAGGAACTCGTAGTTAATAAGGACGAAGTTGAGGAACTAGTGAGTTCCCAGGAGGTAGTAAGTTAGGAAACACATATGAAAGATCTATCTAATTTAAAAGATTTTGAGGCAATAAAAATATTTTTAGCTTCCTCTGAAGAGATGCTATCCTGGTCTCATGGTGAAGTAACCAAGCCTGAAACCATAAATTACAGAACATTTAAGTCCGAGAGGGAAGGCTTGTTCGATGAGCGAATTTTTGGACCTACTAAGAACTATGAGTGTTACTGCGGAAAATACAAAGGCATCAGATACAAAGGGGTAATCTGCGATAAGTGCGGCGTTGAAGTAATTCACTCACGTGTGAGAAGAGAAAGAATGGGACATATTAAGCTGGCTTCACCAATCGCCCATGTGTGGTTCTTTAAAGGCATACCCTCAAAGATGGCACTCTTGCTTGATCTAACTCCAAGAAATGTGGAGTCGGTAGTTTATTTTGCCTCATTCATTGTTACGGAAATTGATCATAAAAAGAAAGCTGCAGTAATTTCGGCAATTGAGGAAGATATCGAGAAAACAAAGCAAAAACTGGAAAGAGAATTAGCTAAAGAAATTTCAGATAAAGAAAAAGAGGTAGAAAAATTATCCAAAAAGAGGGATGACCTTACAGCTCAGGAAGATATCTACAAAATAAATCAACAGATTCAGCAGTTAAGAGTGGCGTTTGAGAAAAAACTGGATGAAGACCAGAAAACTTACAAGTTAATTCAAAAAAAGATCGAAAGTGTTGCCCTCCACTCTGTAATTTCGGAAAACGAATATATTTCATTAATTGATTACCTGGGTAGATTTAGCAAACTGCAAATAGGTGCTGAAGCATTGGAAGGTATATTAGGAAATATCGATTTAAACACTCTGGCTCAAAAACTAAGAGATGAGCTAGGTAGATCTAAGGGTCAAAAAGCGCAGAAAATTGCTAAAAGATTAAAAGTCGTAGAACAATTTAGAAGAGCAAATTTAGCGCCATCCAGAATGATTATGGATATTGTGCCTGTTATTCCTCCTGATTTGCGACCTATGGTACAGCTTGAGGGTGGAAGATTTGCTAGTTCTGATTTAAATGATTTATACCGAAGATTAATAAACCGCAATAACCGCTTAAAAAGACTACTTGAGCTTGGGGCGCCAGAAATCATTGTTAGAAACGAAAAAAGAATGTTACAAGAGTCGGTAGATGCCTTATTCGATTCATCTAAACAGAGAAAGAAAACACGAGTAGTAAGGGGCAGGAAAGAGCTAAGATCTCTTGCAGATATGATAAAGGGAAAGCAAGGTATTTTCAGACTTAATTTGTTAGGTAAGAGAGTAGATTACTCAGGACGTGCCGTTATTATTGATGGACCGACCTTAAAACTAAGCGAGTGCGGAGTTCCAAAAGAAATGGCTTTAGAATTGTTCAAGCCTATGGTGTTAAGGGAATTGATGCTTCGCGGGCATGCACCTAATGTTAAGAGCGCTAAATTTTTACTGGAAGAGCGCGGTCCCGAAGTTTGGGATATCCTTGAAGAAGTTGTCGAGGGTCATCCTGTTCTATTAAACAGAGCTCCTACGCTTTGGAGATTGGGTATTCAAGCTTTCTATCCTAAACTGATAGAAGGTAATGCAATTAAGCTCCATTTGTGCGTTTGTAACGGTTATAATGCCGACTTTGACGGTGACCAGATGGCTATTCACGTTCCTTTGACAAAAGCAGCTATAGAAGAGGCCAAATCTGTGATGATGGCAACCAAGAACTTGCGAAATCCATCGAACGGATCACCTATCTCAGTTCCTCAGAAAACAGTTATATTCGGTATCTACTACATGACCTCGGTTGATCCTAAAGAAAAAGCATCTCAAATGACCTTTTCTTCATTGAACGAGTTAACTTTTGCTTATGAAATCAAAAAAGCGGTTCGACTAAGACAACCGGTAAAAGTGTTCATAGATGGAAAAGTTTTGGAAACAACTCCGGGTAGAGTTTTGTTCAATCAAGTGATTCCGGCTTCTTTTGGTTATATTAACGAGGCCTTAGATAAGAAAAAACTACATGCTCTGTTAGCAACCGCGTTCGACCAGGAGTCAAATGATACTGTTGTGGAAATGATCGATAATTTTAAGGATTTAGGCCTTTTTTACGGAACTGTGTGCGGGCAATCGATTTCTTTGTCTGATATCCAGGTTCCTGTAGAAAGAGAGTCTTTAATCGAAGCAGGAAAAAAAGCTGTTATAGATATCGATCAGTATGCTAGAAGAGGGCTGATTACAGCTGCAGAGGCCTTAAGAAATAAAGAAGACACTTGGAATAAGGTTATGGCTGATGTTGACGAGGCTGCTTGGAAGAATATGGATGATGAAAACCCGGTTAAAGTTTTGGTTAAGTCCGGTTCAGTAAGAGCAAGCAGAGATCAGGTAAAACAGATAGCCGGTATGAGAGGCTTGGTTTTTGATGCAACCGGTAAAGTTGTTGAGATGCCTATAACAGGTAACTATAAATACGGTCTTGCCGCCTTAGAGTACTTTTCAGGGGCACGAGGTGCTAGAAAAGGATTGATTGATAAGGGCTTAAAAACAGCTGACGCAGGTTATTTAACCAGAAGACTTGTTGACGTTTCACAGGACGTTATCATAAGAGCTGACGATTGCGGTACCGATGGTGGTAGAGAACTGAAAGTGGGAGAAGGTACTATCTTACAAAGCTTTGAAGAGAGAATAGTAGGGCGTTTATTAGCAAAAGATGTAGAAGAGGGAAAAAATGTGATCGTCAAAAAAGGCGAGATGATAACTAAGGCTTTGGCCGAAAAGATTGGAAAATCTAAAGCAAAAGCCATCTATCTTAGATCCCCTATGCATTGTGAAACTAGAGTGGGTATTTGCTCAAAATGCTATGGTAAAGACTTAATGACAGGCGAAATGGTAAGAATTGGGGCAGCGGTTGGAGTAGCAGCGGCTCAATCAATTGGAGAGCCCGGGACCCAGCTATCTATGAGAACATTCCACACAGGGGGAATTGTAGGAAAAGATATTACCCAAGGTTTACCTAGAGTTGAGGAACTGGTTGAAGCCAGAACTCCTAAATTTTTAGCTTTAATGTCGGAAGTGACGGGAAAAGTTACATTAGTTAAAAACGGAGATGACAGAAAAGTATTGATAAAACCTATAGATTCAGATGAAGAATCAGTGGAATACGCGATAGATCCGGTCTCAGAGATTGTAGTGGAAGATGGCCAATTGATTGCAAAAGGTGACAGAGTCACTTTGGGAAATATGGACTTAAGCGAACTGTACAGAACAGTTGGTGTAGATGCCACTAAAAAATACATCATTGAGGAAATACAAGGTGTATATGCTTCACAGGGTGTGTCCATTCATGACAAACATCTTGAGATAATAGTAAAACAAATGTTTAATCACGTTAGAATTGAGGATCAAGGCGACACTGAATTTTTGGCAGGCGAGCTTGTTACTAAAGCAAGTTTTGAGGAAGAAAACGAAGCAGTTTTGGCAAGCGGAGGTATACCGGCAACAGGAAAACTTACATTGTTGGGTATTACTAAGGCTTCCTTAAATACTGATAGTTTCCTTTCTGCTGCATCCTTTATCCAAACAGCTAATGTATTGACCGATGCCGCGGCTTCTGGTAAGGTTGATAACTTGGTAGGGCTAAAAGAGAACGTAATTATTGGGAGACTAATTCCTACCGGTGAGGCTGCCAGAGAAGAATAAAAAAACATATGCCGACAATTAACCAACTCATAAGAAGAGGAAGAAAAACAAAACTAAAGAAAGCTAAAACACCTGCGTTAAAAGAAGGTTATAATACCCGTCATAGAAAACCGGTGCCTTTTTCCAGCCCATTTAAGAGAGGGGTTATTTTACAGGTTAGAACAGCTACCCCGAAAAAACCAAACTCTGCATTGCGAAAAGTTGCGCGAGTAAGGTTATCAAACAAAAGAGAAGTTACCGCGTATATTCCAGGTGAGGGACATAATCTACAAGAACACTCAGTTGTGTTGATAAAGGGTGGAAAGATACAGGATTTACCGGGAATTAAATATACTATCGTTCGTGGAACTCTGGATCTTGCAGGAGTAGGCAAGAGGAAAACATCCAGATCAATTTACGGGGCTAAAAAGCCTAAGGACTAAATATGAGAGGTAAAAAAGCAAAGAAAAGACAAGTAATACCTGACCAAATATTTAAATCACGAGTTGTGTCTAAGATGATTAGCATAGTTATGCAAAGAGGGCAAAAAGCCACCGCTGAATCAATTGTGTACGGTGCTATCGATAAACTAGCGGAAGACCGAAAAGATGCGATCAAGAAGTTTGAAGACGCAATTAAAAACGTTATACCTCTTCAGGAAGTTCGTTCCAGAAGGGTTGGCGGTGCTACTTATCAGGTCCCCGTTCCTGTAAAACATGAGAGAGCCGAAGGGTTGGCTTTACGATGGTTAGTGGGGTCGGCCAGATCAAAAAAAGGTAAAACAATGGAAGTGAAATTATTTAATGAGCTAAATATGGCTCTCGACGGTACAGGAGATGCTGTTAAGAAAAGAGACGACACTCATAAAATGGCTGACGCTAACAGAGCTTTTGCCCATTTTGCAAGGTATTAACACCCAGGAGGAAATATGGCAGAAAGCTCGAACATCACATACCCACTTGAGAAGATAAGAAATATTGGAATTATTGCACACATAGATGCCGGTAAAACAACGACTACCGAGCGTGTACTGTACTACACCGGAAAATCCCATAAGATAGGTGAAGTCCACGAAGGTGCCGCAACAATGGATTGGATGGCTCAAGAGCAAGAAAGAGGTATTACAATTACATCCGCGGCTACAACATGCTTTTGGAAAGATCATAGGATAAATATAATCGATACACCCGGTCATGTGGATTTTACAGCCGAAGTTGAGCGTTCGTTAAGAGTTTTAGATGGAGCAGTGATCCTTTTAGATGGGTCTCAAGGGGTTGAACCTCAATCTGAAACAGTATTTAGACAAGCTCAAAAATACAACGTACCCTTGCTGTTTTTCGTAAATAAATTAGATAAAATAGGCGGCGATTTTTATATGTCGGTTCAGTCTGTATCGGAGAAACTGACAAATAAGGGAGTAGCGGTTCAGTTGCCTATTGGTTTAGAGAACACCTTCGAGGCTGTAATTGATCTGATAGAGAGAAAGGCTTATAAATTCGAAGGAGAGTTGGGACACGATGTAACGGAAACCGAAATTCCGGCAGATATGTTGCCTAAAGTTGAAGAGTTTAGAGCCAAGCTAGTAGATATCATTGCCGAATCGGACGACACCTTGCTCGAAAAGTATCTTGGAGGCAAGGAGCTGTCAATCGAGGAGTTAAAGGCTGGATTAAGGAAGGCCACTGTTACTGCTTCGCTTTATCCCATTTATTGCGGTTCCGCTTTGGGAAATAAAGGAGTCCAAAAAGTTTTGGATGGCGTAGTAGATTTTTTGCCTTCTCCCAAGGATAAACCTGCAGTTCATGGCATAAAAGGAGCAGATGGCGAGCCTATTGAGCTTTCAGCTGACCAAGAAGGCCCGTTTGTGGCTTTGGCATTTAAAGTTCAAACAGACCCTTATGTTGGTAGATTAACTTATTTTAGAGTTTACTCTGGCAAGGCAACAGCCGGTTCTTATATCAGAAATTCTACAAAAGATACGAAAGAAAGATTAGGGCGTATTTTACTGATGCACGCAAATAAAAGAGAAGAGATTAAAGATATTAGAGCTGGGGAAATAGCAGCTGCTGTTGGTATACAAGCCACTACAGGTGACACACTTTGTGATGAAACTAATAACGTTATACTGGAAAGTATCAGCTTTGCAGAGCCTGTAATAGGGGTTGTAGTAGAACCAAAAACAAAATCTGACAGAGACAAAATGGGTGAATCGTTGAAGAAGTTTCTGGAAGAGGATCCTACTTTGAAGGTGAAAACGGACGAAGAAACCGGCCAAACCATTTTATATGGTATGGGAGAGCTTCATTTAGATATTATTGTTGATAGAATGCGAAGGGAATTTAAGGTAGAGGCAAACACAGGAAAACCCCAGGTTGCGTACAGAGAAACGGTGAGAAACCCTGTAGGAGTGGAGGGGAAATACATTAGGCAATCCGGAGGTAGGGGGCAATATGGGCACGTAGTTATTAAAATGGAACCACTGCCACGAGGATCAGGCTTCGAATTTGAAAACAAAATTGTCGGTGGGTCTATACCTAGAGAATTTATTCCGGCTGTTGAGAAAGGTGTCAAAGAGGCAGCAGAGTGCGGAATAGTTGCAGGTTATCCCTTTACCGATTTCAAGGTTATGTTGGTAGATGGGTCGTACCACGAGGTCGATTCCTCGGAGCAATCCTTTAAAATGGCGGCCATAGATGCTATGCGAAAAGCCCAGAAGGAGGCAGATCCTTACCTAATAGAACCGATTATGAAGGTAGAAATTGTTACACCGGAAGATTATATGGGGGATGTCATAGGTAACATTTCATCCAAAAGAGGTAAGATTGAAAGCTCAGATTCAAGAGGGAATGCTCGAGTTATCAAGACGGAAGTACCTTTGTCTGAAATGTTTGGTTATGCCACGGAACTGAGGGGTTTAACACAAGGTAGAGCCTCATTTACCATGGAGCCAAGCCATTATGAAGAAGTTCCGGCAAGTATAGCCAGCCAAGTCAACAGGTCGGTTCAGGCCAGCAGAATGTAAATTATGTTACAGCTGTGACGAAAAGCCTTGATTTTTCGACATTTATTTGGTTAACTAGCATTTGCATTTATTAGGCTTTAATAAAAAGTTAGGTTTTTAAAATGTAAGTAATTATTTTGAAAGGTAAATTATGGCTGATTTTATTAGAAACAAGCCACACGTAAATATCGGAACTATTGGACACGTTGATCACGGTAAAACTACCTTGACTTCAGCAATTACCAAAGTCTTATCCGAGGTTGGCGGTGGAGAATATGTAGCTTTCGAGAATATTGATAAAGCCCCTGAGGAAAGGGAAAGAGGAATTACTATCAATATTACTCACGTTGAGTATCAAACTGAGAAAAGACACTACGCTCATATTGATGCCCCAGGTCATGCAGACTACATCAAAAACATGATCACAGGTGCTGCTCAAATGGACGGTGCTATTTTAGTTGTGTCTGCTCCAGACGGTCCAATGCCACAGACAAGAGAACACATCTTACTTGCCAAGCAAGTAAATGTTCCTTCTATTGTTGTGTTTATGAATAAGGTAGACATGGTTCAGGATAAAGAAATTTTAGATTTGGTAGAACTTGAGGTAAGAGAACTTCTAACCAAATACGGTTTCCCTGGAGACGAAATACCTATTATCAAAGGTTCGGCGCTAAAAGCCCTTGAAGGTGATGAGGATGCTAAGAAATCAATTATTGAACTAATGGCTAAAGTAGATGAATATATTCCTACACCGGTTAGAGACCTAGAAAAGCCGTTCCTTATGCCTATTGAAGATGTTTTCACAATTTCGGGAAGAGGAACTGTTGTAACAGGAAGAATCGAAAGAGGACTTGTTAAGATAAACGAAGAGGTTGAAATTGTGGGAATTAAAGATACAAAGAAATCAGTTGTCACAGGCGTCGAAATGTTTAAGAAACAGATGCAAGAAGGACAAGCAGGGGATAATGTTGGTATCTTGGTTAGAGGTATCAACCGAGAAGATGTGGAAAGAGGACAGGTTCTGGCCAAACCAGGATCAGTTAAACCTCACACAGAGTTTGATTGCCAGGTCTACATTCTCTCAAAAGAGGAAGGTGGAAGACAGAAACCTTTTTTCAGCGGTTACAGACCTCAGTTCTACATTAGAACCACAGATGTTACCGGAGAAATTACTCTACCTGAAGGTGTTGAGATGGTTATGCCGGGTGACGATGTTACCTTTAAGGCAAAACTCATTACTCCAGTAGCTTTGGAAGAAGGTATGAGATTCGCTATCAGAGAAGGTGGGCATACAGTTGGAGCAGGAGTAATAACTAAGGTTATAGCTTAAGAATAGAATTAGAAGGTGGTCCGCCGCAGGCGGACCACACTTTGGAAGGTTTTATGGCAAATAAAGTTAAAAACGCAAAAGACTCGAAAATAAGAATAAAGCTAAACTCTTATGATAGCAGGGTAATAGATCTTAGCTGTGGGAAAATTATTGACACAGCAATAAGAACGGGGGCCAAGGTTGTAGGACCAATACCATTGCCAACAAGAATTGAGAAATTTACAGTGATTAGAGGGCCTCATATTGATAAAAGAGGCAGAGAACAATTTGAACTTCGAACACACAAGAGAGTTATCGATGTATTGAATCCGACTCCCTCGACCATTGATAATCTTTCGAAGTTAAATTTGCCGGCAGGGGTTGGAATTTCGATTAAGATGTGAAGGTCATTGACCGTTTAACTACTTAATGATAAACACAAGAGCAGAAAAAGATTAAGATGAATACTTTGGGTCACCTTGCTGCAAGGCGCCCGGGGGCGCCTTTTTTAGTTAGGTAAACAAAATGAAAACAATAAAAGCAAAAAAATTGAATATGACCCAGCTATTTAAAGATGATGGACGTATTGTTCCCGTTACTGTTTTACAGGCAGAAGATGAGGTAGGGGAAGATTTAATAAACAAGAAAGTTACGGTTATTGGAAATTCAAAAGGTAGAGGCTTTGCAGGTGTTATGAAGAAATGGGGATTCAAAGGTTCCATGGCCACAAGAGGGCAAAGTGATAAGCCTAGAGCTCCCGGATCAATTGGGGCTCAAACACCGGGTAGAGTTATGAAAGGTAAGAAAATGGCAGGAAGAATGGGTAATGCTAAGGTGACAATCAAAGGGCTATCTATTTTGAGAGTTGATTCGTTAGAAAAGAAGATTGTAGTATCAGGTCCCGTTCCAGGCCCAAGAAACAACAAATTACAGATACGCATATATGAAAATTAATGTAGTTGATATAGAAAATAAAAATATTGAAGAGTTAACTTTAGACAAAGCTATCTTTGGGATAGTTCCAAACAAAGGAGTGTTAGCCCAGTACTTGAGAGTTTACAATTCAAATCAAAGACAAGGTACATCATCTACAAAAACACGTGCTGAGGTTAGAGGAGGCGGTATTAAGCCAAGAGCACAAAAGCATACCGGCAGATCTAGACAAGGTTCTATTAGAAGTCCTCTATGGGTAGGGGGCGGTGTTGCTCACGGACCTAAGCCAAGATCGTGGAAGCTAAAGCTACCTAAGAAAATGATCACCTTAGCATTGAAATCTGCTTTATCTGATAAATACAGCAAGGGTGATATCGTTGTACTGGAAAAGATTAGCCTGGATAAGCCTAAAACAGGTGCAGTTTCTAAGATTATGTCTACTTTAGGTATTCGTACGCAAGCACTTTTTGTATGGTCGAGTAAAGATGAGAATTTAAAAAAATCATTGATAAATTTACCTAAACTTGAGGCATCTTTTTTTGGAAATCTAAATGCCTTCGAGGTATTAAAGTCACATAAGATAGTGTTTCTAAAGGATGCACTTTTGGCTTTGGAGGACAAATATGCAGCTAAGTAATAATATAATTAAACCAATATTATCAGAGAAAAGTTTAGGGAAAACATCAGCGGAAAACAGATACATTTTTCAGATTACGATGAAGACCAGCAAAGGCCAAGTTTCTGAAGACATTAAAAAAATCTTTGGTGTGGAGTGTGTTTCAGTATGGACATCTGTTGTACCGGGTAAAAGAAGAAGGATTACAGGGACCAGGAAATTCATGAAAACCCCAAGATGGAAGAAGGCAATTATTTCGATCAAAGCAGGGCAATCAATCAATTTGATGCCAAAGGAATAATATGATTAAGACTTATAAACCAACAAGTTCAGGACAGCGCAAGAGAAGAACATTAGTATATAGCGTGGATAAGGTGCGTCCCCTAAAATCTAAAACCAGAGCCATTGTAGGAACCGCAGGGAGGAACAACGGTACAGTGTCTGTTAGACATAAGGAAAGAGGAGCTAGGAGATTATATAGGCAAGTGGATTTTAAGAGAGAAAAATTCAACATTCCAGCTAGAGTATCTACAATCGAGTATGATCCTAACAGAGGACCAAATATAGCACTTTTGGTTTATGCAGATGGAGAAAAGAGATATATCCTGGCTCCAGAAGGTTTGGAAAAAGACATGGTTGTTGTTTCAGGCACCGAAGTGGAGCCAAAAGTCGGCAATACCCTTCCGTTATCTAAAATTCCGTTGGGTATGCCTATTCACAATATAGAACTAAATCCCGGCGCCGGTGCAAAGATAGTACGTGGTGCTGGAAATTCAGCTCAGGTGTTATCGAAAGAAGCAGGAGTTGTGTTAGTGAGACTACCAAGCAAAGAAGTGAAAAAAATAAAAGAAGGCTGTTTGGCTACTATAGGTACACTCGGAAACCCCGATTTGAGAAACATCAGACTGGGGAAAGCAGGTAGGAAGAGACATATCGGAGTAAGACCTGCCGTAAGAGGCGTTGCCATGGCAAATCCGAAAAAAGACCACCCACATGCCGGTAAGTATTCAAAAACAGGAATTGGTATGAAATCACCAAAGTCTCCATGGGGTTGGATAACCCGAGGTGTGAGGTCGAGAAAACGAAAATACACTGATTACACAATTGTTAAAAGGAGATACGAGAAGTAAATAACAAGCTAGTATTTGGTGCTCTGGTGTGATATTCTTGGGCACTGATTGGCAAAAGGTAAAAATATATGGCAAGATCGCTAAAAAAAGGAATATATACAGACGAAAAGTTGATGAAAAAGGTAAAAAAGGCTCTTGAAACTGGGAGTAAATCTGCCATCAAGACCTGGGCCCGTGCATCAACAATAGTTCCCGAAATGGTGGGAATTACTTTTGATGTACACAATGGCAAAAAACACATTCCTGTATTTGTATCAGAAAGCATGGTTGGCCATAAACTTGGTGAGTTTGCCCCTACAAGGACATTTAGAGCACACTCATCTAAGAAAATTTAAGCTAATAATATGATTGAAGAAGTAACTAAAGCAAAGAGAATAAATGTTCGAATAGGTCCTAAAAAAGTGGTACCGGTTCTAAATCTGGTGAGGAACCGCGGATTAAAGGATGCTATGATTCGAGTGGCCTTTGATAAAACAAAAGCGGCTAAGATTATTCTCAAATTATTAAAATCGGCTGGAGCTAATGCTGAGTCTACCGGAAAGGGAAAAACCGATTCTCTGGTCGTTAAGGATGCCTGGGTCGGAAGCGGCAGGGTTATGAAGTCGGGCCAGTTTGTTGGTAAGGGTAGATTTAGCCCAATTTTGAAAAGGTTCAGCAATATTTATATTTCTTTAGGGGAAAGGAAGTAAAGGAATGGGACATAAAGTTAACCCGATTGGGTTTAGAGTTGGAATAACAAGAGATTGGTTTTCTAGGTGGTATTCTCCTAAGGCTGTATATGCTGATTTAGTGTTAGAAGATGCTAAAATACGAAAATTTCTAGATGGTAGATTGTCGACAGCCGGCCTAAAAGACATAGAAATTGAAAGGACTGAGAATGATGTGAGTATTATTATCAAAGTTTCCAAGCCGGGAGTTGTGATAGGAAAAGGTGGAACCGGAGTAGAAGAATTGGAAAAAGAGCTTAGAAAACTCACCAGGGCCAAAATTAAGATCACGGCCGAGGAAGTAAAAACGCCTGAAATAGAAGCCCGACTGGTAGGGGATTATATAATGCGCCAAATAAAGAGAAGGGTTCCTTACAGAAGAGTCGTAAATTTCGCAATGAGTTCGGCAATAAATAAAGGGGCTAAGGGTATAAAGATAAGAGTATCCGGAGTTTTGAGCGGGAGTAACACTATAGCTAGAACTGAGCAGTATGTATTGGGGTCTGTTCCAACTCAGAAGCTCCGAGCAAACATTGACTATGCTCAACTCCATTGTTTGCTGCTATACGGAACAATTGGAATAAAAGTATGGGTTTATAAGGGAGATTTTTAAAATGTTGCTTCCTAAGAAAGTTAAATTTAGAAAACAACAGAGAGGTAATAACAGGGGGATTGCAGTAAGAGGTTCTACAATTTCATTTGGAGAATATGCAATTAAGTCCATTGAGCGAGGTTTGTTGACTTCCCGTCAATTAGAGGCCGCAAGAAAACAAATAGTACATGAAACTAAGAGAGGTGGAAAAATCTGGATCAGGGTTTTTCCTGACAAACCAATCGCAAAGAAGCCTCCTGAAACAAGAATGGGTTCAGGAAAAGCACCTACCGATCACTATGCGGCAGTAATTAAGCCTGGTAAAGTGCTTTTTGAGATGTCGGGTGTTACTGATGAGATAGCTAGAAGAGCGTTGGGGAAAGCGGCAGCAAAATTGCCTTTGAGAACGAAATTTATTATAAAAGCCTAGTATGGATAAAAAGGAATTAAGAACTAAAACTAAACAAGAACTTTTGGAGCAGATAGATAAAATCAAAGCTGATATTAAAACTTTGATGATTAATACTTTGCAAGGCAAGGAAAAAAATGTTACAAAGATGCGATTCTTTAAAAGAGATATTGCCCGTATCAATACGATTTTAAGAGAAAAATAAAGTATATGGCAAAAAGAAGATTAAAAGGTCAAATAGTGTCTAATAAAATGAATAAAACTGTTGTTGTGGCTGTACTGCTTTTCAAACAGCATCCTATTTACAAAAAGACACTCAAGAATACCAGGAGATTTAAAGCAAGAGTTACTGAACCAATGGAAATAGGGAAAGAAGTAATTATTGAAGAGTGCGCCCCTCTATCTAAAGAGGTTAGCTGGAAGGTAGTTGAGGAATAGTATATGTTACCTATTGGAGCAATATTAAAACCATCCGATAATTCGGGAGCAAAAAAGCTTAAGCTCATAGGAATAGTCGGAACGAAAAGGAGCTATGCTATTTTGGGCGATATTGTTACTGTTGCTATAAACGGAGCTTCTTCAACGGGAAATGTCACTGACCATTCAGTAGTAAAAGCTCTTATAGTGAGAACGAAAAAGGAGAGAAGAAGAAAAGACGGCAGTTACATAAGATTCGATGATAACGCTGCTGTTGTGATAAATAAGGATAAGACAATGGTGGGAACAAGAGTTTTTGGGCCTGTAGCCAGAGAAATTAGAGATTTGGGCTATTTGAAAATTGCCTCGCTAGCCAAGGAGGTTTGGTAATCATATGAAAATAAGAAAAGATGACATGGTAAAAATACTGTCCGGTAAGGATAAGGGCAAAGTAGCAAAGGTACTAAAATCACTCCCATCAAAGGGAAAAATTGTTGTGGAAGCAATAAACATGGTAAAAAGGCATATTAAGCCGGGGGCAGTATCAAAGGAAGGCGGAATCGTCAGTGTTGAAAAGGCTATTAGTGTGTCTAATGTTATGTACTATGCCGGTAAAGATAAAAAGGCTGTTAGGATTGGATATAAAATTATCGATGGTAAAAAATACAGAATTAACAAAGTAACAGGGGATACTATATAAAATGAACAGACTTAGAGAAAAATACCTTAAAGAGATAGCTCCAAAACTAGTGAAAGAACTGGCATTGAGCAATGTTATGCAGGTTCCGAGCATTTCAAAAATTAGTGTTAATGCTGGAATAGGTTCATTTAGAGACAATAAGGAAGCTGTTGCATCCTTTGAGAGCGAGTTTACTTCGTTCGCTGGCCAAAAACCAAGAGCAAGAAAGGCGCGTGTTTCGGTTGCGGGGTTCAAAGTTAGAAAAGGTGAAACTGTGGGGTATTCAGTGACCCTAAGAGGTGATAAAATGTGGGCGTTCCTAGATAAGCTTGTGAGTGTTTCACTACCCAGAGTAAGAGACTTTCGAGGTTTAAGTGAGGAAGCTTTTGATGCAGACGGAAATTATTCTCTTGGAATTCGAGAACATGTAATATTTCCAGAAGTAAATCCAAATACCACAAAGGGGATAAGGAGTTTGCAAGTCACCCTTTGCTTGGGGACAAGGATTAAGGAGCACAATAAAAAGTTACTAGAGCTTTTAGGAATACCTTTTAGGAAAGATTAATATGGCAAAAAAATCGTTGATTGCAAAACAGAAAAGAACACCGAAATTTAGTACGAGGTTTTATCACAGGTGTCCTTTGTGTGGTAATCCAAGGGGATATATTAATAGGTTTAAAATGTGCAGAAAGTGTTTTAGGGAAATGGCTTTACAGGGTTTGTTACCTGGTGTAAAAAAGGCAAGTTGGTAAAAATATGAGTAATGTATATAGAATCGGAAATATGATAACTGCCCTCAAAAATGCTTCTATGGCTAGCAAGCCTGTTATTGAGGTTATGCATACTAACAACTGTGAAAGTATTGCCAAGCTATTAGAGAGAACAGGTTTTTTGGCGGAAGTGAAAACTTTTAAACCAAAAGGCACTTCAGTGAAAAGACTATCTTTGACCTTGGCCAACGGGGCGGATGGGAGTTTCAAGCTAACTAATACTAAGCTTTATACAAAGCCCAGCAGAAGGATATATGTAAAGAGCTCAGAATTAATGCCTGTGTCAGGAGGATATGGGGTTGTGGTAGTTTCCACTCCTCAGGGTTATATGACCGGCAGTGAGGCTAAAAAGAAAAATTTAGGCGGGGAGCTTATTTGTAAGGTTTTTTAAAAATATGTCGAGAATAGGAAGATTACCAATCAAAATACCGACCGAAGTTAAAATCAGCATTGATGGACAGGTAGTTAGTGTGAAAGGCCCTAAAGGAGATCTGACGTTGACTCTTAGACCGGAGATAAAAGTAGAAAACCGGGAAGGTAGCCTTGTACTTAGTGTTGCAATTGAGTCTAAAAACAGCCCCGCTTATTGGGGTTTATATAGAGCTTTGCTAAATTCCATGGTTGAAGGAGTTACTCGTGGTTACACTAAAAAGCTTGAACTTATCGGGGTTGGATATAGGGCAAAGCAGAGCGGAAATGACGGTGTCAGCTTAACTTTAGGATTTTCTCATCCTATTGAATTTAAAGCACCTGCAGGAGTCACAATCAAGGTAGAAGATAATCAGCATGTGATCATAGAAGGGGCAGACAAGCAGAAAGTTGGTGAAGTGGCGGCTACATTGAGAAAATACAAGAAGCCTGAACCTTATAAGGGTAAAGGAATCAAATATGAAAACGAAGTAGTTAGAAGAAAAGCCGGAAAGGCAGCTAAGACAGGAGCATAAATCATATGTACCACGTAATATTAAGAAAAACTAAAAGAGAAAGAAGAAAACTGGGAATCAGAAAGAACCTATCCGGTACCACGGAAAAGCCTCGAGTTTCGGTATTTAGATCGAATAAGTACATCTATGCTCAGCTAATTGATGATACCAAAGGAGTAACTTTGGCGGATGTATCTAAAGAGACAAAAGAAATCCACAAGGGAAAGCCGAAAACAGCCGCGGCATTGGAGGTTGGTAAACTATTAGCAGAAAAGGCGAAAAAACTTAAAGTGAAAACAGCGGTATTTGATAGAAATGGCTATAAATTCCATGGGAGAGTTAAGAATGTTGTAGATGGGTTGAGAGAGGGAGGTTTAAGCATCTAATATGAATTTTCAGCCAAGTGAGTTTGAAGAAAAAGTCTTACAAATAAGAAGAGTTACCAAAAAGATAACCGGAGGTAGTGCAATATCTTTTACCGCACTTGTGGTTGTAGGTGACAAAAAGGGAAGAGTTGGGGTTGGTTATGGAAAGGCAAAAGATGTATCTTCCGCTATATCCAAAGCCATAAAAGAAGCTAAATCCGAGCTTGTTACTGTTTCTCTAAAGGATAATACAATTGCTCATGAGGTAGAGGCAAAACTGGGTGCTGCTAGGGTATTACTTAAACCGGCAGCAAAAGGTTCGGGAATTATTGCAGGTGGTCCAGTGAGGACAGTTATCGAACTAGCAGGGATTAGGGATGTTTCGGGGAAAATGATAAATGCCAGTAACAACAAGATATCCAATGCCAGGTGTGCAATAAAAGCTTTGAAAAAACTTAAGGTGTTTGTAAAAATATGAGGTTAGATAATTTAGTAAAAATAGTAGGAAATAGAGAAAAAGGCAAAAGGCGTGGTAGAGGATATGCCAGTAACAGAGGCGGACATACAGTCGGCTTTGGAACTAAAGGACAGAAAGCCAGGGGTAGAGCAAAGGTATCTCCGGGTTTTGAAGGTGGTCAGGTGCCTATCTACAAGAGATTACCTCAGCTAGGTGGTTTCAAGAATCCCACCTCAATTAAGCTAAGAGGAGTTTCCATATCAAAGCTTAATGTGTTTAATGAAGGCGAAGTCGTAAGTCCTATTAGTCTTGTTCAGAAAAGAATACTAAAGAAAATGCCAAAGGATGGTGTTAAACTGTTAGGTACCGGTGTATTGAATAAAAAACTTGGACTTAAAGACTTTTACTATTCAAAGAAGGCTTTGGAAATAATCGAGAAGTCCGGTTCGAAGATTAATGATTAATATATTTAAATACCCAGATTTAAAGAGAAAAATGCTTTTCACGCTTTTCGTGATTGTTGTGTTCAGACTTTTTTCCCATATTCCTGTTCCCGGAGTTGATGTGGCGGCTATTAAAGCCTATTTGTCGGGTAATGCGCTGTTCGGACTTTTCGATATGTTTAGTGGAGGGGGTTTTCAGAACTTTTCGATTGTTACACTGGGGTTAGCACCATACATCAATGCTTCCATTATTATCCAGTTACTCACTTTTATGGTGCCGTCTTTGGAAGAATTGGCTAAGGAAGGAGAATACGGCAGAGAAAAGATCAATATGTACACTAGGTTTTTAACCGTACCTATAACTTTTTTCCAGGCTTATGGTATTTACTTTTTCCTCATGAAGCAGGGAGTTATTTCTCCGCTAAGCCTATTTGATTTAGTAGTGCTAATTTTTACATTGTTAGCAGGATCTTTGTTTTTGGTTTGGGTGGGAGAATTAGTGAGCGAGTATGGCGTTGGAAATGGAATCTCGCTATTGATATTTGTAAGTATCATAGGAAGACTTCCCCAAGCTTTGTATGGGTTTGGTTCCTCACTTTCTGCAGACAACTTTATAAATAATATGATATTTGCATTATTAGCTGTAGCGGTAATTGTTGCCGTGGTTTTAGTCAACGAGGGTACCAGGAACATTGTCATTGAATACGGTAGAAGAGGCATTAGGTCAACTAAAGTTACGAATTTCCTACCAATTAAGATAAATCAGGCTGGTGTCATACCAATTATATTTGCTGTGGCTATTGTTGGGTTACCGTCTATGTTGAGCGCCCCACTTAGTGCCTCAGGGAACGCGGGTTTGAGAAATTTAGGTGTTTTTCTAGGGCAGAACTTTACTCAAAACAGTATAGCCTATAACGCATTATATTTTATTTTGGTACTCGGATTTGCTTATTTTTACACTTCGGTACAATTTAATGCAGAAAAGATTGCTGAGGATGTAAAGAAAAAAGGTGGCTTTGTTCCGGGAATACGCCCTGGTAAGTCGACGGAGAGATATCTTAAAAATATAGTAACGAAAATTACGTTGTTGGGCGGTATCTTTTTGGGGCTCATCGCGATTATGCCTTTTTTGGTGCAATCCTTTGTGGGGATTTCCGTACTTACAATCGGGGGAACAGGGCTTTTAATTGTAGTATCAGTTGTGTTAGAAACATTAAGACAGGTGGAGTCGATGACTACTACCAGAAGTTACGAAAGGTTCTTGGACTAATATGTTAGATAAGCTGAAGGAGGCTAATAGACTTCGAAAAATGCAAAGCGAGATCCAAAAGGATCTTGAGCAAATTTTCTATACAATAGAAAAAGGCGGAATAAGAATAGTTGTTCGAGGTGACAGGAAGGTGGAAAGATTTGAAATAGACGGGGAAGATAGAAAAGATCTAAAGGATTTACTAAATAACGCTTTTAAAGAAGTTAATAAGAAAGTCGAAAAACAGATGAGAGGTAAATTACAGGATATAGGGTTTCCAGGATTATAGACATGATGATATTACTGATGGGTCCTCAAGGTTGCGGCAAAGGCACTCAAGGTGAAAAACTAAGTGGATTTCTAAATATTCCGCTTATAACCGTCGGTGACCTGCTCAGGGATTTGTCCCAGACCCACCCCAGGTATGTAGAGCTCCACTCTGTTATGGATAAGGGGGAATTGGCTCCGTTCGATCTTGTAGCTCAGTTAATCCAAGAAAAAATAACAGCTCTAAACTGTGGTAGCAACTATATTCTTGATGGTTGGGCAAGGAGTCTCCACAATCTGAACTTCTTTGATCCCAACCCCGATTTGGTTCTGGTTATCAATATCTCAAGACAGGAATCTGTGAGAAGGGTATCCGGCCGAAGAACATGTGAAACAGATGGTAAAGTTTATAACATATATACTTTACCCAAGGAAGAAGTGGCAAAATGCGCAGGAAATTTAGTCCAAAGAGAGGACGACACAGAAGATGCAGTAAACAGGCGACTTGATATATACCAAACTGAAACTCTTCCCGTAATCGAGTATTTTAAGAAAAGAGGGACAAAGGTTATTGAGATTGATGGGGAGCAAACGCCCGAGGATGTGTTTAAATCTGTAACTGCTAATCTTTAGATGCTACAATTGTTAGGATGATAGCACTAGTAAAAAACTGGAGAAATCAATCCAAGGCAATAGATAAATATCAGTTTCTTCCCCACCCTATTGAAAATAAAAGAGCAACATTGTTGTCCAATAAAGCCTTTGCAGTGTACTGCATATTGATTTTACTAATAGCTTTCCTATTTCGAATATTACCTGTGTTCATTCCTGGTGTTTTAGGCTACGCATCGGATATTTCTATCAGAGACTTACTCGAAAGTACAAATAGTACCCGTGCAAAAAGTGGCCAAAAGGCGTTAGTTTTGAGCGCTACTTTATCTGCTGCAGCTGAAAAAAAGGCACACCATATGTTTGAAAAAAGCTATTGGGCGCATATCTCCCCCGATGGAGTAGAGCCGTGGGCTTTTATATTAGCTGAGGGCTACGACTATGTGTATGCAGGAGAAAATTTAGCCAAAAACTTTAGCCAGTCTGGCGATGTTGTGTCTGCTTGGTATAACTCCCCTTCCCACAGGAGTAATTTACTAAGCCCAAATTATGATGAAATAGGGTTCGCAGTGGTGAACGGAGTGTTGGACGGCTATGAAACTACTTTAGTGGTTCAGATGTTTGGAAGACCAAGGAATCCTGCTCGCATTGCGAAAATTGATGACCAGGAGGGTTTACTGAGTAAGCTTGATAATTCGACGCAAGTTGCTCCCAGCGTTCAGTCGGAGAACGATATCCAGCAGGTTGTTGTACCCGAACCAGTCCCAGCGTCTAACCTACTTATCGACCTACCCTCGGCAATCAGAACCCTTGGAACTTTCTTAGGCGCATTTATCACTGCATTATTAGTTTTGGATATTTGGTATTCCCGAAGGAAAGGAATACTTAAGTTCAATGGACACTCAGTTTTTCATTTAACATTATTTGTTGCAGTTCTAATTAGTATTTGGTTTATTATTTCGCCGGGGATTGTACTTTAATATGGCTAACCAAAAAGGGCACACCGGAATTTACATGCTAATTGTAATAAGCGTACTGCTAATTCTTTCGCTGTTACTAATATTTCAACACAACAAGCCCGCTATTCTAATACTTTCCTTTGCAGGGTGCGCCCTTTATTCGATAATGGGCATTATCCATCACAAAAAAGAGTCTCGCTTAAATTTTGAAATTGGTTTAGAATATACGCTCGTTGGCACTTTTGCCTTTCTGTTATTGTTTGTAGCCATACTTTTATGAGAATAGTAATTGTTGTTCCTACTTACAACGAAGCTAAAAATATCGGGCCCTATATTGAGGCTTTAAGAACGCAAAGAGCGGGGTCATCACACGATATCCAGGTCTTAATAGTCGATGGAAATTCTCCGGACGGTACGTCACAAATTGTAAAAAGTAAACAAAGCACAGCAGATTGGATTCACTTGCTGGTTGAGGAAAAGAAAAACGGTTTGGGGGCTGCATATATATTGGGTTTCAAGCATGCCATGAGAGAGTTAAATGCAGATGTGATAATGGAAATGGATGCTGATTTTCAACATGACCCCAATGATATAAGTCGGTTCATCTCTGAAATAGAACATGGGTACGATTATGTTATAGGATCAAGGTTTGCCAAGGGTGGGAGTATTCCCAGAGATTGGGAGTTTTATCGGAAAGTTTTGAGTATAGGTGGAAATATTTTTACAAAAATTGTATTGGGTATTCCCCAGGTTAACGATTTCACTACAGGTTTTAAAGCCTCTAGAGTAAAGGGTTTTGTGGATAGCCTCGACTTAGATTCAATAATGACAAAAGGATTTGCATATAAAATCGATTTGCTATTTAGAATGAATAAATTAGGTGCCAAAATAAAAGAACTTCCGATCCATTTCCATGTTAGGTCCGAAGGTGAGTCAAAAATGGAGCGTAATAACCCACTGGAGTCGTTAAAGGTTGTTATTGCATTAAAAATTGCGGATTCCAAAAGTTTACTCAGATTTCTTTCAGTGGGTTTAGTAGGGCTTTTTACGGATACAACACTTTTTAATATATTACGAATCTTCACTGGAAATTCCGAACTTGGCGCGTTACTTTCGGGTTTGGTAGCTATAGGTGTCACTTATTATTTAAATAATTTTTGGTCATTTGGCGACAGAAAAATATCAGGTCTACAAAAAACGGTACAAAGTTTTGTTGTTTATTACATTTCTTCACTGATACCTATTATTGTTAGAGCAAAGATAATATCCTGGTCTGTACAGTACTTTGGGGATAGTTTCCTTGTTTCAAACAGCGCTTTTTTCACGGGAGTTATTTTGGGCTTGATTTGGAACTTTACAATATATAGTAAAGTAATTTGGCGGGAGAAAAGAAATGCCTAAAATATCAATAATTATGTCTGTTTATAATGAGAGCGATAAAATTGCGTCCACTCTCACTCAAATCATTAATTTTATGGGGAATTATCAGCCTGATTTTGAAATTGTAATCTCTAACGATGGAAGCACAGATAACACGGTCGAACTGATAAAGTCATATCAAAAGAGTGAACCAAGGATAGTAATCCTGGACAATGTTCATTTTGGGAAAAGTTATAATATTTGGAGAGCAATGAGTGCGGCCAAAGGAGATTATATATTGATGACCGACGCAGATTTGGCGGCGCCGATTCAAGAAATAAAAAAGCTTTTGGTTTGGTCTACTGATCACGGCTACGATATCGTTATTGCTTCCAGAGAGGGCATAGGAGCTAAAAGGATTAAGGAACCCCTGATAAGGCATATTATGGGGAGGATATTTAATCTTTGGATAAGAATAGTCGCAGTTAAGGGAATTTCAGATACCCAATGTGGTTTTAAGCTTTTTACAAACAAAGCGGCTCAAGATATTTTTCCAAGATTTAGAGTGTACGGGAAGAATGAGAAACCCACTAAAGCTGCATATCTCGGGGCTTGGGATGTAGAAGCCTTACTAATTGCACAGAGGCTGGGTTACAAAATTAAGTCAGTACCTGTGGTTTGGACTTACGTAAAAACGAACAGATTAAGCCATGTTAAGGACTCAATCAAAATGGCATGGGATGTTTTTAAGATAAGCCTAAACGGCTTTTTGGGTAGATATAATTCCGCCAGAAACCTCGACCCCTAGATAAGTATTTGTTTGAGGTCACTATTGTAGTATGAAACTTTGCGTAATAGGAACAGGATATGTTGGACTCGTCGGAGCAGCAATTTTTTCCGATTGGGGAAATGAAGTAATTGGTGTTGATATAGATTCAGCTAAAATTGAGAAAATCAAGGCGGGAGAGATGCCGATATACGAGCCCGGCCTTGCCGAAATTGTTGTAAGAAATATTGGTGAAAAAAGGCTTTCTTTTACTACGGATATGGCTGAAGGTATTGCACATGCGGAGATTGTATTCATCTGTGTAGGTACCCCACAAGATGATACGGGAGCGGCGGATTTATCTGCTGTGTTAGCGGTAGCTAAGCAAATAGGTGAAAGTTTAACTGACTACAAAGTGATTGTAACAAAAAGTACAGTTCCCGTTGGCACTAACGAAAGAGTTTACGAGCTTATCAGGCAGAACCTTAAGAGTCCGGTGGAGTTTGACGTAGCTTCAAACCCGGAGTTTCTAAGAGAAGGAAGTTCTGTGGAGGATATGCGAACTACTGACAGAACAGTAATTGGTTCAAACTCTCCAAAGGCATTGGGAATATTAAAGAACCTTTATACCCACCTTGGAACCCCGATAGTGGAGTGTGATCTTAGGTCAGCAGAACTAATTAAATATGCTTCCAATGCTTTTTTAGCTACTAAAATAAGTTTTATTAACGAAATAGCTCAGATATGTGAGAGAGCCCACGCGGATATTTCTACAGTAGCAAAAGGTATGGGTTTGGACAGTAGGATAGGGCCCAAATTTTTAAGAGCAGGTATAGGGTATGGAGGGAGCTGTTTTCCTAAAGACGTTGCTGCTTTGTATAGAACATCAACCGACCAAGCATACGATTTTAAGCTGCTACGTGGTGTTATGGAAGTGAATGAACGGATGAAATACAATTTCCTAAAAAATGTCACCCTACATCTGGGAAAAAACCTAAGTGGAAAGTCGTTGGGTGTTTTGGGGCTAGCATTTAAAGGGGACACAGATGATATCAGGGATTCGGTCGCTATAGAGGTAGTAAAAGTGTTACGCGGGATGGGTGCTAAACTCAAGGTTTATGACCCCCAGGCCATGTATAATTCCAAGAGAGTGTTAGGCGAGGACAATATTAGCTATTGTTTAGATTCATATGAGGTTATGGAAAAATCCGACGCCTTGTTCATCCTTACAGATTGGAAGGAGTTTGGTACTATCGATCTATCTAGAACAAAAAATCTATTAGCTAACCCGCTTATATTCGATGGAAGAAACATGCTCAATGTTGAGAAAGTGCAAAACATGGGTTTTGTATATTTCGCTGTAGGCAAAAGAACTAATGGTGTTGAATTATTAGCTGAGAAAGATAAAGTTTATCAGAAAGCCGTTCTAAATAATGACCACTAATAAGCCAAGAGTATTGATATTTGTGCCCGAGTTTCCCGTTCTTAGTGAGACCTTTATATCGCGGGAAATAGAAGTTTTAATTGCAAGAGATAACCTGGATATCTTAGTTTTATCCCTAAAAAAGGGGACCGGGGCAATGTCGGATTCTCTTTCCAGGCGTGTTTCCTATATAAAGCTGGGGATAGTGGATGTGGTGTTTGGGCTAATCAGGGCTTTTATCAATTTTCCCAGGGCTTTTGCCGCGTATGAAATTATACTTGCAAATACAAATCGAAATTTCCTTCAGAACCTATATTTATTTATCAAATCTGTGGGTTTTGCCCGAATAGTTAAGAGGTATCACCCAAGCCGGTTACACTGCCATTTTCTATCTGAGCCTTCTACAATAGGTCTTCTAGTATCTGTTCTGGAAGATATTCCCCTAAGTTTATCCGGGCACGCCCGAGACGTTTTTGGGCGGGCCAGTCAAAAGTCGTTAAATCCCGAGCTTCTTGATAAAAAAATAGCCAGAGCCGACTTTACAGCTATATGTAACAAAAAAGCTTTTGATGTTTGCTCAAAAATTTCTCCTGATAAGGTTGTACTGATCTACCATGGGGTAAACTTTTCCGAAATCAAAAGAGATTCAGTCGAACAGCTTACGGAACCAGCAGTACCTACTGTAGTATCTATTGGCCGATTGGAGGAGAAAAAAGGGCTGACGTATCTGATAGAAGCCTCAGCTATTTTGAAGCAGAGGAGCATTATTCATAAAGTGACTATTATTGGCCCGGGGTCAAAATATTCCGAGTATCTGGAGCTTATCAAGAATGCTGGATTGCAGGGAATTGTGGAGATATTGGGGGAGGGACATGGCTTACCAAACAAGGAAGCCCTATCATATTTGGCAAATGCCACTGTATTTGTACTGCCTAGTTTAGAAACAAAGGAGAAGGATGCTGAGGGGATCCCTAATGCGCTAATTGAGGCCTCGGCACTGCAGGTTCCTGTCATCGCTACCTCAACAGGAAGCATTCAGGAAGCATTTAAAGATGGCATTAATTCTTTAATAGTTCCTCCTCAAAACTCGCAAGCATTAGCTGATAGCATCGAAAAAATGATTTTGAACCGTTCTCTGAGGGAGACTTTAAGCAAAAAAGCAAATGCCGAGCTCAGACTAAAATTTAATCTTGATGAAAATGTTATAAAGTTAGAGAGTTACCTCTTAAAGTAATATACTGGTCCTACTATGAATATTTCTGTTTTTATTAAGAAGACCACATTTCACAAAGGTAGTGGTGGCTTTGAAACTCAGAATAAAGTTTTGTGTGAGGGATTAGTCCGCTTAGGACATAAGGTTACTATTTTTACACCTCAGGGATCCGTTCCGGATGGGATCCTGTCACAAAATGGAGTAGACTACGTTTTTATACCTTCTGTTTACAGAATGTTATTTTCAACCGGCTCCAATAACTGGGCGGTAAAATCCTATAAAGTTTTCGAAAAATATCATGCCAGGCAACCTTTCGATTTGATAATCAGCCAAAGTAGCGCTGGTATAGGTGTATTGGGTCATAAAGAAGAACTTCAGATACCTGCAATATCCATTGCTCATGGCACGATAATAAGTGAAATAAGAACAAGATTGAAAAATTTTAAACTGCAGAACCCCTCAGATCTGTATAAAGTGATACGAGATACCGTGTATTCTCTCACAAACTTTTTTACCAGGCAGAGAGAATATCTCCATAAAGCAAACAAAATTGTTGCGGTGTCGAGCTTTGTAAAGAACTCAATAATCGATGAGGTACACTGTCCGGAGGAAAAAATTAGGGTAGTTTACAATGGCGTATCTCCGTTGGATTTTGATGTTTCTGACAAGGATTATTCACCGGTAAACATATTGTTTATAGGCAGATTAGAGCGTGAGAAGGGTGTGAACTATTTACCGGAGTTGGCACAGAGGCTGGGAAGCTATCAATACAAAATGGATATCATTGGAGATGGGCCTGAATTAAGCTCCCTAAAATCCAAAGTCGCGGAACTGGGTTTAGCGGACAAAATTATCATTCATGGGAAAGTCCCATTTGAGGAGATTCCGAGCTTTTATTCAAAAGCTACCGTGTTCCTATTTCCAACTCGCAGGTATGAGGGATTTCCTATGGTGTTGGTTGAGGCCGGTATGAGTGGCATTCCTATTATTGCATTCGACATGGGGGGAACAAAAGATGCCGTAATCGACAAAATTACAGGATTTCTATGTAAAGAGGATGAGATTGCATGTTTTTCTCAAAAATTGGAGAGCTTAGTGGCAGACGTAAAGCTTAGAGAAAGCATGGGAAGAAACAGCAGAGTACGGTTTGAGCAAACTTTTTCAGTCGAAAGTATGATTAACAGCTATAATGAACTAATTATGGAGCTTGTTAAAAAATGAAAATACTCAGAATAGTATACGATTGGCCACCTCCTTGGCTTGGATTAGCCCCTCATCCCTACGAACTCACTGTTTCTCAGCTCAAGCAAGGTGATGAGGTGACGGTATTTTGTGGCAGATGGCCCAAGGCCGGTGAGTTGGAGGTACCAGAAGGGCTTAAAATTTTCCCTATTTGGAGAGAACCTATTCCAGACACGGTTTTTTTTACAAGTTCGATTGCGCTATTTTTTAAGTACCTATCCTTTAGAAAGAAAAAGGAAAACAAGGTAGATATGATCCATTGCCATGGGCACTTTGGAGTTTGGATTTACCTGTATAGGAAGTTTTTAAAGAAGTATATGCCCTGGTCGGACGAACTTATGACACCTCTGGTAGTTCATTTTCACAACACTGCAGCCGGAAGAAAGGAATCGCTGGAAAAAATCGGTAGGCCAAAGATTACTTCTCAGTTAATAGGCTGGCCCATGAGCGAATACTCTGACCGATTGGCTGCCGACGTTGCAGATGCTTGTGTGTTTGTTAGTGATCAACTGAAGCAAGAAGCCATAACTCATTATGGAGTAAAAGAAGATAAATGCTTTGTAATTGAATCCGGTGTGAACCCCAAAAGGTTTACAAAAGTAGCACAAAACGAAAAAGAAAAATCCCGTCACGACCTAGGTTTAGACATGTTCGATAAGGTAATTTTGTACCTAGGTTACCTAGTAGAGAGAAAAGGCGTTCACAAGCTGGTAGAAATGATGTCCTTTCTTCCCCCATACTTTAAACTTGTTTTAGTGGGTTCTGGAGACCCTTCTTATGTTCAAATTATCCAGGAAACGATTAGGAAGAGAGGTTTGGAGAATAGGGTTTTAAGGGTGGGATACACACCTTATCCTCAGGCTCCGATTGCGTATCAGATGTCGGACCTTTTTGTGCTGCCCTCAGAGTTTGAAGGCATGCCAAAGGTTTTGATGGAAAGTCTATCTTGCGGTGTACCGGTTCTTGTATCCAAGGCGGTAAAAGTTTCTCAAGATATCTCGGGGCTTGAGTATATAGATAATAATGACGACCCCAAAGATCTTGCGGCGCAGGTAAAAAGTATGATTGATAATCCGCCGATTGTTGAGAGTACGAAAATTTGGAGCACTTATTCCTGGGATATGAGAGCTAAGGAGTTGAAGCGAGTTTATGACTATGCTAAAGACCATTTTATTTAAGCCTTCTGTATTAGCATTTGGGTTATTTCTTTTAATTCACGTTTCGTTATTTTCCTTTAACGTCGCTGAATGGGGGGATTCATACAGGATATTAAGAGCCGCGGAGTTCATTAAACAGGGTACCTACCCCTCTGATGAAAAAAGGCCCCCGTTATTTGCCTTTATACTGTCGTTAAGGCCTGTGGAAAAGCTGGACCCCGTATTATGGGGTAGGGGAGTGGTCTTAATACTCAGCCTGGCATCATTTTTGGTGTTCTCACAACTTATTAAAGAGTTTGTTCCCGACGCTAAGACGCAGCTGTTTGCAAAGCTGCTCTTTATGTTTAACCCTGTTTACTTGTATTGGTCAATAAGGGTAATGTCGGATGTATTATTCAGCCTGTTGGTGTTACTTGCTTTTTATTTATTCTACTGTCATAAAAAGAGCTTCAGGCCTTGGGCATTGATCTTATTAGGTATTACATGTGGTTTGGCCATAATGACCAGATTTGAGGGTTATATACTCACTGCAAGTATTTCTTTGGGGGTCTTACTAGTACACAAAACAAAACTGCTTAACACACTTTTGTTCGGAGCGGCTCTTCTGGTGATTTGGTTACCTTACGTAGTTTTTTTCAATCCTTTTGGGTCAAGCTATCTGCAGGAGCCGGCTGGCAGAAGTTATGGTGCGCTAATGATTTGGACATATCTTGCTTCTTTCTTGTACTTTTTAGGCATTTACTCACAAGGGGCTATCCTTTTATCAAAAGCCAAAGATATCAAAGATCTATTAATCAAACATATACCCCTGTCTGTTTTTTTAGTTATGGAATTGATAATTATTCTTCTTTGGCCGGCAGCAATCCCCCGATTATTCGTTCCCATAATACCCTTTTTTATTATTTTATTTGTGAAATTTTGGGATAATGAGCCGAGATTTTTTATCTTGCATATCTTCTTTTTTGGGTTTTTATTAGTGAGTCAGTATTTTCTTAAACTGCAGTTTCTTGTTTCCGATAAAATAGGCTTTTTGCTGATTTTGGCAATTCAGGCTGTTATTTTTGCAGTAAGTTTGGTCAAGTTTAAGCGATTTGATCCCAGATACTTATTAGTTTTTTCATGCCTTGTATGGTCATTTTTAATTATCAAGGACCATCAAAACATATTTATATCCGTAAAAAATGCCGGAGAATATATTAACGAAAATTTAAGCGGTAATTTTGTGTACAATGATGTGAGCAGTGTTTCCGACTGGTACATCAATCTACTTAATCCGACACCAAATAGGAAAGGCAGGTATTACAATATGGACAAAAGCAGGTATTTGGAAAAATCTGCACTTCTTGATGAAAATATCGATTATCTGGTAATCACAAACGAACATAATACATCCATGGAGCTGGATCTTAGTAAAAGGCCATATTTAGAGCTAATTAAAGAATTCAGATATAATGTTAAAGGTGCAGAGTTTTATACAAAAATTGCCAAATTTAATAGGGATTAGTTTATGAAGCTTTCCGTTGTTATACCCGTATATAACGAAGAGGACACAATTGAAGAGATTGTTGACAGGGTCTACAGTGCATCTCCTTTAGGGAAGGAGATTGTGATAGTAGATGATGCGTCTAAGGATAGCACTCCAAAAAAACTCGAAGGACTAAAGCTAAAATATCCTGATGTGAAACTAACTCTTAAGGAGAAAAATATGGGAAAAGGGCACACTCTAGCTGTAGGATTCAAAGAAACAACCGGGGATTATGTAATTGTTCAAGATGCCGATTTGGAGTACGACCCTGCTGAATACGCAAAGCTACTCAGAGCACTCGAGGAGGAAAAAGTTGACGTTATCTATGGTTCACGTTTTTCAGGTAACTATAAGGATATGTCTACTCTACATTATTTTGGCAACAAAGCCCTCACTTTAATTACAAATCTCTTTTTCGGTGTCATGCTAACAGATATGGAGACCTGCTATAAACTTATACCGGGAACTTTTGCGCGTAATCTCAACATCCGATCTAATAGATTTGATTTTGAGCCCGAGGTTACAGCAAAAATTTTAAAGTCGGGTCTGAAAATTAAGGAGGTTCCAATCTCCTACAAAGGACGAGCGTTTTCGGAGGGGAAACATATAACCTGGAAAGATGGTTTTGCGGCAGTATTTGCGTTAATTAAATTTAGGTTTGTTGATTAATATGCAACTAAAAAATTTACTGGCTAAAGTATTAAGATATTTACCACAGATATTGCTGGTTACAGTGGCGCTAATACACTTTGTCGTTGCTCTAAGAATGAACTGGGCGTCTTATGACAACTTTGATTTTGGAAAGTTTGACCTGGGCAATATGACTCAAATGGTGTGGAACACACTTCACGGAAGGTTCATGTACCTAACCGATTATTTTGGTACAAACTTGCCGCGTTGGGCGATGAGCCATGTTGATCCGATTTTACTCATTTTCGTGCCAATTTTTGCACTCTTTCCCAGTCCAATGACTCTGGTCATTTCACAATTACTTCTAGTGATATCCTCGGCATTTATTCTTTATTTAATCTCGGACCTCAAATTTAAAAATAAATGGGCAGCTTCTTTTGTAGGCATATCGTTTTTACTCTATCCGGCAATAGGCTATCTTAACACCCGAACCAGTTTTCACGGGGTTTCTGCTGCAATACCTTTTTTTCTTTTAGCATTCTATATTTTCGAAAGGGGTTATATAAATAACGACATGACTCTTAAGAAGTGGATACTGTTTTGGCTCCTAGTTGTAATCACTATGTCAGGGAAGGAACAGATCCCTTTGTACATCGTTATGTGGGGTATATTTATCGCAATTTTCAGGCAAAAACAACTAAAAACAGGTGTTGCTTTAGTAATTTCCGGTATTTTATGGTTTCTAATGGCTTTTGTAGTTATTATCCCATCTAATGCACATTATCGAGTTGACGGTTATGTGAAATTTACGGAATCTCTAGGACTATCAGATGCTTCTACTCGGGACGTTGCCCTACCAAACTACTTTTTAAACAGGTATGAGGCGTTTGGAGACTCTTATACGGATGTTGTTATTAGTTCACTGTTAGATCATAAATTGGCAATAAAAGTCTTCTTTGGGGGCGACAAGCCTGATAATTTGATAAAAACCTTTATGCCTTTGGGTTTTCTCCCTCTAGCTTTTCCCCAACTGCTTTTGCTTTCTGCACCTGACTTCTTTATAAACTATATGACAACTGCGGGAGGAATCGGGACTTCCGAGATTTACAATCACAGGGTTTCGATGATTATTCCTGTGTTGTTTTTGGCTGCAATATATGCTCTCCATTACCTAGGTTCACTCCTAGAGTCTTTGTTTGCAAGGATAGGGCTAAGAAAAATCAAACTTGGAAAAATACTGGTAGCTTTGTCTTTTCTACTTGTAATAATGAACTTATATACTTCGTATATATTTAACAACCCGGTATATCTGTGGTTGAATCAAGCAGTTGTTAGAAGAGTGTTTGCCAAAAGCGATGTCGAGATATTTAATAAACAGCTAAAGATTGGGGATGTAGTTAGCCTGTCTGAACTGGATAACAAAGATAGGGAGTGTGCCGAAAAAATAGTGCAGAATATACCCGATACCGCCTCAATATCCGGTCCTGACTACTTAGGAGCGCATTTATCGATGAGGGAAACTTATGCTATTTTTCCTGCTCTATATAATCAAGCCGACTATGTTATCGTTGATGTATTTTCTCAGAAAATTCTAAATATTCTCGATGTTGAGTCCGACTTGGTAAAGGATGTGGTAAGGAATTTGCTTACAAGCCCTTACTACAGCCTAGAATATGGTTGCGGTAATATGTTTGTATTTAAGAAGGCGCCTAACAGGCAAATTTTGGACTTGCTCCCAATTCAGGAGAAAAATAATTACGAAGTGTCTATCGAACCCAAGTTGGAGATGTTTATGGGTTTGGAAATTGCGGACTTCGAGTTACCCCAAACTCTTTCTCGTGGCGAACACGGAACCGCAAAGATAGTATACTATCGCGGTAGTTCGAAATCTCTTGACGACTACATAATGTTTAATTCATTGGTAAATACTAAAACCGGGGATATTTACCAGGCCGCTAATTTGCCCTCATTTGCACTAAAACAACCCGAGGATTGGGAGTTTAAAAAGTATTATATTGAATACCTTGATATTACCCCTCCTACCTTTCTAGAGCCGGGGACTTATAAGTATTTGGTTGGTATGGGAAACAAGGTGAGAACCAGAAGTATTTACCTAGGAGACATAACTATTAATTAATATGATAGATATTGGAAGGTGGCAAATAGTGAGTTTTCTATCACGGGGCATGGCTACCCTAATTGGTATTGCCCAAAGTTTTGTCATAATTCGTCTGCTAACCCAATCCGAATGGGGACTAGTTCAGCTGGCAGTGTCTATCGGAGGTGCTTTGGGAATATATCAGCATCTTGGTTTAGCATCAGCCAGCACTAGGGAAGTTTCGGCCTCTGAAAATAAAGATGAAATATTTAAGATATTCGTTACCTCTGCAGTGATACGCTATTGCATTACTCTTCCTTTGGCGATTGGCTTATTTTTATTTGCCGAAAAAATAGCTGTTTCCTTTTATAAAAACAGTGGATTGATTGTTCCTCTAAAAATATATGCCGCTACCCTACTTTTCCAAGGTTTCCAGAGCATATTAAACTCAGTCATCTCCGGCACTAAGCGGTTTAAAACATTGTTCGGCTATCAGGTTGTTATCGCTTTTATAAGTTTGTTTTTATATATCCCTTTGGTTTATTTATACAAAGTGAATGGGTTCTTTTTGGCCTTGCTGGGATTTAATGCAGTGGCCAGTGTTATACTCGCAGTTTTGGCATTTTACCCATTAAAAGGGCACCTTAAAATGCCATCAAGGGATGATTTCAAAAGGCTTTTCAGAGATCTGTTTTCAATTAGTTTTGCAATTTACTTTGTGAAAATTATTTATACAAATTGGGAAAAGCTTGGTACGAATGTTTTGGGAATATTCAGCTCGACTCAAGTGATAGCTATTTTTGCGTTCGCAATGCTATATGCTAAAAAGCTGATGAATATTTCCGACTCAGCCACAGATGTGAGTTTACCGGTTTTTTCCGAACATTATGTAAAAGATATCGATACGTTTAAAACAGCGTTTCAAGTTAATTTTAATAAATTATTTTTTATAGTACTTTTCTTTGCTATAGGTGCTTGTTACTGGGTAACAGAGGCTGTATATCTGTTACTGGGAGCTGAAAAGTTGGCTGAGTATTCTGCTTCGATTCCTTTAATCTTGCCATTACTTCTTGCTTTCATCTTTTATTCATTTATTAATCTAATTAAATCCAGTGTGCTGATTCCCGCTAAGTTAACGTGGCATATGATTATAAGCTACTTGGTTCTCTTAATGGGGAGTTTGGGTTTTTTCTGGCTCACCAAAAACAGCCAAGATCCTCTACTCTCAATGTCTTGGAGTATCGCTGTCGGAAGCCTTTTGTCCTTTTTAGTAATGTCCTTTTCTATTAAATTTAAATTTTTCAATATCGATCACTGGGTGTTACTTCTACAAGCAGGTTTTATTAGCAGTTTAAATTGGATGCCTTTTTCCTTTTTCAAAATAGCTTTGTTTGTAATATTAATGGTATTGTTTTTATGGGGTAGCAAGGTCGCCGGATTTATGCCGAGGGTATTAAAATATGAAAAAAAAGCTTAATTTGGTTATAAAAATACTAGTGAGCATAGTCCTGTTTTGGATTATCTTTCGCAGTATCGATCTTAAAATATTAATTGGTAACTTCTCAAACTTTCAGCCAATATATGCAGTTCTAATCGTTTTGTGTTTAGTCCTAAATTATGTGGTTAGTTCAATAAGATGGAAAGGCCTGTTGATACACGAAGGCGGGAACAAAGTATCTGTTTGGTATTTAACTAGGCTTTACTTTGTGGGATCCTTTTTTAATAACTTTCTGCCTACAAGCATTGGGGGGGACGTGTATAAAATCTACAAACTAGGTAAAAAGATAGGTAGCACTTCCGACTCTTTTGCAGCTACCTTTATGGAACGGTTTACCGGAGTTATAAGTCTCATGCTAATTTCCCTTGTGAGTCTGTGGAAGTACCTATCTTATTGGTCGGTGGTTCTAACAATAGGCTTCTTACTCTTATTTGTTTTGGGTCTGTATGTACTCAGATTTTTATCAACCAAACACAGTATTTTTAGCAAACTCTACGGCTCCTTTTCATTGTACCGGGCCGAGAAAAAGGTTCTCGGATTTGCGTTAGTCACATCTTTTGTCGTACAGTTTCTTTCTGTATTTACGCAGTATTTTGTATTTAGAGCTCTCGGTTTAGATGTACCTTTTATTTACGCTCTAGTTGTGCTTCCCATGATTACCTTGGCGGGATTTTTCATTCCTTCCCTAAACAGCATGGGTGTCCAAGATGCCCTATATATCCAAGTGTTTTCTTATGTAGGAGTAGGAAGAGAACTGGCGTTTACAGCTTCTATACTCTATCACTTCTTTAGATTAGTAGTTAGTTTAGTAGGTGGGGTTTTCTATGTTTTTGAAGAAAATAATCGCTAAGCATTACAGACTTATTCTCATAACAATCTTTATCGCGGCCTATTTGCTAACGCGACTTTCCTATCTGCCTTACGACGAAATTAACCCCGACGGTGTAAATTGGCATCATAGATCTCAGCAGTTTATTGTGGGCTTAAAAACACTCGACTTTGAAAAAACTTACCAGCATTACCATCCCGGGGTTACGTTGATGTGGATTACGGGAATCCCCGTTGAAATTTTGAAACAACTTACCGGAGAGCAATTTTACAATCATCTTAATTTTACTCCCTTTCATATCGTGGCAAAGTTTAGTTTGGTTTTTGCCCAGCTAATTATTACAATATTACTTCTCTTTTTCCTATCTAAGATTCTTTCTTTTAATAAAGCACTACTGGTCATATCAATATTTAGCTTCGAACCATTTTTTGTAGGAAATTCCAGGCTTTATCATATGGATGTTTTGCTGACTCTGTTTGTGTTTTTATCTTTGACCGCAACGTGGATACAGCTCCATAAACCTTCGTTTAGATATGCTTTGCTGGTGGGTGCGCTTATTTCGTTGTCGTTTTTAACAAAAAGTATAGGGGTAATATTACTGCCGTTTTTATTTGTTGTTTATGCCATTTACTTTGTTCGCACTAAAAATAGTATTTGGGTGAAGAATTTCATATTAATAATGCTGGCTTTTGGTGTAGTCACCTTTGCTTTGTTTCCAGCTCTTTGGGTTAAACCGGTTTACTATCTGACTGAAATTTTTTCGGAATCTGAACGCGTAGGAGTTAGGGATGGCCATCCGCAGATAGTGTTTGGTGAAAGCACGCTTAACGGAGGTCCGCTGTTTTACCTCCTTGATTTAGTACTTAAAAGCTCGGTTTTTGCGGTTGCCGGTATGGTATTTTTTGTGTTTTTCCAGACCAAAAAAGCCTTCCAAAAAGGCACTTCCAAGTGGAGTTTTTCCCTATTTACCGGGCTTTTCTATGTTTCCTATCTGGTTTTGATGACCATATTTTCGAAAAAAATAGATAGATATTCGTTAGTTGTCTATCCCTTATTTGGGCTGATGTGCCTGGAAACATTAGTATGGGTTAGGGGTTTTGTAACGAATAAATACAGTTACTATTTTGGTGTTATCGGGTTATATTGGCTAACTGTTGTGTCACCTTTGATTACCTTCTACCCCTACTACTTTACCTTTACCAGCCCACTTTTCGGAAGTGCGATAAATGCAAATAAAATAATCGCTCAAAAACCTTTTGGTATAGCAATCTACGAGTTGAAAGATCACCTTGCTAAAAACTACTATCCCAAGTATGGAGTGTATCCTCAGCTTGGTTTTATTGATACCAAACCGATGGGCGCCATTTACCCGAATAGCAAAATAATAGATATAAGGATAGAGACACCTTCGGAGAACACACTGGTCGTATTGGGAATGAATGAAGATTTCATCGGCGACTCAGCTTTCGTTAAGGCTAATTTTGTAAAACTTTCTTCTGTATATGTTAATGGACTAGAATATTGGAGAATATACGGGTATGAGTAAGAAGAATTTACTGTTTTATATTATTCTACTAGGACTGGTATTAAGATTGGCAGGTATTACTCACGGATTTCCTTTTATTTTACATCCGGATGAGCCCACTATTGTGAGATCTGCTTTGGGTACTAGGTTCTATGCAAACCCACACCATTTCGATTGGCCGCATTTATACGTCTACGTTAATTATTTTATGTACATGGTATTTGCAAAACTTAGAACTATTTATATCGATTTTGGAGCGCTGGATTTCATGAAGCAGTGGGTACCTCTGCTACTGGATGACAGCGTAGTATTTTACTTCTTATCTCGGGTTCTTACAGCAATATTGGGAGCACTATCTGCAATCCCAGTTTATCTTACCGGGAGAAAACTGTTGGATAATCAGGCCGGTATCTTTGCCGCGCTTGCTATTACCATTCTGCCCTTTGCAGTTCATCATGCTCACTATGCGCTTCCTGATGTTCCGATGGTCTTTTTGCTAGCATGGGGCTTGTACTTTACATCCCGGATAGTCTACGACGAGGACCTTAAAAATTACCTGCTGGCAGGATTTTTTATCGGGCTCTCGGCATCCACTAAGTATAACGGGGGTTTAGGGTGTGTGAGTGTAGCCTTAGTCCACCTAGTAAAGTACAAAAATCCTCTCAAGAAAATCCATCTACTTGTCTTGTCTGGACTAGCATGCGTTGTAGGATTTGTGGTAGGTACGCCTTATTCGATATTGGACTTTGACACTTTTTCTCGAACGGATGGCCCTGCCGGTGCATTTTGGCAGTTTGCGAACGTGGGTTCCGTGGGAGGAGTTGATTACTTGAAAAACCTCGCCCACGTTTTATTTTCACAGCTTCCGGAGAACTTTGGGTATACGATTTTTATTATTTATGCGCTGTTTGTTTTGTATACAGCACTAAAACTATTTAAAAAAAGAATGGTATCCTCAGACGTTTATCTAATCATACCTATGATTGTGTCGATTTTTATGATTTTATACTTAGCGCGGTTTAAGATACTTAGATCGCAGTATTTTATGATAACTTATCCATTCGTTTGTGTGACTTTCGGCATTGGTTTGTCGAGTTTGATCAACTGGATGGGTAAAAAGCGGGAGTTACTGATACAACTATTTGCTATTGCAGTATTCGTTGTTCCTTTAGTTCTAGCTGCCTTGGATTCGCTCAAATTTACTCAAGGGGATACCAGGCAGCTGGTTTACTATTGGATTCAAAAAAACGTTCCTCCAGGGCAACCGGTATTTTATAGGGATTCAAGTTTTGGACCGGTGGCAGCAAGGATATCAGAGCCGGTTCACAAAGGGATGGGAAAGGTGACAGGCTATCACAGCGGGTACATGGTTGTGTATGACGATGGGGAGTTCAATTTAAGGGAGCTGCCTACCAATGTAAAACCTACTTTAGTATTAGATATTGATAACTCCTTTAAATTGGGACCGCCGCTGATAGTTTATAAGTATACTTTATGAAACAATCGAGGATTTTTTTACTAATCATTTTGGTTTTTGTTTTATCTCGCTTACCAATGTTGGGAAAGGACATTTTCAATACTGATGCTCTAAAGTGGAAGGCGCGAAGCTATGACTTCTCAACAGGTGTATTTACCCTAAATTTTGAAAAAACAATTCAAAAATATCACCCGGGGGTTACCCTAATGTGGGTTGGTACTGCCGGAATTAAGCTGTTTAATGGATATTATTCGGTTATATTGCACCAGAATCCTCCGGACAATTTGGTAAGCAGTGTATTTCAATTGCACTTTACCCAAAAATTCCTCCTAGTAATCGTTATTGGAATAGGATTGGCATTTGCCTATCTAGCTCTCACTAAAATTTTTGATAAAAAAACTGCCCTGCTCGCGATCCTGCTTTTAGGAGTTGAACCTCTCTATTTGGCTCTGACCCGCGTGTTCCATTTGGAAGGGATGATGTCGACGTTTATGCTGGTATCGATACTGTATTTTTATTGTTTCCTTCTAAGGTTTACTACCAAAGACTTTGTGATATCGGCTGTCTTTGCAGGTTTTTCGGTTTTAACTAAAACTTCGGCTCTTTTTCTACTACCCTTCGTTGGATTAGTTCTAGGTATGTCGCTTTTTGTTGATTTTGGTGGTGGAAAAAAAAAGCTAGTAAAAGTAGGGTACTACTTTTCTTTGTGGCTGGTTGTTTTCCTAGTTACATTTGTTGTAGCTTGGCCGGCAATGTGGACACACCCCCAGTTAGCACTTCAAACCATGTACAGAGGAATTTCCGAAATAGGTATCGAAGATGAGCACTTCCAATTTTATTTTGGCTCTTATGTATCAAATCCGGGATTAACGTTTTATTTTGTCGTTTTGTTGTTAAGGGCTTCATTCTGGACCCTAATTGGTTTTGTTGGAGCAATTTTGGTATTTAGAAAACTGGATATAAAAGAAAAAAAGGTTATTACCTATCTTGGGCTGTTTGTTTTCTTTTACTTCATTCAGCTGACAATTCCTACTAAAAAATTAGATCGCTATATTTTGCCTAATTTAATGGTGATTACCTTGATAAGTAGTTTCTTTTATAACTGGCTACTAGCACATGTTCAAATTAAACCTAATGTAAAAACGGCTTGCCTAGTTATATTTGGTCTATGTGTAATTTTATTCTATCTGCCTGATTACTTATCACACTACAACCCTTTATTTGGAGGCTTGAAAACAGGCATTTATGTTATTGAGCCTAAGTGGATGATTGGCATTCAAGAAGTAAAAAGCTACTTCAAAAGAGAAATGAAGAGGAATAATATAGAAGCGGCCCCAAAGGATTTTTCGCTTGAAAAATTGATCGGAACAGGACAAGTTAAAAACACTCTTGTTGTGGCTTTTCCGGAGAAATATTATACGCAAGTGCAGTATTTTATAAGGGATATTGGCGGATGGGCTACGATTTACAATATTTCAGCTCAGTCGAGATATGCTACTTATTTTGTATTTCCAATTTGGGATGATAGTGGCCCAAGAGAAGATAGATTTAAACTCGAGTTTGTTGATACTATTAAGGTTCGAGGTGTAGACGTTTACAAGGTATACAAAAAAGTTTAAATGCTAGATCGCACAAAAGAATTACTAAAGGATAAGGTAATACAGGATACTGTTGTTGTAACGGCGGGGTTACTGATGGGCTCTGTATTTAGTTATCTTTTGCAATTCTATTTGGGACGTTCTTTGAGTGTTGAAGATTATGGCACATTCAATGCATTACTTTCTCTAGCCTATTTAGTGGGCATACCAACGATAGTTTTTAATACTTCGATAACAAAACTGGTTTCAGAATTATTTGGCCAGTCTAAATTACCGCAACTATCTAAATTATTCTCAAAACTTACCTTGGGATTACTCAGTTTGGGTGTGCTTTTTTTGGTGATTTTTATAGTATTCGGGTCATTCCTAGACAGTTATTTGAAAATTGGTGATTACTTTTTGATTATTGTGAACGGTCTATTTTTAAGCACTAGCTTTTTGCCGATAATTCCGGGATCTTATTTGCAGGGATTATTGAGGTTTAGATCATACGCAGTTTACTCAGTATTTTCTGGAGTAGTACGATTTATAATCCCGACCGTGCTCGTATTTTTGGGATACAGGTTGTATGGGGTTTTTGTGGGCTTCTTACTTAGCAGCATTTTGGCGTATTTGTTTGGGTATGCTCTGTTGAAAAAGCATTTTGTTTCCCCACAAGGTATCAAGATGGACGGGTTGTATAAAAAGCTTTTTATAGTCGGTATGCCCGCTTTGTTGTTTAACTCAGGAATGATGGTTCTAAATAATATAGATGTACTCATGGTAAAAAGATACTTTCCCTCTGTAGATGTTGGTTACTATGCAGGGGTTGTAACGCTTGGGAAAATTTTCCTTTTTGGGGCGGGAACAGTAGCTACGGTAATGTTTCCTCAAATCGCTAAGCTGTTCTCATCCAAAACGAATTATAGAGACACGTTTGTGAAATTTTTGGCCTTCCAACTTATACTAGTTTTAGGGGGGTTGTGTGTGTTTTCGGCGATTCCCGGTTTTTTGACTCATTTATTCTTCGGAGTTCGTTTTGAGGCCAGTATTATCTTATTGCCCCGATTTTCTATATTTATCGCCCTATATATATTAGTTAACTTTTTGGCATTGTTCTTCTTGGCTATTGAAAAGTATAAACTTCCTATAGTATTATTACCTGCAGTAGTTGTTCAGTTTGTGCTATTGAATATTTTCCACCGCGATTTGCTTGAAATTATTAATGTGAATATTGCAGTAACTTTAGTAGTTTTAGTGATATTTATAGTTTTTTTGATACGAGATTATGTTAATAACAGTAGTCGTACCAGCCTATAAACAGGAAAAGTCAATCAAGGATAACATCCGTAGGATATGCGATGTTATGTCTAGCACCCGATGGGACTATGAAATTATAGTTGTGGTAGATGGTAACGTTGACAATACCTTGAGTGAGGCCAAAAAAGTAAAGAATGACAAAGTTATCGTTGTCGGATACAACACCAATAGGGGAAAAGGGTATGCAGTAAGATATGGTATGGCAAGAGCCTCCGGTGATTATATAGCTTTTATTGATTCGGGATTTGATATTAATCCAAACGGGATTTCTATGGTATTGGAACATATGATTTGGTATCAAGCAGATATAATCGTGGCCAGTAAAAGACATCCTGCTTCTAAGGTAAAACTTACTCCTATGAGAAAACTTTATAGCTGGGGATATCATGCCCTTACCAAGGCACTATTTAGTTTAAAAGTGCGAGACACTCAAGCAGGGCTCAAAGTTTTTAAAAGAGAGGTATTGGAAAAAGTGTTACCCCGTTTAATAGTTAAGGCATTTGCTTTCGACATTGAACTTTTGGCAGTTGCGCAAAGGCTGGGTTTTAAGCGAATATATGAGGCACCCGTAGAATTGGAATTGGATATTAGGGAGAACTCTAAATTTAACCAGGCAGTATTGATATTTAACCCTTCAGTTCGCCAAATGATTAAGGATACACTGGCTGTCTTTTATCGGCTGCACATACTCCACTACTATGACGACAAGAGTAAGAGAAAATGGATATACGATAAGGAACTTGATATGCGCATAAATACAGGAGAATTTAGGCGATGATAAAATACAGCATAATTATCCCGGTTAGGTATATAAACGACTTTTTAAAAAGGAATATTGAGGAACTGAAGCAGCTGGATTATAAGGACTTTGAAGTTATCATTTTGCCTGATGAACCGGAAGAATTCGACTTTGAGAATGACCCCCGCTTTAGTGTGATTCCAACAGGGACTTCCCATCCCGCAGGGAAGAGAAATTTAGGTTCCCTATATGCAAAAGGAGAAATATTAGCATTTATCGACGATGACGCTTACCCGGCAAAAAATTGGCTTAGTATGGCAGAACAAGTCTTTGAGGAAACCGGCACATACGCATTAGGAGGCCCTGCGATGACGCCCGGTGATGATTGCTTTAAGGAAAAGATGTCGGGCAGAGTTTTAGAGTCCTATTTAACCAGCGCTAAGTTTGTTTATCGCCATCTGCCGTTCCCTCCCAGAAAAATAAACGACTTTCCGACTGTGAATTTATTCGTAAAGAAAGATGCATTTGAGAAGGTTGGAGGGTTTTTGCAGGAATTTTGGCCAGGTGAAGATACCAAACTATGCTTGGATTTGGTTAAGTTTTTTAAACAAGATTTTGTGTACGATCCAAGGCCCATTGTGTATCACCATCGCAGAGAGATGTTCAAGCCCCACTTAAAGCAAATTTCAAGGTATGGGAGGCACAGAGGACAGTTTGCGCGTATTTTCCCCGAGACCTCCCGCCTACCGGCTTTTTTTGTGCCTTCTTTCTTTGTGCTGGGATTGTGGATGGGTCCACTGGTGGCGATGCTACTACCTGTACTATGGAAGTTTTATTTCGGTGGGCTATTTGTTTATTTTACCGCAGTTGGATTGGAGGCAACAAGAGTGGCAATAAAAGAAAGAAGCATAAGAGCATTCGGGTTTGTGTATTGGGGGATTTTTTTGACACATATTACGTATGGGTTTTACTTTATGGTTGGATTTTTAAAAAGACCAAAATATATCAGCAAAGCCGTAGATAGTTCAGGTAATTATTCAGAAGGGTAAAATATGAAAAAAGGACAAAATGAATTTGCAATAAGCTCTGATCAAAAAGTGAGGATCAAGGTAATTAAGGAAAAGTGTATTAGCGCAGGAACCTGTATTGTGTATGCCGCAGACACGTTTGATTTGGATGAGGACGGTATATCATATGTTAAGGAAGGGATTTGGGATGAGTTGGAGAAGATTGTCATGGCCGCTAAGTCTTGTCCGACTATGGCGATCATAGTTGAGGATATGGATGGTAAACAACTTTGGCCCCTGGAATAAAAAAGGCGCGCTTTATTTTAAAAATAGCACGCCCTTTAGTTCTTACTATAACCAAACCACAGTAGCTCTAGGAGAATAGCTTGTGACCAGAAATTCAAGTGCTATAGGGCAATTCACTCGCCTTTCTGTCAATTGGCCCCTAATTTCCCACTCGTTCTCTGCGTGCACCAAAACTTCAATACCGATCTCTACCTGGGCATTCAATCCATGCCCATACTCGGCCAAACAGTCAAACCAGCACTTTATGTGAGTGTTTGTATTGTTATTTTTGGAGGTGTCTCTGTTTGTGCAAAGTTTTGTAAAATCGATTCCGGGGTAGTTTTTTTTCAGCCACTCTTGAATAATTACGTTAACTATATTCCTACAAACTTCCATCCAGTAGTTTTTGTCCTGCGACATTCTAGCTCCTTTTTTTTATGACGTTATAACAGCATACTATATTATAGGTCATTTATCAAACATGAACCCACCTTTATGAGAGATGGGTTTCATTAGCCACTAGATATCGGTAAACTCAATGGAGTTTTCCACGATCTTGAATCTTTTTCCATATGCATTACTTGAGTTCAACAGGTAAGCGGTTCCACTGATGGGACCCTCAGCCAAAAAGATCAAAGTGTTAGTTACAACACCATTGGTTTCTACAGCGATCTGAACATCAAAGATGTCACTTTCCTTGCCCATAACATTGGCATGAAAGTGGATATGAAAGAAAGCGGTGTACCTATTGCCTTCCTTTTTGACAGCCACCATCTCAGGGTGTGCAAACTTTATTTGTATAATTTGCAAAGGGCATTGCTTAGCCCACGACAAGAATGCCTTACTGACTTCGTTTTCGAGATCCTCTAGTGAAATAACTCTGTCCATTTGGCGGCCTCTTTACAGTAAAACGATTTCCTCGTTCCAATATTGAAATTTGGTTTCGTAAGTCGCTTGGTCTCGAAGCATTATACAACTTCCATGAGTAGGACCATTGGGCTCTTGGACAATCCAAATCTGGCACTTTCGTGCGTTTTGCACTCCCTGGTCATTAGTAAGAAATGTGATCTCGAAGAAATATATCGCCGGTTTGTCCTTCTGGCGGTCAACACTCAACTTTTCGTCAAGAATTATGTCACACAACAGATCGCGCCCCTTTAACCACGCACGTAAAGCTTGTTCAACAATTGTTTTAGCTGTCGCTGGATAAAGCATGTTCAACTCCTTTGTTTAGTTTTGATGTAACAGGAGTTTATCATCTTATAGGTCTAAATTCCATTGTATCCATATACATCTATATGTAGTACTATTACTAATATGCAAAAAAATACTTTTAAAATTGTCATCGCCTATCCGCCCATTGAGACAGACAAGGGTGTACCGTTGCTATCGCAAAATCGCCAGTTTCAGTTTTTCAATGCACCTACATATATATACCCAATGATCCCTGCTTATGCTGCTACCATAGCAAAAGAACGGGGGTACGAGGTGGTCTGGATGGATGGTATTGCAGAAAAGAAAAGTTACAAAGAATGGTTGGCTCAACTCGAAAAAGAACAGCCTGACTTATTGTTACTGGAAACTAAGGCCCCTGTTGTAAAAATGCATTGGAAGCTTGTGAATGAGCTTAAAGAGCAGTTCAAAAGTATGGATATTGTAATGGTAGGTGATCACGTTACCTATTTGCCAAAAGAGACTTTGGGGGCATGTAAAGTAGATTATATTATTTTGGGTGGTGACTATGACTTTTTACTCTCGGACTTGGCTGATTCTATATCTCAGGGTAAAGAAGTACCATCGGGAATTTGGGGGAGAGACACGGGAAAGCAACACATTTTACCAGAGCAGACAAAACATGAGGATACATATTGGTGGACCGGCCCGGCAAAGCTTACACATAAACTTGATGACCTGCCCTTTGTTGATAGAGACATAACCAAATGGGAATTGTATGCTTATGAGAACGGAAATTATAAGTATACTCCAGCTACTTACATGTATTCAGGCAGGGATTGCTGGTGGAATAGATGTACTTTTTGTGTTTGGGATCACACAATTAATCCAAGGGGCTCTTATCGCCGCTTTTCGCCCGAAAGGTTATTTGCCGAGGTGAAGTATGTAGTAGATAAGTATGGGGTAAAAGAAATTTTCGATGATGCCGGAACACTTTTTGTGGGGCCTCCTCTCAAAAAGTTTTGTGAGCTGTTGATTGAATCAGGTTACAGTAAAAAAGTGGTTTATTCCTGTAACATGCGTTTAAATGCCTTAAACCAGGAATACTACGATTTAATGGGTAAGGCGAATTTTAGGTTCATTTTGTACGGTATGGAATCAGGTAATCAAGAGACTCTGGACAAGCTTGATAAGGGTTTAAAGATTGAGGAGATTGAAAAAGGAGTCCAAATGGCGAAAAAAGGCGGATTAGAGCCTCATCTTACAATTATGTTAGGTTATCCGTGGGAAACCGAAGAGATGGCTCAAAACACCATTAATTTGGCACGAGAGCTGTTCAAAAAAGGTTACGTTGATACTATGCAAGCCACTATCACAATTCCCTACCCAGGTACGCCACTATATAAGGAATGTGTCGAAAAAGGGTGGTTAACCGTAGACCCTTTTGACTACGAAGCGTTTGATATGAGGGCGCCGGTTATGAAGACCCATTTTTCTACGGAGAGATTGTATGAGCTTACTCAGTCACTCTACTCGTCGTTTTTTACGCCCCAATATATTATGCGAAAAATCTTAAGTATCAGAACCTGGGCTGACATCAGGTTCTATCTTATGGCCGCTAAGAGGATACTTGGACACTTACTCGACTTCGATGAGGAGCAGACAAAGGTAAGTTGGTATCATCCCAAATTTTGGATTAATGCGTCAAAGAGTTTATTCCGCCATTTATTGCCCAAGAGGCTTAAGGCTTAGTAAGTAATGTCTCTGGTTTACACTGAGATAATGCATTTGAGTGCCAGCTTGCTTGTGGGGGGTTCGCTTTCTTTGTTATCAGGATCCTATTTACCCCTTGTATTGTCCTTGGTAGCCGGTTTTTTTATCGACGGAGACCATTTGATTGATTACTTGATATTCAGAGGATCGAGAGTAACACTAAAGGGATTTTTCTCGGGGAATTATTTTAAAGAATCTCAAAAAGCATACATTTTCCTCCATTCCTGGGAATTGGCTTTTGGGATTGTTTCTTTAGGGTTAGTAGCTAATTCCAGTCTACTATTCTATTCCGTAGGTTTATCTCTGGCGGTTCATTTGCTAATTGACCAGTTTACAAATTCTCCAGGGTTGTACGCTTACTTTTTGTATCACAGAATAACGCATAAGTTCGATCTTAAATCATCTTTCCCCTTGTGTTCCCCCTAATTTGCTACTACTATTCTTTTATGCTTATAGGAATTATCGGGGGGTCTGGTCTTGATGATCCCCGGTTACTTACTCACTACGAAGAGAAGATAATACCAACTAAATGGGGTTTTCCTTCCTCTCCCATAACACTTGGAAAGCTTTCCGGAGTTGATGTGGCAATAATCTCTCGTCATGGCAAGCAGCATGGTATTTTACCTTCGAAAGTGAACTATCGAGCAAATATTCAAGCCTTTAAAGATTTGGGTGTGACTCATATTTTAGCAACAACAGCAGTGGGTTCCTTAAAAGAAGATATCAAGCCCGGAAATATTGTTTTTCCCGATCAATTTATAGATTTTACACGTAGTAGACCAAATACTTTTTGCGAAGAGGGTGTTGTACATACACCTATGTCGGAGCCCTTCGACGGTGGAATGCGCAGCCGACTATGTGAAATCTGTGAGAACCTTGGATATTCGTATAACAAAGACGTAACGATAGTGACAATCGAAGGCCCTAGGTTTTCTACTAAGGCCGAGAGTAGGATGTTTCAGAAATTGGGGGCAGACATAATCAATATGTCCACCTGTCCCGAGGTGATTTTGGCTAACGAATTGGGAATACCCTACCAGTCGATCGCGATGTCCACCGATTACGACTGTTGGAAAGAAAATGAGGAGCCGGTCAATTTTGAAATGGTTATTACTCGCATGAAGGCTAATTCCGAAAGGGTGAAAAAGCTTATAGTAGCGATGGTAGAGGTGTTAGCTACAAGTGGACTTAAGTCTAAGATAAGAACAATTCCTAATTGGCCAAAAGAAGGTGTGATGTTTAGGGATATTACGACCTTGTTAAAGGATCAAGTTAGTTTTAACATTTGTATTAACGATTTCGTAACCCGATACTCGGAAATTGACATAGATGTTGTAGCAGGCATCGAAAGTAGAGGCTTCATTTTGGGGGGTGCATTGGCCAATAAGCTTGGAGTGGGTTTTGTTCCGATACGAAAAAAGGGAAAACTACCTGCCGAATGTGAGTATGAAACCTACCAAAAAGAATACGGAACTGATACTATTGAAGTACACAGAGACGCTATTTCGTATGGTCAAAAAGTATTATTGGTAGACGATCTTTTAGCCACAGGAGGAACTTCCTTTGCAGCTGCGAGGCTACTCAAGAAACTAGGTGCCGAGATTGTAGAGTTGGCCTTTGTTGTAGATTTGCCCGACCTAAAAGGAGGAGAAGTACTTAGAGAACATGGTTTAAGATACTATGCCCAAGTTAAGTTCGAAGGAGATTGAACTCATTCCACTGCCCAAAATTTATTAAATTGATTTAGCGAGGTTTCTTATGAAAAAAGCTTTAATTACCGGCGTTACTGGTCAGGACGGTTCTTATTTGGCGGAGTTTCTCTTACAAAAAGGATATGAAGTATATGGCCTAAGGAGGGCGGCTTCTACATTTAATACTGAGAGAATTGACCATATTATCCAGTTTCCGCACTCAACCGGCGGGCAGCTAAAGCTTATTTATGGAGACCTTACTGATTCCAATAATTTGGATAAAATCTTGGCCGAAGTAAAGCCTGACGAAATTTATAATTTAGGTGCCCAGTCACACGTGCATCTTTCATTTCAAGTTCCGGAGTATACAGCTCAAATTGACGCCATAGGTGTTCTTCGATTGCTGGATGGGTTAAAAAACAACTGTCCGAATGCACGTTTTTATCAAGCGTCTACATCTGAGTTATTTGGAAAAGCAAAAGAAATACCCCAAAGCGAGAATACACCGTTTTATCCCAGGTCTCCATATGCCAGTGCCAAGCTATATGCTTATTGGACTACTGTAAATTACCGTGAAGCCTACAATTTATTCGCCTGTAATGGCATTTTGTTTAACCATGAGTCTCCTCGGAGAGGTAAAACCTTTGTTACTCGAAAGATAACACAAGCAGTAGCAAAGATTTATTACGGTTTGCAGGAGAAACTTTACTTAGGAAACCTTGATGCCAAAAGAGACTGGGGATATGCTCCGGAGTATGTTGAGGCGATGTGGCTTATGCTCCAGCAAGAAACACCGGACGATTTTATAATTTCTTCGGGTGAAACACATACTGTGAGGGAATTCTGTGAAAAAGCATTTTCACTTGTTGGGATTAATCTGGAGTGGATTGGCGAGGGGATAAATGAGAAGGGAATTGACAAGAAAACAAGAAATACAATTGTTGAGATAGATGCCCGATATTTTAGACCTACTGAAGTAGATGTCCTCCTTGGGGATAATTCAAAAGCTCGAACCAAACTGGGATGGTCACCTAAAACTAAATTTGACCAGTTAATTGACATTATGGTTCAAGAAGATCTAAGGGAGTATAAATCCGCTAAACCGGTGGCTGTTGAGGCACCAAAAACAATTGGAAGAATGCTGTACAAGCAAATAGATAGCTGCAGAATTTGTGGAAATACCAGGCTAATTGATGTGTTGGATTTAGGTATATTTGGATTAAGTGGTGTATTTCCTTTACCTAACGAAAAAGTACCGGAAGGCCCTTTGGCAATAGTTCGATGTGGGGAGGGTGGCTGCGGTTTGCTGCAGTTGAAGCATAACTACGATTTAGAACTTCTATACGGTGAAAATTACGGTTATCGTTCGGGGTTAAATAATTCGATGGTGAAACATTTAACCGAAATTGTACGAAAAATAGAATCAAGAGTGGATATAAACATGGGGGATATTGTTCTGGATATAGGAAGTAACGACAGTACCATGTTACAAAAATACCAAGCTAAGGATCTGGTTTTGGTTGGCGTTGATCCTACTGCCGAGAAATTTAAAGAGTATTATCCCAATAATATAGTTCGTATACCTGAGTTTTTCAGCGCTGATACTATAAAACAAAGATTCTCTCAAAAAGTTAAAGTAGTTACCTCGATCGCAATGTTTTACGACTTGGAACACCCGTTTGAAATTGTAAAGCAAATCTCCGAAGTTTTAGCGGATGATGGAGTATGGGTATTGGAGCAGAGCTATATGCCTCATATGTTGGATAATACCTCCTACGACACTATTTGCCATGAGCATTTGGAATATTACTCATTGAAATCGTTGAAGTGGATGTTTGATAAAGCCGGGTTGAAAATAATTGATGTTAGTTTTAACGATACAAACGGAGCCAGTTTTCTAATTATGGTGTCTAAAAAGGACTCTAAGTATAGAGAAGCCACGGAAACGATCGAGGACATACTAAAAGACGAAGAGGCCAGGGGTTTATCAAGTAACTTGGTTTATGAAGATTTTAAGAAAAGAGTAGAAAACAGTAGAAGAACATTGATAAATTTTTTGAGAGAAAGAAAAAACTCTGGGGAAAAAGTTATCGGGTATGGGGCTTCAACAAAAGGAAATGTAATTTTACAGTACTGTGGGATTACTTCTGATTTAATGTCTTGTATAGCCGAGGTGAATGACTACAAATTCGGAAGGGTTACTCCGACTACAGGGATACCTATTGTTTCGGAGGCAGAGGCTCGCAAAGATAGCCCCGAGTATATGGTTGTACTCCCTTGGCATTTTAGAGAAAACTTTATACGTAAAGAAGGTAAATACATGGATTCCGGAGGGAGCCTAGTATTCCCTTTACCCAGATTGGAAATTGTTAGATGAGCAAAGCAATAATAGTTGGGAGTAAAGGCCAGGATGGTGTATTACTCACTTCGCTATTGAGGGGAAAGAATTACGGTTTATTAGGACTGGACTTGGATTATTTTGACGAAACCAGATTTGAGTGGATTTCAAAAGTAGATATCCTGGATTCAGCTATGGTGGCAGGCTTGATAAAAAATACCAAACCAGATGAATTATACTACCTGGCTGCCTATCACCACTCTTCGCAAGACACAGCGATTGATGGGGCTAAACTAGTGGAAAAAAGCTTCGACGTTCATGTTAAAGGTTACACCAACTTTTTGGAAGCTATAAAACAGGAGTCTGTACATACAAAAGTACTTTATGCATCCTCATCGCTAATTTTTGGAGACCCTAGCAAGGAGATGGTTTGTGAGGATACACCGGTGGATCCAAAAAACCCTTATGCTATAACTAAATATAGTGGGATGCAGTTAGGAAAAATGTATCGGGATACTCAAGGAATGTTTATTTCCAACGTGATTCTATTTAACCATGAGTCTGTATTAAGAGAGGAGAAATTTGTTACCATGAAGATAATTAAGACCGCCTTGGAAATAAAGAGAGGTTTGGAAACAGAATTAGTGTTGGGTGATTTGGATGCCGAAGTAGATTGGGGATATGCTCCCGACTACGTGGAAGCAATGTGGAGGGTACTACAGCTTGGTGTGCCCGGCGACTTTGTGGTTTCGACAGGTAATAAGCACACAGTGAGGGATTTTGTTCGCATAGTTTTTGACTATTTAAAGCTTGACTGGCAAAAACATGTTAAAGAAAACAATCAAGTTTTGACCAGAAGAAGAAACCCTGTGGTGGGAGACAATACAAAGTTAAGAAAATTAACCGGTTGGACTCCAAGTGTGACTTTTGAGAAAATGATCGAGAATATAATTGAGGAAAAAATGAAAATATGAAAGTAGTATTTATATCCGGAATGTTGCCTGTTGGTCATTATTCGCAATCAATTACGAGTGGGCTTGCCAACAATCCTGGTATTGAGCTAATCGTTTATGCAGATAAGGATCCCAAAAATTTGGAAATTCAAGGGTGTGGGGAGATTAAACTTGTCTGGTCGAAGTCACTATCGTATGTTTATGAAATACTTAGGCAGGTATTGGCCGACAAACCTGATTTGATACACCTGCAACATGAGCTAAATATGTATGGGGGATTGATTACGGCTATGTTTTTTCCACTCCTTTTACTCATGTTAAAAATAATGGGATTTAAAACGGTTGTCACTGTTCATGCTGCGGTTTATAAAAAACAAATTGATCACGAGCTAATTAGAATATTTCATCAAAACCCAAAGTACGTTAAACCTTTTATGGTTTCATTAGCCTTTCATTATATTTACAAATCTATTTCACTGCTTTCGGGCAGACAAATAGTTCACACAGAGCTTACCCGAAAAATTATTAGTACGGATTATGGGGTTGATGCTAAAAGAGTAAAAGTTATACCAATAGCAATTCCTCAAAAGAGGTTACGAAATTTACCTAAAGAACATTATTTTTTCTACTTTGGTTATATGGCTAGAAGAAAAGGGTTAGGTTACTTACTGGATGGGTTTCAAAAATACTTAACGGCCAACCCGCATTCAGATTTTAGATTGATATTGGCTGGCGGCATTATAAAAGGGCAGGAGGAGGCTTTTGACGAAATCAAGAACCAGATAGAAGGGACTGCGATGAAGGGGAAAGTAGAAATGAAGGGATTTATTAATATGGAACAGCAGGACGACCTATATGAAAAGGCGTATGCTGTTTGTAATCCGGCAATACTATCTATGGGGTCAAGCGGGCCTTTGTTCCATGCCGCAAGTTATGGAAAATGTGTTATTGCCACTAAAATAGGGCATTTTATTGAAGATTTAGATCACTTGAAAACCGGCTATTTGATTGAAAACGATAAATGGCATGATGCGTTCAAATATATAGCGGAGAATCCCGAGGTGGTTAAGCAGATAGAACAGGCAACACTAAAAAAAGCTAAAGAGCGTTCGCCTGAAAACACAGCCCGAATATACCTGGAGTGGTATAGGGAGGCTATCGGGAAGTGAGATCCTCGGTAATTATAGTAACGTACAATGGGAAAAACTACGTGGATGCATGCGTTAACTCAGTTCTTTCGGCTAACTCGACTGATCTGGAAGTAATTGTAGTCGATAATGGTTCTGATGATGGAACCGTTGACTTTCTTAAAGACAAATATAAGCAAATAAAAGTGGTGGCTTTGGACAAAAACTATGGCCCTGCGTATGCTCGAAATAAAGGCGTTGAGGTTAGTGAAGGTAGATATTTGGGATTCTTGGACAACGACACTTTGGTTGATCCAAATTGGGAAAATGAGGCAGCCAAAGCGCTAGACTCAGACCCTAATACAGGCATAGTACAATGTAAGCTGATTTTGTCGAAAGAACGTAACAAACTTGACTACGTTGGGGAATATATAGGCCAAAACGGGTTTTTAGTTCAAAGAGTTAAGGCAGGGGAGCTAGATAATGGTGAATTTAACGAAAGTGTTCCTATATTGGCTGCTAAATCTGCGGGCATGTTCATACGAAAGGAGACTTTCGAAAAGATCGAAGGTTTCGATAAAGATTACTTTATATATGTGGAAGAAACTGACCTGGGTTGGAGATCCTGGTTAGCGGGGTTTAAAGCTGTGTATATTCCTGCTTCAGTGGTTTTTCATGAATTTGGCACAAGCACAGTGATACTTGGAAAAAGCAAAAACAATTATAATGCCAAGTTTCATGGAACAAAGAACTATATATTAACGTTAATTAAGAATTTGGAGGGCGGGAGTTTAGCCAGGATACTGCCGATACACTTGTTTTTATGGCTTGGGCTTGCTTGGTACTCATTGCTTAGAGGGGATTACAAACCTTTTTTGTGGATCCACCAGGCGATATTTTGGAATATAACTAATCTTGAGAGTACACTGATTAAGCGAAAAAGGATTCAGGGCATTAGGACGGTATCTGACCATGATTTGTTTAGGATAGTTATGAGAAAGAAGGAGTTAAGTTATTTTTTAGCAAAAGTGTTGAAAGTTCATAAAGTTGGAAATGCAGAAGGTTTCGTAAAAACAAAATGAGTAAAGCAGCTAATATCTTTATACCTACTTCGAATAGATTGAACTCCCTTAAAAAATGTTTAGATAGCCTGGATAGGCAATCATTAAAAGATTTCACTATTCTTTTGGCTGGTATGAAAGATGATGAGAAAATTCAAAAATTGGTTTTATCATACAAAAAGCTTGATATTGAGTATTTTATCCAAAGTAAAAGTGGCTTAATCGGGGCAGCTAACGAAGCCTTGGATCGAGCGACATGTGAGATATTTGTAAGAATCGATGATGACACTACCATGCATCCCGAGTGGTTTAGAAGTATGGTGGAAGCTTTTAAAAGGGATATAGCTGTTGGGGGTGTTACCGGGCCTACGATAATGAACCAAGCCGGACTGCACTCCAGAGATCTTACAGCTGTATTGGAAAACTTTAAAAACAGCGAAAACTGGGTTTTAAAGCTGGTGTATAAAATTTACAATAATTACCTTTACGAAAACAAAATGTATGAGGTTAGCACTTTCCTAAAGAGCGGAGTTTTCACCTTGGGGTCTAACTATAAGGAGTGTCTAAAAATAGAAAAGCCGCTAGAAGTATCAAACCTGGAAGCGTGTAATTGGTCGGCCAGAACTTCTTTGCTAAAGCAAATCGGCGGTTTTGATACTATCTATATTAAAGGCTTGGGTGATTATCACGAAGCTGATGCAGCCCTAAAAATTCAAAGACTCAGTTATAAGCTCATTTTCGATCCCAAGGTGAGTCTTGAACATCATGTTGAGTCGGGAAAAGTAAAAAAAGCACGTCCGGCGCCTTATCATCGAATCCAAAACCTACTGATTTTCTATTTTAGATTTTTTAGGATCGCGAATATCGATCAGCTATTTAGATTTTTGGTGAATCTGACTTTGCAGAATACCTACTATTTCTTGAATTTTTTCAGAACCGGAAGCGTGGACCAGCTAGGCGCTCTATTTGGTACTGTTGTGGGATTATACAGAGTGATAATAAAAGAGGACTATCGATACAGTGTCGCTAAACAAAGAGTTATCTTTTGTTCAGATGCCAATTTGGAAACTAAAGTGAAATTTCCTTCCTTGAAAGTAAAAATGGTAGATACTGAAGAGTTGTTTAAAGTGTATGACCACCCTTCGGCTGTGCTATTTAGAGCGTTGGAATTAAAAATGATGTATGAATCGGTAAAGGAGTATGAGTTTTTAGGACCCTCCTTGGATGTTGGTTGCGGGGATGGCTTAATATCAAGCATGTGTTTTGCCGGCAAGTTTACATACGGGGTCGACAATGGGGAGGCCAAGGATGTCGAGGAAGCAATCAAGAATTGCCGTTACGAGAAAATTTTCCTGGAAGGGGCGGAACAGATGTCGCTTAAAGATGAAAGCGTGAATTTTGTTTTTTCTAATTCTGTAATTGAGCACATTCCCGATAATGATGCAACACTCTCGGAAATTTACAGAGTATTAAAGCCTGGCGGGTACTTTTTGTTTACGTCCCCAAGCGCTTATTTTAGTGAGTATCTTTATGTATCCCAACTGTTGGCTCAAGTAAAAATGAATTTTTTGATCCCCCTTTACGTTAAATACAGAAACAAAATGCTTAATCATTACCACCTATATGATCATAAAAGCTACGCAAAAAAACTTGAGGCTAGGGGTTTTAAGCTTGTGAGTTATTCATATACAATAACAAAGGAAGCGCTAAACCTGTGGGACAAAATGGGCGTGCTTTCATTTGCTCGCCGGTTTTTTGACCACAATGCAAATAGTAAAATCACGAGTCACTATAAGCAAGAAATAAATGGCTTGGTTTCAAAAGGAAAAAATTCAAAAGTTAGGGGCGCTGATTTGCTAATTTTATGTACGAAATAATTAAAAAGCTAAGTAAGAAAGATATTATCCTGGTACTGATCCTGTTTTTGGCTTTGGCGTTGCGTATGAGGGGTTTAGCTACCAGAGATGTTTGGTACGATGAAGCCCTGTCGGTTCAACAGGCCTCTAGGGGTTGGGTGCAAATATACAAAGAGGTCGCCACTCCAACTCACTATTACTTTGTAAAGCTGTTCTCCATATTTGGCAGAAACACGTTTACCTTAGGCCTTCCATCAGTAATGTTTGGAGTTAGCTCCGTATACCTGCTGTTTTTGATAGCTAAAAAATTGGGTGGGGATGAAGTAGGACTCTCTGCGGCTTTATTATTGGCAGTATCTCCTATGGCTGTAGAATTTTCACAGCAGATACTCCATTATTCGTACTTCATGTTTTTTACTTTACTAGTAATCTATTACCTAATAAGATTATTAGACGATCTCAAGCAGTCTGTAATAAATGTAAGGTTTTTAGGGTTATACGCTCTTGCTAATATTCTTAACATCCTTACTCAAACAGCTTCTCTATATGTCGCCGCTATGTCTGGTGTTTTTCTTATCGCAAACATTTTGGTGAATCCTGCTGTATTAAAGAAGTATAGATATCAACTCTTGCTGTTTATGGGTATCTGTATTGCAGGTATAATCGTATTTCTAAACGTTGGATCAGGTTATTATGTAGGGCTTTTTACAAAACTTGTAAACTATGGTCCTTCTCATCCCCTGGAGCTGGGATACTCTTTAGCCCGGCAGATGGACAGCACCACTTTAGATTTTTCTCTAAAGTTTTATTTAGCAATGTTTTCCTGGTTTGGGCTGGGACCTGGAATCCGGCTTTTTCTGTATACGACGGTTTTTGCCTTTGGGGTTATGAGTATGATCGGACGTAAGAAAATTAGGCTTCTAAGTTTTGTCCTTTTGTGGACTTTCTACCCGTTCCTTCAGCTGTATTTTGTTCGGCCCTCTCATTGGTTTGAGGAAAAGTATTTTTTCTTCATATTACCGGTGTACCTACTTGGAATCTCTTACGGGCTATGGAGTATATCCGAGCTTACGTCGAAATACTTAGAAGAAATTCGGCTAAGGGTACCCCTCCGTGGGATATTATCGGTGTTATTGGTGCTCATTACATTTTTGGCAATTACTCCCCTGAGGGTTAGGACAACTTACGGATTTCCCCTAGACACCAATGTGGAATATAGCTGGAGAGCAGTTCACGAATACTTAAAGGGTAAAATGGTACCGGGAGACAGAGTGTTTGTAAGAGATGGGGAAGATACGTTCTTTGATTTCTATTTTGGCTCCGAAAGTAAGAACAAAGTTTGGTTTACGGAAAGCTATTTCCTACTGATGGATTCAGACGAGTATGAAAGGTTTCGAAATTCCCCGGGAAAGAACTATTTCGTAAGCATTCCAGACTTCAAAAATTTGTATCTATCGGGATCAGCCAAAAACAAGTTGATAGATAAAATCGCGAATTTTCAGATTCACGAGATTACATTCGAGAAAAAGTTGCCTATAGCTTTGGATAATTCACCAAATGTTAGGTGGCAATATTATGATGATTTCAGTTATAGCAAAATGTTTGCAGACGCAAGTTACTGGAAAAATGTTGGAGTATCCTATTTGGGAAACTACAACTTACCCATGACCTATGGCTATTACCATTTGGCCAGTGTTAACAATAAGGACAGTGAAATAGTATACCCATTTTCTTTTAAAGTGCCCCCGGCGGAAGTGAGCTTACGAACGTTGTTTGCAGTTCCCCCGGGAGTTACGTTTGAAGTGTCGGCGGGAGATAATCCGAATGACTTTTCTGTTATTTACTCAAAAGAGGGTGACAAGGAAGTTTTTTATGACCCCGTAATTACCGTTCCTGTTAAGGATAAATTGTTATACATCAAATTAAAAATGGATTATTCAGAGAGACGCGAGTTTAATCCTGGTGAGTCTAGGTTGTATCGATTGAATCTGTACGATGGGTCTCAAAACGGCACAAAGGCTTTTGAGGAATCAGGGGGTTCCTATAAATACGTGGCAGATTTGGAAACAAAGAAAAGCAATAAATGGTTATTCGACTCGATAACAAACGAGGGGTGGCTTCAGGCAATGGATGGTATCATATTCAACTATTCCGGGGATCCAGAAAAACCTTTGGTGTACTATTTTGAGTTTCCCGCCCAGGTTTCAAATATAGTCCTCAATAGTAAAACGTATACTTTTAACAACACGATCACAGTTTCATATAGTTTGGACGGTGCTAATTGGTTAAAAGATGTCACATACGAGGATAATGCAACCCAGAACCATGAAATTTTTCTCGAGGACGTTAATACAGCCAAATTCTATGTTAGATATTTGTGTAAAATTACAGGATCTACCTGCCAAGTTAGAGATCTTTCTGTCGAGGGAATTAAGTAACTAAATTATGAAATATAAAATAACTATCAAAAAAGATATATGCATTGGTTGTGGTGTGTGTGAGATAAACTCTCCTGATTTATTTAAGGTAAGTGAGAAAGAATCAATTTCAGAGCCTCTGGCTGAAGTAGAAGATGCGAACTTAGAAAAGGGTATGATGGTCGCGAGGATGTGCCCGGTAGGTGCCATCGAACTGTTTGATTCAGAGGGCAAGAAAGTAGCATGAAGGTTTTATTTGCTATCCCCAGGCTAAAGTCAATGTATGGTGACTATGAGGGTGCTACAGGCCATCCTCATGTTGGAATAGCTTATTTAACTTCTTGGTTGAAAAAAAACGGTGTTGAGGTTGCCATATTTGATGATGGCATACAATTTTCAGATGCAAAACTGCTGGAGGCGATTAGGGTCGAAAGACCCGATCTCATTGGGGTGACGATGTTCAGCTACTGTTATCAGAGTGGTTACGATATGATTCAGCTGATAAAGGAAAATTGTGATATACCCCTTGTTGTTGGTGGTCCGCATGTGTCGGGTACTCGAAAGCAAATCCTGGAAGAGACAGATGCAGATTTTGCTGTAAAACACGAGGGCGAAAAAACCTTACTTGCTCTTCTTAATGCTATTCGGGAAAAGAGAAGTGATTTTTCTGATATCGACGGGCTATTATGGGTATCTAAATCCGGGGAAGTTATAGAAAATAAAGACAGACCGTTTTTAACGTCTGAAGAGTTGGAAGATTTACCTTTTCCCGATTACGAAGCATTTGGGATCGAAAGGTATAAATGTGTAGATTTCAAAACCCTTCCTTTGCTAACCTCCAGAGGATGTCCTTATGGCTGTAACTATTGCTCGGTAAGGCTATCTCACGGCAGGGGATTTAGGTTCCGAACAGCGCAGAATGTATTTGAGGAAATAGAGTATTGGTTTAACAAAGGCTGGAGACATTTTGAAATTAACGACGACTGTTTCACCACACACGTTCCAAGAGCCGAAGAGATTTGCGACTTAATAATTAGTTCCGGGCTTGGGATAACTTTTTCTCTGTACAATGGCATCCGAGTGGACAGTGTAAATATTAGTCTGTTAAAGAAAATGAAAGAGGCAGGGTGTATTTTCTTAACTTTCGGCTGCGAGTCGGGTAACAACTACATCTTGAAGGAAATTGGTAAGGGTATAACAAAGAACCAGGTGTTACAGGCTTCCAAGTGGTGTCAGGATCTGGGAATTCCTCATAGTATAAACTTTATCGTTGGGCATACAGGAGAAACCTATGGAACTGCTTTGGATTCATTGCTTTTTGCAGAGAGTCTGCCATGCGCCTTTGTGAACTTCTATAATTTAGTGCCCTACCCGGGTACGGATGCTTATACTTGGGTAAAGAAAAACGGGAGGTTTCTAGTTGCGGAAGAGGATTATTTGAAATATGTGTCCTATCGAGATAATAGGCCAATATTTGAAACTGATGATTTTTCGGAAGCCGAAAGGAAAAAGATCACTAAAATGGGATTTAATCTGTACGAGAAAAAAACCTTAGTTTTTAGGCTAGGGCCTAATTTAGGATATATGGCTTATTTTTTGACGCGTGTTCCCCTTATCCATCGTATAGCTCTAATGGTATTTCAAAGCCGCTTGGGAGGGAAGCTGTACTCGATGCTGTCTAATAAGTCAAAGGAGTCATAAATGAAAATAAAACCAGCATATGTATTTCCTTTTGTTCTTTACTTCTTTTTGAGTGCCATTTTCATCTCGGGCATTTTATTTCAGAATTCATTAATTGGTAGATCTTTGGATTTTACTGTTCCACCAACACAATCTTTGCTAAAAAATGTACTAAAAAGCAACTTTTATGTTCTAAACCCAACTCCAAACGGAGGTATAAGAAATGTATTTACCCAAACCTTGATACCGGTCAACATAATACTGTACCTTCCCCACATTCTGTTAAACACAGATCCGGGTTTTATTGCACGCTACCAGATGTTCTTGGCCTTGTTTCTGGGTCAATCCTTTGCTTATATTTTCATTTTTAAGCTTCTAACTAAATTTAATCCTGAAAACTCATACAACTCACTAATAGCTACATTCTCGGGGATACTTTTTGCTTTTAATAACTACATGTTCTGTGAACTGACATTTGGTAGCAGCGTGATGTACCTAACTTTGGTTTTTGTGCCTCTTCTGTTGTATACATTCCTAAATTATCAGGAGACTGGCAAGTATAAATGGTTAGTTTTCACGTTACTTGCACTTTTGGTGACCAGCTCTACCATACAACATTTTATTTTATCGTATGTGTTCTTATTGATGATGAGCATAATCCATAAGGATATTAGAAAGTTTTTGATAGTTGGTTTCCTTCACTTTTTAATTAGCTTTTATTGGATATTGCCTCTCTATGGTGCTATGGGTGAGATTGTGTCTCACGAATTGGTTGGTGATTATTCGGCAGGTTTAGTTAATTCACCGTCGAATATATTTAGATCTTTAATTAATAGCGATTACTTTGGCAATAGAGATCTTTATAGGTTGTCCCTTAAAAGTACATTGCTGTCAAACGTTTGGACATTATGTGCGGTCGGCTTGTTTCTATGCGTATTTTCAGCGATTGTGTTTATTAAGGAGTACCCAAAACAAGCAAGGGTTTACATACTATCTTTTCTTTGTGTGTTGTTACTATCTATTTTCTTTATTAAGGGAGGTAAGAAACCCTTTGGCTTTATAACTCTCTTTTTATACTCAAAGATTCCGCTTTTGAATATTTTTAGATCTGTTCAAAGGTTCATAAGTTTCTATTTAGTTGCCTACGTGGTTCTTTTCGCATTTTCCGCTAGTAGCTTGGCTAAAAAGTCGGTGAGTGCTTTAGGTATCGTGTTATTGTTAGTTGTGATAATCGCATTACCCTGGTGGTTCACACTTGACCTTGGTGTGAGTAATATCAACTCCTCCACCTCCTATCCGACTTTGGGCCTATATAATCTTACAGAAGGTAGTGAGAAATTTTACAACTTACAAGATAACGAAGAACATTTCAGCATTTTTGCCATTCCCCCGGGACACTCTGTTTACTTTCGGTCCACAGATGAATCCCTCAGCGACACGCAGGGAGGAGACTCCGGGCTTTTTTTCGGTAACAAAGGGTTTTACGCCGCAGAAATAAATTCTGATTACTTAAATCCCGTTATTAATTCTTTCGAGAGATCGATCTATCTTGATACAAACGCCTTTGATTTAAACAGTTGCTTACTTGGGTCATTAAATGTGAAATATGTTGTGTTAAGGGAAAATGTGGAACCCAACTTTTCCTCGAATAAGGGAAAATACAATATTCCCTTAATCAAGAAAGCTCTAAAGTCGTCTCCTGTGTTTTCAAGAGTCGAAACGCTAGACTATGTGACGATAGCGTCTGTGAAGGATGAATACTTTTATCCTATCATTTACTCTCCTGCTACGCTAAATACCGGTGGGGAGCTTTGTCTTGCTCAGGGGGAGAGTGTTCATAAATTGTACTTTGAAGAAGTAAATCCAACTAAATTCTTAGTGAAAATTGAAGGGGCAAAGCCGGATATTCCCATTGTTTTGTCACGGACTTTCCACGAAGGTTGGGCCATATCTCAGCGGGAGCTTGCCTTTGACCAGAAAAGCGGATATGAGGGCAGGGAAAGATTCAAATCCATTCAAGTCGATACCCTAGTTGAGAAAGGGAAGTTGGAAAGATCTCTTGAAAAATACCTATCTCACTCTAAAACCAATATTTACGCGAACGGCTGGGAACTTGATATTGGGCTTTTTTGTAAGGAAACCAAGGGGTGTATTGTTAATTCGGATGGAACCTACGATATTGATTTGGAGATAGAATATACTCCACAGCGGCTATTTACATATGGTAGTTTGGTATCAGTTTTAACATTTGTTGCAGTTTTGATTTATCCTTGGGGTGTAAAATTAATAAGAGGAAAAAATGTTAAAACTGCTAAGTAATGTCATATTAGGTATAATTGAGGATAACACGGGACTGTTTTCGTATCCCCGGGTATATGATGTATTGGCAAATATTAAGCTCCCTCTTGTTGCTTACCCCCACGATTTTATCCACCTAACCTATCAAAGCAGTCAGCCTATTATATGGACTCTCTACTTTTTTTTGGCTAAGTACATAGATGTAGTTTTCCTATATAACCTTTGGATTATCTTGAGTTTTGTACTTACTCTAATATTTAGTTATATCTTCATTAAAATCTTTGTCAAAAATAAACCAATTTCCTTATTAGTGTCTCTGGTCTTTACATTTTCACCGTATTTTTATTATTCATCTCGTAACCATCTGGATCTTATGCAATTTTGGCTGTTGATCCTCTTTTTGATCATGTTCTTTGGCAAAAACTATAGATATAAGCCTTTGTTGTTAGGTTTTTTAGCCGCGGTGACTTTAGGTGTCAGCAATTACATAGCCTACATACTCTTGCTGTTTGTTGGATTGCACTTCGTATATAGTTTGGATTTTTTGGACTCAAAAAAAGTGTGTAAATTTTTTGCATTCATGCTTAGTTTTTTAGTGTTTGGGTTGTTTATTCTTTCACCATATTTGTCGCTTGTACGCCAAGGTAGCTCATCCGCATTTCCACCTTCAAGAACATTTGAGGATTTCGTAACTTTTTCATCTAAGCCATGGCTGTTCTTTTTGCCCCCGGTAGATAATCCTATATTTGGCAGCCTAAGTACGCACGTAATAAATACATTGGCCGAAAAGTGGGGGTATTTTTGGACTGCCAATTATTTTAAGAGCGAACATTCAACTAATTATATGGGAATTGTAAATAGTGTGTTTGCAGTAATTGGCTTGGTATCTCTAAAAAAATACTCATATGAAGAAAGAAAACCCTTTTATATCTTAGCCCTAATAATTATAAGTTTAGCCTTATTATCACTTCCTCCGGTTGCCACGGTGTTTGGCATAAACTTGTACCTTCCCAGTTTCTTGTTATTTAAGGTATTTCCAATGTTTAGGGTGCTGAGCAGACTCAACGTATTATCCCTTCTTCTAGCTCTGATCTTCACAGGATTAGGTTATACAAGGTTAATTGCCAAATATGGAAAAAGTAAGTCGACTTACTTATGTATATCTTTCCTATTCGTACTCAGTTTATGTGAGTTTTTTGTTCCCTTTAAAGGAGTAGATGTCTCAAGCCCGCCAGAGGTATACTCCTTTCTAAAAGAGCTTCCCGGAGGACCTATGGCAGTCTATCCGTATTCGAAGGCAAACGAAGCTTTGTATTGGCTTAGTGAGTATAACAAACCTCTCATGAATCCCCGAAACTACGCGAGCACCGATGGAGCCTTTACCTCTGAAAAGTTCACTAAAAATTTGGCTTCAGAGAAAGGACTGCTGGAATTTGAAGAACTTGGTGGCACATACATTGTTTATTTCTACAACGCTGATAAAGATCCTGTTAACGCTTCTAAGTTTTTTGATAGCAATAGTCTGTTAGAAAAGGTGATTGTTATGGATCACACAGCACCTGACTTAAAACTTATAAATCCTTTTATTAGTATCGCGGATGCATCTAGTACTTATTCAAATTCTGCCATAATTTACAGGTTTAAAAGATAGTGTATTATAGGCCTATGGATTTCTTAAATCTGATGCCTTATAGATTAATGGAGTCAATCACTGTGATTGGATCTTTGGTCACAGTAGTAGTTTTCATTCTAATCGTGAAAGGTATGGATATTCGGAGGGCTTATTTTTTTGGTGCTATCAGCCTTGTTATCGCTGGCATCTCTTTTATATACAGACTTGAGGACTATGCCGATGTGTTTGCTACAGTTACGTTTTTGATTTTTTCTGTAATGGTGCTGGGTGTTTTTTCCAGGGAGCTATTAGATGAGAAATAGGTTATTAGTATTAATAGTTGCCGGGTTTTTCCTGACTTCTAAAACCAGTGCCTCTGTACCGCTCGATAACTATCAAAGGTTTTTCAAAGAGTGGGGTTTGGGGGTAGGTACTGTTTCGAAAGGACTGAACCCTGATACTTTTAACTTGTTTGTTGAAGGGGATCCATCTATCGATTCGTCAAAATTTAATATCATTATTTGCAAGAAAAGATGCGAAGGGATGACTCTAAAGCCAATTCTGATTTACAAGGGGGAGGGTCCAAATGAAGATGTATACATCTATCAGGATAGCAGAGGAACAGGAATCACATATTTTATCCCCGAAGAATTTCTTGTATCCGGCTACCATAGAGAAAAAATTCATCATTTCTTAAATTCCTTGGGATTTACTTATCCCTCAGGGGAGTTGTCGACTACTGACGATGCTGAGGTAGTTGATACTTCATTTGATGAGAAAACGTTATATTACGCTAGGGTAGGAGCTTACTTCTTAGTAGCACTTTTTTTCATGGTTTTTGTTAACATGGCCTTTTTGCTTTATAGAAATCTGCATGATTTAAAATGGGAAAGTGTACTTAGCAAAATGACGCTTGCGCGAGATAAGAGTTACAAGGTTTCACTTATTTCGCTAAAAACATTCCTATTGTTAGTTCTTGCTTACCTGCCTATGTCTATGTATATTTCAAATAAGGATATTGGGAAATTTTCGATCACATATTTTTTTAATTATACAAAAGATCTTTTAGATCCACGAAACCTCTTAAGGGATTTTTCTCAATTTAATGTGTTCCGGATATTTCTGTTGACTTATATACTTATAGTGGTGGTTTCAGGTTTGTTGTCCCTCCTACCATCCTTAGTGGATCTTGCAAAGTTTGCAATCGAAAGCTTTATTGGTGTTAAAAGATCCTCGGGATTTTATAAAAGAGTACTTTTTATATACTGCGTGCTTGGACTTTTTATCTCATTTAGATTTGAATTTAAATTTGTTGTCATTTATGTACTATCTTTAGTATTATTTATATTTTTAAGCGGTGTAGTAAGTAATAAACCTGGTTTTAACCTATCGGGTATGGAAAAGACTGCCCTGGGTATTATGGCACTACTCTTTTTAATTCCTTTTATTTTACCTGATAAGGTAAAGCCCAAAGAAAAGACTAAAATCCGTGAAGAATCCTTAGTTAGCTCACTTTCACAAGTTGTACTGCTTCCATACAAGAAAGATTATTCGGATAAAACTAAATTTCGAAAATTCGACTTTACGATAGCCGATGAACTGTTTGCGGACGGCTACCTTATCAATCGACCCTTTTTACACAAGCCCCTTTCATCATTCGTAAACAGTGGATCATATATGATAGCGGTTTTCGATAGGGCATCTGCAATTCAAAGCCTATTTAAAAACAAGTTATTAAGATCGGAATTAACAGCAGCTCAGTATACAGGCAGTTTTTATACTGTAAACCCGTTGTTCGACTTTACTAAAGGCTACGACGTTGGGTTGCAATTCGATTGTAGACAAGAGGATGTAAACGCCCGGGAAATAGTGGTTAGGTACTCGTATATTGATGATTCAAGGGTTAACGAATCTACCCTAACGACTCTGGAGCATACAATAGCAGTATTTCCGGGTTGTGATGCATCCGATTCAGTTGTCACTTACCATGTTCCATTTTACCCCAAGTACATCTCAGGAGACTTTGTAATCTTCGATTTTCTGGGAAGCTCTAGTCTAAAGAATGTGTCAATGCATTCGGGGGAACAGCCCCTAGAATTAGTTTATCTTAATCTTCCGTCCAAACCCGCCGTTTTGGTGAGAAATGGTCCGCCGGATTCACCTGATACCGTAGTCTATTCTGCAGAGGTTAGAGATGGTGTTCAATTTACTATTCCTGCTGATGATAACATTGATATAAGTCCTCAGATCAACAAACTACTGGAGCGTCGGTTGCTAAATAATCCGCTCACACTTTGGTCTCCTTCTCCGGAAAACATCTTTCTTAAGAACACAATTAGGTAATACTGGTATTATTTACATATGCGGAAGTACATTCTTGTAGTATTAGGTACATTTTTGCTTTATTTTTTTGCTGGATTCCTGGTGAATTCGCTTGGAATAAATGGGCTTCAAATACAGTCTGAGGACACTCTCCCTACTATGTTTCTTCCAGTGACAATTATCAAGGAGGGGACTTTATATCTCGACAATTATTACGACATGCTAATACAAAGATATCCCCACCCTGATGATATCGGTCTGACTCCATTTTATCTAAAAAGAGCAGGAAACCATTACGTTTCCGCCTTTCCTATCCTCACTTCTCTTCTTTCTTTACCAGTATATTTTGTGGGCTTGGGTATCTTAAAAATGGCTGTTACTTGGGAGAGTGTTATTTTGCTCTCTAAGATTTCGGCCGGATTGATAATGGCTATTTCGTCGGGGGTGCTATTTTATGTATTGTTAAATACCTTCAGGGTTGATACCAAAAAATCCGTAATTCTTACTATTGTGTATTCGTTTGGAACAGTAAATTTCGCTATGTTGTCTCAGTCACTCTGGCAACATGGTACGGTACAGCTTTTCCTTATCCTAGGTACGAACTTTTTGAGTCATTTTTTACGTACTGCTAAATATAGGAACATTTTTTTGTCGACGCTTTTTTTTGGAATGGCAGTTTTAGCCAGACCTACTGCATTGCTTGTTTTGGGCCTTGTCGGCATCTTCCTGCTAATAAGCCATATAAAAGAAAAAGCTAAGTTGGTATACACATTTATGTGGATGCTCCTGGGCATTATTCCTGTATTATTGTTTTTCGTTTGGTATAACCAAACATATTACCTCTCAATTTCTAATCAGGGATACTCCAGTCAGGTTTTCACTCAATGGCTGTCCCCTTTCCCTGAAGGCTTTCTGGGAACCTGGATATCACCTAGCAAGGGAATATTAATATATTCTCCGATCCTGATATTTTCTTTGCTGGGATTGTGGCTTGCGAGAAAAGACGATAACAAACGAGTATATATCTTGTTTGGATTAATAATATTATTTCATACTCTAATCATGGGTTTTTGGAAGCATTGGTACGGAGGGTATTCTTTTGGCTATAGGATGTCCAGTGATATCTTGCCGTTCTTTGTGTTCGCGATGGTTCCTTACGTTAATTCTTCGCCATTCTTCAAGTATTATCGCCTTTTCATTTTTCTTCTGTGTGTCTCGATTATGGTTCAATTGAGTGGCTTAGTGTTTTTTGATAGTATTTGGCATGCCGCTTATGACAAAGGATTTCGCGATACCCGGTGGTTATGGTCACTATCGGACAGTGAATTTATGTTCAATCTTCGTAGAATTCTAGTAAAATTTGCCTTTTTAGATAAGGCTTGTCCCAAGTGTTTGTGAGATAATAGATATCGATATGCAAGTCGAAAGTGAAAAATTCAACATAATATGCTTGAGCAACCAACTTTGGAATTATCCTCTGTGGACTAACAAAAAACACGTAATGTACCGAGCCGGAAAGCTTGGACATAAGGTATTGTTCGTGGATCCTCCTATTAATACCGGCAGAGTTTTTTGGAGACAGCTAAAAAGAGGAGAGTGGCCACTAAGACGTTTATTATCAAAGGTGTTCAAAGACGAGGATGCTTGGGTTTTTTCTCCTTTAAATTGTTTGCCTTTAAAAAGTTACCTGGCCAGGCATCACTCCACAAAGATCAACAAATTATGTCAAAAGTTCATGGACAAAAATCTCAGAACTGTTCTTTGGATATATCATGTAGAGATTCCCGGTTTAGAAAACTATCTTAGAAACATAGACTATGATATTTTAATTTACGATTGTGTCGACAACTACGCAGGTTTTTCCAGATATAATACGCCCCAAAAGAAGGAAGCGATAAACAAAGTGGAAAAGGAATTGGCCCAAAAGGCAGACATTGTGTTTGCAACAGCACCGGTACTTTTTGAAAAACTGAAGAAATTCAATGAAAACACTTATTACACGCCTAATGTGGGAGATTACGCGAAATTTTCTAAACTCCGCGAGTTACAAACAGCTATTCCTGAAAAATTAAGTAGTATCCCGACTCCTAGGATAGGATACTCAGGAGCATTAGAGGACTATAAACTCGATGTTCAGTTGATTTCTAAACTTGCAGCCTCGTATCCTAATTACTCTTTTGTTATTCTAGGCGGTTTAGGTTTAAAAGATCGTGAAGCCTCTCCGGAAGCTTTGGGGTTTGAGCCTTTGCCGAATTTGCATTTTATGGGTGTGGTTCCGTATAAAATAGTTGAAACTTATTTTGCAGGATTTGATGCTTACATAATTCCATACGTTCTAAATGATTATACTGTTGGTGGTTGTTTCCCTGTGAAATTTCATGATGCATTGGCTGCCGGTTTACCTGTGATTGTTACGAATCTCCCTGCTTATAAACCTTTCGAAAAAGTTGCTTACATTTCTAAAAACGAGGTGGAATTTATAGAAAACGTTAAAAAGGCCATAGAAGAAAATTCCCCTGAAAAAGTCGAAGAAAGATTGAAAGTTGCTAAAGAGAATAGTTGGGATAATAAGGTAGGGAATATGTTTAGAATAATTAGAGAGTACAAAAAGAAATGAATATTTTGTACACAATCAACTCGGGAACCCCAGGTGGAGCGGAACAGCATATATTAGATTTAGTGAGAGGAATGGTTTCCCTGAAAAATAAAGTGTATGTTTGGTGCTTACCAGGTGAAATTGCCCACTGGTACTCCGAGGCAGGTGCAGAAGTCATAACAGATAACAGGATAAGATTGGATATTGATCCCTCTTACATCTCAAAATTGGTAAAGTTTTTGGCTAAAAAAAAGATAGCTGTTATTCATGGGCATGAACTAAAAGCTGCTGCAAACTCTTTACTGGCGGGGTTTTTAGCGAAAACTCCTGTGCGCATATCTCATGTTCACACCCCTATCTCCGAGTGGACGATCACTTCGACAATTAAAAAAGTTTTTTTGCCGCTAACAGTTATTGGCTATTCCACGGAGGTAAATTTGATTGGGACCAAAGAAATTGCACTAACGCAATCCCGTAGAAAGACAAAACTTCATGAAGGCATCCTTTCCTCAAAGATTGAGGTCATTCCAAATGGCCTAGATTTACAGCGGTTTGATTCTTTTTTTGAAAGCAAGGGTTATCTGAGGGAAAAGACCAGAAGCTTATACAAAATACCCCCCGAAGCCTATGTTTTTGGGTATCTCAGCAGATTAACGGACGAGAAAGGGCATATTACCTTGATAAAGGCCTTTGCAGAGTTTATGAAGGGTATTGGGAACGAGAAAGTAGCATATTTAATGCTGGCTGGGGGCGGTTACTTGGAAGGTCGCCTGAAAAGTGAGGCCGAAAGCCTGGGAATTGGCGACAGAGTTGTTGTTACCGGAGTTTTTGAAGATGACATGAAACTGGGGATTTACTCGTGTTTTGATTCATTTATTCACCCCTCAGTCGCGGAAGGATTTGGATTGGTTTTGATTGAAGCGATGTATCTAGGATTGCCTGTTGTCGCAAGTAATATCGATGTGTTCAAGGAAGTTGGGGATGATGTGATAGCTTTTTTTGAAGTGGGAGACCATCAGGATTTAGCTTCTAAGATGCTTGCGCTATACAACAGGGAAATAGTTTTTGTCGGCAGTTCCAAAAAAAGAGTCGAAAATATGTATTCTTACGATGAGTTTGTGAAAAATTACGAGAATCTGTATTCCAAGTTACTGGGAAGGAGTAATTAGTATGAAAGTCCTCATGCTTGGTAGAAGCGGGTTGTTTAAAGCCTACGGTGGAGACAGGCTACAGATGGAAAGTACCGCAAACGAGCTTAAGAAGTTGGGAATTAGCGTCGATATAAAAGTTGATACAAATTTTGATGTTAATGATTATGATTTATTCCACATTTTCCAACTCGATTGGGTAACAGATCATTATTTCTATATCAAGAAAATTAAGCCATCAGGTAAACCCATTATTTTATCTCCTATACATCACAATATTGATGAAGTCACAAAGTTTGACGACGTTTACGCGTTTGATTTTAGACGGATTTCCAAAGTACTATTTAAAAATCAGTACAACCGTGATGTTTTCAAAAATGTTTATAGATCTATAGGAGACTTTAATCTTTTTAGGCAAACAGTATTTAGTATTTTCTATGGTTTCAAGAGAATGCAGGAAAAATCTCTCAGAAGTGTCGACAAAGTGTTGGTACAAACCGAATTAGAGGCGGCAGACCTGCTAAAGGGCTTTGGAGTGGATATGGATTGGGCGAAAATTCCAAATGGAGTTTCACATCACTTTTTGTCAATTATGGTTCCCGAAAATAAACTTGGTTTTTCCGACTATATCATTTGTGTAGGAAGGATAGAACCAAGAAAGAATCAACTCAATGTGATTGAAGCGGTAGCCAAACTGAGAAAAGAACTGGCCAAAGACTTAAGACTAGTGTTCGTAGGTGCATCCAACAATATTAAGCACTTTGAGTATAACGCTAAGTTTTCCAGTTTAGTGTCCAAATTTGATTGGATTAAAGTTATCAAATGGATACCTAACTCAGAAATGCCTTCATATTTTCACTATGCAAAAGTCGCGGTTTCGGCGAGTTGGTTCGAAACCACCGGGTTAACTTCGCTGGAAGCCTTGTTTTGTGGCACTAACGCCGTAGCGTCAGGCGAACGGGCAAAAGAATACCTTGGGGGGTATGCAAGCTACTGTGATCCTAATGATGTAGAATCTATAAAGGAGGCCATAAAGAAGGAGCTTTTTGCGCCCCGGCCTAAAATAGATGACTCAGTTAGGAAGGAATATACCTGGGAAAATGCCGCTAAAAAAACGGCCGAAGAGTATAGGAAGCTATTAAAATGATCGAAATTATTCTAGCCGTACTTTTTTTAATACTTTGCCTAATTTTAATAAAAAGGGATATCAGGACGTCCTTTTATTTTTTGGTATTTTGCTCTTTGTTACTCCACAAGGAAGTATTTAGTATTTATAAGTGGGACCTACTGCCTGTAAGGATACTAATGTTTTCGTATCTGTTGATGAGTGTGTGGTTTTTATATCAGGAATTTAGACAGAACAGGTTAAGAAATATAAAAGCCTATTTTAAAGATCCCTTTTTGATATTTTTGGTTGTTTTAGCGTTAATTAGAGGAATTTCAATCATCAATTCAAAAAATCTCGCGGCCAGTATCTTTCTGTACTCTTTTTTTGTTACTGTAGTGTTTTTGTGTTTCTACTTGTTTGTATACTTCAAAAACAATCAACTCGGTATAAACAAAATCATAGATTTTTTCACCTATTGCGCTTTTGTTCTTTCGGTTTTGGGCTTTTTCCAAATGCTGTTGTATTTTAAAACCGGGATTATTGTTGGAGCTTTGTGGAATGTGCCCAACAACCTACCAAGGGTAGGTACCACTTTTTGGGATGTTAATCACTATGCTGCTTTGTTAGCGGCGTTTTTGCCGATACTCGGCGTGAAGCTCTTGTACTCTAAAAATTTCAAAGAAGCACTGTTGCGAGTAGCAATGATAATATCTATGACGGCTTCGCTGTTTTTAACAAGTTCTCGAACGGCTTGGATAATGGCCTTCGTATCCTTGCTTGGGTTTATATGTATCTTGCTAGTTCGCAAATTCGGATTTAGAAGTATATTGGGTGTTATTATTTGTTTGATCCTGATCTGTGTTCCGTTAGTAAGAGAATACAATATTAAATCAAGCCCTTTTAGAGCGGAAATAAAGCAGTTCTTTCATTACCGGCTCGATTCATTTGCTTCTCACATCATGCTATTAACCGGTACTTATCAGGTATTCGAAAAGTATCCTATTATAGGTGGGGGGTATGGATCTTTTTTCGAGCACTTTAGTACTACCTCAATAGCCCCCACTTTTTTTGGGAGAGATCCTGCGGCGTTAAATACCCGAGTTCCGGCTCACACTATTTGGGGAGAGCTTATGGCAGAGACCGGATCGTTAGGTTTAATAGCTTTTATCGGATTAACCGGTGTACTTATAGGAGTTCTAATTTTTGCAGTTTCTAAAGCCAGTACTCGCCAAGAATTGCTTACAGTTACGGCGATGTTGGCTACCCTAATGGGATGGCTAATTGCCGGCGTATTTTATTCATATAACGCAGAGTTTTTTTGGATTATTCTAATACTTTATTATTTGTATGGATTAAACATAGTGGCTCGAAACTATTCATATATGGATATTCTGAGGTTTTTTGTAACATCCAAGAAATTTTATGCTTTGTTGATAGGCATTCTTGGCCTGGTTTTGATTTTTGTAGGATTAGGTACAAATCATCTAATCCCTTGGGATGAGGCTATATATGCCAAAATAGCGAAAAATATGGTGATCTCAGGGGATTATATCTCTCAAACGTGGAAAGAAGGCATTGTTTGGTATGAAAAGCCCCCTTTGTATATGTGGTTGATGGCTTTATTTATGAATATAGGCGGCTTTACATCTTTGATGGCACGGTTGCCGAGTGCACTCTTCGGGCTTGGAACGGTATATATTACTTATCTTTTTGGGAAAAAATTATTCGGCAAAACCGTGGGTTTTTTATCGGGATTAGCACTGCTTACCAACATCCATTTTTTGTATTACTCGCGAGCGTCAATGCTTGACGTTACATCCACATTTTTTATATTGGCGAGCATTTATGCCTATTACCTGGCGTACGAGGTCAAAAGTAGATCGATTATCAGATTCCTAATTATTGGTATGCTTATCGGTACGTCGGCGATGGTCAAAGGTGTTGTAGGCTTGTTCCCATTGGGAGTACTTGCCATCTTTGAATTAGTCACTGCCCTGTATAACAAGTCGTTCCATGTGAAAAGAGTTTTATTGAGTTGGATCGTTATGTTAGTCGGAATCTTGCTTATTTCTTTGCCGTGGCATTGGGTGATGTTCAACAAGTATGGAGTTGCATTCCTCGGTAACTATTTCGGTTACCACGTTTGGGATAGAGCAACAGCTGCCATTGAAGATAAGGGCAGGCCGTTTTGGTGGTATCTAATTGTGATGAAAGTTAGTATGCGCTTGTGGTTCCTCGCCTTTTTACCCGGTCTCGTCATTTTCGCGCGAGAGCTATGGAAGAAATCTGCTAAACATCTTTTGCTTGTAGTGTGGTTTGTGCTGGTTTTCAGCCTTTTTTCGCTGGCAAAGTCGAAACTTGCTTGGTATGTAATACCCATGTACCCTGCCACTTCAATCATTGCTGCCCTTTTTCTATCTGAGTTTTTTAATTTCATTTACTCCTTGGTGATTAAAAAGCACTATTTTGTGGCTAAATCTCTATTTATGTTTGGTGTCTTATGCGTGTCGTTGTTTTATTTATTTAGCATTAGAGAACTTGCTTACACATCTGATTTAACGGGATCTCAATCCAGGCTTATGCAGCTAAAAAATCAAAAATTCGGTGTTGATCAAAAATTATTTGCCGATAGAATCGAATTGCCCTTGGTACTTTTCTACAACGAAGGCCCTTATGAGATTCTGGATTTTAACCCTGATAGGGATGGCCAGCTGCCCTTTCCTACGTACAAAGAGAGAACTGTTCTACTAACAAAAAAGGGCAGATTCGGCCAAAAAGTTTCGGGGTTTACATACGAGCCTGTGGTAGTGCAAGAGGATGGGGATTGGGTATTATGGTATTTTGAATCCCCTTACGAACAAGATAAAGATAGGGCGAGCTATCTCAGAAAAGAGCAGGCACGTCTCCAGGAGCTGGTATTATCCGGAGACAAGTCCTATTTCCAGCAATACCAGGATGTTGCCAAGGAGTTATTCGAGATAGATTTGAGGATAACCGAAAGTAGGAACTAAGCTTTCGAGATATGGAAGTTGAGTTTGATGTAGTAGCTTAGTAGAACTATTAGAAAAAGCGAGCTGCAGATCAGGTTAGTTATGGCAAGACCGGTGATGGAGTACTGAAAGGTTGCCGGGATGGCAAGAAGTACAAAAGTTGCAAGTTTTACCAAGTTTATTTTTGCCACTAGTATTATCTTTTGAGCGGCATAAAAGTAACTCTCCATAAAAACGTGGATAGCGGAGATGGCGCTTGAGAAAATTAAAATATGTAAGATTGTAATCGACCCTGCAAATTTAGTTCCAAAAAACACTTTTATAAAAATTTGAGATACTACCGTAGCAATTCCCGCCAGAATAAGTATGCCCACAGAAATAATTTTCATCTCAGTAAGATCGTAAGACTTGCTTGCCTTTTTTAGAATGGCATTTTTTGGCAGTAGAACAGTAAACAAGGAATGGGCAATAATGCCGAAAATATTACTGATTTTATTTGCAAGGCTAAACACTCCCACATTAGAAAAATTGGAAGCCAAACTGGTAAGAGAGTTGTTTATTGCCGGCCAGCCCTCGAGAATTATTTGTGATAATCCGGCCGGGACGGCTTCTTTTAGATACTCCGCTACGCCTTTTGATCTGATTCTAAAGTTTTTTACAAGCCCCGAAAAGGGAACCATAAGCATAACCGGCATAATCGATAACCCGAAAATCGCAAATGCCAGCTGGAGATTTGGGACAACAAATCCGAGTAAAAATACAGCGGAGAAAACACCTTTTATTAAAGCGGGAATTAAGTTAGTAAGTAAGTAGGAAAAAAATCGTTCCTCTTTTTGGAACAAAGCCTGCAAAAGAAAACTCACCACATAAGCTAAGAAGGCGAGTGTAAAAACCAGAAACAATTTTATATCCCATATGTTAGTTAGTTTCATAACAAATGGGGTTGCTAATATTACTATAAGAGTTAGAAGTAGCTTGGAACTTATAAAAGTGCCGAGGATGTCTTTTGAATCCTGTGTAATAGACTTCGTGACATATATATTATTTGTTCCAAAATCACTTCCCTTTGCAGCGAGCATAAGGAGGCTTATTAAGAGTGAGTACTTTCCAAAGTCGTTGAGAGTTAAAGCTCGGGCGATCGCAGTAAGGTATATAAACCCCAGAACTGAATTGAAGATATTCCCTCCGCTAACAAAAATAGCGTTTTTGAGAGAAGGGCGTTTTTGTATTGCACTAAGTAAATTGAGCACTGATGTAAGTTTATCATGTAGAGCCTGATATACTATGTGTATGCGAAAAAACAAAATAATTTTTGATGCCCGATTTTTTGGAGAAGCAGGACCGGGAAGATATACCAAGAACGTGTTATCGGCACTTGAGAAGCTGGATAATTATAATGAGTACTATGTGCTCCTCAAGAAAAAGAATTGGGATCTGTATACACCTGCAAATTTGCACTTTACAAAAGTTCTTGCCGATATCCCCTGGTACAGTTGGGCCGAGCAGACAAAGCTTCTATTGTTGATGCTGAAGCTTAAGGCAGACTTATTGTATGTTCCCCACTTTAATATTCCGGTTTTATATCCGCAAAAAATCGTAACAGCTATTCCGGATTTGATCATGCATACATTTAGTACACAAAAGGGCACCACACTTCCCAAGCCCTATTTTTGGTTTAAAAAAGTAATATATAAAATCGTGTTTTCGATTGCAGTTAATAGATCGGAAAAGGTAATAGTTCCATCGCAATCGGTTAGACAAGAATTTTTAAAACTATTCGAAACGGATAAGTATGTGGTTGCGTACGAAGGCTTAGACCCTTCTTGCATTGAGGAAACGGATTCCGACTTGGGGATTAGGGGAAATTTTATTTTGCATGTCGGGAGCATGTACGAGCACAAAAATATATACCGGCTTATTGCCGCTTTTGAACTATTGCGAAGCAAGTACAACTACTCGGGGAAACTTGTGTTGATAGGAAAAAAAGACAAATTCTCCTCTGATGTCAGCAACTTTATAGCTAAAAAAGGTTTGACCGAGTTTGTCTTAATACCGGGGAACAAAAGGCCCGTATCAGACTGCGAAGTTGTAGGATTGAGAAGAAAGGCTGAGCTTTGTGTGTTTCCATCATTAAAAGAAGGCTTCAGTTTAACACCCCTGGAAGCTCAGGCTGTAGGTTTGCCCTGTGTTATTTCGGATATTCCGGTGCATAAAGAGGTGTATGGGGATTCGGTTGAGTATTTTGACCCTTTAAATCCCGAAGATATTGCTCAAAAAATAGCTGGGACTTTGCACAACGCCGAAAAAATGAAGGAGTTGATTGGAAAAGGGTATGAATTGCAAAAGCTATATGATTGGAAAACTACCGGAGAAATTACTCTAAGAGTGCTTAACAACATTTTGGAGAACTTGAAGTAGCTTTGTAGCAGTGTTCTCCCAATTATAATTGCCGGCGTACTTTACTTGTTCCGTACCAATGTAATTCGTTGAGGTCAGTAATTTACTCAAAGCTTCCTTCATTTCATTAATACTAGTGGGATTTGCATAGATTGGGAAGTTCTTCCCCAAATCCTTATAGGCTTGAATGTCGGATACCGCACAGGGAATGCCCGACGCAAGTGCCTCGAGTAAAGGTAGTCCGAAACCTTCCTCTAAAGAAAAATTTACAAATCCCTTGCTACCCCACAAGAGTGCTTTGATATCCTCGTCAGGTGTCCAACCTAAAAATTTAACGTTCGCCTCGATATTTTGTTTTTTCGGTTCTTCCAAGATTCCTTGATAATCCCAGCCGAATTTACCGGCAAGGACAAGTTTATGATCTATTAAGCCTGTTTCTTTTAAGGCGTCAGAAAAAGCCTTAATTGTATTAGGGATGTTTTTTCTAGGTTGAATAGTTGAAATGAAAAAAAGGTACTTACCCGGAACTAAGCCGTACTTAGAAGTAATTTTGGCAACTTCGGTTTCATCTTTACTAAAAAAACCTTTGTCGACACCTTCGGGAATCACTGAAATTTTGTCAGGCTTTACGTTTAAGAACTTATCTCTTATTAGCGCATCTCTTGTTGCCTGAGAAGGGACAACTATTTTTCTAGATACCTGAGTAGTCCAAAAAAGTATCAGGGGATGTAGCAATTTTTTGATGTGCTTGTTTTCATATTCTTTGTTTACCTTGTACTCCAGTCCATGAATCATTGTTACAGGCCTGAATTTTCCGAGAGTGACAATTGAAGTTAGTCCGGGAATTGTATGGATGGGGGTAAAAAATACATCTACCGGGTTTCTTATGAGTTCTATAGCCAAACTAATTTGTGTCCACGAAAGTACTTTTCTTAGTATTACTACTTCAAGCTTTGGGTTAGATCTTATTACCTGGTCTATAAGTTCAGTTTTTGCTTTATCTTCAAGATAGAGAACGTAATCGTTTTGGCTATCGGTGCTAACCATTGTTTTATATAGTCTGGATGCAAATACTTCTGGCCCCGCCGGGTTTGGGTTGGATAGCAACTGGCCGTTTAACCCTATCTTCATATTTGAAAACCCCTTTTCATTTTTGAATTATAGCAAGTTTTGGAGTACTATACCCATAATCCAGCTAAAAACCGTTAAGGAGGAGCCTCAAATGGGAAGGTACCTAATAGTTTTGTATTTCTATAGCCAAAAAAATGCAGAAGATCCGGATTTGGTTAGAAATCTCCAAGCCCTACGTCTTGCTGCGAACATTCTTGGCAAGGATCTCAGTTTTATTAGATATTTAGATCCAAACGCAGCAGCCGATTATATATTGGGAAACTTGGATAAGTTCGGCAGGATTTTGTTTGTTTCGGAAATAGACCTATCGACGGAAATAACTACTAAACTAGCCGGCGCCGGAGCTAAGGTGACTTTTGTCCCCAACATTGTGATGCAGTTTGCATGGATAAGAGACTTAGCGTCGGATTTTGTCGATGGAAAGCTATAGGAGTGAGGCATGGGAAAAAATCACATGCTGGTACTTGTTTATGATGGTGAACAGAAGCTTACCCATAAGGATTTGCTGAACTTCCTTGAAGAGAGAGTGAAAGAGCTCAGGGAAAAAGGCATAAACATGTCCGTATTGAGGCTAGAGAGCATTGATTATGCCTTATATCTGATAAATTCCTATAACCTTAGATCCAATTTGCTTATCTCTGAGCGGCAGTTGGACAAGGGGCAAACCATAAAGCTTAAAAAAATGAGGCATGCAGAAATAGGGGTCGTACTATTGGTTTGTCCTCTTACCGTAGATTCTGTTCGACAGGCTTTGGATGATCATTTCAAAGTCGTAGTTTGATTGGTATAGTTCCCCGATAGAATTACATTCGGGGAACTTTTCTTTGTGGTGATATTATTAGAATATGCTATACCCAAAAATTGCCATTGTTACGGATGACTTAATCCAGTTTGGAGGGCAGGAGAGGCTAGTTATGGCAATATGTAAAATGTTTCCCGATGCCCCACTTTTTACAAGTGTTGTTTCTAAAAAGTGGCAAAAGCAACTAAAAGATAAGAAGATAAAGTTTGTTACCTCGTTTATCCAAAAGTTTCCTTTTATAGAAAAACTTAATAGATATTACTCGCCTTTTTTGTTCCATGTCCTGGCTTTTGAATCATTTGATTTTTCCAAATTCGACCTTGTCATCTCAATATCCAGCCGTTACGCGCACCACATAATAACCCGGCCGCAGACTCGCCACATCTGTTATATGAACACTCCGGGCAGAATGTTTTGGGAATCGGGCAGTTATTTTGAAAGTGAATCTTATGGATATTTAAGCCCGATTCGAAAGCTCGCTAAGCCTTTTTTAAGCTTGCCATTAAATTATCTCCGAATGTTGGATTACGCTGCAGCTCAAAGGATTGATATGCTTATTGCTAATTCCAAAACACCGCAAGATAGAATTAAAAAATACTATAATCGAGAATCTCGAATTATTTACCCTTTTGTTGATCTAGCTAAATTCGAAAGCAGTGCTGGTTCGCAGGGAGAGTACTTTTTGGTAGTTACTAGGCTTGTGTCTTGGAAGCGTGTGGATATTGCCATTAAGGCGTGTGAGAGGCTGAACCTGGATCTTAAAATTGTTGGAAAGGGTCCTGATAGTGCTCGGCTTAAGAAATTGGCTAAAAAGCATACTGAATTTTTGGACAAAGTTTCTGATGAAGAGTTAGCGGGTTATTATTCCAAGTGCAGGGCGCTAATTGTCACCCAGTTTGAGGACTTTGGCATTGTGCCTATTGAGGCAATGGCTTGTGGGAAACCTGTTATTGCTTATAGAAAGGGTGGGGTTTTGGAAACGGTAGTTGAAGGAGAAACCGGCACTTTTTTTGATGAGCAAACAGAGGATTCTCTGGTAACTGTCTTGCGCGGGTTTAATCCCAGTGACTTCAGTTCCCAAGGATGTAAGGATAGAGCTCGGTTATTTAGCCAAGAAAGCTTTGAAAATCAAATTAAATCTGTAGTATACTAATAGCCACTATCAAACGTTATGTCTCTATACGACATTGGTAAAAGAATCATAGATATATTTGGTGCCATAGTGGGCATCGTTTTATTTTCTCCTATTTTATTAGGGGCGGCCATTTGGGTTAAGGTTGTTTCCCCAGAAGGTCCGGTGTTTGCTGATATAAAAAACCGTGTTGGAAAAGACAAAAAGCCCTTTAAACTACTTAAATTTAGATCGATGGTTCCTAATGGCTACGACTATCTAAAGAAAAACTACCCGGAGTTACACAAAAAATACGAGGAAAATAATTATAAGCTTGAAGCCGACGAGGATCCCCGTTTAATTAAAGGCGCGAAACTTTTTAGAAAATATAGTATTGATGAGCTTCCGCAATTTTTCAATGTCCTGGCAGGTAATATGTCGATTGTTGGCCCCAGAGCATATTATTTTTACGAAATTGATGAGCAATTAGCAAGGCATCCTGAAGAAGAGCAGTATATGAAGAAAGCCCTCACTGTGAAACCTGGAATAACTGGACTGTGGCAAGTCAGCGGAAGGTCGCAGTTGGGTTTTGTTAACAGAGTAAAATTGGACGCTGAGTATGCAGAAAAAAAATCCTTAGTGTATGATTTAAAGATTATACTAAAAACGCCTTATGTAGTGATTACAGGTAAAGGAGCCTTTTAATTATGAATAATACAAAATTTTGGGGTAGTGCCCCAGCAAGCAGCACTAATATCGAAAGTTTACCAAATATGAATAATGGAATAAAAAAACCGTCTTACAAGAAAATTTTGGGGAGCATAGGAGTCGCGGGTGTTGCGGCAATTGCTTTGGGGTGTGTAATAGCCTTGTTTGTATATGTAAAGGTGCTACGACCTGTATTCGCCCTAGTAAATAGCACAAACGTTCTTAAGGAGGACGTAAATGCTTTGGGTGCAGCAGTTAAAAACAGAGATTTGATTACTTTGGACAAGGTAATTGAACAGACAAGGTTGGATCTCGATAAAATTCGGCAGGAAAGGGATTCCGATCTTGGGTGGATGAGAAATTTCTCATATTTTAAACTCAGCGAATTCTACTCGGATTCGGATAAGTTTATTGAAGCGGGATTTATTGCACTGGATGCAATGAAGGAAACCTCTAATATTGTTGAACCCTTTGCTGATGCTGCAGGATTGAAGGTTAACGAGACTGAGATAATAGACGACACAACAGGGTTAATGGAAGCATTCCAAATATGGGTGAGTATCATGCCTGAGGTGGCAAACCAAATGGATCCTGTGATCGCCAAGGTCGACAAAATAGGTGAAGTTTTGTCTCCCATAGATGTAGACAAATACCCGGAAAGCATTAAGGGAGTTAATATCAGAGAAAATATCAGATTTGCCAAGGATGTTTTGTCCCAGGCCTCTGAGTATGGTCCTGATATAAAACAAGCGTTAATTATTTTCCCCGGCATACTTGGTGTAGACACTCCTACCAAAAGATACATGATAATTATGCAAAATGATAAAGAAATACGACCAACGGGTGGATTTATGACGAATTTTGCAACCTTTAAAATGGCTAACGGAGTTTTGGAAAATCAAGACTTTTCTTCTGCGGATATGTATAGTATCGATTTAGTTTTAGACGATATCGACGCAACATACGACTTTCCTGATCCACCAGCCCCATACGGCAATTACTTAAAAGTTGAAAGATGGTACGCCAGAGATATGAACTATTCACCTGATTTGCCAACTTCAATGGATCAGTTACTTGTGTTCTACAATATGGCCGGAAGAATTAGACCGTGGCAAATAAAACCCGTGGATGCAATAGTTACTATAGATACCAGAGTCATTGAAGAATTACTCGGTGTTACAGGGCCGGTTACAGTAAATGGTATAACCTATAATCAAGATAACGTTGTTCTGGAGCTTGAGAGAATGGCATCCTTGGCCTTGAGAGAACAAGCTAACAGAAAAGGAGTTTTGGGCAGTTTAATGAACTCGATGTTGAAGAACGTGTTTGAATCCACTGATAAGGATATGTGGCCGAAAATGATAGACAAGGGTGTGGATTTGGCTTTAAGAAAGCATATCCAGGCTTATCTCTTTGATCCTCAGGCTCAGGCATTGGTAGAAAAATATGGATTGGGTGGAAGAATAATAGAAAATGTTGCGGGGGATTACTCTATGGTGGTGTCTACCAACTTGGGGGGAGACAAAACAAACTGGTTTGTTACCAAAGAAGTAACTCATAAGTTGGAGAAAGAAGGAGATAGATGGTTGAGGACGGTGAGCATTAAGTACGATTATCCACAGCCTGCCGCTGATTATGATCCGTTTGTGAAGAGATTTAGAGATTGGGTTAGGGTCTATATGCCTAAAGGGTCGGAAATTGCTACGATAGAAGGCTCGGAGGATGGAAGCCTGCAAGGCGAGGAAAGAAATAAAGTGTGGTATAGCGGGTATGTTGAGATGGGACCTGCTGAGTCGAAAACTCTCACCTTTAAGTATTACTTGCCCGCAGAGATCGTAACGGATAAATACAGCCTAACCATTCAAAAACAGGCGGGTATAGATACCGAAAAGCATAGTGTTACCGTAAACGGTGTGACTAAAGAGCTTAATCTAAAGATGGATACTTCTCTAAACTTTGGATTGTAGTTTGATTTAATTGAAAAAAAGAAAGACTCTCCTGGAATAAACGGGAGAGTCTTTATTTCGTTACGCCAAAACTTCACCTCTCTGGTACTCTTTTTTCTCGGTTAGGTAGATGACCGGAGGGAATAACTGAGCCTCCACTACAACATATTTGAGCATGTTCCCTTCAGGGTTGTGAGTGGAGATGCGAAGGGTATCTCCCATTGAGGGAAACCTCGGTAACCTGGGAGTAGTCCCCCGGAACAGCTCATTCCCATACCTGTCGATAATAATGTAATCGTAAACCATAACTATGCTCCTCTTAAATTGTTATTCGGCTTGATGTCAATAATGCCGCCCTTAGTGCCTCTGGATCACCCGTTTCCATCACAATGATATAGGGAGGGATGAGACTGGCATCGATAACAGCAAACTTTGCTTTTAATCCCCCAGGCCCTATAAGAGTTAGGGAGTCTTCTCTGACAGGAAATCTTGGCAATGAGGGCGTTATTCCACTGTGGATTTCTTTCATATTACTGTCGACGATAACATATTCGACTTTCATTAGTACACTCCTTTTAAAAATGTTTCCCATAGTGTACAGCCTCGTGCGATGCTTGTAAAATGCAGATATGCGTAAATACAATGTTACTGCAATAGTACTTAAAAATTCAGCCCATAAAGATGCAGACAAACTATTTACAATGCTGTCACAGGAAAATGGAAAGATAATTGCAATTGCCAAAGGAGTGCGCAAGATAACTTCTAGAAGATCAGGAAGCCTGGACACTCTTAACAAAATAAAGCTTGCCATATCACAAAGCGATTCAGGATTTAAATTCATCAATGAAGTACAGCTCATAGAATCATTTCCCCGTCTAAAAAAAGACTATGAAAAAGTTAAAAAAGCGCTTTATCTGGCTGAGTTAGTAAATAAAACTGTATTTGAAGAAATCGACTCCGAACTCATTTACAATATTTTCGAAAAATCTCTCCAGGCTCTTAATGATTCGGCAGATAATGCGGATTTAATTGTAAGTAAATTTGAATTAAATTTGCTTAAGCACCTTGGATACGGAGTTGATTTGAATATACTCAAAGAAAAGAAATTCGCTAAATTTAAGGAGAAAGTTAAAAGTCATATTTCTCTCACTTTAGATGAATCGTTTAAAAGTTTAGAGATGTAAGGTATAATCCCCTTTATTAGGTTACTATGCAAGATAATTTACAAAAAATAACTAGTTTATGTAAACGCCGAGGCTTTGTTTTTCCCTCTTCTGAGATTTATGGGGGGTGGGAAGCAGCATATGATTTTGGCCCGCTTGGTGCTGAAATTTTAAGGAATTTGCGAAATCTCTGGTGGAAAGAATTTGTAACAAAGCGTCCTGACGTTGTAGGTTTAGACGGGGCTATTATATCTCATCCAAGAGTTTGGGAAGCCAGTGGGCATACCGATCTATTTGCAGATGTGATGGTCGAGGATACTATCACCAACAAAAGATATAGAGCAGATCACCTGATAGAAGACGCGACCGGAGAAAATGTAGATGGCTCTAAACCCGAGGAAATAGACGAAATAATCCAAAAGAACAACATAAAAAGCCCGGAAGGCAATAAATTAGGAAAAGCTAAGTATTTTAATCAGCTAGTTGAAGTTATGGTTGGTACTGTGGAAGACGCTAAAACAAGTGCCTATTTACGGGGAGAAACATGCCAGCCAATTTTTTATAATTACGAATTAGTCAAAGACTCAATGAGGAAGAAAATACCCTTCGGTATTGCGCAAATTGGCAAGTCGTTTAGAAACGAAATTAAGGTGGGCCCTTACTTTTTTAGAACACGAGAGTTTGAGCAAATGGAACTTGAAATGTTCATTCACCCTAACGATGCCGCAAGTACATTTGAGGAGCTAAAAACAGTGAGTAAGAGCTGGTTAATTGGCTTGGGAATCGATGAAAAGAAATTGAGATTCAGGGAGCAAGCTCAAAAAGAAAGGGCGCATTACAATAAAATCGCCCATGACTTAGAATACGAATTCCCCTTCGGGTGGAAGGAGTTCCAAGGAATTCATTATAGAACAGACTGGGATTTGCGAAGGCACGGCGAGTTTTCGGGCCAAGATTTTACATACACAGATCCGGAAACCGGGGAAAAGTTTATTCCACATGTGGCAGAATATTCGATAGGTTTAAGCAGACTAATGTTGGTTTTATTGTTTAACGCCTACAGTGAAGACGGAGACCGCATTGTATTAAAATTGGATCCTAAGGTAGCTCCATACAAAGTTGCAGTTTTTCCATTGTTAAAAAATAAAGACGAGCTTGTTATCAAGGCGAAAAATATCTTCGAGGATTTGGTAGAAAAAGGGATAAGCACAGCTTGGGATGATAGAGGTAATATTGGGAAGAGATATTACTCGCAAGATGAAATAGGAACCCCTTATTGCATCACAGTAGACTTTCAAACTCTAGAAGATGGAACGGTGACAATTCGTGATAGGGACACAGCAAAACAGGAACGAATTACGATTGAGACCATTTCAAGCAAAATCCAAGGTTAGACACCTCACATATTATAGGGTATAATTTGCCCATCTAAAAAAAGGAGGCTTCACCAATGAAAACCAAAAAAGCTATGAAGGTGGTACTTTATGCTATGTTGGTGGCAGTTATCGGGCTTTCTTTTGTCTGCCTGGCTGCCGCTTCCCAAATTCTGCCTGGGGTGATCAAATGACTGAGCTTTGATACGTTCCTGACCGGTAAATTAATTTTTGCCGGTCTTTTTTTTGTACTTTCGGGTTTTATTTGTCTTGACTAAGGAGTACTTATGGAGGAATATAGGGTTTAAATGGTGAGAAATGGTGAAAGTACAGTATTTTGCTTACTGACTATATATGAAAATGTTTCTTGGGGAATATAACCCGAATATTACAGAAGGTTCACGCATTGCCCTGCCCAAGAAACTGCGCGAACAGATAGTTAGCGACGACATAGTCCTTGCGAAAGGTTTTGAAAAGTGTGTTTTGCTGTACGAAAAACAAGATTGGGCTGAAAAAGTCGAAAAGCAGGTTGAAAACTTAAAAGATCAGGTAAAAAGAAGTGATTTGGAAAGATATTTGTTCACGTCTGCTTCCGAAGCTTCTGTGGATTCTCAAGGAAGATTGGTAATTCCCACACCTTTAAAGGAATTCGCAGGAATAAAATCGGAGACGGCGGTTATCGGAGTAGGAGATCATATCGAAATTTGGGATAAAGACACATGGGTATCTCACTTAGAGGAAATAACTAATGGATTATCACAAACCAATTCTTTTAAATGAGATTTTAGAACATTTACAAGTTCAAAAAGATCGCACATATATTGATGCTACATTGGGAGATGGCGGGCATTCGATTGAAATGCTAAAAAAAGGGTCCAAAGTTTTGGGAATTGATGTTAATGAAGGAAGTATTAATAGAGCCCTGTACAGAATCCAAAACCTTGGGTTATCCGGCAACTTCGTATCCGCGACCGGCAACTTTTCTAAAATCGATGAAATTGCCCGCGCACACGGTTTTGATCAGGTTCACGGGATACTATTCGACTTGGGATACAGTTCAAGCCAGCTCGATGAAGATGACTTAGGTCTTAGCTTCCAGAAGGACCAGTTTTTGGATATGAGATTAGATAAAACCCTGGGGGTTAACGCTTCGGATTTTATTAATGCTTTATCCGAAAAAGAGTTAGCCAAACTAATTTTTGATCTGTCGGATGAAAAGTATGCCAAAAGATTTGCGAAAGCCATTGTAGAAGCTCGTAATAAGAAGAAGATTCAGACAACCGCACAACTTGTAGAAGTGCTGGTTTCCGAGGCTCCTTCTAACTATGAGAATGGGAGAATACATCCTGCAACCAGAACCTTTCAGGCTCTGAGGATAGCAGTGAATAATGAACTTGAAAATTTGAGAGATGCGCTGCCCCGGGCTGCGCGCACATTACTGCCTGGTGGAAGAATGTCAGTTTTATCTTTTCAGTCTTTGGAAGATAGATTGACCAAGGAATTTGGTCAAAGCGCGCAGCCCAACATAAAGCCTGTGAACGACAAGCCGGTTGTTCCCTCAAATGAGGAAATTGTGAACAACCCAAGATCGAGAAGTGCGAAGCTAAGAACATATGAAAAAATTTATTAAGAAAATTAACATAGATAGCACAAAACTAATTAAATCAGTTTACAAGGCTTCTATAGTTATGTTTGTACTATGCATTGGGATAAGACTCGTTATTTCTTCTACGATAACAGTGGGTAATGAAGAGCTCGCTGGGTTAAGGGCAGAGAAGCTAGAGTTAGAGAAGCAAATTTCAGGCTTAACCTATGTTAACAGTGAGAAAGCCTCGTTAAAATCTATAGAGGACAGAGCAGGCAGTTTGGGTTTTGTTGAGCTGACTGAAAAAATATCCTCAATCGACGTAAGTTTCCAATCAAAGGTTGCTAGCTTAATACAATAAACTTATCATTAGTAGAGTTATGAAGAGAAACCAAAAAACTGGTACTAATATGAGAATTGTGTCATTAATGGGAGTTTTTCTCGTTCTCTATTTACTGATCATCACAAAGCTTGTAATAATCCAGTTAATTTATCACTCAAAATACTCTTCCATGGCACACGAGCAGTATTGGAGTACCCAAGAGATTCCGGCAAGAAGGGGCACAATTTATTCAACTGACGGAAGAGTAATGGCGGGCACAGTAATTAATTACTTAATGTATGGTGAGCCGAAGAAAATTGCATCGCCGTCGAATATTGCAAAGGATTTGGCGACTATTTTGTCGGAATTAAAATTTGAAACTCAACAATCTTCCCATTCGGATCCCGACTATAAAAACTCAGATGAATTTTACAAATTGTTGTGGCCGGAGTATCAAACTAGTCTTGAGGAGGACTTGTACTGGGTGCCCTTGGAACATGCTGTTAAGCTAAGCTACAAGGAAAAAATCGAGGAGTTGGGTATCGACGGGATTGGATTTGAAGAGGAATCCGCTCGTTACTATCCCGAAGACTCACTAATGGCTCATGTTTTAGGTTTTGTTGCGGGAGATGAGAACACCACCAGAGGTTATTTTGGCATTGAGGGCAGTTTAGATGAAGAACTCAAAGGGAAACCCGGGAAAATTATCGAGGAAAGAGATGCTAAAGGGCATCCTATCTTAATCGGTGGTTACAAGAAGATAGAACCTGTTCCGGGAAGGGATATCTACCTAACTCTTAACAGTTCGGTTCAGTATTTGGTGGAAAAGAGTTTAATGGAAGGTGTAGAAAAATATAATGCAAAATCGGGCACAGTAATTGTTATGGATCCCTTCACGGGAGAAATAGTTGCACTGGCAAATTACCCGTCTTATTCACCAGCTGAGTTCTATTTAGCCGAGCAGGAATTTCCAGAAGAGTTGCATAGGGTGCCATATGATCGAAGGAACAATGCACTTGGTGTATATGAACCGGGCTCCGTAATTAAGCCTCTAACAATAGCCACTGCAGTCGATAAAAAGCTTGTAACACCCCAGACCACATTTGAAGATAATGGACCGGTCCAATATTCTGATTACGTGATAAATAACTGGGATGGAGCCCATTATGGTACCCAAACGATAATCCAGCTTTTGCAGAAGTCTAACAACATCGGTGCGGCATGGGTTGGACACAGAGTTGGGAGTAAAACCTTGTCACAATACTTTAGTGATTTTGGCTTAGGATCTAAAACAGGGATTTCATTGGAGGGAGAGGATACCGGAGTTATTAGAGACCAGAACACATGGACAGATATAGATTTGGCTACAATTGCCTTTGGGCAGGGTGTATCAGCGTCTCCTCTACAGGTTGTGAATGCGTTTAACGTTTTGGCAAACGGCGGATTTTTACTGAAGCCTAAGATTATAGACAAGATAAATGAAGGAGGAAGAATAATCCAGATCCCCACCAAAAGTATTAGACAAGTGATTTCCAGAGAAACCTCGGATACGTTAATTAATCTGTTGGAATCCGCTGTCAGTGGTGGAGAGGCAAAATACTTTGTGATAAAGGATTATAAAATAGCCGGGAAGACCGGAACTGCTCAAATACCGGAAAACGGAAGATACTCTCCTGATCGAACTAACGCTACTTTCGTGGGTTTTTTATCGGGCGACAGAAAAATTTCGATGATAGTTAAACTGGAAGAGCCAAAAGCTTCAATATATGCAGCAGAAACGGCAGTTCCATTGTGGATGGAAATCGTTACCCAACTGGTTAAGTTCTATGGAATTGCTCCGGACAGGGTGGGGTCTTCCGAAACCCTATAATATTGATTCTAGTGCTCGTGGAATTTCCTTACTTTTAAAAATAACGCTATCTGTTATTGTATTTTTGTGAACACAAGGGAGCTTGGTAGGAGCGCGGAGAAGCTGGCGGAAAGATATCTAATAAAGAAAGGATACCGGATCTTGGAGAGAAATTGGACTTGCCACGGGGGTGAGCTTGATCTAATTGCTTCGGATCCTTGTGGAGTACTAGATGTCGATTGTGGGCGGGCTAAGCCCCCTGTGTTCGTGGAAGTGAAGTCAATAGGAATAACAGGCTTTTGCGCTCCATATGAGCTATTTGGGTATAGAAAACAGCGGAAGTTGTTAAGAGCAATAAACAAATATCTTTCTCTTATTCAGTATTACGGACAGGATTGGAGACTGGATCTGATCTGCTTGACCAAAGTCCCCGGCCGGTATGTTATCGAGCATTTTGAGGATGTTCTACACGCAAGTTAATTCGCTGGTGCCATTTCCTCAACAAAGGTACCATCCAGTTTGTTACGTATGTCTGTATGTAAAACCGTCCAAGTGGGGTCACGTGGTATAAATACCCATGCGTGATAGTCGCTAGCCGGATATAATCCCGGGTGGTATATATAGTCGTCGCCTATTACAAAGCTCTCTATGTTGTATTGGTCTCTTTCGTCGTAGAATCTCCAGAGATAATAGATGTCTTCTAATTCTAAAGTGGTAAGCATCTTCCCGGTCGCCGTCACAGTACCAAAGAAGGAGTCCACATCCATGGGCCAAAATTGGCTTTTGCTCTGGCTAATACCTTCGATCATTCCTTTAAGTATCAAGTGTTGTCTTTTAGCCCTCATTAAATCACTGCCTTCACCATTGTTGCCTTTTCTCGATCGGGCAAAAATCAAGGCCCTATCTCCCGGCATCGTTTCTTTTCCTTGGGTAAAGGTTACGCTAACCACTGCCGTGTCTGAGTTATTAGGGAATGTGTTGTCTGTAAAGGAGCGCTCAACATCGATCGGGACTCCACCCATTGCATCGATAATCCATCTGAAATCTTCAAAATCACACCTAATGTATCCGTCCACGTCTTGGCCGGTAATTTTTTCAAAAGCGTCCACAAGTGTCTCTTCCCCAAATACTGTATAGAGAGCGTTGATTTTGTTTCCGTTTATCCAAACGTCTCGAGGAACTGACGTAAGTAGAACCCTTTTAGTTTGTGTGTCTATTGACACTAGGATCATTACATCCGTATTAAATCCAGTTTGAGACTTATTTCTACGGTCAATTCCGATTAATAAAATGTTTACTATTTCTTTAGCCTTAAGCTTCGAATTATCACCTTCTTTAGCAAGTTCGATCTTTTCTATGGCTTTACTAATTGGTCCTGCCGATCCGAATGGATTGAGATTCTCGAGCTTAAATTTTCCAAATACCATGAAGTTTAATATTAGAAAGGTTGTAGCCAGAGTAACGCCCAATGCAAAAACCGCCAGTCCTACTTTTTTAATCATTTTATTAGAATATATCTTCCTCTTGATAGACACAAGGTACTTATGTAATATTCAATATATGCCTAAAAAAGTATTATTTATTGAAGATGACGATAGCTTTTTCTATACATTCTCTATCCCACTAAACGCTAAAGGTTATAATGTTGTCCGTGTTAGTGAAGGCTTTCAAGCCGTTGAAAAAGTTCTTGTTGAGAAGCCTGATCTTATATTTTTGGATATAGTACTTCCTGGTGTGAATGGGTTAGACATCTTAAAAGAATTGCGCGAGAAGGACGAAACGAAAAATATGAAAGTTGTGATGCTCACTAATTTTGGAACGGAGGACAACGTAAAAAGGGCCATGGAGTTGGGGGCTGATGATTATTATTCCAAGTATAATGTAGTTCCTTCCGAATTACCTGAAAAGGTTGCGGTTCTTTTGGGAGAAACTCCGGAAGAGTCAGGTATTAAGGTTGTTTCATAATAATAAATGCAGGTGCTCTTAGTCTGTGTAATTTTAGAGGCCTTTGTAATTACTCTCCTACTTGTTTTAGTTCATAAAAAGTCAAAAGAATACACTGAGGCCTATAAGAAGTTTGTAGCTTTTGAATCTCAAAAGGATATTTCGTCATCACCCGAAATTCAAACCGGAAATAATGACTATATCGCGATGCTCGTGCATGAACTCAGGTCCCCGTTATCGGTTATCAGAGGGGCATCAGACTTACTAATTAAAGAGTTGGCCACTCTCGAGGCTAATCAGATTCATATGCTGCTTTCCCAAATACGAAAGTCATCCACCGGATTGTTGGGATTGGTAAATGACATATTGGATGTATCCAAAATGAAGGCTGGGAAATTTGAGATACATAAGGTTAGAGGGAACTTAATAGAGCTAATTAAAGAAGTAACCTCGTATATTGATCCGCTAATTCAAGTTAAGGGGATACATTTAACTCTTGATGTAAAGTCAGATTACAATGAGTTGGCATTCGATGCCGAGAGACTAAGACAGGTATTAAATAATTTACTGAGTAATGCAATAAAATTTACTCCTAAGGACGGCGAAATTACTATACGGGTTATTCAAATAGCTAATGGGATTGAAATTCGAGTAAGTGATACCGGTATTGGGATTCCTGATATGGACAAAGAAACCTTATTTCATAAATTTATGCAAGGGCATAACAATGGTAATTCGGATAAGGACAAAGGTACCGGATTGGGTTTGGTAATTGCGAAGGGGATAATAGAAGCTCATGGAGGCAAGATATGGATTGAGGACAATAAGCCTAAAGGAGCATGTTTCATTTTCGACCTCCCAATAAATTCCTTTGGAGGAGAAGTAGCTCTATGAAAATAAAACCACAAATTTTTAGGGATTACGATATCAGAGGTGTATATCCAACGGATCTGAATGAAGAGGTTTCATATGTTATAGGGAGAGCCTTTGGAAGCATGGTTAAGAGAAGAATGGGTAAATCAATAGTGGTTGGCAGAGATAATAGGAAGAGTTCCTTGTTTCTAACACAAAGCTATATAAAAGGCCTTTTATCAACAGGGATTAATGTAACACACATTGGAATAACCGCTACCCCTGTAATTCACTTTTTAACATGTGGTTCCGCATTTGATGCGGGTACTGAAGTTACCGCTAGCCACAATCCGGAGGAATTTAATGGATTTAGATTGGATTATGCCGGTGCAGAGCCTGTTTATGGGGCGGATATAAAAAAGCTATTGAATATGATAGAAAAGGAGGATTTCGATACGGGATCTGGTGACTACGATGAGGAAGATTTAACAAAGAAATATATTGGCTTTTTGATCGAGAAATTTAAGGCTAAAAGGAAGCTAAAGGTAGTACTCGACTGTGGAAACGGAACAGCAAGTGAGCTAGCACAGCAGGTTTTCCAAGGTATGGGCTACGAAGTAGTACCCCTTTATTGCGAGTATAACAGTAAGTTTCCCCATGGAATTCCTGATCCGGAAAATCCTCTCTTTTTAAAGTCACTGGAGAAGCAAGTACTGGAAAATAAGGCTGATGTGGGTTTCGGATTTGATACTGATGCTGATAGATTTGGGGTTGTGGATGAAAAAGGTGTTTCTTATAGTACAGATGAAATTTTAATGCTTGTGGCCGCTGATCTATTACATAGGAATCCCCATGAAAAAATAGTTTACGATGTTAAAGGTTCAGGAGAGATTGACAATTTTATTAAGTCTCGTCATGGGATTCCGGTTATGACTAGAACAGGGCATCCATATGTTTTTGAAGAAGTGAAAAATGGAGGGAGTGTAGGCGCCGAGTATTCGGGACATATGTTTTTCGCAGACAGGTATTATGGGTATGATGATGGGATTTATTCAGCTTGTCGAATAGCCGAAATAATTAGCAATCAGCCCAAAACTTTGTCAGAGCTGTTGAAAATTGTTCCTAGACAATTTTCAACTCCGGAGGTAAAGGTACCTGTGCGAGATGAGGACAAATTTAGGCTGGTAAAAAGCCTCTCCGAGAAGGTTAAGAATGATGAGGATGTTGAAAATTATATTGAACTTGACGGTATTAGAGCAAATATTTCTCCGACCGCGTGGTTTCTAATCAGAGCCTCAAATACAACACCTAACATTAGTGTTAGACTAGGCGGTTCTTCGGAACGGGAGAAGGCCGCTCTTATAAACAAAGTTGAGCAACTATTCAAAGGATTCGATATTAAGATTAATTTCGATCTGTGATAGCATAGATATATGAACAAAAATACTGCCCAAATCCTTTGGTTTAAGGATATTCATAAAAACGATATTCCATTAGTTGGCGGAAAAGGGGCCAACCTTGGTGAGATGACTAATGCGAAGATTCCAGTGCCAAACGGCTTTGTAGTAACGGCTACTGCATATTTTGACTTTTTGAAAACTACCTCACTTAAAAAGAAAATATTGGAAGAATTAGGCGGACTTGATGTAAATGATTCCAAAAAACTTCAGGAAGCTTCACGCAGGATTAAGGTGGCAGTTAAAGCCGCTGAAATGCCCGAGGAGCTTGCCGAAGAAATAAAAGATAGCTACCACCAACTTTCTGGAGAATATGATAGGTTGGTTGCGGTGAGGTCATCTGCAACTGCCGAAGACCTTCCGGATGCCTCCTTTGCAGGGCAGCAGGAAACTTACTTAAATATTAAGGGTTGGGCAGACGTAGTTAAGCATGTTCAGATGTGTTGGGCTTCTTTGTTTGAAGCACGTGCAATATTTTATAGATCTACCAATGGGTATTCCCACTTTAAGGTAGGAATAGCCGTGCCGGTGCAATTAATGGTGCAATCAGATATATCCGGGATACTATTTACGGTAAACCCCTTAACTAATAATAGAGATGAGGTTTCGGTAGAAGCAGCTTATGGGTTAGGTCAGCCGGTAGTTTCTGGAGAGGTAACACCTGACCAGTTTATTATTAATAAAAAAACCGGAAAAATAACATCGAAATTTATATCCAAACAGGATTGGCAACTTACCTTGGCAGGAGTGACAAAAATTTCTAAAATGCACCAGAAGAAACAAAAGATTAGTGATAAAAAGGCGTTGGAAGTTGCAGCGATGGGAATGAAAATCGAGAAACATTATGGTAAACCACAGGATATTGAATGGGGTATAGAGAATGGAATTTTGTATATCGTCCAGTCTCGGCCTGTTACTACATTGAAGCAGAAGGAGCACGAAGAAGTTTCCTTGGATGATTCGAAAAGAATGAAGCTTTTACTTGAAGGCCTGGCTGCTTCTCCCGGTATTGCCAGTGGAAAAGTGCAAATTATAAAACGTTCGTCCGAGATAAATAAAATAACTCCCGGGGATATATTGGTTGCCGAAATGACTAATCCCGATTATGTGCCCGCTATGAAACGAGCATCAGCAATCGTAACAGATTTGGGAGGGAGAACCAGCCACGCGGCTATAGTTAGCAGGGAACTTGGAGTACCTGCGGTTGTTGGAACAACAAACGCTACTAAGATGTTGTCAACGGGCGAGGAGATCACTGTGGATGGTTCGGACGGTAGGGTTTATGAGGGAGATGTTACTACGAAAAAAATGGTAAAAGAAACACTATCTTCCTTGCAATTAAAAACAGCCACCAAAATATACGTGAACCTGGCGGAACCGGAATTGGCGGGAGATATGGCGAAGCGTAATGTGGATGGTGTCGGGTTGTTAAGGGCGGAGTTTATTATGGCAAACATAGGCACACATCCTAGAAGATATGTTGATACCGGTAAAAAGAAGGAATACATCGAGCAGCTATCTGAAGGCTTGGCAAAGTTTGCGGAAGCTTTTGGAGAACGACCTGTTGTATATAGATTTACCGACTTCAAATCCAACGAGTATGCGAATCTTAAATGGGGTCATAAGTATGAGACAGCTGAACCTAATCCGATGATTGGTTATAGAGGAGTGTCGAGGTATCTAAAAGAGCCCGAAGTGTTTTTAATGGAGATTGAGGCTATAAAGAGAGTTAGAAACAAAATGGGGTATAAGAATCTATGGGTGATGATGCCCTTTGTTAGAACGGTAGAACAGATGGAGGATGTAAAAAAAGTTTTGTCCGCGCATGATTTGAGAAGAAGTGCCAACTTTAAGCTTTGGATGATGGCGGAGATCCCTTCGAACGTAATACTAATCGACGACTTTATAGATGTGGGTATAGATGGTATTTCTATTGGGTCCAACGACCTAACGATGCTCACCTTAGGTGTAGACAGGGATAATGAAAGAGTTGCGGATACTTACAATGAAATGAATCCGGCCGTATTGGACTCCCTAAAGAAGCTAGTCACTTCGTGCAGGAAAAGACAAATAACATGCTCGATGTGCGGGCAAGCCCCTTCGGTCTTTCCGGCTCTTGTTGAAATGCTGGTACAGTGGGGTATCACTTCGGTGTCAGTTAGCCCTGACGTTATAGATAAAACTCGAAAAATAGTTTACGAGGCAGAGAAAAAGGTTTTATCAGGTAAAAAATAATGCCAAAAATTCAGCTAATAAAGTGCCACAAAAACCTGAATTCCAGGGGTGACTGGACAATCGACACGGTTATTCATCTGGATGATGGTACTGTAGTTTCCCAAACTGTTCCCGAGGGTGCCTCAAAAGGTGAGCTTGAAGCTATTAGTATTCCTGTTGAAACTGCCGTTGAGATAGTTAGTCATGCCATTAACGATGCTTTAGTAGGTGAAGATGCTGAAGATCAGGAAAAAATCGATAGAATACTAATAGATATGGACGGCACTCCAAACAAACAGCACTTAGGAGGCAACAGTATGCTGTCTGTTTCTTTGGGAGTGGCCAAGGCGGTTGCTGAATCGCGGAAGCTTGAGTTATATGAGCACTTGGCTTTTTTGTATTCAGGAAGGGTCCCGGACACAAGTTTCCTGAAATTTCCGACACCATTATTTAATGTAATAAACGGGGGAAAGCACGCTTCCAATGGGTTGTCTTTCCAGGAATTTATGGTTATCCCTTCTACAAGCAAGACTATAGTTGAGGCACTAGAAATGGGTACTTCTGTTTATAAAACACTTAAAAAAAATCTGGAGGAAAAAGGATTTTCAACCGGGGTGGGAGATGAAGGAGGTTTTGCACCAGAGGGTTTAACATTACCAAGAGCCTTGGAGCTTATAAAGTCTGCGGCCGGTGAAAATTTTGTTGTTGGTACTGACATATTCTTCGGTTTGGATGCCGCCGCAGAATCCTTTCATCACCAAGACAAATACGTAATTCCTGAGGAAAGTTTGGAGTTGGAGCCTTCCCAGCTGAATGATTATTACGAAAAAATTCTCAATGAGTACGAAATAATATACTTGGAGGATCCTTTTTACGAGCGAGATTATAAGGGCTGGGTGGATGCTTATTCCAGGTTTAGTAAAAAAATAATGCTGGTAGCAGATGATTTGGTTGTCACCAACGCTAAGTTGCTTGAAGCAACAATATCCAAAAAAATGGCGAATTCGGTAATTGTAAAGCCCAATCAAGTTGGAACTCTTAGCGAAACCTTTGATTTTATTAGACTGGCAAGGAATAACAAAATGAGTATCATTGTGTCACATCGAAGCGGTGACACAGCAGAGGATTCGTTTATAGCAGACTTGGCGATTGCGGTGGAGGCAGATTTTCTAAAAGCGGGTTCCCCAGTAAGAGGCGAAAGAGTAGTGAAGTACAATCGGTTGTTAGACATTTATTCTGATATTAATGGATAGCCTTATATTACGGAATATGCCGCGTAATTCTGGCCCAAAGGTGTTTCGATCTGTGCAGTTTCTTCGTCGGTTAGTTTTTCGAAATACCTTCGAAATCCCCGAATCGAGTTTCCATGGCACGATACTGCAACACTAATATTATCTCTTTTCATCAAGGGAACGATCTCTTCACAAAAGTCAGTCACCCGTTTACACACTGTTTCAATGCTTTCACCACCTTCCGGAGGCACAGAAAAAGATCTTCTAACAAGCATAAGTTTTTCTGGATCTTCCAGTTGGATCTCTAACTTACTTTTACCCTGGTATTCTCCATAATTACGCTCCATAATCCTTGGGTCGGTTTGGATCGTAAGATCCTTCGCCTTTTCGTTATGTGAAATAGCTATTTTCATAGTTTCAATGGCTCTAATCTGGGGAGAAGAAACTAACAGCTGGATTTTTTTATTTGCCAGTTTGGGAGCGAGTGATAAAGCTTGATCTTTCCCTTTCTGAGTTAAGGGCGAATCTCTCCAGCCGCTGAAGATCATACTCTCGTTATCTTCAGTTTGGCCGTGTCTGAAAACATAAAGGATGGGATATTCGGTATCAGTTGTTTTTGGTAATTCGGTCACGGCTGTTTTGTAGCTTAAATACTCCATCGCTTCGATGATTTTAGTTTCCGAATAAGAATTATACTTATCTCCTAGAATTTCCTTGGCTTTGATTAGATAGTCATTCATCCTCTTCTAAGAATATCACTAAATGTGTTACCATGTAACACATGCAAGAAGTACTAAATGCGGTTTTTAGCCACGACCTGATGGCACTAATACAAGCAGTAGGATTGATTGGAGTTTTCAGCATTATTTTTGCAGAGTCGGGATTGTTGATCGGCTTTTTTCTCCCGGGGGATAGTTTATTGTTTACTGCCGGTCTGTTATCGTCCCCTGATTTTGGTTTGTTTAACTTTTGGGTTCTTGCGATAGGTGCTTGGATAGCGGCTGTAGCCGGTGACAATGTTGGATATGAATTCGGCAGGAGAGTAGGACCGGCCTTATTTCGACGTGAACAATCTTTATTCTTTAACCCCAAAAACATACTAAAAGCCCAAGAGTTTTATGAAAAGCATGGTGGTAAAGCTATTACCTTGGCTAGATTTATACCGGTAGTTAGAACATTCGCCCCTATTGTTGCGGGTATTGGAAAAATGGATCACAAAAAATTCACCTTCTTCAATTTCATAGGAGGAACTGTTTGGGTTTGGGGTATGGTTGCACTAGGGTATTTCTTAGGAAGTGTAATTCCTGATGCCGATAAGTACATTTTACCTATTGTTCTGGTGATAATTGTTCTCTCTATAGCCCCGCCGATTTACCATATATATAAGGAGAATCAAAAGTCTCTTTGGGAGAAACTAAAAGAGAAGCTTCTTCACCTTATTAAGTACAGAGTGTTCAAGTAGCTAGTATCTTCTAACCACTCCGGTTACTACTCCTTGGATTTTTAGTGACTTTTCGTCCACTATAATCGGATCCATGTTTATGTTGGCTGGCTGTAGCCGAATTTTCCCGTTTTTCTCTCTATAATAGGTTTTCAGCGTGGCAAATTCATTGTCAATTAATGCCACTACGATTTGGCCATTATGGGCTGTATCTTGTTGCTGAATAACTACGTGGTCTCCATCGCGTATTGCCTCATCTATCATGGAATCGCCTTTAACCTGTAGAACAAAGCATCTTTTGGTTTTTGATACTAAATCAGCGGATACTGCTACAGTCTCAAGTGGGTTTTCGATAGCCTCGATGGGTTCCCCAGCTGCAATATAGCCTACAAGAGGAAGTTCGATTGCGTTGAGTGTTGCATTAATGGCTTCGGATATAACTTCGATTCCTCTGACTGCGCCTTCGAATCGGCGGATAACATGTTTTTTTTCTAGAGCCTGAAGGTGTTCGTGTACTGTGGCCAAAGAAGAAAGTCCCATGGCGTCGGCAATTTCTTGTAAAGTAGGGGAGGATCCATTTGTTTGGATATATTGTGAGATAAAGTCTAATATTTGTTTTTGTTTTTTATAAAGTGTTACAGGACTCATGTTTGATCCTTACTCTGCATGGCAGAAATTAGTACTTTTCGGTATTTCTATGGTAGCGAATAATACCCGAACATGTCAAGTGTGAATTTATATGAAAAAAAGACCAAGAAGTGTTTTCTTGGTCTTATTGGTTAGAACATTCTTAATTGTTCCGCTTTTTGGATTTGGATGGGTATCACTCTGCTTAATGTGTACTTTCCAAGACATTCAGGGTTAATTCCAAACTCTGTGCCCTTGTATGCTCCGGTATGTACTACAACCTGGACAATTGGCCAGTCGAAAGTTTTCCAGCAAGTCGGTTTCTCAGGCGCCTCCCCAGATGGCCAGCACTTTTGGACTCGGAGCTCGATTCCTGGTGTTAAATACACCTTAGTTCCGTCTCTTTTTGTGAAAGTAGTCGGAGTTATTAGCTTGAGGATGTACGTATTATTGTTTTCATTCTCAATCTGATAGGGGTCCATTTACTCCTCCAGTTAGGCATACGTATTATAGGTTACTTGAATTTATTTAGCAAGGTCTAAACCTTTTCAAATTGTATTCCCAGGTCTTCGGATGCGATGTAGTATCGGATTTTATCGATTTCTATTAAAGTCCAAAATCCTCGGATACCTACCAGCGATATGAATGTAAAAACGACATCTCGGATTGGCTCGGAATCTGCTGTGGGCCCGATCTTGTGTCCTGTGACTACGGAAGTTAGCCGATACATGCCACCATCTTCAAGTTTATGTTCCACGAAGTTGTTTCCGTCACTTCCATATAAGGTGACGTCCTTATTACAGTTGTTTCCTCTTACGATTGTTCCCGACCAGCCGGGTTCCATACCTCGAGTACCGGTTACGAGTACCAAGTCACCACTTTTTAGGACCGGAGACTGGTGCCCATAAAATGGTGCAAGCAAAACCCCGTCTCGAATTGCAGAGTAGCATTTACCAATCTTAAAGATACTCATAGTCATCTCCTTTCAATCGTGTTTTGATAAATGATAACCCACTTGCGATAGAATTCAATATACCAAATAAAACCCAAAACTATGATAAACTTAGTTTGTTATGTTCAAATTAAAATCCAGTTACAAACCAACAGGGGATCAGCCGCGGGCTATTGAGCAGTTGGTAGCCGGATTGAATAGCGGGGTAAAAGACCAAGTGTTACTGGGAGTTACCGGGAGCGGCAAAACTTTTTCTATTGCAAATGTTATAGCCCAAACTCAGCGACCTACACTAATTTTGTGTCACAATAAAACTTTGGCAGCCCAAAATTACCAAGAGTTGCATGAGTTCTTCCCTGAAAATGCCGTTGAATATTTTGTCAGCTATTACGACTATTTCCAACCGGAAAGTTATATCCCCGCTACCGACACTTATATCGAAAAGGATTCAGATATAAATGAAAAAATAGATAGATTGCGCCTTTCAACGACCACTTCTCTAATGACACGGAAAGATGTAATTGTCATCGCTTCTGTCTCGTGTATCTATAATTTGGGTTCTCCGGCTGAATACGAACGAGTTGCCGTAGAAATCCGCCGGGGTATGCGTCTTCGCCCGGTTGATTTGATGAAACGGCTAACTCAGGTTCAATATAGTAGAAATGACTTCGATTTTAAGAGGGGTGCGTATAGGGTTGTGGGGGATGTTATCGATGTTTTTTTTGCATACGAGGAATACGCGGTAAGATTAGAGTTTTTGGCTGATACTTTGGTGGGAATATCTTACTTTAATCCTATTTCAGGCGAAAGCGCGGTTCCAAAAGGTGTCAACAACTCAGAGTTAGTAGTGATTTATCCTGCAAAGCACTACATCACACCGGAGGCTACCCGAAAAACAGCTTTAGAGCAAATTTCCGTGGACTTGCAAGCAAGAATTGCAGACATGAAATCGCGGGGGCGAATTGTAGAGCCTTACCGCCTTCAGCAAAGAACTTTGCATGATATTGAGATGATCAACGAGATAGGTTATTGCAAAGGCATAGAAAATTATTCGAGATACTTCGATGGCCGAAAGCCGGGGGAACCACCTTATACTTTAATGGACTTTTTTGCCAAAAACTTTTTGCTTGTTATTGATGAATCGCATATAACTCTCCCTCAGGTTAGAGGGATGTTTAACGGTGATCAGGCCAGAAAACAAACACTGATTGAATACGGTTTTAGACTGCCTTCGGCGTTAGATAACAGACCTTTGAATTTTACCGAATTTATGCAAAGGGTAACTCAAGCTATTTATGTTAGCGCCACTCCTAGTGAATATGAACTTACAAAAGCAAAAGGACAAGTTGCGGAAATTTTAATTAGGCCTACAGGAATTATTGATCCTCAGATAGAAGTATTACCCACAAAAGGACAGATAGAGGATTTATTTAATAAATTGCAGGGCTTGATAGCTAAAGGTCAGCGTGCATTAGTTACGACTTTGACCAAACGGATGGCTGAGGAGCTATCGGGATATTTAAAGGAAAAAGGGCTAAAGGTAACTTATTTGCATTCCGACATCGATACTCTGGAAAGAACCAATGTTTTGGATGACCTTAGAAAAGGTAATTATGATGTGTTGGTTGGGATAAATCTTTTAAGAGAAGGACTAGATCTGCCGGAGGTTTCTTTGGTAGCAATCTTGGATGCTGACAAGGAAGGTTTTTTGAGATCACGATCCTCCTTAATTCAGATTATGGGTAGAGCCGCCAGGCATATATCCGGTAGGGTAGTAATGTATGCTGACAACTTTACGGACAGTATGAAGGAGGCCATTGAAGAGGTTGACCGTCGTCGCGAAAAGCAGTTAATTTATAACAAGGAGCATGGAATTACTCCTGTTCAGATAACGAAACCGTTTAGAGATAAGATTATTGAGGATTTACCCGAAGATGAACAGAGTGATGAAGTTAAAGTAAGAAAAGCTTTGGAGGTTGATTATTCTGTGTTACCTCCAACAGAACTTAAACGGGAAATAAAAAAGCTTGAGCAGATGATGAAATACGAGGCAGAGGTGCTTAACTTTGAAGAAGCCGCCAAGTTAAGAGATAAAATCAAAAAAATGCGTGCTCTTCTATAAGACTATAGGTTGACGTAACACCGTTTTTGAGATATAATGCCCGCAAATATAATTAATCCGATTACTTAATAAGTATCCTAGAGGAGGATAAAATGAATCAGATTACAGGAAAGCCTTTGAGTGCAACACTACGGGCAAAAATCGAAAAATGGATACCTCGATTGAGCTTGGAGGAGAGGTCGCTGATCGAAGGCTTGCTTGGTAAAGATTTAACCAAGAAGGGGCTGAAGAAAGTGCTTGTCAGCGAGGATGTAGCAGAATATGTGGCCGAGTTTTTGACCCCATATAAGGGAGCAGACATAACTCCTCCAAAAAGGGCAACAGGCGATGACTTGTCACAGGAGGCATCCGCAATAATTTGGATAGAATACTTTGAGTCAATTCGTAACCTGGTTCCTGAAGAAAATAAGGAGGTGTATGAATTGGCACTTGGGCTTGCCAACTCGCCGGATTTCTTTGGGCGAGAACAGGGTCAGGCCCGGCAACTTATATATGATCCAGTCAATATGGCTAAACCCCAGGGTCCCGGGAGATGGGATTTTATGTATCTCACCTCTGACTGGGGGATCATCGGGGAATACAAGCAAGGGCTTGGTTTGATTTTTAACATCACCAAGGAGGAATGGGATCTTCAGCAGGATATGGACACCTACATGGTCGACACTCCTGAAGAATTGGAACAGGCAAAAGCGGAAGAGATGGAAACTAAAGTCGTGCAGGAGTTAATTGCTTTCCTGCAGTCCTGTCCAGGAGCCTTTGAGCTTTGGAACGGTTATTTCTTGGGTTCTGGCGAGGATGGGAAAAGGACTAAAGAACAGATCGAAAGCTTTAAAAGTTTGATGGTCCTTTTGAAGGGTATCCCCGAGGCGTTTAAGGAATTCCTTGGGTTGGTAGACCGGTTGATCAAAGCAGGTCTTCTAAAGAAAGAGTTCAAACTGGCTTGTGAATATCTTGAATAGATTTACCGGGCAAGGTGCTTTTATTAGGCCTTGCCCATTTTTTTCCTTTAGAATATAATCCCGCCAATGTTTCTCCTTATTCTATTAATAAAAATTGGCAGGTTAGTCTTGTTTCCCTTTGAAAAGGGACTTCCCTTTATTTTTGCAAAAATATCCCGTATTAAGCCAAATATTAGCCCCGCATTACACTCCCTAAAATCCGGTTTGTTACTTGAGTTTGGTAGATTTCTTGGAAGGCTTAGCAAGATCAAAAGCAAACTGGTACTCCCGAAAATAAAGCATGTTAAGAAGCCGATGCAAGTACCTATATTCCGCACATCACCCAAATTCCGAATGCAAAAAACTTTTCTGCTTATATCTTGGCTGTTTGTTGAAATAAGGATAATAGGCGGGCGAGTTTTTAAATTTTACCTTATTTATGTTTTAGGGTTTATTTCAGCCTTAGTGATTGTTATGGCGCCCTATGTTGTTTGGCAATGGTGGAAAGAGCTCCCAAATCCCGAGTTGCTGATTGTGGCAGCTTCCCAAAAACCAACAAGAATATTAGATAGAAAGGGAGTTTTGCTGTATGAAATATTTGTTGATAAAAAATTTGAGCCTGTAAAGCTAGACCAGGTACCCGAACATGTAATAAAAGCTACTTTGGCTGTTGAGGATGAAGATTTTTACAATCATCCCGGTATTAGCGTTAAAGGTATGATAAGAGCTGCTTTTAAAATTATTACAAAAGAATCCTTCCAAGGCGGGTCGACTGTAACCCAACAATTAATAAAAAATGCCCTTTTATCAACCGATAGGACCCTGGAGCGAAAGCTTAAAGAGGTAGCATTAGCTTTGCTTGTTGAAACAAAGTACTCAAAAGACGAAATACTTGAGATGTATTTAAATAATATCCCTTATGGAGGGACATCGTGGGGTATACAAGCGGCATCCCATAGATATTACGGAAAGGATGTTTGGGAGTTAAGTTTAGCCGAGGCAGCAATGCTGGCCGGGTTGCCAACAGCTCCGTCAGCCTACTCTCCGATAACTGAGCCTGATATAGCAAAAATACGGCAACAACATGTGCTGGACAGGATGGTTGAGGTTGGTTACTTGACGCAAGCCGAGGAGGAAGTTGCCTTAGCTGAAAATCTTACTTTTGTGGACGAAATCTCCTACCTTAGAGCCCCTCATTTTGTAGATTTTGTAAGAAGAGATTTAGAAAGTAAATATGGGAAAAGATATGTTGATTTGGGAGGACTAACAGTAACCACAACTCTAGATCTCGATTTACAGGAACAAGTTCAGCAGATTGTAAAGGAAGAGATAGCGGCCAACTTGAAACTAAATATCACAAATGGTGCCGCTGTTGTTATGGACGTAAAAAACTCTGAAATTCTGGCTTATGTCGGATCGGTAGACTATTACAGGGCAGGGTGGGGAGCATTTGATGTGGCTTCTGCCTACCGCCAGCCGGGCTCTTCGATAAAGCCCGTTACCTATGCCCTGGCTTTATCGGGGAAGTACACACCCGCCTCGATCATAAAAGATACTCCGGTTACGTTTCAGGTTCCGGGATCAGAAGCCTATTCACCTAAAAATTACGATAATCGTTACCATGGCAACGTGACCCTAAGAAGCGCTCTTGCCAACTCATACAACATTCCGGCCGTTAGGCTGGCGCGCGATGTGGGAGCCGAAAATATAGTACAAAAAGGCAAAGACATGGGTCTAACAAACTGGGATCCTTCAGATGCTTACGGGCTTTCCGTTACACTGGGGGGCGAAGAGGTTAGGCTTGTAGATCACACAAACCTATTCGCCACATTAGCCAGAGGAGGAGTAGCAAAAGAGCTAAAGCCCTATTTGTCGGTAAAGGATTCAAAGGGGTATGAAATTTACGATAATATACCAAAGACAGAAAAGAGAGTATTGGGTGCTGATGTTTGTTATTTAATATGGAGTATTTTAAGTGATAATTTCTCTCGTATACCAGCATTTGGTACTCAGCATTATCTAAGCTTTCCTGGCCACACAGTTGCTGCAAAAACAGGGACGACTGATTCTAAAAGGGATAACTGGACGATGGGGTACACACCTCAGTATGTTGTGGGAGTTTGGGTGGGAAACAACGATAACAGCCCTATGAACCAATACCTTGCCTCAGGGATAAGTGGGGCAGCTCCCTTGTGGCACAAAATATTTGCTTATGTTTTAGATCAAAAAGGAAGCGAGAATGAAAAAATGGAAATGCCGGATAACGTGTTTGCGAAACTTTATCCTCAGTGTGGAAACAGATCCGAATTTTTTATTAAAGGCAGTGTGGTACCTCAAACGATATGTCCCAAGCCTGTGGAAGACAAAAAAGACGAAGACAAAGAGAAGAAAGAAGATAAAGACAAGGATTGAATTTGGTGACATTTCCTTTTTGAACAACTATATTTATATTAGTAATACATACCATCAATAAGGAGCAGCAACCATGAATGCAAGGCGTCCTTTTAGAGTTGGTTTAAAGGGGAAGTTCAAGTGTCCTTTTTGTAACAGCCGTGCACGCACAGATAAAGATCTGGTTTTTCACATTCTATGTCATCACGGGAAATTGCCTAAAAAATTGAAACTAAAGGGACGAAGAGGGGTGAAAGAGTGGATGTTGGAAGGAAGTAAGTATGAGTGAAAACAATCCCGGATGCACTATCGTTGCATTCCGGGATATTTATTACCCAAATAAAACCCGTAGACAATATGTTGACACCTTTGTATAATGTAGTTCGTTTGACTTTATAACTATATGACAGACCAAGTTACACCTATTACACATATTCTGGTTCGAGGCGCTCGACAGCATAACTTAAAAAATATAGATCTTAATATTCCAAAAAATAAGATGGTCGTTTTTACCGGCGTGTCAGGATCAGGCAAGTCATCTTTAGCTATGGATACTATTTATGCAGAAGGACAGAGGCGATATGTGGAAAGCTTATCTGCCTACGCCAGACAATTTTTGGGGGTTATGGATAAGCCGGATGTTGATAAAATTGAAGGACTTTCTCCCGCGATTGCTATTGACCAAAAGACGACCTCCAAAAATCCCAGATCAACTGTTGGAACTATTACCGAGATATACGACTTCCTAAGATTATTATATGCTCGTGTAGGCCATCCGCATTGCCCACAATGCGGAAGGGAGATACAAAGACAAAGTTCTGAAGAAATTGCCAATGGAATGATGCAGACCGTAAAAGAGCACCCGGACTTTGCAACCGAAAGGGGCGTTAGGTTTATGATTTTCTCTCCGGTTGTTCGAGATAGAAAAGGGGAGTACTCAGGTTTATTCGAGAATCTTAGAAAAAAAGGAATTTTGAGAGCGAGAGTTGACGGAAACATATTAGATGTCTCCAAAGATATTACATTAATAAAAACGAACAAGCATACTATTGAGGCTCTAGTATCAAGGCATATAGTCAGCAGAAAAAGCATAAAAGATTCCGAGTCGGAGAAATCTCTGCTAAGTGCAGTGTATCAATCTGTTGAGTCGGCCTTGCGATTAAGTGAAGGAGCGATAATTTTGAGTATTGTTAACGATAAAGAGTTTGATTTCACCCAGACCCCCAAAGATTTTACCGACCATCTATTTTCGGAAAACTTTTCATGCCCTGTTTGTAATATAAGTTTGTCGGATATTGAACCAAGAACATTTTCATTCAACTCCCCTCATGGAGCCTGCAGTGCATGCGACGGATTAGGTATCCAGCAGACAATAGTAGAGGATTTACTATTAAATCCCCGCCTTTCAGTTTCAGAGGGCGGAGTTTTGCCTTGGATGAGAATGTTTGAACATAATACCTGGACTAAACAAGTGATCGAGACTGTATTTTCTAATTATAATTATGATTTAAACACGCCTATCAAGGATCTTGAACGCAAGGCTGTTGAAATTTTGCTTCATGGTGTTCCGGGCAAAGAACGATTTAGAGTAACCTATACAAATGTCCATGGACGTAAACATACCTATGATGCCAAATACGAAGGCGTAATTCCAAATTTAATGCGTAGATATAAGGAAACCAACTCAGACTACATTCGTCAGGAAATTGAAAAGTACATGATCAATGAACCCTGCGATGTTTGCAAGGGTGCGCGTCTTAGCAAAGAGGCATTGTCGGTAGTGATTGATAGTTTAACGATTAACGATATATCTCAGCTTTCAATAAAAGACTTTGCGGAATGGGTTAAAAACTTACCTGCAAGGTTTACCGAAAGAGAAAAGCAAATAGCAGGGACAATGCTTAAGGAGATAGCCTATCGAACTAAATTCTTACTTGATGTGGGGTTATCCTACCTAACATTGGCGAGGAATGCCGGGCAGTTATCAGGAGGGGAGGCACAAAGAATCAGGTTAGCTTCCCAAATCGGAGCCGGACTCTCGGGAGTTTTATATGTCTTGGATGAGCCATCGATTGGTTTACATCAAAATGACCAAAGTAAACTAATTGCAACACTCCATCACCTGCGAGATTTGGGTAATAGCGTGGTGGTTGTTGAACATGATACAGAAACGATGCTGGAGAGTGATTATATCTTTGATTTTGGCCCGGGTGCCGGGGAACACGGAGGCAGAGTGATAGCCGAGGGTACCCCCGAAGAAATTAAGCAGAACCCCGAATCACTCACTGGAAAGTACTTATCACGAAAACTGAAAGTTGGGCATGTATTTAGAAAAAAAGAAGTGGACGAACAGCTGCTAATTGATTTGGCGGAAAACGAGAGATACAAGAAAAAAGTAGCCGGAAAATCGTTAAAAATCGTAAAAGCATCGGGCCGTAACCTAAAGAATATAACGGTGGAAATTCCTTTGGGTAAATTAGTTTGTGTTACAGGAGTGTCGGGCTCAGGGAAATCCACTTTAGTAATGGATTCCTTGTATCAAACTCTCCGCCAAATGTTCGGATTGAAAATTGAAAACAAGCCGGAACCGATAAAAGAATTACTTGGAATAGAAAATATCACAAATTTAATAGCTATAGATCAATCACCGATTGGCCGTACTCCAAAGTCTAATCCTGCTACCTATACAAAAACATTTGATCATATTCGTGAGTTATTTGCTCAAACGCAAGAGGCTAAGATTCGTGGATATGGCCCTGGTAGATTTAGTTTCAACGTAAAAGGTGGGAGATGTGAGTCGTGCTCAGGTGAAGGCCAAATTAAAATAGAAATGCAATTCATGCCTGATGTATATGTTAAATGCGATGTTTGCGGCGGAAAAAGATATAACCGTGAGGCATTGGAAATAGAATATAAGGGGAAAAATATTTCCGAGGTTTTAGACATGACTGTTGAGGAGGCTCTGGGTTTTTTTGAAAATCAGCCGGCCATAAAAAGAAAAATAGAAACTTTGTGGGAGGTTGGCTTGGGCTACATAAAACTTGGTCAGCCAGCACCAACTTTGTCGGGCGGTGAGGCTCAAAGAGTGAAACTAGCTTTGGAGTTAAGTAAGAGATCAACCGGAAGCACGTTGTATATATTAGATGAGCCTACTACTGGGTTGCACTTTGCCGATTTGGAGAACTTGATTGCCATTTTTAAGAAGTTGACGGCGCGTGGGAATACAGTTTTAGTAATAGAGCACAATCTGGATGTTATTTCTAATAGCGACTGGGTGATTGATCTGGGGCCCGAAGGAGGCGATGAGGGCGGCAAACTCATCTATAGCGGGGATTTGCCCGGACTCAGAAAGTGTAAGGAATCCTACACAGCACAGGCCCTAACTCAATGGGCGTAATTGACTTATAGTCATTGATATTATACAATTGCCGATAGAAATTCCAACCAAACTTTAGATGGAGGACCCAATGCCAGTATCTGAAATGACTGAAAAGAATACCGTATTGTTGGTGCAGGAGCGGGATAGGCAGGGAAGAAGGGATGGTTTGCCGACTCTGTTTCACTCCCCTGAATCACTCGAAGTGGGAAAAATTGCCCAGGCCTTTTTTGACGGGGTGCTGATGCCAGGGACACAGTTCAAACCCCCGCAAAGCACCTATATTCGAGAGTACGATCATGCCGACGTGTTTGAGCCGGGACAGGTAGAAGAATGCGTATCTTCGGGCGGGGCTGATTTTGTTGAAATTCCCTCGAAATACTATGTTGTTGTTCTGAATGTTAAGCCCCTCTCAGTCGCACCGGCAAACCCCGACCTTGGGCGCGGAAAACCAGTTCGGTAAAAAAAGGCGGTTAGAAAAAATGGAAAATGCCCTTGTTGAACTGATCAATAGCGAAACGGGTTATCAGCTGGATTGGGTAATCTTCCAAGGTGAATCTTTGGGAAAAATTCTGGGTCATTACAAGCCTGCCGCTAAGCATGGGTTTGTGATCAGAACCGGTGTTGGCCAATTCCAAGTGCTGTCCTGCGAAGTTAACTCGGATCGGACTCAGGTCACAGTTACTGTGAAGGTGTTGAAGTTCGAACCCTTTGTTTCCCGTGGGTGGTCGAATGCGCCGGACTCCTTGGCCTCTGTTCTTATGAGTCTTGAACTGGGTCTGGATGGGGAGGATAAACGGAAATTCCAGAAAGTTCAGAGCCGGGCGGCATCTTATGTTACTCGGGCACTTGCTCGAATGCGTGGACGCTAGATTTCGATTTCTCCACCCGTAGTTTATTTTACGGGTGGTATTTTTATAACGGCCAGAAAGATTCCTTATCCTCATAATCCTTATAACTTACCCCTTTCACAGTATTATTTATCCAGATTGTGGCTTTTTGTTTGGGAGCTAAATTTAGCCCGGTTTTATCTATATCGTATACAAAAGTCTCACCAGAATTCTCAACCTCGTACTTTTGGTTTCCGTTTATAATTTTGATTAAATTTAGGCTTAACGACTTCTTAAATTCAAGTGAAGTATCAAACGGTGTTTGACTGCCCTGAAGTGCATAGTCGACCTCAACTAACTTGCCTTCATCGCTGAACCTATAACTGCCTGCCGGGTAGGGATATTCAGAATCTATACCTTTAACTACAAATGCGAGATGATTAGTATCTAACTTGGTGAAGTAATCAATGCCGGATGTATTTCCCCAAGTTGGATCAACCTGTACCCAACCGTAAAAAGGATCATAGTACTCAGCCCACGAATGGAGCAAATCCCCATTCTTTAATTGAATCGACACAGGTTTGGTGGTTTCTCCCGAGTTAATAGCGTATCCATTAATTTCCCGGGCAGGGATCCCCATTGATCGGGCAAGTGCTACAAATAGGTCCGTAAATTCCATACATGTGAAAGGTTTTTTATTGTTCGCCGCGGCAACCGCTCCTTCCCTTTCGATGAAGTTTTCCTTTAGTGCATCAAAGTTATAGGATAATGTTTCAGTAACGTAATCGTATGCTTTTTGAGCGTTCTGGCTTACATTAAGGTTGGTATCTATAATTTTGTTACTAATTGCTTTTATTTCTTTTGAGTCAGATTCCCAATATTTTTGAGCTTTTGTATACTTTTCAATCAAAGTATTTGGTAAGGATTCAAATTTACCTCCGAAAGCCGGATTTATTTGCCTACCTGTTAAGCGTGCTGCCCCATTTAACTCAATTTGAAGTTTCTGCTTTGGTTTAAGTCTAAAGGTAGCAATAGCATTTCCATCTTCATCCAGTTTTATGCTATTTGGGGATGGAGTAATGGTGCTGTATTTAACTTGCTGTAGCATCTTAATGTCCGGGGGAAGTGCAACCTCATAGTTTGCATAAAAATAGTTAGGGTTGGAAATTTGATATTTCAATTTAAAATTTAATACTTGATAGCTTCCAAAGGATGCGGAAATTCCGGTATTGCGTAGCGACTCTTTTGTGAAATTAAAAACATGGTTTCCATCTGAGGATTTTTCGGTGTCGGGCACAGGAGAGATGAATATTTTCGGTCCCAATGACTCCTTAACCTCAAGTGTTACGTTATATGAGGAAGTATCATTGTTAAGCTGGGTTTTTGGGATATTAATGTTCCACACCTCACCCACCTTAGTTGCTATATCCAGTGTCTTATATGTTAACTCGATTTTGTTTTGTCTGCCTTTGCCTATTACGTAGTCGTCAATATTTACAACTATGGTAGTTTCGTTTCCGGAAGTCTCAACTTTGGGAGTTGCCTTGTTACCGTTAGCTTGGGCACTTACGTCGAATATTTCGAAGTACTTTATGGTAAAGCTATAGCTAGTTGCGATTACATCGTCTTTTAGGTTGGTTATGTTAATTTGCTGGTTAACCTGGGTTTCGCCGTTTTGTTGGATGCTGAAATCAACCAGATATTCGGTTGCGAACTGAGCCTCAAACGCCGCAACTTGTATATGACTTAGCAATATTACCGAGAATACAAAATAAAGATATTGTCTGGCTTTCATAGCGTTATTTTACACGAAAATAGTATTATGTAGTTATGAAAAGTGTGCTTACAGAAAAAGTGAAGAACTTGCCAAAATCTCCGGGAGTGTATATTTACAAAAATGCACAAGGGAAGGTTATATATGTTGGGAAAGCAAAAAGTCTTAAAAGCAGAGTCGGCAGTTACTTTTTAAAAAATCTGGACCCAGCCTCAAAAACTTATACATTAGTTCAAAATATTGCAGAAATGGATTACATACTGGCGCAAACTGAATTCGAAGCCATTATCCTTGAGGCGCAGTTAATAAAGAAGTATTACCCCAAATACAACATCTTAATGAAAGACGATAAGTCTTTTTTATATATAGTAGTTCGGAATGGAAAAGTACCAAGAATTGGAGTATTGCGGGAAACTGACCTTGGTACTATCTCAAAAAGGGACACTATCTTTGGGCCTTACAACGACGGTAGAAACGCAAAACAAGTCTTGAGGTTATTACGTAAAGTTTTTCCTTACTGTGATTGTAGCCCGGCGAAGTTTTCGCGCTACGCCAGGTTGCACACTCCATGCCTATATGGCCATTTAGGGCTATGTCCTGCCCCCTGTGTTGGCAATATCGATCAAAACAAACAAAATAGCGAAAAAATTAAAAAGATTTTAGCAGGCAAGTCCACGGCATTAATAAAGACGCTATCAAGACAGATGAAAAAATATTCCGCTGAACTTGAATACGAGAAAGCAGGTTCCGTAAAGGATGTTATATCGAAATTTGAGTATCTGACCCAAACTTTTCATACCCCCCAGGAATACGTTGATAATCCCTATTTAGTTAACGATCTGGCTTTCCAAAGCTTGGAGGAGTTAAAGTTACAGCTGCCCCTACAACTTAATAGTTTGGAGAGGATAGAGTGCTATGATATTTCGAATATTTCGGGAAAAGATTCAGTTGGTTCACTTGTTGTAGCGACAAATGGAAAAATAGATAAAAACGAATATAAAAAGTTTAAGATTAGATTAAAAGAACAGCCTGATGATTTTGGAATGCTGGCAGAGGTTTTGGAGAGAAGGTTAGGCCATTCTGACTGGCCCGTTCCTGACCTAATAGTGCTGGATGGTGGGAAGGGGCAGCTTTCTGCTGTATTAAAAGTGATGGATACTTTAGGGGTTAATTTTCCGGTTGTTGGATTGGCCAAGAAGTTCGAAACCCTGGTGTACAAAAAAGAAAATGAATTTTTTGAAGTGAGACTGGGGAAAAAGAATAAGGGTTTGCAGTTATTAATGTCTTTACGTGATGAGGCACATCGCTTTGCCCAAAAATACCACCACGAGTTGCGAAAGAAAGAGTTATACAAATAAAATACCTTCGGGTGGTTAATTGCCCGAAGGTTATGGATGGGTAGGCGTTAGGCAAGGACCAAGTGATAGATTGTATAAATCACTCCGTCCCGGACGCAGGTCTCACACATTTGGGCCTGAGCGAACTTTTCCGGAAGAGAATCATAACCTTTTTGCAGGAAAAAAGTTCCTTTGAACCCAGCTACAGTAAATTCATGAGACTGCATCAGCACAAACTCCGTGGATCTAGGCATACGAGTGTAGTCTTTTACCATTTTAGCTCCTTTTGTGCATTCTAGCATACTTTGATAGGTCAAACAACCCATAGCTAATTTGGAAATAGTGTTGGCAACAAATGAGCTATGGGGTACAATACCGGTAGGTACAGGAAAAAGGAGGAACAAATGGCCAAACTGCATGGTAAAAAGGTATATTCTGCACCAACCCGGCGTCAGTTACCCGAAAGACCAAATTATATTTTGGTAAGGTTTGGAAACTGTATTTTCACGATCTTTTCTACAGAGAGGGATATTGTAGAGGACGTAATAAAGGGTTCTCCAAGAACCACAGGGGGAAAGGTAGAGGAGTATGGAGAACATTTCACAGCAATCTTCCTTGGCAACCGCGAAGAGGACGTGATAACAGCTTTTGAACAGGCAGGGTACACCCTGGAATTCGAAAAGCTTCCCTGACAGCTGTTTATGAAGATCCTGTTTTGAACCGAAATTTGAAACAGGATCTTTATCGTGGGACAATATTGGTACGTTATGAAATCCTTTGTTAGAACCCTAACTTACGTTATCCTCTCTTTGGGATTTACCCAAGGCTTACTTTCATCTTTTGTTTACGGGTCGAATCCATTTAAGGCTTATTTTCTATTTGTTTTGGCACTAACTATCCTTTACCTTTTCCTTCGACCGCTACTAGGAATTGTTTCATTGCCGGCAAAAGGATTCGGTTATTCGTTTATGTCCTTCGTGTTAACTTTAGCTATTGTATACGTGCTTTCTGTAGTAGTTTCGGAGTTTAGCGCTAAAAGTGCCTACTTGGAAAATTTGATAATTTTTGGCTTTGTGTTACCATCTAAAAGCTTTACAGGACTAACGGCTCTTGTTGTCAGCTCCTTATCAGTAAGTTTATTTTACGGATATTTTGATTGGCTGGCTTCAAAAAAGTGACATTATGAATTATTTAATAATTAGTAAAATAGCACAAATTGTACTGGGGGTCCTTATAACAGTACTCGTATTAATTCAGTCCAAAAACGCAGGGTTAACTCAAGGGCTTAAAGGGTCATTTGGTGCGTATAGGTCGTTGCGTGGGGTTGAGAAATTAATATTGTACACAACAATAGCACTCGGAGTGCTGTTGGTAATTAATTCGTTCATTCTGATGCTTCTATCCTAGTATGGATACTCTAGCCATTGAAGGAGGTAAACCTCTCTCAGGATTTATAAAGCCGGCAGGTTCCCGAAATTCAGCATTGAAATTAATATATGCGGCATTGTTTAGTTCCGAAGAGGTTGTACTCGAAAATGTTCCCGACGTTATTTCCATCGACGAGGATTTAGCCGTAATAAGAAGTATTGGTGCCATGGCAGAGTGGAGCGGAAACAATAGACTTATTATAAGTGGGGCGGGAATCTCAAGTTACGAAGTGCCCCAAGAAATAGGGTCACGTTATAGAACCGCGATGTTAATAGCAGGTCCGCTCTTATATCGATTTGGTAAAGCGCTACTGCCCAAGTACTTAGGGGAATTCTCTGAGCAGCCCTATAATAGATTGCTAGACACATGGGAATCGTTAGGTATCAAAGTAATCGATACAGGAGATCACTTTCTACTAGATGGATCTGAGGCCAAGGGTGGGCAGATACACTTTAAAATTCCGAGTCACATAGGGACAGATAACGCGATTTTATCTTCCATATTTGCTAATGGAGAAACGGAAATCACAAATGCATCTGAAGAAGGCGAAGTTGAGGATTTAATCAATTTTTGCAGGTTGATAGGTGCAGACATTTCCAACCCGGAGCCCAAGAAAATAAAAATAAAGTGTGCGTCTAATTTCAAGGGGGCTAAATTCTTAGTTCAGCCTGATAAAATCGAAATAGCAACTTTCGCAATTTTGGCGATCCTTACACAGGGAAATATAACTATTCAGGGTGTGAATAAAACCGTGGTTATTCCGCTTGTCCATTTATTGGATAAAATGGGCGCCAAGTTCGCTTTTGAAGGAAATGACCTAAAAGTGTGGTCAAATGGAGAAATTTTAAGTCATGTTAACGTAGATATAACTCCAACCCCAGGGATAAATTCGGCTTGGCAGTCGATGGTTACATTGCTACTTACTCAGGCAAACGGAGAAAGTTTCGTTCATGATACAGTAACTATTAATGGGTTCGGGTTTGTTAAAGACTTAAACAGAATGGGTGCTAGAATTAACTTAGCGAAGCCGACAGAGGTTGGGTTGGTGCCTGTTATTAGCGATGAGTTATATGACTTGGAGAAAATGGGAGAACCGTTGAGTGTAGCAAGAGTTGAAGGCCCGACAAAACTAAAGGGCACTCGACTTGAGATATCTGATTTTCGATACGGGGCCGTACAGGTGGCAGCAGCATTGGCCGCAGAGGGGAAGAGTGAAGTAAGTGGTATAGAAAAGGTTGCAAAGTACATGGAATGCTTTATTCCCAAATTAGAAAGTTTAGGAGCTAGGATATGGAAGGTTCAGAAATAATAATAGATTTAATCTTTTTGATATCCGCTGGTTTTCTCTCTTTTGTTTTTTATCCCTTGTGGATCAATTTCGTATATAAATTCCAAATGGGGGAAGATGTAAGAACAGATGGGCCACTAACCCATCTTAAAAAAGCCGGTACTCCCACTATGGGAGGTTTGGTTTTCGTTGGTGTAATAGCCTTGCTTACACTGATTTTTAATACTTCCCGAACCCAAACTTTGTTGCCAATATTCGTGGCGTCGTTGTCGGGATTACTTGGAATATTCGAGGATTTTACGAAGGTTTACCGTCGCTCCGGCCTTCCAGGGTTTTTGGAGTATCACTTTGGAGCCCTGTTTAAAAGGCCATCACTTATTACGATATCCGACAAGAAGATGCCTTTTTGGAAGAAACCCTTGGCATATTTTAAAGAGTTTTTTAGGATTTTAGGGAGCAGTGAGTCCTCAGGTGTTCAATCCCACCATAAAATTGTTATGCAGGGAATGCTGGCTCTGTTTGTTGCCTATTGGACATATTTTAAACTTGGCTGGGATTACCTTTGGCTTCCGCTTATTGGATATGTTCACATTGGTTTTTTGTATCCGATAATAATTTTCGTACTTTTTTTAGTTGTTCTAAATCTTGTTGCCTTTACGGATGGTTTAGACGGCCTGGCCGGCGGGCTTGCCGTAATTACCGCAGTAGGTCTTTGGGTTGTAGCTTCCTATCTTGGGTATAACTCACTTTCAACGTTTACGGCCACATTTATAGGTGCACTGCTTCCTTTTTTGTATTTTAATATATTCCCAGCTAGGGTTTTGATGGGCAATGTAGGATCACACTTTCTTGGGGCATTTTTACTTATGTTGGCAATTGTTATGCACAGAGAAATAGCTTTTATTGTGATGGCAATGGTATTTTTGCTGGATGGCTTATCAAGTCCCTTACAACAGCTATCTGTAAAACTCACCAAAAAAAGATTATTCAGAATGGCACCTGTTCATCATCATTTTGAATTGCTAGGGTGGCCCGAAACTAAAGTGACATTAAGGTTTTGGCTTGCCGGGACTTTTTTTACTTTGCTAGGCTTATTTATAGCTTTGTTGTAAATGAAAGTAACAAAACCTGCCAGTATACCATTACTAACCTACCTACTCTTGGCTGTCGGGGTGATTTTTATGGCCAGTTCCTCTCAAATTTATTCCCAGGAAGTATACGGCGTCCCATATCACTTGCTTTTGTTACAAATAGGTTGGATACCGGTAGGTTCGGCGTTTTTTTGGTATTTCTATAAAATTCGGCTGGAGAAACTGGATAAAATAGCATATTTGACTTTTGTTTTAGGTATAGGGTTTTTGTTAATATTAGCAATCGCAGGATTAATGCCTTGTGAGTGGAACATTCCCTTTGCGCCTTGTATCAAAGGAGCGCGTCGGTGGTTGTTTATTAACCCGTCTCCATTGCCCGCGATTCCTTTTATCGGAGTTTTAGGGTTTCAACCTAGTGAGTTCATGAAACTTGGACTAATAATGTATTTGTCTGTTCAGCTGTCTAAACTGATAAAAAGGCGGGAAGAGGGATTTTGGGTTTATTTACTAATCACCGGTTTAGTTTCGTTTTTAGTTATGCTGCAGCCTAACATGTCGACAGCAGTAATTTTATTTCTTATTGGATCGGTTGTGTATTTCGTTTCCGGGCAGTCTCTTAAAAAGTTTGCATATGTAATCCCTGTCGCTTTAATATTGGGTCTTATTTTTATTTTTGCTTATTCCTATCGGCTAGACAGATTCAAAGACTTTATTGCTGGGGAGGGCTCTGAGGATTATCATGTGAGGCAAATACTTATATCACTGGGGTCTGGGGGAGTTACCGGAGTCGGATACGGGCAGTCTAAACAAAAGTATAGCTATCTTCCGGAAGTAGCGGCTGATTCAATTTTTGCAGTAATAGGAGAAGAATTTGGGCTGGTTGGTACGCTTTCCTTAATAAGTTTATTCGGGTACCTGCTGTTCAAAGGTTTTACATTGTCGTTGCAAGCCAATGATGTGTTAGAGAGAGTCCTCGCGGCAGGGATCACGTTTTGGATTGGTTTACAGGTCTTCATTAATGTCGCCGCGATGGTCAGGTTAATTCCTCTCACCGGAATCCCGTTGCCGCTTGTATCTTATGGAGGCTCGTCAATGGTTTTTACGATGGCAGGATTAGGAATTCTAGCCGGTATTGAGAAAAGAAAGGTATAATCGTTGTATGAAAATAGTAATGACCGGGGGTCATCACAGCTCGGCCCTTCCGGTAATTGAAGAGCTGAAAAAAAGACTGAGCAATCCTGAATTTTTATGGGTTGGACACAAATTTTCTCTTAAAGAAGATAAAAACGAGAGCTTGGAATATAAAGAAATTGTAGCGTTGAATATTCCTTTTTACGAGCTCAAAACTGCTAAGTTTTACAAAAATCTAAAATTATCTTCGGTAAAAACCTTCTTTGAAGCATTCGGTGATATATATAAAGTCTTAAGGGCATACAAGCCCGATTTGATAATGTCGTATGGCGGTTATCTAGCAGTTCCTGTTGTTTTGGCCGGCTGGTTCCAGAGGGTACCTATTATCACACATGAGCAAACTGTTACTGTCGGATACGCAAATAGGGTAATTTCTTTTTTTGCAAGCAAAATACTAGTTTCATGGGAGGAATCACTTAAGTTTTTACCCAAAAATAAAACAGTGATTACCGGGATTCCGCTGAGGAATTCGATATTCGGGTCTCAATCCCAGAGGTTTAATATTGTCAATGAGCTTCCTACTATCTATGTAACGGGGGGAAAAAGCGGGGCTCACAAGATAAACATGCTTATAAAAGACTCTTTGGCGGAATTGCTAACTTTTTGTAATGTAATTCACCAGTGCGGGGACTACTCGGTATACAATGATTACGCCTTGTTGACTGATTACCATCAGGTGCTTTTATCGTCGGACCTGCCGGGAGAATATTTTTTAGAAAAGTTTGTTTTTGATAACAATATCGGTGAAGTATTTTCCAAAGCCAAATTAGTTGTATCAAGGGCAGGGGCCCACATTGTTAGTGAATTGTTTGCCCTTAACAAGCCCTGTATTTTGATACCGATACCTTGGGTTTCTCACGATGAGCAGCGAAAAAATGCGGAAATGCTAAAAAAACTCGGAATTGCCTTAGATCTCGACGAGACTAACCTGAATGCAGAGGAGTTCATTCTCTTTGTAAAAAGGATATTGGCGGACCCTTCAAAATACTCCGTAAAGTTTGACACGAAGAAGAAGTTTATTTACTCGGCAGGATTAATTGCAGATGAAATTATTAAGCAAACAAAAGGTAACTAAGCCGAAGCGCTTTTTATACTTTGTTAATCCCTTGGAAAAAAAAAGGTTCACAAAGAGCTTTAAATTTGGCTGGTTTAAAGCTAAACACTTTATAAAGCTAGCCTTATTGGTAATTACAACTGTCAGCATGATATATATCGTTTATTTTTTTCTGTTTAGATCAAACCACTTTTCTGTGGACAGCGTTATAGTAAGGGGAGCGGGGAAGTATGTGAATCAAAGCGACTTACATAACGTTGTGGCCTATAACGTATCAGGCAAAAACTTACTATTCCTAAATCTTGCTAAAATTTTACCTAATTTGGACCAGAACTTTCTGGGTGCGGCGGATATAAGACTAAAAAAAGTGTATCCGAGAACTGTTGAAGTTAAAGTTGACGAAAGGAAACCATTGGCCGTTGTTACCCGCAGCGAAAACTTGGAACAGGAATATTTAATTGATTCCGAAGGCTATGTACTGGGCTTGGTTGATAAGAGTTCAGATGAGGCGCAGAGTCTTACAAAAATAGAGTACTCAGGGCAGATAGATGTGGGGTATTTTGTAAATAATAGGATAGTTCCAGTTGCAAAAGAGATTATTAGCTCTGCCTCGGAACACCAGATTAAAGTCACTAGTATGAGTTACCACGATAATTTCACCGAACTATATGTATTAGGTATTAAAACGTACATATCAAATCTAAAGGAAATAAGAAAATCCTTTGCTGTACTAGCGGCTTTTGTTAACGAATTAAAGACACAGGGGAAGAAAGTTAGTATGATTGATTTACGTTATGATAAAGTAATAGTATTATACGATTAGCAACTTATGCCCAAAGAAAAAATAATTACCGGAATTGATATAGGATCCACAAAAGTCGCAACTACAATAGCTGCAGTTTCCGAAGAGCGAATTTCAGTTGTAGGGGTGTCCGGAAACATACCTTCGAAGGGCATTAATAAAGGAAATGTTGTCGACATAGATGGGGTCGTAGAGGCGATATCAGCTAGTATAGAAAAAGCTGAAAGAATGGCAGGAGTTTCTGTATCAAAGGCGTTTGTAACTGTAAATGGTAGCCATATCGAAAATCTAAATTCACATGGGGTGGTTGCCGTTTCACCGAACAATGTAGATTCCGAAATTGCAAAGGATGATGTTGCCCGAGTAATTGAAGCCGCCCAGGCTGTTTCGCTGCCGACCACCAGAGACATAATTCATGTCATTCCCCGCGATTTTATAGTCAATTCTCAGGATGGTATTAAAGACCCTGTAGGTATGTCTGGTATTAGGCTTGAGGTTGAAACTAATATCATCCACGGTTCTTCCACAGCAGTTAAAAATATTATCAGATGTGTAAACCAGGTAGATATTGATGTTGAAGAGTTGGTTTATACAGGAATTGCATCCGGAGAGGCAGTTTTAACAGATACCGAAAAGGAGCTTGGGGCTTTGTTGGTAGATATAGGAGGAGGAACTACCTCAGTTATTGCTTTTATCGATGGTAGCCCTGTGCATTCGGTGGTTTTGCCCATTGGAGGTAAATATATTACATCGGATTTGGCAATAGGCCTTAGATCTCGAATGGAAGATGCGGAGAAAATTAAAATAAGGCTTGGCAACGAAGCCTTGATATCCAAATCATCCGTGGAACTTAGAAAAGACGAAGATTTCGACTTAACCGAATTTGGTTTGGAAATTGATGCTGTACCCAGAAATATGCTTAATAAAATAATAGATGCCAGACTCGAGGAGATTTTTAGATTGTTAAGCCTTGAACTAACAAAGGCTAATTTGGCAGGGAAACTACCCGCGGGTATCATTTTAACCGGTGGAGCTGCCTCAACAGTAGGGATGGAAAAATGCGCAAAAACCAACTTAAAGATGCCTGTAAGAATAGGCTCTCCTAGAGGAGTAACAGGATTAATAGATGAGATCCAAGGTCCCGATTCAGCTTCTTGTGTAGGTGCTGTTTTATACGGAGCCAAGCTTTATCGTGGCACGGACTTGCTATCAATGAATGCTCGACGAGGTGATATGAAGAAGAAAATGGGAGGGATTTTTGATAAACTTAGATCGTTTCTGCCCTAATATATAGATATTACAGTATCCACCACTTGTAGTTTCATATATACTATTTGAACTATATGCTAGTAAAACCTGAAATAGAGCGTTTTGCTCGAATTAAAGTCGTTGGTGTAGGCGGAGCCGGCGGTAATGTCATCAACTCAATGATAGAATCGGATCAAATATCCGGTGTTGAATATGTGGCAATTAATACTGACGCGCAAGATCTTTCTATTAATAAATCAGTCGTTAAAATTCCAATTGGCCAAAAACTTACTAATGGTTTGGGTGCAGGAGCCAATCCAGAAGTTGGCCGAGCAGCCGCGGAGGAATCCACGGATCTTATTAAAGAAAATTTAGAAGGTGCCGACATGGTTTTTATTACTGCAGGAATGGGTGGGGGAACCGGAACCGGAGCTTCCCCTGTAGTCGCGTCTATTGCAAGGGAGTTGGGTGCACTAACAATAGGTGTTGTGACAAAGCCTTTTGAATTTGAAGGTGCCCAAAGAAAAACCAATGCTCAAAAAGGTATTTCCGAACTTAAAACTCAGGTTGATGCGCTAATAACTATACCTAATCAAAAGCTTTTGGAAATTTCCGACGAAAACACTTCAATTATGGAGGCGTTTAAAATGTCGGATAGTATTTTAAACCAGGGGGTTCAGGGTATTTCGGATTTAATTGTTATGCCGGGATTGATAAATGTGGATTTTGCCGATGTAAAAACGATTATGAAGGGAGCCGGCACCGCACTTATGGGAATTGGTATTGGCACCGGTGAAAATAGAGCCGAAAAAGCCGCCCGAGATGCTATTTCGTCTCCTTTAATTGAGCAGTCTATTGAAGGTGCCACTGGCATACTTTTCAATATTGTGGGCGGAATAGATTTGTCGATGAAAGAGGTGGATAAAGCCGCTAATATAATTCGAGATATCGCCCGGCAGGATGCAAACATTATATTTGGTACAAGCATTGATCGCCGTTTAGACGGGCAAGTGAAAATTACAGTCATAGCTACCGGTTTTGATGCTTATGAGGGTGGAAAAGATGATTTTGGGTTTTCAGCTCCCACAAGGCCAAAAAGTTTCGCGGTTGATGAGGTGTTAAAAAATGCTCAGACTCAAGGAGTGACTAAACCCGCGGTTCCTGTAGAGCCAATCCACAAGCATGTACCTCCAAAAAATGTCTTTAAACCCGAGGACTTTGACGGTGACTTCGATGACAAATATGATATCCCTGCTTTCTTGCGGGGGAGGTAAGATCTGCTAGTATTATTATGTGAAAGATTATCTGAAATCCTGTCTTAAGTTAGTTCCCTTGTTAGCACTAGTTGCTGTTTTTCAAATATTTGCCCAGGCAGCAACAATTAATCTCGATACCGACTTTAATAGTGTTGGTTATACGTCACATAATAGTGCAGCGGGAGGGAATAACTACGACTTGGGATACAAAGTACTTATTCTGCCGGATGGCAAATATTTAGTTACAGGTTTCAGCAAATCCCTGACTAATAATTATGATAGTACGCTCTGGAGATATAACACAAATGGTCTTCTTGACACTTCGTTTAACTCTGTAGGTTATGTAACTTTTAACGGCTCCAGCAATGGCAGTGACATAGGCAATGGGTTGGCTATCCAAGCGGATGGAAAGTACGTAGTATGTGGAGGTTCCTTAACGACGAATCTCGACATGATACTACTTAGATATAATACCGATGGAACTTTGGATACTACATTTAACTCAACGGGGTACGCAACACACAACAATGCTGCCGGGGGAAATGTTGGGGATACTGGCTATAGTGTAGTTGTGCAATCAGATGGGAAGATTGTGGTGGCTGGGGCAAGTGGAGCAGGAGCTGGTAACCAGGATATGGCACTTTGGCGGTACAACTCTAACGGTAGTTTGGACACTTCATTCAATTCGGTCGGCTATGTTACTCACGGCGGTGCTGCAGGAGGAACAACAAACGATTACGGTTTTGGCTTGGCACTACAATCAGATGGGAAGTATGTTGTCGCCGGTGAAAGTACTAACTCCTTGGGTAATTTCGACGCTGTGGTTTGGAGATTTAATACCGATGGAACTTTGGATACCACTTTTAGTTCCACAGGTTACGCAGTGACGGCCAATGTTGCCGGAGGTACTAATAGCTCCGATTATGCGTATTCCATTTATGTCCAAAGAGACGGTAAAATATTACTGGGAGGTTATAGTACGAATGCCGCAGGTAATCAGGATTTTGTAGTTTGGCGTTACAAATTAGACGGTAGTTTAGATACAACCTTTAACGGAACCGGCATCTATTACAATAATTTTTCTAATAAAGGTAACCTAAATGATGCTATGTGGGGGTATTCAGCAATTTATGAAGATGAGTTTGGGCGTATTATTGCCGGTGGTCACATGAAACGTGTTTATACAACCGCCGATTTTGGAATTATACGATTGACACCGACAGGAGTTCTGGATACCACGTTTAATGGTGTAGGTTATGTATATTATCCCTTGAATACTTATGCCGGTGATGATGTGCTCTATGGGTTGGCTGCGTCAGGTGATGGAGTGTTTGCCCTAACGGGTTACACTTATGCCACCTCCAGTTCTTATTATGACATGATGTTAATGGTGGTACTTGATTACCCACATACAATTACTCTTGATGAAATGCCTTCTTTAACCAATAGTGCTGTTGTTACAGGGAGTGTAGCTGCTCCAAAATCCACAACGACCATTGGGAGTGTGTCCTGGAATACCACAAATAGCGGGGGTACCTGGACTGCATGTACTGCAGATGATGGAACATACAATTCATTAGCAGAAGATTTCACATGTGATATATCTCCCGTTTCCGACGGATCTGCAGAAATATACGTGCGCTCTTGTGATCAGTTTGGATCTTGTTCCTATTCATCTAATTATTCATATGCGACCTTTGATCTGGATGTAACTGCCCCCTCATCGTCAACAGATAGTCAAAGGATTTGGGTAGGGAGTGAGGAAAACAAAAAGAGTATAGGTTCTCGCGTTTTAAAAATGCGTGATAGAGATTTTAAATTATATTTTGATACTTCCGACGCAACAACATCTGTAGATCAAATTATGATGTCTCAAAGTAAGGACTTTGAAGGTGCAAATTGGAAAAATTATGACGGGAATGTGAATATGAGCTTTGAAAGGGATGGTACTAAGCATCTGTATATTAAGTTTAAAGACGAAGCTGGGAATATTTCGGATGTTTTAGAACAAACTGTGAAGATTGATACTCACGCCCCCATACTTAATATCGAAAAGATAGGGTTTATTGATGCTGATTTATCGAAGTTCAAAAGGTATTTCTATACTGAGAATGCCCTTACCATTGAAGGAACTTCGGAAGAAAAAGCAGATTTGAAGTTGTACATTAATGACAAGCTGGTGAAGGAGCTTAAGGATTTGAATGCCGAGGGAAAGTGGAAGTTTACCGACTTGAGTTTCCCAAATGGAGACCACAAGATCAAAATAGTAAGCACTGACAGCATGAGTAATAAGTCTTCAGTTGAATTCATGCTTATTATAGATCCCGCAGGAATTAGCTTTCCCGATGGTTTGAGAGCTGTTTTAGGACGGGAAACTTCGTCGAGCAGTGAAGCTGAGCTAAAACCTGCTGCGCCACAGCAAATAATCGAGCCACGCCCACAAGTAAAAAGTTTACAATCAAACTTTATACCCACTAAAAAACCCTTGTGGCAGAATATTCTCGGGTGGTTTGGGATTAGTTACTAGTATTGCTAATTGGAATTTTTTGTTAAACTAATTGTGTGAATAAAAAACTGTTATCGTTATTTCTGCTCATAATGATTACTGGAACGGTTTACGCGGCTCCTACTCTAACAACAATGAGCACACTTTCAAATAGTTCTAATTATTTTGGATTCCCTGTAAAAATTGATGATATTAACGGAGATGGTTACGATGATGTTCTCGTAGGATATGCGCCTGAATCTATTGGCAGAATTTACGTTTATTATGGGGGAGCTGCTTTTAATAATGTGGTAGACGCAACATTCATTGATGAGGCGACAACATATATGGCCTATTTTGAATTTGGCGGTTTTTCATTGGGGGACGTTAATAGTGATGGTAAAAAGGACATTCTCACAGGTGCCTATGCATATAACACTAATTATGGAAAATTTTATACTTTCTATGGGGATGATTTTTCCGGAAATATCTCTGCTTCAACTGCTGATTTAAGTAAAGTGGGAAATGCGACAGATATGAAATGGACCGGACCGGCGTCTACCTCGGGTAATTTCGATGGTGCGGGTGGAAGGGATATTGCAGTGTTATCCTGGGCTACTGGGGGAATTAATAAAATACGTGTTTATCAGAATTCGAGTGACACTTTTAATTTTGCCGCACCTTGGGCGACAATAAGCATCACAGGGGGTTCATCGGAGGGGTATGGAGGTATGCTTTCGGGGGATTTTAACGGTGATGGAAACGACGACATCCTAGTTTTCGATTTTTTCGCTGGTGCTTCGGGAAAAGACGGTGTGTTGCTTTTGAGTGATGGGGCCGGGAATTTTAGTGAAGTGGACTTTGTGGCCGCCGCCGCGGAAGATAACTTTGGCCGTGGTTTCACCGAAGCCGTTGGTGATTTAAATTCCGACGGAAAAGACGATTTTTGTGTAGGGGCATATGGTTACTCTGGTAGTACAGGGCGCGTATTGTGTTGGTACGGTAGAGCAAGTTTCTCAGCTTCTTATACAAATGCAACTGCCGACTTGACTATCAGTGGAGCAGCTGATGGCGTAGGTGCTAATGATAATTTCGGAAGGAGCATCGACATTCGAGATGTTACTAACGATGGCTATCCAGAATTAATGGTAGGTGCCTACCAAGCAAGCAAAGCTGGTGGGAGTCGGCACGGTAAGCTTTTTATTTATAAGAACGAAGTCGGAGAGTTAGACATATCATCGGCTTGGTTATCGGAAATAAAGACTAGTGGAAACACTGCCTTTGGCGCTTATGTAACTGCAGGGGATATTGACAATGATGACTGGATGGACATTGCAGTTACTCAGGCAGGTGGAGCCGCAAGCGCAACTGGAGTGTCCCAGGCAAACATCTATGAGTTATCACACGGTAATCCTACTCTTACTGTATCAGGCACTGCCAGTAATGTAGGACTAGAAGGTACTGCTGTTTCCGGTGAGCCCGGATACTCTGTAAAGGGGGTAGAATGGAGTACATCAAGTGCGGTACCGGGGGTATGGGTAGCTTGTATTCCATCTGATGGAACCTTCGACGAATCCACCGAGGAATTTTCATGCGACGTGTCCTCGTTTAATGAGGGGGAAAATGGGATATTCCTAAGATCGTTCGACCAAAATGATATTTATATGCCGGAAAGTTTATTTACTCACAAGGATTTTACGTTAGATAAAGAGGGTCCGGGAGAGAACAATCAGTTGGTTGGATTGTCCAGAAATAACTTAATTGAGATAGGCACAAAAACTCTAGAAGCTGATGAGAGATCTTTCAAGTTATATTTTGATACTCGCGATTCCACAACGAAAGTTGAGTATATAAAGGTTTCCCAAAACAAGGATTTCAAGAATGCGAAGTGGAAAGAATACGATGGGGATATTCAGTTAGGGTTCGATTATGATGGGAAAAAGAATTTATACATCAGGTTAAAAGATGAGGCAGGAAATGTTAGCCATACTTTTAAGCAAATCATCGAGGTAAATACAAAACTCGCGATAGAGCCAACCCCGCCGGTGCTGGTTGAGGAGGTGATCCAACCTGTGGAGCAGATTCAAGTAACTGCCCCAATAGAGGAGATTCAGCCTTTGGAGGTGCAGCCTCAGGCTCAGGGAATACAGGTACCGGTTGTTGAGGAAACAAAACCACTAAGGAAATCCTTGTGGCAGAATATCCTTGGGTGGTTTGGGATAAATTACTAGTATTTTCCCTTGCAAGGTTCTACCCCCCATGTATACTTTTATCATGTGCCCTAAGCGTTTTTTGCTATTCGGATTGATTGCATCTTTTTTTAGTTCTCTCGCATTTGCAGCGGATAGTGACTTGCCTGCTTATGAGAGGACGACACCAAGTTCTATTCCCAACACCACTCAAGTATACTTGTACGCTCCGAGAGATATCGTTTTCGACTCCGACGGAAACATATTTATTTCCGACGCCAGCAATCACAGGCTAGTAAAGATTACATCGGATCAAACAATAACTACGTTCGGTAGCCAAGGGGCAACACACGGGAAATTTAATTTTCCCCACGGCCTTTTTTTGGATTCCTCAGACAAGTTGTATGTGGTAGATACTACAAACAAAAGAGTTGAAAAATACAGCTCTTCTCTTGTCTATGAAATGACATTTGGATCGGCTGGGACAGGGGATGGCCAGTTTTCTTCACCGGGAGATGTTGTAGTTGATTCAGCAGGTTATGTATATGTCACAGATATAGTGCTGAACAGAGTAATGAAATTTGAACCAGATGGGGATTATAGCGCAAAATGGGGTACTACAGGCTCGGGGAATGGGCAATTTAGCTCACCGGGGAGAATGGCTATCGACTCTGACGATAAAATATACGTTTCCGATTATTCGAATAGTAGGGTTCAAAGGTTTACAAGTAGTGGAGTTCACGAGTTGTCTATAGGATCATACGGTACAGGTGATGGAGAGCTTGTATACTCGTTAGGGGTTGCAGTTGACGAAGATGACAACATTTATATTTCCGAGGGTGGTGCCCGGGTGCAGAAATTTAACTCAAGCGGTGTGTACCAAAGTAAGTGGGGTACCTTGGGAAACTCTAATGGTGATCACGAATCGGCCTATTCGATTGTATTAAACGGCGGATACTTATACATGGTTGATAATACAATTAATAGAGTAACCAAATTCACATTGGCAGGAGGCTTCGTTTATAAATGGGGGTTAATGGGAGGCGAAAACGGTGAGTTCTATAATCCTGCAGGAGCCTGTTTGGATGGCAATGACACACTTTATGTGTCAGACGGTGAGACCCACCGAGTTCAAAAGTTCGATGGTGCCGGAAACTTTATTAGTACGTGGGGGAGTGAAGGATCCGGTGATGGGCAGTTTTCATATCCCCAGGGGTGCTTTTTCTACGATAATAAAATTTTCGTTACGGATATGTCGAACGATAGGGTTCAGGTTTTTGATACGAGCGGAAACTATCTATCCCAGTGGGGTAGTAGTGGGGCAGGGAACGGTCAATTTAACGGCCCTATAGGAATAGTAGTCTCACCCACAGGGAGAGTGTATGTGTCAGACAGCAACAATAATCGAGTCCAGGAATTCACAACAGCGGGTGTGTATGTGAATAAGTTTGGGGAGTCAGGTTCCGGGGATGGGCAGCTGGACACTCCTTACAATCTTGGAATGGATGGATATGGACACATTTATGTAGCAGATACGTACAATAACAGAATTCAGAAATTCACTGCAGGTGGAGTTTATATATCTCAGTGGGATCATAGCGGAGGGATGGATGAACCCCAGGATGTAGATGTCTACGGATCCTACGTATACGTGACCGATACCTATAATCATATGATCAAAAAGTTCACACTCTCGGGTACCTACCTAGCCGGGTGGGGAGCACTTGGCAGTTCCACCAGTCAATTCAATTATCCCTATGCAACAGCTATAACCTCATCAGGTAATATCTATGTAGTTGATACTTTTAACAATAGGATTTTGTACTATGAATATCCGGCGGTGTCTGGTGGAGACGATGACGAAGAGGATGAAGATGATGAGGACGACAACTTTAGCAAGGGAAAATTAGTAATAAACTCATCGGATGGGACAATAGACGGAAGTTCTGCAACTACTACTAAGTCGCCTTATATCAGGCTTTATTTAAGAGCAAGCGGGGATGTTGCCAAGGTGGAGCAAATGAAGATATCAACGAAGAGTGATTTGTCGGAAGCATCTTGGGAAAGTTATCGCACCACAAAAGACTATAAGCTTCCTGATGTACTTGCCGGTTACACTGTGTACGTTAGATTTAAAGACACTAAAGGCAATGTTAGCGATAAAATATCCCGAGGGATAAATTACACAGGGGATTCTGTTCCCGCATTAGTCATTGTCCCCGAGCTGCCCAGAATAGAGGTTGAAGTGACAGAACCTCCTGTAGAAATATTTCCAAAAGGTGACGTACAGCAACCTAAGCCTCATATAGGTAAACCTATGGGGAATATTTTGGCTTTGAGCGCGGAGAAGCTGGTGGGATTTTTCACTTCGCTTGGCGTAGGTATTAGCACGGCGGCACTATCAGTATCTCCACTTTTATTTACCGGACTATTAAGTTCGTTAAGCACCATACCTTACATAAATCCATGGGCTCTTCCCTCGCTAATTTCGGGGTTCTTTAGGAAGAAAGATCACCCGTGGGGAGTGGTTTATGATTCAAAAAATAAACAACCTTTAGATCCGGTCGTTCTTACACTAACATCTGCTGCAGGGAAAGTGATACAAACCGTAACAGATATGTATGGCAGATATCAGTTTTTAGTTGAGCCTGGAACTTACACAATTTCGGCGAGAAAGACATCCTATCTATTTCCTTCGGCTAAAATTACAAGTCAATTGGTAGAACCTGTATATTCTGACATTTTAACAGCAACGGAGGTTGTTGTACCAACATCCGGCAAGTTGGATCTAAATATTCCTATGGATGCTTTGGCTAGCAATTGGAATCAATTGGAGAAAATTAGGAGAGGTATAGGTGGTACGAATCCGGTATTTGCCTTTGTCACAACAATCGCCTACTATGCCGGCTTAGTGTGGAGTATCGTAGTGATAACCAAAAGCCCTACTCCAACAAACATCTTTATTTCTATAATATTCTTGTTGTTATTTATATATCGGACTCTAGAGGCTTATGTAAAAAGCTGGGGAGTGATAAAAAATCATGCCGGTAAATTTGTTCCGGGTTGTATTGTTAGATTAGTAAACAGCGTAGCGCCGGAATTTAGAGGCCAAGTTAGTGTAGCGGATTACAAAGGGAGATATAACTTTTTAGTAGAAAAGGGAAATTACCAAATTAGAGTCGACTCTCAGCCGGCCTTGGGTGTGATAAAAAGTTTTATATCCTCAACCATACCAATTAAAAAAGCCTTCGGCAGAATCGGCAGGGATTTGAAACTATAACCAACTCATTAACTAAGATTATGGAATATCTTTCAGTAAAATGTGAGAATAAAGGTGTGAGATATTTAAGTAGGGTTATTTTTTTAGTTTTGGTAGTGTTTTTATTTCGCATTAATTCTAGTGGTGCGGCGTCACTAACACAGGTGGGTACAATTACCAATGGTGGTACATTCTTTGGACTTCCTACCTCCATTGGTGATATAAATGGTGATGGTTACGATGATGTGGCGGCAAGTTACTATTCTTATGGAAGCTTTGCAGGAAGAGTTTATGTCTATTATGGAGGAGCTTCTTTTGATAACACTAACGATGCTACTTTCACAGGTGAGGTCGCTAACGATTATTTCGGAGATTCGTTAAATGATCCGATTATTCTTGAAGATATTACCAATGATAATAAAATAGATCTATTAACTACAGGGTGGAATTATTCTACCGGGACCGGAATGCTATACGCTTTTTATAATAAGCAATTTACGAGTAATACTTCGGCGGCTTCGGCAGATTTAAGAATAATAGGTAATTCCACCGATAGGAAATATTTCGGTTACGGAGTTGGATCAGGGGATTATGACGGAGATGGGGATAGTGATATTGCTGTTTCGTCAATTCCTAATAGTGATTTTAATACCATCTCTATATTTGTATATCAAAATAATAATGGGTCTTACGATTTTAACGATCCTTGGGCACAAACTACCTTAAGTAATGTTAGATTTGGAGCTTATTATAACGGCATCAAGTCTGGAGATTTCAACGGCGATGGTTACGACGATATTCTTAGCGGGGATAATTACTTTTACACGGGCTATATTGGTAAGGATGTTTTCATGTTGCTTAGTAATGGAGATGGTACCTTTAGTGAGGTGGATTTTACTACTACTGCAGGTGCAGATTATTTTGGGCGAAGTTATTCCCATGGTATTGGAGATTTAAATAATGATGGCAAGGACGATTATTGTGGTGGTGCTTACAATATTAGTACGTCAGCCGGCCGGGTATTTTGTTGGTATGGGAGAGAAACATTTTCCAGCTCCTACAATTTTTCAACAGCAAATATTACTCTTAACGGTAGTACAGCATACGACAGCTATGGCAGGGCTGTCCATATCGAAGACTTAAACAATGATGGCTATCCGGAACTATTGGTGGGTGCTTATCAAACAACTGCGGCATCAGGCAGCAGGCACGGCAAGTTTTATGTTTATAAAAATTCGGCATCCGGATTAGATACAACCTCAGCTTGGATTTCAATTATTAAAACCAGTGGGAATACAGCTTTTGGAAATATGATTGAAACAGGAGATCTTGATGCTGACGGCTGGAAGGACGTTGCTATTGTACAAGGCGGGGGTGCTTCTGGAGGTTCGGGAGCAAGTATTATTAATATGTACGAGATTTCTCATGGGAATCCTACTATAGAAGTTTCCGGAACTGCAAGTAACACGGATCTTGAGGGTACTGCTATATCAGGAGAATCCGGATATACAATTAAAGGGGTTGAGTGGAGCACCTCAAGTGCCACTCCAGGAACATGGACGGCTTGTACCTCAGCTAATGGTGCCTTCGACGAATCTACTGAGGAGTTTTCCTGCGATATTTCTTCTCTTGAAGAAGGAGACAGATCTGTATACATAAGATCTTATGATCAAAATGATGTTTACATGCCATCAAACCTATTTTTAAATAAAGGTTTTATTTTAGACAAAGATGCACCTGGAGAAAATGGTCAATTAATTGGATTAAGTAAATCAAGCCTAAAGGAGATAGGGTCTAGCACAATTAATTCACCTAGCAGGGAGTTCAAATTATATTTTGATACTAGAGATTCAACGACGGGAGTTAAATACATTATGCTAGCTCAAAATGAAGATTTTAAGGATGCTAGATGGAGAGACTATGATGGTGATGTAAAACTTGGATTTGATTACGATGGAAAAAAGAACTTTTACATTAGATTTAAGGATGAAGCAGGGAATGTTTCTGATACCTTTAAACAAACAATAAAAGTTAATACCACACCTGATCTGGAAATTACGCAGATAGGAACATTCGTACCCGACTTTTCTATATACAAGAACTATTTTTACACTGAGAACTTGGTGAGGTTGATTGGAAACTCAGAAGATACCGTGGTAATTACGGTGAACGGGACTGAAATTAGCAGGGTCACCCCTTACTCAAATCACTGGGAGTACACCCACGAATTTCTTACAGGTAAAAGCAATGTGAAGATTGAATCAGGAGAAGAAAAGATAGAATTTACACTTACAATAGATCCTTCAACTCAAGCTGTTGAAATTGCAGTTAACACTACAGAAGAAATAAAACCACAGATTATTCAACCAACAGTTGAGGGAATAAGCACCCAAGAGGTGAGTGAGAATATAACTCAAGGCAAAAAAGCCTTTTGGCAGACTATTTTGGAATGGGTGGGTATTAAATACTAAAAGTTCCTCTTGACACCACACTCCTCTAGTGTCTATCATTTTGTCTACACACTATTCTTAGTGTTAATTGCCCAGAAATAAATATTAATATGATGTGTCCTTATTGTGGTCATGATGAATCGAATGTCCTTGAGAGCCGTGTCTCTCAAGAGGGTAAAACTACTCGGAGAAGAAGGTCCTGCCTGTCTTGTTCTAAGAGATTTACTACATATGAACGCATTGAGAATGTGGATTTGAAAGTGAGAAAGAAGGATGGCAGAACCGAAGAATACTCCCGACAGAAGCTTTTGAAGTGTTTAGAACACGCGTGTTGGAGACTAACTCAGGAAGATCGGGAGAAAATGGCGGATGAGATTGAGATGAAATTACTTAATTGGGATGACGTAGAAATTCCAAGTCGTGAAATAGGGTTATTAGTTATGACTACTTTAAAAAAAGTAGATCCTGTGGCATATCTAAGATTTGCCACAGTTTATTTGGATGTCGATACTGTGGAAGGTGTAGAGAAACTAGTAAATGATTTTAAGAAAGGACACAAACATGGACCTGCCGGAAAGGAATAATCAAATTCAGTTTAGCGATAATGCGAAAAAAATCTTAGAAAAAAGATACCTGAGGAGGGATTTCAGCGGGGAACCCGCCGAGACTATCGAAGGTATGTTCGACCGAATTGCAACTGCCATAGCCGCACCAGATATATCAACAGGGGAATATGAAGCTATTAAAACAAAGTTTTTCAATATCTTGTCCTCCAAAAAGTTTTTTCCCAATTCTCCCACGTTTACCGGAGCCGGTACGCCACTAGGTCAGTTAGCTGCTTGTTTTGTTTTGCCTATAGCTGATGATATGGGACGCGAACGAACTGGAATATTCAATACTTTACGGGATGCTGCACTAATTCAACAATCAGGAGGTGGAAACGGCTTTAGTTTTTCCAGGCTAAGGCGCCGCGGAGCAAGGATATCGCGAAGTAATGGAGTTGCAACGGGGCCGGTAGGTTTTTTGAGAGTGTATGACGCAGCTTTTGGGGAGGTAGCTCAAGGTGGGGTTCGCCGAGGCGCAAATATGGCTGTATTACGCGTGGATCACCCAGATATTAGAGAATTTATCATGTGTAAATCAGAAGAAGGCAAGGTTGCTAACTTTAATATTTCGGTTGCGCTAACGGATGAATTTATGGAGGCTGTAAAAAAAGATTCAACCTATGACCTTATAGATCCTCATACAAATGAAATAACTGAAAGCCCAAAGGCCCGGGAGATTTTTGATCTTATAGTCGAGTATGCCCATAAAAACGGTGAACCCGGAGCATTATTTATAGATTCAGCAAATAAAACTAATCCGGTTCCTCATCTATATCAACTGGAGGCAACTAATCCATGCGGTGAGCAATGGCTTGGACCCCATGAAAATTGCTGTTTGGGTTCGATAAACCTTAATGAACACCTAAATGACGACGGATCTATCAATTGGTCGCTACTACAAGAAACTACTGAGATAGCTACCCACTTTTTAGATAATGTTGTAAGTGCCAACTCGTATATTCCGGAAGTTCCCGAATTACGAAAAGCCGCTGAAAATGCTCGCCGAATTGGTTTGGGTGTAATGGGGTTGGCGGATTCTATGTATTCGATGGGAGTTAGATATGGAAGTGAACGTGGGCAGGAGTTTGCTGCACAAGTTATAGAATTCGTTCGATTTCATTCTATGAAAAAATCCATAGAATTGGCAAAGGCTCGGGGGTCGTTTACGGCTATTTCCGGAAGCATCTATGATCCCAAAAACCTAAAGTGGTCTCCTCCCAAACCGTTAAAGGAGTTCAAACAAGACTTTAGACGACCTACAGTAAATTGGGATGAGATTGTAGAGGGAGTTAAAATGTATGGAATTAGGAATGCCGCTCAAACCACAATCGCCCCTACAGGTACAATTGCTACAGTAGCAGGTATCGAAGGCTACGGTTGTGAGCCGGTTTTTGCCTTAGCCTATACCAGAAACGTTTATCAGGCGGCAGGTACCGAAGAGAAGATGACCTTGACTTATGTATCTCCCAAGTTCATGTCGTCCTTGGACAAATGGGGTTTTGAGGGAGATGAAAAACAGAGAATAATCGATGAGGTTTCCCAAAGAGGCTCATGCAAGGACGTTGCAGGTCTGCCAAAAGAGCTTAAAGACACCTTTGTGGTTTCAGGAGATATCACTCCCGAGGAACACATCCTAATGCAGGCTTCCATGCAGGCGTTCGTGGACAATTCCATCTCAAAGACATGTAATTTTCCGGAAGGTGCAACCAGAGAGGATGTTGCCAAGGTATACATGATGGGGTGGGAGCTTGGATGTAAAGGGTTAACTGTGTACGTTACCGGTTCGCGAAAGGAAGTAGTGCTAGAAACCAAGGAGACAAAAGATAAGAAGGAAAGCGTTAGCGTGGCAGCCCCGGCAATAGTTCCCGACTATCATCGTGAATACAAACTTACCGGATCAACATACCGCATGCAAACGCCGCAAGGAAAAGCTTATATAACGATAAATCGCAACACCATGGGAAATCCGGTCGAGATATTTATGAACGTAGGAAAAGCGGGTAGCGATGTTGCGGCACTTTCCGAAGCAATGGGTAGGTTAATTAGTTCGTGGTTATCTTCGGGCAGAGGGCATATTTCGATTATTAAGGAGATTATTTCGCAATTAGTAGGCATCGGCGGTTCACGATCGGTAGGATTTGGAAAAAGCCGTGTAAGCTCGGTTCCCGATGCTGTGGCCAAAGTTTTATCGGATGAGTTCAAAATCAATGTAAATCACAACGGTGCCAATGTAATTGAGGAGGACTCGTCGGATATTAAGGTGTTTTCCTATATGGATATGTGCCCGGAATGTGGTAACTATTCGCTGGTTCAGGAAGAAGGCTGTATGAAGTGCTACGATTGTGGATATTCCGCTTGCTAGTATGAGTGCAAAAATTTACTCAAAAAATGGAGATGGGGGCCTCAGTTCGATTGCGAAGGGAGGTCCTCTTCCAAAATCTTCGACGATCTTTGATCTCTTAGGGGACTTGGACGAACTGAACTCTTGGTTTGGATTACTCAAGCTGGAGCAAATTCAGGCGGATCTTTTCTTGCTTGGTGCAATATTTTCTGGTGCATTGCCATATCAACGGGATGTGTTTTCTAAAAGGGTGCAGGAAATTGAATATCAAATCGATAAGTTATCTGAACAATTGCCTCCCCTCACTAACTTTATTTTGCCCGGTGGAACTACCGACTCCGCACACATATTTATCACTCGAGCAGTATGCCGTAGAGTGGAAAGAGCATTAATTAAAACGCTATCTTCTTCAGAAAGGCTTTTATACTCCGAGATATCCAGGTATCTCAACAGGTTATCCGATTACCTTTTTGTGCTGGCCAGGTATGTGTTATCACAGGCAGGGTGTAGTGAAATCGTATGGAGGCATTGATACTATAGGATTGCAAGCGTCTTTGCTTTGATATATAATGCCTATCAACAATAATCCCATCTTGTGTTGAAGAAAAGAGGAGTATTCCATGAAGAAAAATTTCTCGTTAGAGACTTTGCTTGGGTGTATTGCGCTTTTGGGGTGTACTGTCCTGGTGGCGGCGCTGGTACTTTCGTGTGCTCTGACTTCAGGAGTTAAAGACTTCAATGCGGCCGAGGCTGACATGGCTTCTGCTGCCCATTGGTTTATTTCAGTTCAAAATGGAGCTACTTCCGGCTTAGCGCCGCTGCCGAAAAGATTTGCTGATTGCCAGCAAACACTTTCCGGCACAGATAGTTCAGACGCACAGGCTATGATTTTAATGGCCTGTGAAACTGCTATCCAAAATTCGGCAAGTAATTGGGAAAAAATCTCCTACTATTACAATGGAACTGCAGGAAAGGAATATGGCGACAGGGCGAAGATTCCTGACAGTTGGCTGACAGGGTATGCCTCAGAATATTATCAAGATCGATTTAGTGGGGCGGAGGTTGAAGTTTGGGTCAACTTCAAAGGTGAAATCTTCTTCCAGCCACGATATGGGGTTGTGACATGCATGGAAAAGCCAACAGGTGGTTACGATTGTATTCCCGGAGAAGCTAACTGTATCCTGATTGAATCCGGTACTTTATGCGGCGGTCCGAATGATATTCCGGTAGGTCAGTACTACCAGTTGCTGTTCCAGGCGGATACTTTGTACGCTATTGTTGAGGTAAATCCGGACCGCCTTTTGAGTTACACTGTGCCCGACGGACAGATTTATACGGATTTACTTGAAAAACTGGTTCCAGACCCTAAAATGCTCTGGGCGCTTGGTCGCAGTACAATGCATGTCCTTGGCGAAGATCCATTGATAATTGTTCGAAATAAGTAATGAATCAATCAACCCCGGGCTTTATGCAAGACCGGGGTTTTTCTGTTATAATCGCCGGTAATACTATAAGACTGTTCTAAAGGAGCGAATATGGCCGAGATTCGAGTGTACGAGAAAATGAGCCCCGACGGGTTTTTTTACTGGCTTACTAAGCTGGAAATTTTTCAGACCAACGAGGACCTGAGGGCCTTTTTTGGACGCCCCGCATTAAGACCTTGGATGAACCGGGTTCCAACTGTGACAGAAAGTGGAAGTACCCGGGAACAAATTCGCAGACGCGCTATTCTTTTCCTAACTGTTTTTGAGAACACCTGGCGGATTAAAGACAACCACGAGTATGGCGGAATGCATATGTATGATATGTTTTTCGCCGAGGTCGAAAAGTTGCAAAATGCAACTAAATCAGAGGAGGAATAAATGGATACAGGCTTGGTTATAGGCGAGTGGTTCAAGGTAAAAAAGGCTAAGGTGCAGGTTAAAGTAACGCGCCTAGATAGCGATGGAAGCAAAAATCAGCAGATTATGGTTTCTATCTGCATCAAGAAGTCTTTCTTTCGCTGGACTGAAAAGGGATTTTCGGGTAGCCGTTCCAAGGTCGCGTCGGAAATTGTCGACTGGTTGAACGAGCAGAACCTTGAACATCCCAGTATATCTCTCATCCTGGATGATATGGGCGATCAGATCGAAAAATTGGCAGCAGTTCCACAGTAAAATGATACCCCTCTTTGCCGCAAAGCAACGAGGGGAATTTATATATTATATAGGTTTGCTTTATCCTCTTATATCATGCTTTTATTTGTGATAACATAGCCCCATGTTTGATGTTGCTGATAATAAATCAATACAGGAAATCGAGTCCGAAGTGTTGGAGTTTTGGAAGAAAAACAAAATTTTCGAAAAATCCGTTGAACAAAAATCCGCCGACAATTTATACGTATTTTATGACGGACCTCCTTTTATTTCCGGGTTACCTCACTATGGCCATTTGCTTGGAAGCATAGCTAAAGACGTTATCCCTAGATATTGGACAATGAAGGGAAAAAGGGTTGAAAGAGTTTGGGGTTGGGATGCTCACGGCTTAACCGTAGAAAATCGCGTTCAAAAAAAGCTTAATATAAAAAACCGTAGGGATATCGAAAACTATGGTTTAGAAAAATTTACAACAGAATGTTACAAGTACACCCAGGAGGTATCCTCAGAATGGCGCTGGTATATCGAAAAATTGGGCAGATGGGTCGACATGGATAAGGCGTATAAAACAATCGATCAAAATTATATGGAAAGTGTCATATGGGTTTTTAAACAGCTCTATGATAAAGGACTGATATATGAAGGAGTGAGAACATCTTTATACTGTCCCACATGCGGGACGCCGGTTTCGAACTTTGAAGTGGCGATGGACAATAGTTACAAGGATTTCGAAGACCCATCGATTGTAGTTAAATTCAAAATAACTTCCGAGAGTGAGTTTAAAGATTCTTATTTACTTGCTTGGACAACAACTCCCTGGACGATTCCATCAAACAGAGCTTTAGTTTTAGATCCTGAAGAAGTATATGTCCAAGCCTTGGTATCAGGGGAAAAAGTTATTTTAGCTAAAAAACGCTTGGTAACAACCTTAGAAAGTAAAAGCTACGAAATACTTAAAGAGTTTGAAGGTAAAGAGCTATTAGGACTAGCGTACGAACCTCCGTACACTTTTTTTGCGTCAAAAGAAGGTGAATTTAAGGTCTATGAATACGAAGGTATGGTAACAATGGAAGAAGGAACCGGAATTGTTCATTCGGCCCCTGGTTTCGGTGAGGTTGATACTGAAATGGGTCGCCAATATGGGCTTACGATTATGATGACCGTGGATGATGAAGGCAAGTTTGTTGCCGGTGATAATGGGATTAACCCGTTCGAAGGACAATATTACGCTAAAGCTAATCCATTGATAGTTGATGATTTGAGGCAGAAAAATGTTTTGTTTGATTACAAACCCTATGTTCATAGGATTCCTTATCACGACAGATGTAACACAAATATCATTCAAAAAGCCCAAAGCTCTTGGTTTATACGGGTTGCAGACTTAAAGGAAGACATGATTAAAAACAACCAGGAAGTTTATTGGGTTCCTGAGCATTTAAAAGAGGGAAGATTTAAGCAAGGCGTCGAACAAGCTCCTGATTGGTGTATTTCTCGAAGCCGCTTTTGGGCTACACCTATGCCGGTTTGGGAGGCAGAAGATGGTGACAGGATAGTTGTAGGATCAATAAAGGAAATAGAAGAACTATCAGGCAAAAAAGTTGTCGATTTACATCGACCATATATTGACGAAATCACCTTTGAAAAAGACGGCAAAGTTTACAAACGCCGCCCTGAGGTTTTAGATTCATGGATGGAAGCAGGATCTATGCCATATGCCCAAGTTCATTACCCCTTTGAGAATCAAGCTAAGTTCGAGCTGAATTTTCCCGGTGATTATATCGTTGAATATGTTGCGCAGGTAAGAGCTTGGTTTTATGTAATGCATGTTCTATCTACCGCTCTAAAAGGTACAAACAGCTTTAGAAATGTTATTTCAACAGGAGTTTTGCAGGGAAATGATGGTAGAAAGATGAGCAAAACTTTTGGAAATTATCCTGATCCCAAAATGGTGCTTGAGGAAATCGGCGGAGATGCTTTACGATTGTATTTTATGAACTCCCCGCTTATGTTTGGTGTAAATACAGCGGTAGATGAAACAGAGATGCGGACTAAACTTAGAAATACAATAAGCCCCCTGTGGAACAGTGCCAAATTCTTTTTAATTCATGCGAATCAGTATAAATGGCGACCTTCGGAAAAATATGAGGTATCAGGGAACGTGTTGGATAAATGGATAGTAACCCGCCTTCACCAAACGATTAAAGTATTTATGTCAGAAATTGAAACGTATCACGTTCCTCCGGCGGTTGAGGCACTGGAATCCTTTGTCGATGATCTCTCTCGATGGTATGTGCGTAGATCACGGGATCGTATCTCCTCCGGAGATTTCGAAGCCTTAGCTACACTTCATTATGTACTAACAACTTTTGCTAAACTTTCAGCCCCGGTAATACCATTTATAGCCGAGAAAATTTACCAGATGGTTGTTAAACCTGTCAGTTTGGAGTCTCCGGAATCCGTTCATTTATCCGATTTTCCTGAGCTTGAGGAAGGTTATGCAGAGGATATAGATAAGCTGGTTGTAAAAATGACAGAGGATAGAAATGCAGTAACTGAAGTGTTAGCCATGCGTATCAAAAACAACTTAGCTGTTCGCCAGCCCCTGGCGGAGTTTGTTTCTACTAAGCCCTTGCATTTTGAGGACATAGTTTTAGCTGAAGTTAATGTTAAGCAACATAAACAGGTCGAAAGCATGGATGCATTTAAGGAAAATAGTGAGTATGTGTTGAGTGAGTCGGGAGAGTACGCCCTAAAAGTCACTTTAGATGCTAAATTAGAGCTTGAAGGTAAAAAACGAGAACTTGTAAGAATCTTGCAGGGTTTACGCAAAGAACAGGGGTTATCGGTGTCAGATAAAATAAAAATAACTTATGTTGCCGAATACTCGGATGTCATGACCGAATTTAGCAAGGAAATATGCGAAAAAGTGGGAGTTATTGATCATTCAGTAGGTGCAGAGAATTCAATCGTTGCTATCCCATAGCTTTGGTGTTATTATTTGAGCACAAAAAACTTTTCCGACTTTAAAAGGAGCGAAGAAGATGAAAACGTTACTGAAAGCCTTATGGGTGGTTTTGCTGGTATTAGTTCTGTCGCCATTTTACCCCGCAGCAGGGCAGGAGAGTCTGTGTTTGGACAATAAAGGGCAATTGATTGATTGCTCTAGTGCTCATGCCAACAAGCTTGTCTCGCCTGAGCAACGACAAAAAATTCAAGCCGCCAGAAACCCCCAAGACGTACCTGATATTTCAGCCTGGTATTGTAACAGGACTTGGACATATCTTTACCATAAGCTTGGTTATCAAGCTGGCTATGATTGGGTTCAATACTTAAAGGGTAATAGTTGGGGAGCATTTTGGGAGCTAAGAGAATTCGACGATGGGAGTTATACTCAGGATTCCCAGGTTAGAAACATCTTACTCACCCAAGGCCCATTCACCTCGCGCGACCTGATTATGATTGATGTTTCATATGACGCTTGGTGGACTGCTCTGTCTCAGAGCACGGTAGATATGCTTATGGCAGCTTCCCAGCAAGGCTTGCGTATAGTGTTTGTTGCTGAGTACTATGGCTTTGCTGAGGATGAGATTGTGACATTTTTCAACAATCTCCCAACCGGGTTTATCTTTGATAATTCCCATTGGAGTGTGCAAGAGCCCAATCCAGCTTATTGGTTGCCAGATTACAATAGAGACGACTGGTTTTATGGAGAATTTACTAATCCAAGCTGGGGTCTTGCAGGTGCATATCTGGCAACAGGAAACTTTAAGAATCGTCCCGGCTACAATTCGGCAACAACGATAATTAAGTCGCATACAGACGGTTATGCACTACTAGTGGAAGAAGGTAACATTAAAGCTCTGGCCGATAGCTCTGCGATAGGCGACCTGGCTGTTTGGTACTATGGAACCGGAAGTTCCGGGGATATTCGGCAACAAGCCGCCTTTTGGGCCTGTGCAAATTTGCCCGGAGTGCCTACGGCTGTAGATATGATAAGTTTTGAAGCTTATTCACAGTCGGGTGGCACCCAGATCTTTTGGGAAACAGCCATTGAGTATGATATTTTGGGTTTTAATCTCTATAGGACTACACTCGTGGAAGGTGAGGAACCTGTATTTGATCCCGACCTAGCTCTGAAGGTTAATGACCAAATGATTATCCCAAGGTTGGGTTTGGAAGGCGGTGTTTACACATATACTGACATTACCAGCATAAGTGGTGAAAAATATGCCTATTGGTTGGTAGTGAGCAATGTTGATGGAGATACCCAGGATTTCGGACCGGCTTTGATCCAGACTTCCTATTTTGTTAGCTTGCCGCTTGTTAGTCGTTAGCTTCGCACCCCGCTTAGTTTGTACAACTGGGCGGGGTCTTTTGTTGTCACAACAACAAATGGTACCTTGACTTAGGTAGTCCCATAGTGTATAATACCATCAGTTTTTATTATTGATGCGGCAAAAATGACCGCAAAAAGCTTCCAGATATACTAGATGTTGATGTTGCCATAAAAAGGAGATTACTATGGCAGAAAAGAAGAAAACTCCAAGCAGATCCGGAGTCGTATGCATCAACCTCGGTGCAAATTATGTGGTGCCCGATGGCGTATGTAGAAACAGTGGTCTTCCGCCACTGGTTTTTGACCCTGCCGGGAACCCGGTCATGGTAGATGGAGTGGGATTCAAGCTCCATCCTACTATCTGGTTTTTCGACCCTGAAAAGGCTCGAGAAAGCCAGAGCAAAGTAGCCCTGAGTACATTGGGGCTACTGGAGGCAGAGGCTTCCGGGGATGTCGAGTTGCAAAAAATCTTTAAGGCGAATGCCTTTGAGAAATATGCAAAATACATCCGGCTCCAACAGAAGTTGATGTTGGACTTTTGTCGCAAACAGTTCGAGGGTTTTCCCCCCGAGTGGCGGCAAAAATTCCCCAAGGTTGCTGAATCCCTGGCGCATGTCGAAACCGACCTGTATTCCCAGGATCGGGAAGTGATAAAGCGGGCACTTGTTGCAATCCAAAGGGCAAAAACGCTTTGCATGGGCAGAAACTCTCCGATCATCGAGCTGGAGGGGACGGCGGAAACTGTTGCTGAGGTTCTTCCGGACGAAGGCCAGGAAATTCAGCCCTTCGACTATGTCGCCGAGCTTCAAGAAGCGGTGGCAGGAGAGATTGATGATGACGAGCGCGATGAGGCAATCCGAGCCAGGGAGGAAAAGAAAAAAGCTCGGAAAGCTGAAAGAGCCCGCCAGAAACAGGAGAGCAAGCTTGAGAAGCTCTCTGAGAGAAAATCCAGAGTAAAGCCAAAGGGGAAACGCCAAAAGCCTCGTCGGGAAGATTTTGAAGGCTATGGCGACCCGAGCCGAAACCGCAGTTTAATTGGCGGCTATTAGTTTCAAGGCGTGGGTTGTGTGAAAAATGGAGGAATTCACACACAACCTACGCTTTTTTGTTTTCTCCTAATTATGCTAATATTATTCCATGCCTACTGATCTAATTCTGTCTATAAGAAATAACCAGTTGAAAGCATCTTTGATAGAAAAAGATGGAATTAAAACGCTAACAAAAGCTCTTTCGGCTGAAATTGCCGACAATACACGAATTACCAATGCACAAGCATTTGCAGTCTTACTTTCTTCAGAACTTAAAGAACTTACAAATACACCCCTTTCAAAATTTAAGATAAACTTCGTAGCAGAGCCCGAAGATGTTTTTTTGGGGTTCGTTGGTGCAAACAAGCATCATGCTAACTTAGATGATTTTATTGTTAGTGAAATTAAAGACAAAATTAAAGATGTTTTACTGGATGAGTGTTATTTCTCTTATGAGAAACTTGCGCCTTTTGTTTATCAATATATTGCCGTTAAACAAGACTACCTGGAAAACTTGTTAAAAGTATCTGATGAAACGGGAGCCGGCTTAGGCTCGGTTATCCCCTGGCCCTTGTTATTGTCTAGATTTGTGTCAAGTGCCAACCCAGCTATATTTGTAGTAACAGAAGCTGATGCCAAATTTGTAGTTCTATCCGAGTTACAAGGAGTTTTTTTCACGGGGGTGTTTGGAAGTGAAATGAACAGTTTGGAGTTGAATAAGCTTGTAAATGAGCTGTCCTTTTATAGGAGGGAAAAGCCAATCAAAAAAGTATATACAATAGGGGGAATGGAAGAAAAGATGGAGGGTGACTACGAAGTCGAAGGACTAAACCTACCGGGGTCGCACGGAGAAGATGTTGAAAAAGAGTATGGAATAAACCTTTTATGCCACTATTATTTGGATTTTAACGAAAAGTTTAGTTCGCAGCAGCTAAACTTGCTGAGTTTGCTACCATTGCCTGTTGTGGAAAAAAAGAATGTGGCACTTATCGGTGTTGGAGCATCGGCAGCGCTGGCTGTTACGGCACTACTTTTGTTTGTGGGTTTTAAGTTTGGGCCTTCCTTTTTTGCAAATAGAGGTAGCTCAAACGAAGTGCTGAGTGAGGCAACACAAGCTGTTGAGACCACTTCGTCTAAAGAGGTTGAGACACCTAAGCAGGAGCTTAATAAGAAGGAATTGGTAGTGAGAGTGGAAAATGCTTCCAATATAAACGGTTTGGCTGCAAGGACTAAGGAGTTGTTAGCTGAAGCCGGGTACACTATCGATTCCATCGACACATCGGATGAAGAAAAAAAAGATACGGTGTTACGTTTTAAGCCGGAATTTGAAAAATATAAAGACTTATTGGTGGAAGACTTAAAAGAGAGCTTCCCAAACATAGTTGTAGAAAGCTCTCTTGATGAAACCGAATCCTATGGCGTCTTAATATTGGCCGGCGCCTCATCTACACTTTAGATTTGACGAACCCGGGCCCGTTTTGGATAACCTTACTAATGGGTTTCACAGTTCTAAGGGCTTTTCCCTCGTAAGTCTCGGTAGAAATTTCAATGTTACAAAAAGCGCCTGCCTTTGTTGTAACTGTTGGAGCATCCCGGGAAGATAACAAGAGAGTGGTCCCGTTTTCCCATTTGATAGATAACTGCTCAGAGTCATCGGTCTCAAGATAGGAAACGGTAAATCCCCCCATCGCAGGTGCGAATGTTACTCTGGTGCTGAACCAACTAATACTTGGCATACCTTACTCCTTTTGATGGTTAGGTGATTAATTCGGGTAATAATACCCTATAGTAGATCAGAAGTCAATCTGGCTTATCCATGGGTATTGTGTACAGCACTATTTTAGTGTAATATTTCCACGTTATGGCGTTCGCAATAGTAAAAATCGGTAATATACAAGTACTGGCAGAAGAAGGCGATGTATTTAAAATGATAAAACAGGATGAGCCTCTCAAGACAGAGGTATTGTTGTATTCCGATGGACAATCTACAAAAATAGGTGAGCCTGTATTAAAGGATGTTAAGGCTAAAGTATCGATAGTAGAAGAGGGCTTTGAAAAAACCCGTATCGGGAGATTTAAAGCAAAGTCACGTTACAGAAGAATTAAGGGTCACAAACAACCCATAATGATGGTTAAAGTAGAAAAGATTGGTAAAGCTGAAAAAGAAGTTAAGGAGGAAAGTGTGGTAGTTGCGAAAGCAAAACCAGCTAAGAAAAAAGCTCCTGTTAAAAAAGCAGCAGCCAAAAAGGAGGCTAAGTAAACTTATATGGCACATAAAAAAGCAGGTGGAGCTAAAGCTAAGCAGGGTGGGAATGTTGCGGGTAAAAGACTTGGTGTTAAAGTATTTGGAGGGCAGTTTGTTAAACCCGGCCAAATAATAGTACGCCAGCGCGGGAGAACCTTTATTCCCGGAAATAATACTAAAATGGGTAAGGATTTCACGATATTTTCTCTGGTTGAAGGGTTAGTCGATTTCAAGTGGTTCAACAAAAAGAGAAAATACATTGTGGTCGACGAATCTAAATAGGATTAGTGATTAATTAGTCTAAAATTTTCCAAAGGATAGTAAACTACCAGCCCTCTACCAACTATGTTTTCCTGTGGAATCGATCCCCAATCTCTGGAGTCAGTACTGTGTTGTCTGTTATCTCCCATTAAAATGTAGCTGTTGTTTGGAACCATAAAAGGTTTGTTGTCTGCTAATTTTTCTTTTCCAATTGTTACGGTATTATTTGCAAGGTACTTTTCTTCAAGAAGCGAGCCATTTAGTAACACTTTTCCGTTTTGTATTTCCACACTATCTCCCGGTAGACCTATAACGCGTTTGATTATCAATGCGGAGGAATTTACAGGGCTTTTAAAAATCACTATTTCGCCTCTTTTTACCGGATTGATTTTAACAGAGATCTTTTCGGAAATTAATTGTTCTCCGTTTGCAAGTGCCGGTACCATTGATTCTCCTTCAACAATGAGTAGTTTAGCTACAAAAATAAAAACGATGGTAAATACTCCGATGGAAATAAATAGCAGTTCTAAAAACCCAAGCAAGGAAGGTACTATTTTGTTAAATGATCTCACCAAAAAATTGTAACTTACGTGGGTAGAAGGTACAATAGCGTTGTTATGGTCGGTTAGCTCAGTTGGTTAGAGCACTGCATTCACATTGCAGGGGTCGCAGGTTCGAGTCCCGCACCGACCACCATAAGTTTTTTTTCTTTATACACTAGAAATGAAAGAACCCCGGCCTCTTTGGAGGTTGGGGTTCATTTTCCTGCTCAGGTTACTTCTTGGCCGGGGAGGACTTGAAACAGCGACTGACGAAGTCGGGGGTGATGTGGTACATGCCTTCCTTTTCTACGATAAATGCATTGCTGAGGAGGCGATTGAACCAGAAGCCGTCATGCATCCCTTTGGATTTGTAGAAGCCGTCGATATCTGCAAAGGTGAATGGTTCCCAACCCTTGCCTCGAGCCTGACAGAAGCGCACAATCCACCCAGCAGAAATTTCAGTTTCCACGTGCTGGAAGGCATCAAAAAATCGCACTTTGGTGTTGATGTCGCTTGGTTGGCAAGCAAATACGTCTGCCATAAGAGTGATCTCCTTTTTAGTACATGAAAAGATTGATCCTGTTATTATAGCACTGCGCTAATAGCCCGTAAACTACAGTGTCCCGCCAGGTCACTGGAAAACACAATACCCTAATGTTATCATTTACCCATGAAGGTTATCAAAATAGGCGCCAGATGGTGCAACGGTTGCTTAGTAATGCGCCCCCGCTGGCAGGAAATTGAAGAGGAAATCCCCGACTTGGAAACAGAATATTACGATTATGACGACTTTCCGGAGAAGATGCACAGATTTGGCATAACTGAAGGAGTTTTACCGGTGTTTATCTTTATGAACTCACACGGAGTTGAAATTACCCGAGTTAGCGGAGAAGTGCCCAAAGCAAAGTTAGTGCAACTTATTACCGAAAATAAAGCGAAATAAGTATGCGAAAGCTTTTTTTTCTATTTCTTCTGGCTTTACTACTCATGCCCTTAATAAGTGCTGAGAAGCCTGTAAATGTCTATTTTTTTAAATCCAATGGATGTCCCCACTGTGCGAAGGAGAAGTCATTTTTAGATAATCTAAAGGCAGATCCTAGTTTTTCTAATATAGTTGTTAATGAATACGAAGTTGGCTCTAACCTAAAAAATGCTCAGCTGTTTTCCAAGGTTGGTAAATTATTAAACGCTAATGTTGCAGGCGTCCCCTTTACAGTAATAGGCTCCACTCAAATCGTTGGGTACTCTAATGACTCATCTACCGGGGAATTAATTAAATCTGCAATAAAGCGAGTCCAAAACGGAGATGAAAGAGATATACTAGCCGAATTTATCAGCGGGAACTCTGTAAGTTCTACAACGCCAGTTAGTATTCCGGAGAAGCTAACTTTTTTAGGAAAAAGCTTGAACATTAAAAGCTTATCTCTACCGGGATTAACTATGGTGCTTGCTTTGTTAGACGGATTTAATCCCTGTGCTATGTGGGTTCTTTTTTTCTTGATCTCTATGATTTTAGGACTAGAAAGCCGGAAAAAAATGTGGCTAATAGGCTCAACATTTATAGCGGCGTCAGGGCTAGTTTATTTTTTGATTCTATCAGCATGGTTAAATGTTTTTTTGCTGATAGGTTACGTTAAGTGGGTCCAGCTTGGACTAGGATTTTTTGCACTCACAGGAGGAGTTTACACACTTTATAAAACAGTCAAAGATAGTAAAGGAGGGTGTGAAGTTACGTCATCACAAGATCGCAAGAATATATTCGAAAAGATTAAAAATATAATCAGAGAAGAAAGCTTGTTAGTATCTTTGGGAGGGGTTGCCCTTTTGGCTTTTGGAGTAAATATAGTGGAAGCGCTATGTTCGGCTGGTCTACCGGCGATATTTACCGGGGTTCTATCAATGCATAACCTGCCGACTCTTACCTACTATTTGTATCTCGTTTTATATGTATTTATTTTTATGCTAGATGATTTGGCAGTTTTCTTTGTAGCCATGCTTACCCTTCGTTCTATAGGCATTGAGAGCAAGTACAGTAGATACTCACGCTTAATAGGCAGTTTGATAATGTTGGTTTTAGGAATTTTGTTGTTAGTTAAACCCGAGTTGCTACGCTAGTCCTTAATAAAACTCTCGTTGATAGCAGTCCATAAATCATTCTTTTCCCCATCGTAACCCAAAGCCCAAATGCCTATTCCCTTGAGTTTATTTTCGTTTACAAGTTTATATTTAACTTTGAGTGAGTCAGGGTTTTCAAAATATACTTGCCGAATGCTTCCGGTGTCGGGATTTGTATATGTGAACCAAGGAACCTGGGCAAGTTCGTCCCATTGTAGTTTAGGCTCAATCACCTCGAATGTTTTTACACCCTTTACCTCAGCTTCCGTTTTTTTGTCACCATCCTTGTTTTCTGCCTTGTTTTCCGCCTTTGTTTCCGCTCCAAGGACAGCCAATTGATCAACGGGCATCTCTGACTCATCCTTTAAATTACCTCCCAACAGATCCATAATTTTGTCATAAGGTTGCGACTTTGAAAATCCGATTTCGTCTGTTCCTTCAATTCTCTTGGAATAAGGTTCGTTTTTTTCCACTACCCAGTTGTATCCGTAATAGGGTACACCCAAAATTAGTTTATTCGGCGGGATTTGGGTCAGGTAGTCGCGAACTAAAGTTCTGATGTCGTATTGGTTAAAGCTTCCTTTTCCATCAATAGGAGCAACGGGACCTGCCGCTTCAGATTGAGTAGTATGAAAATCGTAGGCCATAACGAACAACCCATCGGAATAGCGTCCCAAGCCTGCGATTTCCGAAGATATTCTTGGTTGCACAACCGAATCCGCAAAGGTAGTAACAACAACTTGGGAGTCTCCGTACACCTTGTCGAGCTCACTGTTAAGATAGCGTACAAATTCCAAAAACACTTTAGCCTGTTCAGGATCCACAGATTCCACATATTCAAAATTCAGATTAACATCGGTGATTTCCTTTGAGTCCAGTTCGCGGGCTAAGTTCATTAACAATGTATTCCAACATTCGCGGCAATTAAGAAATGCATCATTTTTTTCATCCTCATGAGCTATAACCGTTAATGCCACCCTGACTCCGTTTTTTTTGCTTTTTTGAATTACCCTTTCAAGGTTTTCATTTGCCTTCCAATTTACAAATCCCGGATTTGGAACATCGATAAGTTGGCCGGTTTCTTCTCCTTTTTCGTCAATTGCCGGAACTGTTTGAGTTTCCTCAAAGTTGCCTAACTCATCTATATATAGTCCAAAATAGGCTATGTTTGTAAGTTTATCGAACTGTAGATATTTATATTTGTCCAATGTCCAATAGGGTAAATAGCCGTATACAGTAGCTTTAGGCTTTTCACCTGTTTCGTTGCTGGTGAAAATAGACAAAACGTCGAGAGTTTTCGAAAATGGAGTTAAGATATTTAGGTTGGAATGCTTAGGTTTAAGCACTTTTCCTCCAATACCAAGCCCCATTGCGATAAAAAACAAAAAGAGTATTACCTTGTATTCGGGATTTAAGCCTCGCATTCATAATATTTTCGCATGAAAGACAGCAAGTTCAAAGGGTTAGATGTTAAAATACTAAGGTGAGACGTAAATATATATGGATAGCAATGTCCGTTCTGTCCTTTTTGTTTTTGGGCGGAGTTGCAGCGTACTTTAAAATTCATTCTTTGAGATTAGAAACTGATCAGGAATATGAGGTTAGCCAGGACATCGACAACTCTACGGTCGAGGAGAAAATAGAGTGTTTGCAAGCTGACTCGATAGATTTTATTTATTATGAGGCTATTCCGGCCAATTGGGGTGCTAACAACAAAGTTGGGCTTTACATTTACGCGGAAAACAAGCAATTCTTCGAAAAGGCCGATGAATTGGTTAATTCCAACGGGGGAGATTGGGGATATGTATTACTTCCCTACAATGTAAAAGATTATGATCAAAGCAAGTGGCAAGCTGTATTCGAAAGGTTGAATGATAGACATTTAATACCGGTAGTCCAGCTATGGGGTTTAGATAAAGAATCCTATCCTCAGGACACAAGAGAGGCCGCCCGGTTTCTGAATTCCTTCGCTTGGCCTATAAGATACAAATACATAAGTGTGTATAACGAGCCAAACTCAGCTGACTTTTGGTTTGCACCTCCTGATCCGGCTGAATATGCACGTGTACTTGATTTCACTATAAGGACTTTTAAAGAGGAAAATCCGGACTTTTTTGTTATGAATGGCGCATTTAATGTGTCGGCGCCTACCAACTCCAGCTACATAGATTCATTTGTTTTTATGAGGAGAATGAACCAGGAGATAGGTGGAATCTTTGAAAAGTTAGACGGATGGGCATCTCATCCGTATCCGCAGCCTAACTTTGCTGGTAGCCCCGATGCAAAAGGGAGATGGAGTATTAGGGCATATGAAGCAGAGCTGGAATATTTGAAAAACACTATTGGAGTAACAAAAACACTTCCTGTCTTTATCACCGAAACGGGGTGGGCTCATGCTGAAGGAACCAATTATAATTCCACGTATTTGCCTGTTGATACTGTTTCCGATTACTTTGTTAGAGCATTTAATGAGGTTTGGCTTAAGGATGATCGGGTGCGAGCTGTAATGCCCTTCACAGTTCGTTATGGGGCCCCACACGACCACTTTTCATGGCTTAACGACGATTATGTGCCATATAAACACTTCGATGCTGTAAAGCAAATCAAAAAGGTTAAAGGGGAACCTCCTATCTTAAAGAGTAGTAGAATAAATGTTGGCGGGTGTGAACTATGAACTTTTCTATTACTACTAAAAAGATCGCAGCAAATACAATATATCAGCTACTTGGAAAGGGGGTAAGCCTTAGCATTACTGTTTTAGCTACAGCAATAATCACTCGTGCTTACGGCAAGTTCGGTTATGGAGAATTCAGCTTAATGCAGGCCTGGCCTGCCCTGTTCTTTATTATTGCTGATTTTGGGCTTAACGCTATTGCGGTCAAGGATTTGGCTGAAGACTGGAGTAAAGCCTCAAAATATTTTGCCAATTTACTAGCTCTACGGCTTTTTTTATCAGGTATTCTCATTACAGTCTCGGCAATAGCTTTGGTATTTTTTCCTTATAGCCAAGGTTTGCAATTAGGTATTTTTTTGAGTTTATTACTAATTTTGACCCAAGCTTTGTATGCTACTCTAAATGTATTTTTTCAGGTAAAACACAGATATGATCTATCAACAATCGGTTATGTCGGCGGTTATCTGATTATTTTGGCTAGTATACTATTGCTATCCTATTCAAAAGCCGATGTGATGTGGGTTAGTTTTAGCTATGTAGCTGGTGGGATGCTAACCTTTTTTCTAAATTTGTTTTTTATAAAAAGGCTTGGAGTATCAATAAGCTTAAAATGGGATCCAAAAACGGTAAAGTATTTGCTTTTGAGCTCGCTGCCGCTGGGATTAATGTTTATTTTTAGTCAGATCAATTTCAAGGGGGATAGTATTTTATTGTCAGTTTTACCCCTACCAAAAAAATTCGGATTGTCTGCAGAAGAGAGTGTCGGAATTTACAATTTGCCTTTCAAAATTTTCGAAGTTGCTCTTGTTCTACCGACTTTTTTCATGAACTCAGTCTATCCTGTGTTGGTAACTCATATGAATGAAGGTAGGCAAAGACTAAAGGACACTTTTAGCAGATCGATAAAGTTTTTATTTTTCTTTGGTTTGATGGCGGGCATTTTTGGGATATTATTTGCACAATTAGCAGTCAATATCCTAGGTGGTGCCGAATTTATGAGATCTATTGTAGTGCTCCAAATCCTAATGAGTGGGGTGGTACTCTATTTCGTGACTCAGCCAATCTCCTGGCTTATTGTAACTTTAGGGAAGCAGTCTTATCTTCCCGGGATCTACCTTATCGGGGCGTTGTTGAATTTATTTCTTAATATAATTTTTATTCCTGCATACTCGTTTTATGCCTCCGCTATAATTACTCACATTTCCGAGTTAATAGTTTTAATAATGCTTATCATTGCCCTAAAAAAAGCCTGGAAAGCAAAATATGCTTAAGTATTTGTTTTATCTGTGTGTGCTCTCCTTATCGTTGGGTCAACTTTCGGTAATAGCTAAAAGTGGGGGGTTTTCCATATATCTTTTTGATATCTCAATAGCGGTATTTGCGTTTTTTGGTTGTATCTACTTTTTGCTAGCTAAAAAAAGGTTTGCCATTCCCAGCAACTCTGTGTTTTTCTTGATATTTAGCGGGTTTGTATTGGTGTCGAATATATTAACCGCCGGGAAATTTAACTCCTCTCAACACCTGGTTGCAAATTTTTACTATGTCAGGTGGCTAGTTTACTTGATAGCGGCTGTCGTTGTTTATAACATGCTAAAGATGGGGTTGATTTCTATGGGACAAATTATCCAAACCTTTTTACTCTCAGGGTACTTTATCTTTGTCGCCGGTTTGATCCAGCTGGTGATTTTGCCTGATTTTGGGGTTTTGGATCCTTCTTTGGGTTGGGACCCCCACAAAAACAGACTATCTTCTACATTCTTTGATCCTAATTTCACAGGAGCATATTTGAGTATGTGTACCATTTTGGCTTTGTCCCAGAAGCGAGTGCTAAGTCTTTTGGTTCTTGTGATTGGCATAATACTAACTTTCTCACGTAGCTCTTGGCTCACACTCAGTGTGATACTAGTTGTATATGGGGCGACGAAAAACCCAAAAATAATAATACTAGCTCTCATTGGATCCTTTTTAGCTTACTTTGCTGTTCCACGTATCCAAACTAGAATTTCGGGAATTACAGATCCAGCGGACTCGGCTCATTTTAGGATTATTTCCTGGAATAACGCTGTGAGTATTTGGAAACATTCTCCGATATTTGGAGTCGGGTTCAATTATTATAGATATGTCCAGGAGGATTTTGGCTTTCTCACTCCAGACGACTTTGGTGATCACGCGGGTGCAGGGTCGGATTCAAGCTTTCTCAATATTTTGGCTACATCCGGGATTGTGGGATTAGTATTTTATTTATTAGGCTTTTTTTCGCCTTTTTTAAAGGGTATGGAAAAGGAGATTGTATCAAGTTTGGCTGTTAATTCAATGTTTATAAACAGTTTGTTTTTTCCGGCTATTATGTTTTTTTGGCTGATTTTTTTGTTTTCGGCTAAATTCCGCGATTCTCATACCTAATTGTAATTTTTTCTTCAACTTTATTCCCGGCTTTATCGGTTGCCTCAATGGAGATTTCGTTCAAGCCCTCTTTAACTCCCAAAAGATAGTCAAAGTTGCCGTCTTCCTGAATGATTACAGAGTTCTTGTTTATGGTTAACGTCACCTGCTCGTCAATCTTCCCTTTAACAAGCACTCTTTTATCCAAATTCCTTACTGTGTCATCGTTCTGTGGAGTTTCCAGATCAATTTTTGGTTTTCTTGTATCAAGCATAATCGTGTAGTATTCGGTATTTAAACTTTCCTCGTTGCTTTGATTAACTGCCTTTGCAAAAACACTATTTCTACCGGTATTAAGTTTTATGTCTGCAAATGTAAATCCGCCATCAGCGCCTACAATAGCCGAAGCCTTTTCAGGACCGTTAACATATAGTTTTACCGTGTATCCCGGTTGGGATGTTCCCGAAACAGTTAATTTTTCCTGGTTTGTGGCCTCAGGAAGGTTTGTAAATAGGGGCGGGTTAGGCCGCGCAGTGGGAATATTGGGTCTATCGTTGCGGTGGCTGGAGAGCAGTCCGAAGAAAGCTCCTATCTTAGGCCCAAAAAAGAGGATAGAAATACCCGAAAGTGTAACTATAGCTACAGTTGTGAGTAGGCTTAAAAATAAACGTTGGGCTAATTCCTCTTCGGTTAGGTCTGATTTAATTAGGGTCTTTTTTCTTGCCATAGGTAAATTGTATCATGCAGTGGAGCCACCCAAGAGAATCGAACTCTTGTCGGATGTTTACGATACATCTGCTCTTCCATTGAGCTAGGGTGGCATTTGGATGATATCAGAGATGGGGTTTGTGTGCTACTATTGTACTGGATTTTACACATATGCCAATCTCTAGTGTAACAAAGCTGTTTAGAAAAAATAAGGTTATTTACGAAGGCAAGGATTTGCTGAGCAGAATTGTTACTGGATATGTTGATATCAAATCCAAGACGACTTTTGACCGAATTGCCAAATTTATAAAGGGTAAAAAGCTATTAGATGTGGGAGTTGGGGCCGGGGGCATATCCAAATTTTTGACTAAAAAAGGCTTTTTTGTTTCGGGCTTGGATATTGCCGACGTTGCCTTGTTCGAAGGTACAAATGTTAGGGTATACAACGGAAGTGATTTTCCCTTTAAAGATAACTCTTTTGAGACTGCTCTAATTGTGCATGTATTGCACCACTGTGCCGACAGCTTGAGGGTTTTGGAGGAGGCTAAACGAGTTGCAAATAGAGTAATAATTATCGAAGATACCTACAGGAACATTTTTGAAAAACTAATAGTGTCGATAAGCGATTGTCTTGGAAATTGGGAGTTTTACATTCATCCGTACCACACTGCTGAGTGGTGGCGAAATTTGGTTGCCAAAAAAGGCTGGAATCTTGTTCACATGGAAAGCTATTCGGAGCTGACTTACAACTATTTATACGGCAGATACGTGTTGTTTGTGATTGAGTAAGCTCTTTATGGAGCGGGCGACGGTACTCAGCTCGAACCTTTTTGATTATATCACCCCCGAACTAGGATTAGAGTTAGGATCTCTGATGCGTCACCTAAAAAATAAATAGCTTCAAGGATCTGAAGAAGTGATATACTAGGCGTACCGAATGATCTCTGCTGTGAACGTACCCTTTTTAGGGAGCTGATGGCACAAATTGTGATCCACCTTAGCCGCAGAGATTGAAGAATCATTTTTGACAAAAGATATGGAAAGAAAAAGAGCATTTATTATTCATGGGTGGACTGGTCGTGATGACCAAGATTGGTTTCCGTGGGCATTGAAAGAACTTGAAAGTAGAGGGTATTCTGCTTCAACACCAGCTATGCCAAATCCAGATTATCCAGTGATGTCCGAATGGTTAGCTGAAATGACAAATAGTCTCGGTAAACTAAGGCAAACCGATATTCTGATCGGGCACTCAATGGGTTGCCAGACAATCATAAGATACTTAGATCAACAAAATGAAAAGGTTGATAAAGTCATACTTGTTGCTGGCTGGGAAATATTGAGCAAGGAAGCATTGCCATTACCCGAAGACCACAAGATCGTACAATCTTGGTACGAAACACCAATTAATTATGAGAAAGTGAAACATTTAGCAAATGTTTTTGTTGCTCTTTTCTCAGACAATGATCCATGGGTTCCCTTGGAACAAAACAAATTGGCTTATAGAGAAAAGCTGGGGGCAAAGATTATCGTAGAACACAATAAAGGCCACTTTATGAAGGAGGTTGGTGGTGTTACCAAAATTCCAGTTCTTCTTAAATATATTTAGGTCCGACTCTCGTCACCATTAACCAAAACTTCCAGGCTAACAACAAATTGTTAAAAATAGTAGCTAGAACTCGGGAAAAGATTGATTTCTTGAAGAAAATTGGGAAAAACACAAAACCATTTCGCAATTGAGCTGGTGACCGTACTTTGCTCGAACCTGCCCAGCCTGGAGGGCAATATCAAATCATATCTTCTAAACCAATCTGATATGACATTTCCCACTGATGTCAAAATCATCCTTCGGTCTTCCGTTACTCCAGAACTAATTCTACAACTGACTGCTTTAAAAAACTATCTAAAGAGTGTTGATTTCTGTATGTTTCAGGAGGTTTTTGTTGATTTTCTGAAAAAGGGAAAGTTTAATCAAAGGAAATATTCCTAGTTAAGCGATTTTCTTCCATTGCTTGAAATCGCTGATGTCAGTTCTGGATAGGCTAAACCATTCAGCTCTTTTGTGTTTTGATTTAAATCTTTCATGCCAATATTTTTCAATACCGTTCATGTCATCTGTTTTTATCACATGTATTAGTTCGAAAGGCTCAGGGCCTAAAAGTGTAATATCTTCTCTACGACGATCAGGGTCTTTTGATTTGCCTATCTTATATTTTCCGTTCTGTTTACCTAAATATACATAACCTGGAACTACATCACCTTCTGAGAATAAACTGCTATCTTCGTATTCCTTAATCACTGAATTGCAAGTATCAATGATGTCCCTGTATCCACGTTTTTCATTGACAAATATTAAGATAGTTTTTGCTAATTCACCAGTCAAACCAAGTTTCTTGTAAAACGTAGATGAGTCTGGAAAACTATGATCTGCATGATGTTTAACATCTAAAATGCCTCTTGTTGGCCATTTGCCTTCTTCACGAACAACACGAATAAACAGTCTACATAGTTGATCATGATTGTATTTGGTTTTATCAAACTCGTTAGGGGTTAATCCAGCCTCACGCACAAGTGCACCATAGTTAGGCCAAAACCTCATTCGATCATATATTCCAACCTCGGTATTGTCGAAAAATATTTTTTGGCTTGGAGTTTTGCCAATCTCTTTAGCGTACCTTTGAAGCTCTTTAATAATGTCATGCTTAGTCCACATATGTACTAACATTTTATAACTTTGGGGAGAAAAAGGCGAGACAAATTGACATACTACTGCTACCAAATGATTTCTGTGATGAGGGTATCTTACTTTTAGAGAACTGATGGTATCATACTAGTTTGTGATCCATCTTAGCCACAGAGATCGCCTTTCACGAGCAGTCAATCATTACTCACAGGATAAATAGTTGGAAAAGCTTAGAGTTGAAGCTCCTTTATTAGTTCTTTTGGATTCACAATTTTCAGTTTGCCCTTTGTACAAAAAGCTTGCATATTCATATAATTTGATCTGTATCTTTTAAGAATAGTCTTTTCATCTAGCGTGAGAAAAAAGTCAGAGTGACTAGAAAGCGCTTGGAAAATGTGTCGTGCGTCATCGGGTTCAAAGGCTTGTCTTAGAAGAGATAAAGATGGCTGTTCTGCTTCTCCGCCTCCCCAAGGAACTGCTCCAAAAAGAGCATCCCCGAATCCGGATGCAGAATAAGTCTCTTTGTTCAGAAACTTCTCTCCTCCGAATATTTTATAAATAAACAGAGCAGCCCCTTTTATCTTAGGCACGGTAGCTTTATCCATTTCCTGCTTTGTGATTTGTGAAGTAATAAACTCATGATCACTCAAAGCTAATTTTTGCATTGCGTTCCCATCATCGACAGTGAACTGGTTTCCGATGATTGCAGATAGGATGTTATTATCGACGTAAATTTTCACTTAACTATTATATCTCAGAAAAAAATATAGATCTGACTCCGGTTTCCAGTATAAAATTGCTGAGACTAACGAAAGTCTTCTCGAAATTTAGGCTCAAACTAGGGAAAAGCTTGTTTTAGGGGGCAGAATTAGAGGTTTTCGAAAACCAAACGCTATGGAGCGGGCGACGGGATTCGAACCCGCGATCTTCTCCTTGGGAAGGAGACGCTTTACCACTAAGCCACGCCCGCATACGTTTTAATTATATCAACACAACACAAGGAGGGCCGCTTCCACCAGACGGCCCTCCTTGAGCTTGCAAGCTATCTATTTAAATGAGCAGTTAAGGCAATACTAAAACCTGACCGGTTCTTATCAACGCTTGTGACCCATTTGGTAAGAAATCAATAGACCCTTTATTCGCATCTAGGATTTTTACCCAATCAGCCCCGTTACCGTATGCCGCCTCCGCGATTTCCCAAAGTGTGTCACCGCTTTTTACAGTGTAATTACCTGCTTTAATTTCCCCGGAATTGTAATTATTAGCTACCCATCCCCCTAACTCCAATTTGGCCTGCTCTGTTCCTAAGGTATTATCAGCTAGCCCGTCACCGTTAATATCCCCCACCGGTTCTTCTGCAGTGTCTTCGCTAGGTGCCTCTGCAACTACTTCCTGCGCAGTTTCACCGGTTGTTGTTGTAGTTTGTTCAGTGTTTTTTCCTTTTGAAAAGTAGTTGTAAGCTGCAAAAACTAAAGCCAATATAAAAAGTCCCCCCACGACTAAGGCTAGTCCGTCTTTTTGTGTATCAATGTTTTCTTTATTTTCCGCCATTTTCTAATTATTAGCACCCCCTTAGTCAAAAAACAGTTACATAGTAGTTTTTGGGCAAGAAGGGCAAGATAGCTCAATTAAATATATTTGAGTTGTAAGTAGTATATACCAGAAATATTATTCAAATGAAAGTGTTTAGTTGTTGGAAAATGAAAAAGCAAGGATGTTATATTACCCTTGCTTTGCTTAACTAGTGTAGAAACAAATATTTCCTAAGCAACTTCCTTTCTTCTTCGGTAGTGTAGTGGCCAGAAATTCCTGAAGTTGACTGCTCTCGAACCCACTTAAATACTTCAGATCCACTCGCCTCACTCCAATCCAGTTTATCTAGTAGGAGAGTATCCGGTGTATCTAGTAGCCCCCTTAGCATGACAACACCGATCCCTTCCTCTGGAAGAAAGTTCAAGTCATGATCTTTAGTGACCAAATGTGTTTTATAACCGGCTTCCACTATCGTTTCAACTATTCTATCTCTGGTTATCTGCTTGCCAAAACATAGGAAGACCAAAGTTCCTCCGGATTTAAGCTCCAACGTGCTTAGAATTCTGCAGCGGGGGGTGGCCTTAAGTTGGTCAATGCTGTTTTTCAGGAAATCTACAAGTTCAAATCGTCTACTTCGGTCCTCCAAGATATCACTGCAGACCTCCTCAAAGCTTTTGCCAGCAATAGTATCAAAGTGTTCTGCGATGGAATTGGCCAGTGCCTCGCGGGTCCAATCAGTTTGATCGCATGCAACTGCAAGCCAATCGTGACCTATGATGTGAAGCATACTTTCCTCCTTTAGTCTATTAGCTCTTTGTTGAAATTCTATCAGTGTGGAAGAAATAAGGCAAAAAAAAAGAGGTAAGCAATGTCCATATGGACGCTTACCCCTGGCTCTCTACTAATAATTAGTTCCTAACTACAAAATTCGCCTTCCGCCAAATGTTTCAGATCATTTCCGATGCAAACTGTGATCATCATGGCAGGTGCTCCTGGCTTGGACTCGATATGTACCGAGGTACCCTGAGTATTTGTGGTGAAGAGCAGGATGTAAGAACTTTTGTTTAGTTCCTCGATCTTATGCTCCAGATCTCCGCCTGCCATATAGTAGGAGATTAAAAACAAGATCAGGTCGCTTGCCTGTGTCTTTGGCAGTGAGCCTTTCTTGCAGGCCTTGCACATGTTCGCAACCAGCCAGTCCATTTTGTGAGACAACTCCTCAAGATGAGCGCGTTTACAGCGATATTTCTCGTTTTTGAAGTAGCTTAGCGGATTATAAATTGCTATTCCGGATGATATACATCCCGAAAGCAAAAAGGCGATGCCAATCAACTTAACTGTAGTGTTTGGGATGGTTATGGTCACAAGCCAGACACCAAAAAAAACTCCGCCCAGCATTAGCATCACTAAGTAGTTCCACTGTGCAAATACGTACTCGACATACAGCATAAACTGCTTTTTCATTGCATTACTCCTTTTAATGGCCACATGGCCTAGGGATTTGATTAGAGAGCTTGGCAGAGTATAGCATTGAAAAGGCATGGCGTCAACCTATAGTAGGGATACGGTGGATATAGAGAGTGAAGGTAAGAACTGGCGGGACCGACGGGTCTCGAACCCGCGACCTCTTCCGTGACAGGGAAGCGCTCTAACCAACTGAGCTACGGCCCCAAAATACCAACATATCTTACCAACTCAACCTGTCTGGGTCAACGGACAAACTTGCAGATGCTTTCTTCAGTAGAAAAGCCTTTACAAAATCCCAAACATATAGATAATTATGAATATGAAACACCAATTACCCCAACTACCGTATCCGTATGATTCACTAGAGCCGTATATTGATGAAAAAACAATGGAAGTCCATCACACTAAACACCATCAAACATATGTAGATAAGTTAAATTCCGCCCTTGAGTCACTCCCACAGTTTGCAGAGTTGTCCTTGGAGGATTTACTCAAAAATTTAGATAATATCCCCGAAAAAAGCAGGCAGGCAATAAAAAACCATGGCGGAGGAGTTTATAACCACAATCTTTTTTGGCTATGCATGTCGCCCGATCCCCAAGTGCTCCCGAACAACGCGTTAGCTGATAAAATAGATGATACATTTGGTTCTTTTGCTGAGTTTAAGGCAAAGTTCACTGATGTGGCAATGAAGCATTTTGGAAGCGGATGGGTATGGCTTGTTAAAAAGCCCTCTGGCGACCTGGAAATTCTGACTACCAAAAACCAAGATACTCCTATTTCGGAGGGAAATACTGTGCTTATAGGTTTGGACTTGTGGGAGCATGCCTACTATTTAAAATATCAAAACCTTAGAGCTGAATACATCGAAAATTGGTGGCACATCGCCGATTGGACTTACGCGCAGACACATGCCTAGAATGATACAATTACCATGTGACTAAAAGAAGACTTCCTAACAACGAAGTAATCACAATCCTGGAAGAAGCCCTGGCAGCGATGGAAATAAGGGGAAATAACTTTTTTGAAATTAGAGCATACCAAAACGCCATTTCTATTTTAGACAATCTCACTGTTTCAATATTCGATATCTGGGAAAACAAAAAACTTCGGGAAATTCCCGGTGTGGGAACAACTATATCCGAACACTTAGATGAACTGTTTAAAACTGGAGAGGTAAAGAAGTTTGAAGCGTTAAAAAAGGGCTTGCCGGATGGAATGTTTGCGCTGATTGGGTTACGAAGTATAGGTGCCAAAAAAGCATTTAAACTGGCCCATGCTTTTAAACTTGATAGTAGAGAAAGTGCCATCGAAAAACTTAAAGAAGTAGCCGAAAATCATAAGATTCAAACACTCGAGGGCTTTGGTGAAAAATCCGAGGCGCAAATCTTAGAAGCAATTAATCAATCTAAATTAACAAAAAACGAAAAACCTCGAATGTTGTACGTCCATGCTGAGCAAGTTGTGAACAGAATAATTATGTATATGAAAGAGTGCGAGTTTGTAGAGAAGATCGATGCCCTAGGGTCTTACCGCCGGAAAAACCCGACAGTTGGAGATATAGATATTGTTGTCGCTACTTCTAATTTTGATGAAGTTGCCAAACACTTTTTGGAGTTTCCCGAGATAGCCGAGGTACTAACCCGTGGTGAAAAAAAAGTGATGGTTGTACTCACAAATGATGCTCAAGTAGACTTACGCTTGTCAACACCGCAATCCTACGGAGCGATGCTGCAATATAATACAGGTTCCAAGCAACATAACATTCTATTAAGACAATACGCCTTAGATAAAGGTTTTTCCTTATCGGAATATGGCATAAAGCGCAAAGGTATGGAAGATATTAAGGAATTTGCCACCGAAGAAGAGTTTTACGGTTTCTTAAATCTAGAGTACATTCCCCCAGAAATGCGTCATGGCTCCAACGAAGTAGATTTGGCCAGACAAAGGAAAATTCCTAATTTGATAAAAGTAAGTGATATAAAAGGAGATCTGCAATCGCATACTATTGCGTCGGATGGCTTAAATAGCCTGGAAGATATGATTATTCAGGCTATAAAGATAGGCTATGAATATTATGGAGTTACTGATCACGCTCCTAGTGTTCAAACAAGAGGTTTGGAGGAAGTCGAAAAAATAATTACCGAGACGCGAGAGCAAATCGCGATTCTTAGTAAAAAATACCCGGAAATCAAGATATTATTCGGGTACGAAGTTAATATTCTGGCGGATGCCACACTGGCATTACCGGATTCTATTCTAAAGGAACTGGACTTTGCTCTTGGATCTATTCATACAGCTTTTAATCAATCAAGGGAAGAGATAACCGACCGAATAATTAAAGCACTGGAAAATCCCTACATTAACTATATAGGCCATCCTTCGGGGAGATTGCTAAACGAAAGGGATCCGGTTGATCCGGATTGGTTGAAAGTTTTTTCGGCATGTGCATATGAGGGAAAATTGATGGAAATAAATGCCCAACCCAACAGGCTTGATTTACCCGATGATCTTGCTAAGGAATGTGTTAAAAGGGCAATACCATTAGTGATTAACACTGACGCTCACGAGAAAAGCCAAATGGAATACATGAAATATGGTGTAAATATTGCTCGAAGAGCGGGAATAGAGGCCAAGGATATTGTAAACACGCTGAGTTTTGGAGAATTTGCGGATAAGTTCAAGTTAAGACTAAAGAAATGAGTTATAAATAAAAGAGCTCGGACATATATATTTCTGTCCGAGCTCATGTAACAAATCTATTGCTGTATAAGTGGAAGCCACATCAAATTAGTACCACATGATGGGCCTTGCGATATACCCTGAGCCAATATTGTCCCGTCGGGTCTCATCAACGTCCATAAAACCTCTGTAAATGGATCTAATACGAACAGCCTAGGAACACCATTTCCGAACCATAAACCGCTTTGCATGTCGGTTTCCCATTCGAATTCGCCCTCGTGGTTGTCTCCAAAGCCATCGCATGAGGTTTGGATGTCCATTATGATTGGCCCAAACTGATCCGCAGCCCACATGGGGAAAGCTTCAGTGTACCAATCCCATATGGGATTTTGTACCCCGTACCCCGGCAGGTAAACCGGGGGGTAGACAGTAAAGTTAATCGCAGTACTCCCCTCAGTCAATTCGATACCGGAATAGGTGTAGTGAATGAGGGCTTCTTCCCACGGCCCATAACCGTTCCAATCGATAAGGATGCCCGGGTAGGTGTCGATCCAAAAGCTTTGCACACTTGAAGTAGTGGCCTGGTGCCAAACATATGCGCCTTCTACTTCTTCCGAAGGAGACCACAAATTTTCGTCTATTCTGAAGTCTCCTGCTGGAGTTTTATACCAGACTCTTCCGTTATCCAGGTAGTCTGGGGTTGGATAGGTAGAGGTAGGCACGAACAAAAATTCGATAAGTCCTGTATTTGAGATGCTAAGCTCTTCCCATTGGGGCTGACCCTGAAAGTTCACCGAGATGCTGGGGAGATTTAGCTCACTAGCCTTAACCTTTTCTGGAATAGTAGCAAAAGACAAGGCAAACGCCACGACTACTAGAACTATCCAAAACTTGGTCTTCATTTTTGCTCCTTATTATGAGTTTTTTCCCCGATATCTGGGGTTAAGTTCGATGTTTGGATTATCCCATATCCTATAGCATATGTCAAGTTTGAAGGCTTGGTTACAGGTCAAAACTGAAGTAGTATAATATTTGCAGTAGTAAAATTTGTGGAGGTTTTATGATTTATTTATTGGTAATACCGTTAGTTTTAGCCTTCTTAGTAATAGGTCTATATAATTCTCTGGCTTCTCTTAAGGTAAGAATAAAAGAAGCTTGGAGCCAAATTGACGTTCAGCTTAAGAGACGAGCGGATCTAATTCCTAACCTTGTGGAAACTGTTAAAGGTTATGCTACTCATGAAAGAGAAGTTTTTGAAAATGTAACAAAAGCCCGTGCGGCTCTTATTAGTGCACAAAATCCCAAAGAGGCCGGTGAAGCTGATAACATGCTCTCGGGAGCTTTAAAAAGTTTGTTTGCAGTTGCAGAAGCATATCCAGAGTTAAAAGCTCAAGAGGGGTTTACCAACTTACAAAAGGAATTATCAGACACCGAAGATAAAGTGGCATATTCCAGACAGTTTTACAACAATGTGGTCCGCCAGTTTAACGAGAAAATTGTAGTATTCCCAAGCAACTTAATCGCAAATATGCTGGGATTTAAAGCCGAGGAGTTCTTCGAAGCCAACGATACCGAACGCGAGGCCGTAAAGGTTGGGTTTAATTAACATTCTATTTAGTGGTGGACCCAAAGGGGATTGAACCCTTAGAGAAATACTTGATCTCGCTAGAAATATCAATGCACATTGTTCCATTTTCGATAGAATAATCCCATTGAACTTACAGTAGGATTTGTTAAACTGAACTTACTTGATAGGTTTTCATAGCTTAGGCTATGTGGTGGACCGGGAGGGTTTTGCAACCCGCCGGGCTCATGAGAAAGTTCCCTTTACGGGAGCTTTCTTGTTTTGTGTAGTAAAATGTGATGGTGGAAAAAGTAATACTTATTGATAACAAGAACAAGCCCTTGGGTGAAATGGAAAAAATGGAAGCACATGAGAAAGGTTTACTGCACAGGGCATTTTCGATTTTCGTTTTTAATATAAAAGGGGAATTGTTAATACAAAGAAGAGCTTTAAAAAAGTACCACTGCGGGGAATTGTGGTCGAATACTTGTTGTGGCCACCCCAGGCCCGGTGAAGATGTTATAGAGGCTGCAAAACGACGTTTGATGGAGGAGATGGGATTTTCGTGCGAGTTAACACCGTTGATGGAGCATTATTATGAGGTTGAGTTGGATCACAACCTTAAGGAACATGAAATTACACACGTGTTTGTGGGTAATTACGATTTGGAGCCCAACATAAACATAGATGAAGCTTGCGACTGGGAATGGATATCTCTTGAGGAATTGGCAGAGGAAATTGAGCAGGATCCTGAAGGTTTTACACCCTGGTTTAAACAGATACTCCCTAAACTTGCAGATTATATGACTACCTTTTAGGCTAATTGTTCAATATATATGAGAAGCTCCTTAATCGGAGCTTTTCGCGTTTATGGATGATAAAATAGTCGCATGCCAAATATTTACCAAAATATCGATTCGAATAAACGCCAAACATTTTTTGTTGTTACTGCTTTCGTTGTTGTGGTGTCCGCTCTAGGTTGGTTTATCGGTGAGTTTTTCACAGAGTCAGGTGGGCTTGGATTGATTCCCTTTGCTCTTATCTTTTCGGGAGTTTCCGGGCTTTTATCATATTATAATTCAGACAAGATTGTTCTTAGCATTTCGGGGGCAAAAGAAGTTAACTTCGATGAAGCACCGGATGTACACAAACTAGTTGAGAACATGTCTATAGCTTCCGGGTTGCCTAAGCCGAAGGTTTACATTATCGATGATACTTCAATGAACGCTTTTGCGACCGGTAGGGATCCTGAGCATGGAGTTATTTGCTTTACGACAGGGATTATCCAAAGATTAGAAAAACGCGAGCTTGAGGGAGTAATAGCCCACGAGATGAGCCACATAGGTAATTACGATATTAGACTAATGAGTATAGTGAGCGTGCTAGTAGGAACAATCACTTTGTTAGCTGATTGGTTTACCCGTGGAAGGTTGTACAGATCAAGTAATAAACGAAATTCCGAGGGTAGCGGACTTATTTTACTGATCGGAGTGGTATTTTTAATACTTAGCCCAATAATAGCTACTTTGATTAAGCTGGCACTTTCGAGAAACAGAGAATATTTAGCTGATTCCACGGCTGCTTTGATAACTCGCTACCCGGCCGGGCTGGCAGGCGCGCTCAAAAAACTGACAAACGACGAGGAAATTCTTGAAGCTGCTAATGGCGCTACAGCTCATTTATACATTGTAAGCCCTATCCGTGCCGGTATAGGGCGTGGAGCGGCAAATTTGTTTAGCACCCATCCACCTATCGAGGAACGCATCCGCCGCTTGGAAAGTATGTAAAAGTTCGATTTTTTTAGATACAATAGCTTTATGGTCGATAGAATAAGTAAAGATGAGGTTTTGCATATTGCTAAACTGATAAAAGTTGATGTCTCGGGGCAAGAGGAAGCCTTTTCGGAGATTCTAACTGATACGTTGGACTATGTTGTAACTCTAAATGAACTGGACACTCACAATATTGATGAGACATATCAAGTTACAGGGCGAAAAAATGTTTTTCAAAAAGAAAACGTATCCGCTACTTTATCGGCAGAAGAAGCGTTGTCTAATGCTTCCAAGAGAGTAGGGGATTTATTTGGTGCGGAGGCAGTATTTGATCGCTAATGGCTTCGCTTAACAAACTCACAATTTCACAGGCAAGGGAAGGCTTAAAAAATCGGGATTTTACCAGTGTGGCTTTGGTGGAGGCCTGTTTGACCCAAATAAGTTCCTATGATAAAAAAATTAAAGCTTTTATTACGTTATGTGCCGACAAGGCTCTAGAATTGGCCAAAAAAGCTGATCTGGAAATCTCACAGGCCAGTTACAAAAAACCTTTGTTAGGAATTCCCTATGTTTGTAAGGATAATTTTAGTACACGGGGTATACAAACAACGGCCGGGTCGAATATTTTGAAAGGATATATACCGCCTTTTGAATCTACTGTTACACGCAAGCTAGAAAATGCCGGGGCTATTTTATTGGGGAAAACCAATATGGATGCATTTGCTCACGGGTCCTCCACGGAAACATCAGACTTTTTTAAAACTACTAATCCTTGGGATTATTCCAGAGTGCCGGGAGGGTCATCCGGAGGGTCTGCTGCGGCTGTGTCGGCCGATATGTGTATTTTTGGAATTGGGAGCGAGACAGCAGGAAGTGTTCGCGGCCCTGCGGCATGGTGTGGAATCACAGGCTTAAAACCTACTTATGGACGTGTAAGCAGATACGGTGTGGTTGCTATGGCTTCATCGACTGATTCACCCGGTCCGCTAACAAAAACTGTTGAAGATGCCGCTATAGTTTTGGGTGTAATTGCGGGAGGCGACCCGTTTGATGCAACTTCCTCTCCCTTGGCTGTGGAGGATTATGTAGCTAAGATGGAATCTTTCAGCTTGAAGGGTTTAAAAGTGGGAAGACCGGCATCCTACTTTGATATCGGTATGGAAGCCGGCTATAAGAAAACAGTTGAGGATAGCCTTGCTGTTTTCACCGAGCTTGGAGCGGAAGTAGTTGATATTGACTTGATGAATCCAAAGTATTCGATAGCTGTGTACACGATTTTGCAAAGGTCGGAAGTTTCTTCCAATCTAGCTAGGTTAACCGGGGTCAGGTATGGAAATGCAAGGGGAACCTTTGGCCGAGAGGCCAAGAGGCGAATGATGCTTGGTGCGTATGCCCTAAGTGCCGGATATTATGAAGCTTACTACTCAAAAGCGCAAAGAGTGAGGACTATGTTGATTGATGATTTGAATGAAGCTTTTGAGAAAGTTGATCTTATTGTTGGACCAACAATGCCTGGAATCGCTCTAAAATTAGGTGAGAGTGAGAAGTTTTCGGCATTTGGAGAAATGATGGATGTCTTGGTAGAACAAAGCAGTATAGCAGGAATAACAGGCATCTCAGTGCCGTGTGGACTTCACCAAAATTTGCCTGTAGGATTAAATATTATGGCCCCTATGTTTGCTGAGGCGAAACTGTTAGGGGCAGCGCACGAGTTTGAAAAGTCTACTAAGTTCAATTTAGAAAGGCCGATTCTTGAGTAGCATATGGGTAAAGCACCGATTATAAAAATAGACGATAGAATAATGTGGCTAGCAGTCCCGGTTATGTTTTTTGTGTTTGTTATATTTTTAGCAGATCAAGTCTTTAGAGGTTTCACCGGAAAGTCGTTGGGTGAGATGCCTGCATTGGTTCAAGCGACTGTTCATTTAATCACATTAGCACTTGCCTACAAAATAGTGAGAATGATTGTTCATTAAATATATGGTTTTAAACTTATTTAAATTATTTTCTTTTGGATCCGGATGGGGACGATCTTCGGTATCATCTGCATCCGAAGCACGAATTCGTGACGATTGGAAAAAGATCAATGCGGCAATAGCTTCAAAATCTCCTGCGCAATTAAGACAGGCCTTGATTATGGCAGACAGAAGTTTGGATGCGGCTTTAAAGGATATTTCGGATGGCGAGTCGATGGGAGAGCGTTTAAAATCTGCCGAAAACCGTTTTGATAGGTATTTATATAGCAACATTTGGGGGGCACACAAAATAAGAAATAATTTGGTGCATGAAGCGGGGTTTGAACCGCCACATTTTATACTTACTGAAAATATTACAGTTTTTAAAGAAGCTTTGAGAGCACTTGGGGTAATTATTTAATATGATTGAATTAGAGAAAAAAGTGGTGTTAATAACAGGGGGCTCTGATGGTTTGGGGCTTGAGATTGCAGAGTTTCTGAACCAAAAGCATACCGTAGTAATTACATCTAACGATAAAACCAAGCTGTGTGAGATTGGAGATAGCTTGTGTTGCGACAATTTTTATTGTGATGTATCAGACCCCGGCCAAATTGAGGATGTAGTTAGCCAAATAGTAGCGAGGCATAAGAAAATAGATGTTTTGATAAACAATGCAGGAATCTGGCTTGGTGGAGATTTAGTAGAAAACACTTACCAAGATGTTGCACGGGTGATAATGGTTAACACAGTGGGGACGATTTATATGACTAAGGCAGTTTTGCCGATTATGAAGAGAAACAAACGGGGAAAGATCGTAAACATTGTGTCGGTAAATGGAATAGAAGCAAAAGAAGAAAGATGCGTGTATATCTCATCGAAGTGGGCAATTACAGGCTTTACCAAAGCCCTTAGAAAAGATTTACAAAAAGATAATATAAGTGTTGTAGGGCTCTATCCTGGTTTAATGAAAACTTCTTTACACGAAACTGCCGGAGCCAAGAGGGATTTTAAGTATTCAATGGATCCTAAAGAGGTTGCAAAGTTAGTGGATTATGTGATAGATCAAGATGACTTTGTAATAGAGCAATTGGTTTTTAGAGATATGAACAATGAGCTTAACTAAATATAAGCTTGTATTGGGGTTGGAAATACACTTACATCCCAAAATTAATAAAAAAATGTTTTGTTATTGCTCCTCTGATATTTGGGGAAAAGAGCCTAACACATTAACGTGTCCGGTTTGTTTGGGTTTGCCCGGCGCATTGCCTGTGCCCAATCGGGAAGCGGTTGAGAAAACACAGTTGCTTGGAATGGCACTAAAGTGTGAAATCAACCAGAAGTCCAGGTTTGATCGAAAGCACTACTTTTATCCGGATTTGCCAAAAGGTTATCAAATCAGCCAATATAAGCAACCCTTATGTGTTGGGGGATCCTTGAAGCTCGATAATGGCTTTGTAGTTGAATTAGACCGAATTCACCTAGAGGAGGATGTTGCCAAGTCATTTCACGTAAATAGCCAAACTTTGATAGATTTCAACAAGTCGGGGGTTGCGCTAATAGAAATGGTGACAAAACCCGTTTTTACTAATGTAACAGATGCAGTGGATTTTTGTAAAAAGGTCCAAAATATTATTAGGTTCTTAGAAATAGGCGACGTCGATATGGAGAAAGGCCAGTTAAGATTAGAAGCTAATGTGTCTGTTAGAACGGAAGAAATGGAAAATGCGAACGAACTGGCTCCCTATAAAGTCGAGATAAAAAACATAAATTCGTTTAAATTTTTAGAAAAAGCAGTTAACGCCGAGTTTGAAAGGCAAGTTGAAGTTTTTACATCAGGTGAAATTCCAAAACAGGAGAACAGAGGTTTTAATGAGGCTACGGGGAAAACGGTTACTCAAAGAGACAAAGAAGAAGCTCATGATTACAGGTATTTCCCTGAACCTGACATACCTCCCATGGAGTTCGACGACGACTACCTTGCCGGAATTACATCACAGTTAAGAGAATTACCCGATGAGGCGGTTTCCCGTTACGAGAGCATGGGAATTTCCCTTGCTACGGCTAGAACCATTGTTAATAATTTCGGACTTGATACAGTGATATTGTTTGATCAGGCACTAAAAAAGGGCTTGGATCCTATAAAATCCGCGAATTTTTTGGTAAACAAAAAGGAGATAATTGAGGCTGCCGCTAAGGGTTCGGAACATCTTTACTCGATGTTAGAGCAGCTTATAAAGGGAAACTCGGACAATTTAGATGAAGAAAAATTGGCCGGGGTTATAGACCAAGTGTTGGAAATGAACCCTAAAGCAGTGGGAGACTATAAAAAGGGTAATACTAATTCGATTAGTTTTTTAGTAGGCCAGGTGATGAAGGAGACTAAAGGAGGGGCGGACCCAATGGTAGTAAGAAAAAAAATAGAGGGCAAGCTTTAGCATACGGCTTACCCTCTTAATCTCTCTTTCTACTACTTTAAGTCACCCACCCGGTGTTGTGCGTACCTTCCAACTCTTTACTGCAATCACGACACACTGTGAAATGGAGCCCTTTGGCCGATGCTTCAACCACCCATCCTTTTTGCGGATCGTAATAAATGATATCGATTCCGGTGTAAAGGTTGTCTAGCACTTTACGGCACTTTGCGCAGTATTCTGGTTCTTCTGTATGATGAGGCCGCTGAGCGTCAACCAATTGAATTTCGTGCACATTTAGCAAATTCAAAAACGATGATGGAATAGGTGCCATGCCCGAAGTGATCGGATCCTTCAGTTTCCATGTGTCTGCTCCGCCACAGCCTGGGCAGTAATATTCCCTGCTTACGTCGCCTGGCTTGCCACCACAGTTACTGCAAATCACCAAGTCCGTTTCTTGTCGAAGGGCGATTCCACTTACTATGGCTGCTATGTCTGCGGCGAGCTCCTTGCAGGCTATAACTGGGTTGTTGTTGATCTCAACAAGCCCAATCGCGCTTCCATTAAGGGCAAAGCTAAAGCAATCCATATCGAAGCCATCAAATGAAAACTCGAACAGATCTCGGTTTTTAATTAAGACACCCTGTGCGAAGTGAGAAATTCCCAGCTCTGCGAGTGCTTTGAGAGCCATGTTTGGAAATCTTATGTTAAGCAGTTTGCCAAAATGTTTCAGTTTATCACCAAACAGCTCCTTCCTCAGAAGAGAAACTCTTTCATCACTACTGAATAACCCTTTCGTGAGCCTGCTCATTTTTAGCCTCCTATCATGATAGTTTTATTAGCTTGGAGTATCTTATCACGAAACGAGTTTAATTTCGACCCATAGTCGGGTTTTTTGAACTTGACTTATTTGAGTAAAAATATGGTTTAATTTAACTGTTCATATGCCCTATGTACTAAAATTTGATCCAAATGAGCCAAAATACGAGTTTATTACCGACACTGCTCGGGCGGTAGAAGCATTAAAAGCATTAATTTCGGAGAAAGCAGTTGGGGTTGACGTTGAAACCACACATACGGACCCATACTTAGGTGCCTTGCTAACTGTACAAATTGGCACTGAAACAATTAGTTACGTGTTTGACGCCCGGATACTTCATTTGGGGGAAATACATGGATTTTCTGAGTTATTAACAAACAAGAAAGTTATTAAAATATTACATAACGCCAAGTTTGATTATAAATGGATAAAGCATTTTACGGGTGTTGCTATGGAAAACATATACGATACCATGTTGGCGGAGGCAGTTTTAACAGCAGGGTTGGGCTCGGGCTATTTTAGTTTACTTTCACTTGCCCAAGCTTACGCCGGAATTGATATGAACAAGGATATTCGTAAATCTTTTGCTGGTCAGCAGCATGCGCATTTCACTGAAGAGCAACTTAAATATGGTGCTAAAGATACGCTTGTGCTTTTTCCGATATTTGAGCAGCAGCTGCAAAAGCTGAAGAAGGAAAACGTGTTGAATGTTGCCAAGCTGGAGTTTGCCACAACAAGTGTGGTTGCTGAAATGGAGTATCGAGGTATTTACGTGGATCGCAAGAAATGGCACGAAATATTGGATATTATCCGTGTAGATAGAGACAAAGCTATGGCTGAATTTTATGAGGCAATAAAACCCTACTTTCCCACCGCGCAATTTAACCTATTTGGTGGTACTGCTCCGGCTATAAACCTGAATAGTCAGCAACAATTGATGGATTTGTTTAACAACAAATTGAAATTAAATATCCCATCGACGGGAGTTGAGATCCTAGAAGAACAAAAGCATCCGATTGCTCAGATTCTGTTAAATTACAGGCAAAGCGAGAAGCTGTTATCCGCATTCGGGGAATCCTTTTTAGAATTAGTAAATCCAAAAACAAATAGAGTGCACCCGGAATTTAATCAAATGGGCGCGGCAACGGGCAGATTTTCTTGTAACAAACCTAACCTTCAGCAAATACCCGCAGGCAGAACTGCCTCCTTCAGAACTTGTTTCAACCCCAAACCCGGGTACAAAATGGTAGTTTCGGATTATTCTTCGATGGAAATGAGAATATTAGCTGATTTGTCGGGAGATGAAAAGTTTATTAAGGCCATTAAAGACGGACTTGATTTACATTCTTATACCGCGGCGCTAATGTTTGGTTTGGAATACACGGATGATTTTAAAAAGAAATATCCAGACAAGCGACAGGCGGCGAAAGCTATTAATTTTGGATTAATGTATGGAATGGGTGCCGGAAGCTTAGCTAGGCAAATTGATGTAACCCCTGAGGATGCAGAACAATATATGGAGAAATATTTCCAGTCTTACCCAAGCGTCCGTAAATGGCTGGATAAACAGGCTAAGGATGCCATTGTGCATGGGTACAGTATGACTCCGGCGGGAAGAAAAAGATGGTACAAATTACCGGAAAAATCCGATCCTGAATATAGAAAAAAAATAAGCAGAATTCAAAGACAGGCAAAAAACCATCCTATTCAGGGTACAAACGCTGATGCAATAAAGTATGCCTTGGTTTTTGTTCAAGAAAGGTTTAAAAGTGGCCAGTACGATGGGGGAATTACCCATACTGTACATGACGAAATAGTGTGTGAAGTTAGGGAAGATCAAGCTGAGGAATTTTCTCATGTTTTGTCTAACGATATGATAAGGGCAGGTGAAATATTTATCAAAAAAGTTCCGCTAGCTTCGGAGCCCTTTGTTGGTGATGTTTGGGAGCATTAAACAAATTACCCCCCAATGTTTGTTTGAGGGGTATGTAACTCGCAGTGCTAAACTCTTTCAAAGAAAATGGCGACCACTCCGAATTCTCTTTCCTCTTCAAGGGTATAATAATATTGCATTGCGATAGCAGCGTCTCTTGGTGAGGTTCCGGCCGGCCATCCTGCTAGTGAAGGGAGTACTTCTCTGAATAGGTCTACAAACAGATCCATTACTGCAAGCTTTGTTACTACTACAGATATTGTATCTGCTTGATTAGAGCAGTTGACGAATGTGATGATGTCTCCTACACGCAACAATCTTCGCTTTTGGTCGTTAACTCGAATTTCAACTGTTTTAGCCTTCGCTATAACCTGCTCAAATGCCTTCCGACTTAGGTGCATTAGGTTTGCCATAGTAAGCCTCCTTTAGCTAATGTGTAGTAATACTATACTAAATTCGCACGATCTAAAATAGGGGGGCAGGCCGCGTATTGCGGCCCGCATTGAGCTATATTCCAATTTCAGCCGGCAATGTCTTTAACATAAATTCTTCTGGGGGCTCGGCGAAAATGACTCTTTTCCCGAAAGACTGCGCATATCCGATTTCAATCATTGCTGATGCACCAACATAACCTTCCTTGTCACACACAATTAAAGCGTCTGAGTTTTCGATAGATCTCAAATGATGTCTCTCGAGATCCAAAGGAGTCATATTCTCTTCCCCGGTAAATACCACAAACTCCTCTCCAGGGTTCTTTGGTTCGGTGAATCTTGGGCTTAGTATTTCGATCTTAGTCTGCTCCAGAGACCGTTTAATAGTTAGTATATAGTCAAGATGCTTTCTAAAGCTTCCGCTTAAGGTAACTTTCCTAAATTCCTGTCGTACTACACCATTAATCAGGTTTGAGTCAGAAGGTATCAATGATTCGATGTTATACTTTTGGCAAATTGCTTGAGCTATTGCACTACATGGTCGTGCTCCGGCCATCCACTTAGGGTTTTCCGGCATCAGTTTTTCTAAGGTCTCCAGCCTGATGTATTCGAATACTTCCTTGTTCTTTCGAGCAAATTGAGCTGTTTCTATTACGTATGGATGGTCGGGGTCCTCGAAAAGCGAGTTGCTTTTCAACGGGTATTCAGCCAGTTTCATATAAGATAGTTCTCCTCCGGTATAAAATGCAACTTTGGGTTTTGATACAATCTCCGGCAGTTGTAATTTTACTTCTTGCGTTAACTCGTCAAGAAATATCCCGGAAATTTCCTTATTTATTTCAGGGTGTTTTTCTAACACTGCACCTACCCCTAAATCTATGTTGTGAGTTTCAACTATTTTACGATTCTCAAGTACAACCAGCTCGGTAGATCCTCCACCTATGTTAATGAGCATAACAGGATCGGCAGATGTATATTTGCCAATTAAACTAGTTTGGAGATAGAAATTTTCTAAGTCGTGGGGTACTATATTGAAGAAGATACCTGTGTTATTAAAGAATCTATCTGTGAAAGCTTTTTGTGTTTTGGGGTCCATTTTCCTAAACACAGAGGTGGCATAGACTTTGATAGGGGTATCTTCGTTTTTAGCCTTTAATTTTTCAATAAATTTAAACAATTCGCGCTCTTTTTCCTTGGTTATCCCTTGTTCGGGCGAGAAATCCTGCTTAAAGTGGAGACTGATTTGTTCTAAGGGTATAAGCTTGTCTGAGTACTTATAGGCTTTAACAGTGGTTGTACCTATGTCGATTAATATTAAGTTTTTAAAATTCATAATAAATCCTCACAGAAATTTGTTACATTTTTAGAGTTAATTCAAGGAGGTTTGCGAGACAGAGTATTTATGTGGTATAAAATGAAGTGTATGTAATTATGTATAGGGTACGTATACATAGCTATTATGTATTACATATATCATGTGTAACAATTTAGTCAATAGGATTCGGATATGAAAGTAAATTTTGCATGCTCTACCGCCCAGATAGATAAATATAAGGAAAATTACATTTTGATAAACTCTCTCATTAGCGAGTTAGGTCACACATTGGTTAGAGATTGGATTGATGTTGCCTTGGAGTATACAGACAGTAAAAAATCGGCAGATAAGTGTGAAAAGTTACCATGGAAGGAAGTATTTCACGAGGTTTCCAAAGCAGTACTGGCCTGTGATGCTGTTGTGTTTGAAGCAACTGTACCAAGCTTTTCGATCGGTTACCAAATCTCCCTTGCCATCGAGAGGAGAAAACCTGTTCTAATACTATGGTCGGAGGATAGCCAGAGGGATTTAAAAGACTCATTTATTTCCGGGTTAGATTCTGATTTAATAACTATGCGCAAATATAACAAGACTACTCTAAAGGACATAATGATTCTCTTTTTTAGAGAAAACGAAAGCGGAGGAGAAAAGATACGCTTTAACTTTTTCATTGATAAAAAACTCGAAAAATACCTAGACTGGGCTTCTTACAATTATAAAAAAAGTAAAGCCGATATATTGAGAGAATCAATTCAAGATAGGATAACTTATCAGGATGATAAATATAAAGATTATCTTGATGTAATTTCCAAATAACTTATATGGAAGACTACCTTAATTACAAAGCGAATAACCTTAGTGATGCCTGGTACAAAGCTTTAAGAGCCTTGTTCAAATATGGCCGCGAAATCATCGACGGTGATGAAAAGCTTTTGGAACTTCGAAACATGAAAATAAGCGTTTGCGGTAATAAATCGGATAGAGCTGAGCTTTCGTGGTATTTAGAGAAAATGGGTTCAAAGCACTTTGAGTTTGTTAAGGCCATCTTCGAGAAGGGGTACTACTATAAGAATATACATAGTTTCGATGGAATAGACCAACTCGATTTGGTTGTGAAGAAGTTGAAAAAAAACCCATGGTCTAAATCAGCTATAGTCACACTTATCGATCCAAAAACTGCGTATGAGCATGTGCCTTGCGTATGGGGGCTTAACTTTATGATTAGAGATGGAAGACTTGTAATGTCGGTGGCATCGCGCAGTATGGACGCACTAAAAAAGCTCCCCCCGGATTTATATAAATTATCGGAAATTCACAACCAAGTTGCAAAAAAACTTAAACTTCAGTCCGGTGATTTTACAATTTTCATTATGTCCCTACACGTGTATGAATGCGAGTTCGAAAAGATGCTTAACATTATTTCCGAAAAAAAGTGGGGGGAGCATGCTGGTTCCTGGGAGAAAGATGTCAAGAATTCGGCCCACTACGTAAACATTGAAAAGGGCTATAAAAGGTTCCTCCGGTTTGTAGAAAAGGTGTGTAGGAAGACCACTTTTAGAAAGGCACTGGATCTGGGATGCGGCACAGGAATTGTGGCCAGGCACCTTTTGTCGGCCAAAATTACAAAATCAGTCACCGGAATTGATATTGCGCCAGAAATGATTGCCGTTGCCAAAAAACTAACGCCAAAGATTGGGTACCTTGTAGGAGATGCAGCTGACACAGCACTACCTGTTAATAGTTTCGATCTGATTGTGAGCAGAGGAGTTTTGTTATCTCATTTAAAGTATTCTTCCGACAAGCTTGTTAGGGAGGCATACCGCTTGCTGAATAATAATGGCACGCTTATTTTAGATTTTATCCAAAAGGTTGGAAAAACCGAGGGAGATATGAGTAGAGAAAAGAGTATATACTCAATAGCGGGTGTCAAAAAGATGCTCAAGAAAACTGGGTTTCAAGTAATTAGTTTTGAGAACAAAGGAACTAAAAGGGTAAATTCAGTGTATGCCAAAAAAAAGTAGTGTAAAAATAGATGAAATGCAGAAAAGGATCAATAAATTTATTAGTGCTCGTAATTGGGGAGAGAAATACCAGGTGTATGGGATTCTGTTAAACCTTACTGAGGAAATAGGGGAGGCATGGAATATAGTTAAACATTTGGAAAAAGACGAGACCCTGTTAAAAAAAGTGATGAGTGAAAATAAACTCGAGCTGGAGGATAGCATAGGGGATTTAATGTACCTCGTATACAAACTGGCGTGCGTTTTTGAGGTTGATTCACAAAAAGCAGTTATAGATAGGCTTAATGAGTTTGAGGAAAGATTCCCCGCTGACTTTATGAAGAAACACACATATGCCGGTAATAGGCGAGCAGGGGGAATAGATTACAAGTACCAAAAAAAACAGCCAAAGTGAAGCTGGCACTCAAAATACCCCATTGCTAAAATGGATATTCCTGCTAAAATATTCTGTATGGTAATGTGTCATCGATGCGGGCAGAAACCCGCCAAAATTCCAATAAATCAAATCATTAACGGACAACAGATATATATGGCTGTTTGTGAAGAGTGTTACGAGGAGCTAACAAAACAGACTACAGATAAGGCATCAAAATTGGATAAGTTTGGAAGAGATCTAACTGAGATGGCTAAAGATGGCCTGTTGGACCCGGTAATTGGTCGAAAAGATGAAATAGAGCGAGTCGTTCACATTTTATCCCGAAGAACAAAGAATAATCCCGTATTAATCGGTGATCCCGGAGTAGGTAAAACAGCAATTGTTGAGGGTTTGGCTCAAAGAATAGTAGACGGGCAGGTACCTGAGTTGCTGAGAGGAAAAAGGGTGTTCGCGTTAGATCTTGCCTCTGTTTTGGCAGGTACTTCTCATAGAGGTATGTTTGAATCCCGTCTCAAAGACATCATTCAGGAAGTGATCGACGCAAAAGGGCAGATAATAATGTTTTTAGACGAGTTACACACTGTTGTAGGGGCTGGTAGTGCCGAAGGTAGTATGGATGCGGCAAACATTTTAAAACCCGCACTATCGCGGGGACAGTTGCAAATGGTGGGGGCCACTACAATCGACGAATATCGTAAGCATATAGAAAAAGATGCGGCCCTAGAGAGAAGATTTCAGCCGGTAATGGTGGAAGAGCCTTCTACTGAAGACACCGTAAAGATACTTTATGGATTACGTGAAAATTATGAAAAACATCATCAGGTAAAAATATCTGATGAGGCAATAGCAGCTGCTGTAAAAATGAGCGATAGATATGTTAGCGACCGCTTTTTGCCTGATAAGGCAATTGACTTGATTGATGAAGCAAGTGCATTGGTGAGACTGTCTCAGGTAAAAGAGCCGGAGAATCTGAGAGAGGTTACCGCAGAGCTTGTGCAGCTAAAAGAGGAGTTTAGATCTGACCTGGGGGAGGACCGCAAAAAAGAGATTTCAAAAAGAATATCGGAATTGGAAAAAGTAAAAAAAGAACTGACCGAAATTTGGACTAAAACCAAGCTCGAAGATATTCCGACTGTTTGGGAGGATGCTGTTGTAAAAGTAGTTTCACGTGCCACAGGCATCCCTTTAGAGAAGTTAAGTGTTAAGGAGAAAGAGAGATTGTTAAATTTGGAAAAGACGATTTCTCAAAGAATTGTTGGCCAGGGGGAAGCTGTGAGTGTACTTGCAGAGGCGATAAGACGCGCGAGAGCAGGTTTAAAGGATCCCAAGAGACCTATCGGGAGCTTCTTATTTTTAGGACCTACAGGAGTTGGAAAAACCGAGCTTGCTAAGGCATTAACTGAGTCTTTGTATGGAAACGAAGATATGGTTGTACGTTTAGACATGAGTGAGTACATGGAGAAGCATTCGGTTAGTAAGCTAATAGGTGCGCCTCCGGGTTACATTGGCTTTGATCAGGGAGGTCAACTGACAGACATAGTTAGGAGAAAGCCCTTTTCGGTCATACTTTTGGACGAGATCGAAAAAGCCCATCCTGATACGTTTAACGCCTTGTTACAAATTATGGAGGATGGAAGGCTTACTGACAGCAAAGGGAGGACTGTTGACTTCAAAAACACTATCTTAATAATGACCTCAAATGTGGGATCTGACCTGCTAAGAAGACAAGAGATTGGATTTGATAAGGGGTCTCGCAAATCTAAAGATAAAAATGTGGAAAAAAGCGATACGCATAAAAAAATCGATTCCTTGTTAAAGAATTCATTTAGACCGGAATTCTTGAACCGAATTGATGAAATAATCGTCTTTACCAGCTTATCACCAAAGGATATTGAAGAAATCTCCAGACGGATGGTTCAAAAGACTGTAAAGTTAATCTTAGAGCAAGGAATCGACCTGACCGTGGATGAGAAGGCTGTAAAATATTTCGCAAGCGAAGGCTATAGCGATGAATACGGAGCCCGACCCTTGAGAAGACTAATCCAGAAGGAGCTTGATAACGTGTTATCAGGAAAGATAATTAAGGGTGAATTAGGTGAGGGAGACAACGTGGAAGTAACCTGGGATAAGAGTGGAGTGAAATTCAACGTAAGGGCTGGAGCTAAGGTTAGCGCAAAGTGATTGATTTTAGCGTCATTATCTGATACTTTATACCTCGCATTATGGCAGAAGATACATTACAACAACAAAATACTGATTCCCCAGAAATAACCGAAGAACCGGCTGTAGCCGATGCGGTAGATCCTATTTCAGAGTTGCCGGAAATAAAGGAAGAACAAAAAATCTCGCGCTTTGAGATGCCGGATTTTAAACCGGGAGATACTATAAAACTTCAGTACAAGATAATTGAAGGAGATAAAACCAGATTACAGCCTTACGAAGGCATTGTAATATCCAAAAGGGGTGCTGGAGATTCCAAAACTTTTGTAGTGAGAAGAATAGGCGTTGATGGTGTCGGAGTAGAAAGAATCTTTCCGCTAAATTCACCTAGCATTGTTAGTTTGGATATATTAAAGCATGGTAAAGTTCGTAGAGCTAAGCTTTTTTACTTGCGTGGTAAAAAAGGCCGAAGCGCCATGAAAATAAAAGAATCGACTAAATAGCTGGTATTTTCCTCTACGTGTTACACGAGGCTTGTCTTACCTTCGTAAGTCCAAGTTCTTCAGGAAACGTTTCCGAGTTGTCTGCAATAATGAATAGAAGCCTCACGTCCTTTTTATGCTTCAATTTGCAGGTTACCTCGTCCATGTACGCATTATTGTCCCACCACCTTTTCACAAAGATTTTGTTGGAGACTATTCTGTTTCTATCTACAAAGTCTTTGTATGGGTCTACAATTATTAAATTACCCGTTTCTTCATCCACATGTGAGACTATGCTATAGTGCCCATAGTCTTCATCAGGGTCCTCCTCTTCTAAGGAGTCTTCAAACAGCCCCTGCCACTCTATACCCACCGGATGATCGTAAACCTCAAGTAACTTTTTTATATCATTTACAGTAGCCTTCTCCTTAGTCCACAAGGAAGCAGTGGGTGCTATAACAAACACAGCTTTTGCAAATTGGTCCACACGCATTCCATATCGGTCAAGCATAGACTCATTTGAACCTCCCGCTTTTGTGATCAGTTCCTGGGTTGTTTCAATCCCAATGTTTTCCAGCAACATCTGTACGACGGCCGGCCCGCAGTGATTTTCGGATATTTGCTGGATAGTACGAATTTTATCCAACCTTTTTGTTTTTGATAATTCTGGCATGCTTGCTAACTAAACTTAAAAGTACATTTTCGAAGCTAACTCCATACATCTTTAAAACCTCTGTCATAGGCAAACCCTTATCGGGGCCGAATGCTGTATTGGGGTTGCAGTCGATAAAAAATGGAATGTCATTTTCCCCTAATCTAATGTCAAATTTGGCGTAATCTTTATATTTTAATACGTTGAAAGCCTTAATTACTAGAGGAATTATCCTTTCCTCCAGTTTTTCGTCTACAAACTTATATGTGTAGGCTTTGTCGTATTCGTAGCTATCCTGGCTGGTAAAATTGTGCACGCCGTCCGGTTTTATCCCAAACTTTTTCTCAGCTAAATATACAGTTTTTGAATTCCCATCATCGAATACGACTGCTGTGATTTCAGGTCCGCCTATAAACTGTTCAATGAGAACGGGCATCTTGTAGGCGGTAATCATGTCTTTAACTTTTTCTAACACTTCTTTTTTCGTAGCTTTTACTGCTTTATTGTCGATACCTACACTTCCGCCGCTTTCATTTAGTTTAACTATATAAGGTGGATCAAAGTCGGGTTCAGTATTAGATCTTAAATCTTTAATATATTTAAATTGAGGTGAGGGAATTTCTGATGTAATTAGTAGCTGTTTAAAATAATTTCGATTATTTCCGACAACTAGTCCTGAGATACCGCTTCCTGTGTACTCGATGCCCGCAAACTCTAAAATTGCAGGGATGGATTCCTGCAGTTCATCTCGGCCTTTTACGGTGTCTACAAGATTAATAAGTAAATCAGGCTTATCCACGATGATGTTGGTTAGAAAGTAAGGGTCACTGGCATAACTTTTTACGTTGAAACCCAGCTTTTTTAGTGTTTCAACTACTTGCTTGGCACGTTCTTCAACTTCAAGTTCAGCATTGTATGCATCCTCCGTCGCAAACATTTCGCGTTCTATGTGGGAATAAGCTACAGCGATAAGTTTTAGTTCTTTGCAAAGGGCTTTGTCGGTGAATAGCTCCTTTGTTTTGGTGGCAATTGTTTTTACGGACTCCTTCACAATGTAATGGTATATGAATTTTTTAGGCTTGTCATTAGTCTTTTTATGGCTTGATTTTAGTCCAAGCCCATAGTATAATATTTACAGTTATTTAATCTAGTCAAACCTATTACAAAAGCCAAAAGGAGGCTTTAAATGAGATCGATAATCATTTGGGTAAAACCACGATTTGACGGCAACTTTGTTCCGGTTTGCGCTACCTGGATGGTAGATAAGACACGAAAGGCGATAAGGTTTTTTGTACCAGGAGAGAGCACTTTCCGCTCACCGGATCTGCTGATCCCTAATTGGATTGGAAATGAGGTTCCAATCCGGCAGGCAGTTAGTAAAACCGATTCCGGTTATACAATTGTTGACCCTGGATTCAGCTGGCAGGTTGGTCAGGCTACAAATGGAGGGAACGAGCTTCGGATCTGGTTCCACAATCTGTTCTATCGAGGAAACCTTCGAGAGTCAATTACCCAGCTATCTTTGGCTGGTTGCCGAATTAAAGTTTTAACCGGAAGGAAATATGAACCGGTTAGGCTTTTGCCGACAAATGGTATTGTGAGCCCCGCTTGGGATAACAAATACTATCGATATAAGAGCGGAGGATTTAAATTCGCCGAGACAGCCACCGGGGAGTTTCTTCCAGGACATGGTATTCCAAACATAGCAAAAGCCAGGTTGGCGAATAGCCTCGGACTTGAGTTTGAGGTTCGGAGAGGCACCTTGTACGTTACCTTAAACCCGGATTCGGTGTCGCGTTTGGAAAGCTGGCTTCGGGATGAGGGACTTGATTGGAATGCGTTCAGCGCAATAGGGTCAAAAAAACAGGTTTTATTGCAGGTAGTGCCTGCGCATTATGATCCAAAGGTGCCAGTGTGCTATTTTGATGGGGACACTCAACCTGTCAAGCCTGACATGCGCTCCTCTGGAATAGAAATTAATATTGGCCAGCTTATAAAGGCATTTGTATGGAAATTGCCAACACCCGAAGGACGAAGGCCATACAGATTTTACCTGCTGAGTTCGGCTAATCCGATTTTGTTGTAATCTAGTAGAACCCGACTTTGCGATTATTCGCCAGGCCGGGTTCTTTCTTGTGTATCAATCAATCCCCTGACTGGCTTATCAGTCATAGACTTGGCAGAATTATCCTCTATCCTTTTCAGCATCGTTACTGATCTGGAGTCTTTGTTGTAATGCTCAAAGTGTTTATATTTTAGAGTATGCATCTTTTTCCACATATCCTTAAGATCTCTCCCCAAGTATCCAAACCTCCAGTTATCGTTAGTCTCCAGGCCTAACAGAGCCCGCTGAATCAGGATCCTGTTATTTTCTCCCACAGTCTTAGGTATTGTGGGGTTAAGATATGGTCTTATCGAATAAGCATCCTTCATAACGAGGAGCTCGGCTTCATTTTTATCTAATTCATAGATAACCCCACTTCTCGGGTTATACATAGGGCAGGACTGTATTTCTGAAGTAAAACCGACCTGGGGAGCAATCTCTCTCATAATTTCATCCCCTCGTATTCTGATCTCTTTTAGAACCTCCTGGTCTATTGAAGACTGACTCATTAGGCGCTTGGACGATACAATTGTCCAATCTAAATCTTCCTCCTCGTCTCCTACAATTGATCTAACCAATCCACCTCCGTGTGCTCCACTACCCATTACCACTATTCCTTTGATGAACGGAAATTCAGCTCGTAGTTTTTCCAATAATGACTCACATAACTTTTCGATCTTGGGTTCCAAGGTTTCGCCAGATTCCGTAAGTTTTTCAATAATACCTTGGACATCACTTTGGGTTTCCCTCTGTCTGACACCTTCTGATACTTCGGAAATAGATTTAGTGTTTTCAAGCTCTTTTGAGATGAAAGTTCTTCTGGCCACACGAGCAATGTCCTTTTTGAATTCCTCCGGACTTGTTTCTGGACTTTTCATTATTAAATTTTAACATTATTTTACGATGGTGAGTGTGTATAATGAGTCTATGGCTGATGAAAGGCATCGTCGGGAAGTAGTAAGGGAAGCAACTTATCCTGTTTTGATCCAAAAATTTCCTAACTTAAATAAAAACGCTTTGTTTGCCGAAGGAGGAGGTTACATAAGTGGTGAGAATGCCTTTAGAAAAATTGAGGACCTTGTTGCTCTTGCAGAAATATTTGGGTTTACCGATAGGGTTTGGACCTTTGATATTCACGGCCAACTCCCTGTTATGTATATCGATCTAGGTCCCAAGGTACCCGAAGAGCCTGATAGTGGCAGGATAGTTAAAAAAATATATTCAAAGAGCGGCTCTTACAACAATCAACCGTACTTAAGCATTTGGGGTGAAAACTGGGATCCAAGTGTTTTAAATAAAGAAATGCAAGTCACTCACGACGGATCAGGTGAGTATCACATAGTATTGAAATAGTGATGAGGTGGTCAATAGACGATTCAATACTTCTGATTTAAACAAAAAAGACCCAACTTTTGGTTGAGTCTTAGGAATGTTCCTAGTACTATTATTTTTTGTAAATTCTCAAGACACCTTCCGAATTAGTAATTAAGTCTTTTATGCTACCACAAGCTATTAGGGAGGACTGTGGGTCGTACCCTGTAGCTGACACAACAGCCTCACCATTTGGGCATGTAACTACTAAAAGACTCTTGTCCGTCATTACTAGCTGGCCTTTTTCATTGAGCCGAACCGTATCGAGCGAAATGAAGCCTGTTGCCAGATAGCCATCACGATCGACTACAGCTTTACCACTGACAGGTTCCTTTATGAAGATGTAACGAGTATTGTTTACTTCTTCCTCTCGGACAAACTCATAGGTGTGAACGCTATGTTTGCCCAGGTAGAAGCAAGCAACTCCAATGGTAATCAGAGCGATCATGGACAAAAAAATTCGCAATTGCTTCATCTTAGCCTCCGTATTATCGATTTTGCATGATTGTACACTAAAAACACTATGCAGAGCATGGGAGTATGGGACCACTCCTGTCGATACACTGACTATGGCACTCTAAATACTAAGTATCCCTCAGGGATACTACCCCAGCATCCGTCTTCATGGTCGTTATATAGCTCTTTTTTATAGAAGTCCCCAACACCGAGTTTCTCAATCTCTTCTAAAGCAGGTGGGTGGTAAGCTGTACATTCGCTGATGCGCTGGATCACTGTATGAGGATCAGAACAGAGCTCTTCGTGTAGAAAGCCTATCGTATTTCCAGGTGCTCCATTGAAAGCGGGGTCCCAATAATCAGCGCGATCCGCCTCGTCATGCCAGTCTATAACTCTCAACTTATACATCTCATAACTCCTCTCATTTGAATGTAGTTTGATGGATATTATACGATTTGTGGGTATTTATGTCAACCTATAGTCATAACCGCATGTTAGAAGTCATCCTGGAAGGCCAGGGGGTATTATGGTGAGGACGGTGGGGTTCGAACCCACGACAAACGGCTTAAAAGGCCGCTGCTCTACCACTGAGCTACGTCCCCTCATAGATGCAATATCCTGCGAAGCATTTCCCTTCCAGATCCGCTCTTAAGATACTTCTCGCGCTTCCTGGCTTCAGCGCGTGTATTATAATTTTCAATGAGTACAAGTTCCCAAACACCCTTCCCTTTTGTACTCCTATTTCTGCTCTTGTTATGTTGCTCCAAACGTGTCAGCGGGTCTCTCGTCAGTCCCTTGTATAGTACACCTTTGGCATTTTTTAATACGTATACAAAATACATACTACTACTTAGCCGCTGCCCTGCCTGCCGGCAGGCAGGTCTACCACTGAGCTACGTCCCCTCAACAAACCTTGAAATTATACAACGCCAAAGGCTATAGTACCACCATTTCTAATAGTGTATCATGCTGAGGCATGTCCAATAGTAAAAAGATAGCAATAATAGGTGCCGGTCCGGCAGGTTTATCCGCTGGATATGAGCTGGCTAAAAAGGCCTATTTGGTAGATGTATATGAAGCGGATGACACTGTAGGCGGCATGTGTAAGAGCTTAAACTTATGGGGTACCACGGTTGATACTGGTCCGCACAGATTCTTCTCCAAAAATAGGCGAGTGAATGAGTTGTGGCTAGAAGTTGTAAAAGACGAATACAAGTTTGTAAATAGATTAACCAGAATTAACTACCGCAATAAATTTTATAACTATCCCCTAAAACCTTTCAACGCGCTAAGTAACCTGGGAATACTCGAAACTGCTTTGTGTGTACTAAGTTATCTTAAAGAAAAACTATCTCCAACCCCAGATAAAGGAACATTTGAAACCTGGGTCATTTCAAGGTTTGGCAAGCGACTATATCACCACTTTTTTAAAACCTATTCCGAGAAACTTTGGGGTATCAAGTGTCACGAACTCGACGCCGATTTTGCAAAGCAAAGAATTAAGAAATTTTCACTAACCGAGGCCATGAAAAGTGTGTTTATTAAAACGGATCACGCTACACTAGTAGAAAAGTTTGCTTACCCACTAAAGGGAACGGGTTATGTTTATTCGAAAATGGCTGATCGTATTAAGGAACTTGGTGGCAACGTTTATACTTCCCGTCCCATCCGTAAAGTACTAGTAGAAGGCAACGCTGTTTGTGGTATAGAACTCCCTGATGGACAGCAAGTTAAGTATGATCACGTTATATCTACAATGCCTCTCACTACTTTAGTTGAGAATTTGCCAAACCTTCCAAGCCAGGTTGAGGAAAACGTTAAAAAATTGAAATTTAGAAACACACTGATAGTATATTTAAACGTTCCGCATCACGAATTATTTCCAGATCAATGGTTATATATCCATGCGCCTGATGTTTTGGTTGGCAGAATAACGAATTTTAGAAACTGGATACCTGAGTTATATGGAGATCAAAATAAGTACTCGGTATTGGCACTGGAGTATTGGTTCCATGATAATGATGTATTGTGGAAGTCGGACGATACATCGTATATTATAAACAAGGCGATCGAAGAAATTGAAGCGTTGGGGTTGACGGGCAATTGTGAGATAACGCAAGGGCATGTGTTGCGCATTCCCAAATGCTACCCAATATATGAGCCCGGATACAAAGATTATCTGTCCCCAATAGAGAGTTATTTAAATAGCTTAGAAAACTTAACTGTAATCGGTAGGGGCGGGGCTTTTAAATACAATAACCAGGATCACAGTATATACATGGGAATTTTGGCAGCCGAAAATATTGCTGATAACAAAAATCATAACTTGTGGGAAGTTAATACTGACGATGAATATCAGGAGGATGAAACCGGGCTTGCCAAACAAAATAACAATATATGAGCTTTAAAAAGCTGGCCCTTGGCCTTTTAACATTTGTTTCCACCAACAAAGTCGAATTGCTATTGTTTTTGTTCTCTACTTTTGTTTATTGGAAATTTCGCTGGCCCACGGGGCACCTTGATTGTGAGAATTTAGCATCGACAAATGATGGTGCTATTTTGAGCGAAACACGATCTCTTTATTTGAACCAAACCTTTGACATATCTCAAAACCGAATTTGTACCGAGGGTGATGTTGCAAAAGTTGGCGATAAACAGTACTCAAATAAATCCATGGGAGTGTCTATAGCTGCAATCCCTTTTTATGCTTTAGGAGAAATTTATACTAAACTAGTCGCGATTCCTAACAATAGGATTATGGCGTTACAGGCAGGTTTTAACACCAGGATCGACATGCAATCTCCAGAAAGTTTGCACACTTATGCGTGGAGGTTTCAACCCAAATCAAGCACTATTGAAAAAATAACAATGCGAATCGGGAAAATGGGAGAACCCGTGAATAATTTGTATGTCTCAGTGGCGGAAGATGTTAAGGGGATTCCGGGAGATGGAACAGTTGGGCAGAGCAGAATTATATATTCTCAACAGCTAAAGCAGTTTGCATCTGAGATTACCTTTGAATATAAAGGTAACCTTGATATTAATAAAAAGTATTGGGTTTTAGTTGGTCCAACTAACAAGGTTGTTTCACCCACAGGATACTATTACTTACTTGGAGCGGGGGATACCGAAAATGCGATTTCAAGGAATAGTTTAACGGATGTTTGGGCTAAAGCAGATAAAACTCCTTATTTAAAAATATTTAGCAGCACGGATGTTCCTGCTAACGAAGGAATTTACAGGTACCTAGGGAGAGAAGTGCCTATCAGATTCTCATCCCTTCTTTCTCTAATATCAGCGGGTTTATCGGTGTCGCTTCTGAATATGATACTAACAAGACTACTGGGAGTATCTCGCGGAGCGGGTTTCTTAACAGCGCTTATCATGGCGTTTGGCACGCTAATTTGGAGGTACAGCACCGTGGTATTCGTCCATGCTTTCTCGATTATGCTTATGCTTGTTGCAACCTATCTGTTTTTAGCGGTAAAGCTAAAACGGTTAGATTCCTTAAAAATCAGGTTGTTACTGGGAATTGTTTTGGGTGCGATATTAGTTACAGAGTATCGAAATCTATTCTATGTTTTCTTAGTTCTTTTATCTTTGTTGTCACCACGAGAGTTGGTCAGTCACTTTAAAAAACGATTTAGATACATTATGCCTGTTGGTTTTGGTATGTTACCCTTTTTGCTATTTATATTAGTGTTTAATTACAGTGCTTTTGGATCCCCTTTCGCGACAGCTTTTAAGTACTACAAAGACTATCCAATGTTTTTATCCGAGAGTTCTATCTTTACTAAGAATCACCTATTTAACACGATAGTGCTTTTCTTTGGAGGAACAGTATTTCCCGATTCTGTGGCCGGCGGCACAACTTACTTATCTAGCCAGGAGGTATATGGGGTATTATATATGGCGCCCTACCTACTATTTTCCCTAGTCGGCTTCTATTTTATGAGACGGCAATATTATAATATTGCATCTCTTATTGTCTTTATATTTGTAGCATCCAGCGCTTTTTTAACGTTTACTACAAGCTCCTTCGGGGGCGGTTCACATGACTATAGGTACCTGCTTGATAGTGTGGTTTTACTATTTATGCCACTGGCATTTTATGTTGATAGGCTGCTTAAAAATGACTTTGCAAAAATAACAAGTGTTGTTCAACTTATATTGTTTTTAGCTCTTGTTACGTTTTCGTGGTATATGCATTATTCTCTGACAACCGGCATGGTTGCATCCTCGCCTGTTTTAGACTGGTTCAACGTGAGGGTTTGGCCTTGGTTTCTTAAAATATAACTGAAGCTATACAATTACAGCAAGTTGTGATAGTTTTTCTGTATCGCGCTTAGACTCTCAATGAAAGGATAGAAGATGGACTCTCCTAAAACTGTTAAAAGCTCTAATCGTAGAAAAGCGGTACGGCCGGCGGTTGGAAGACCTCACTTTTTGCCCCGGAAATTTGTTCGCGACATCAGAGTTTTTTTCAGACAAGCTTTCAGGGGACTTCCAAAGTAGTTTTGCAAAGGATATCCGAAGACTAAAAATTTTCGGGTATCCAATCTATGCTTCTATTTTTGTTACAAGAACTCGGTGGTCTGAGCCCATACTTTTTTTGAGCATTTTCTTCTCGGATAATTTCAACTCATTTGGAATCAGTATGTGATCGAATTGCATTTTTCTAGACCACTTTGGAAATGTGGTACACATCCCGTTAAAGGGGTTAGTCAAATTCAACTCTTGAATCTTTTTCTCCAGTTCCCCTCTTTCGTTGAATAAGAAATCAGCCTTTTTATATCCCAGCGCCCATCCCCAGGCTTTCATGAGTAAGCCATCGACTGTATTAAAGTCACCGCAATAGATGCGCTTGTTAGCGCCGTGTGTCCGTAAGATGGTATCTAAGTATCTTTGGCGAGTTCTAGGCCCTACTGCGCAAGATAGTCTAAAGTTGGCCACCTCAAAGGTCGCGTTATTATAAAGCAAGGTTATAACCAGGGCTTTATGGACTTCTTTTGTTTTATTAAATCCTTCATAGCATACCTTGCTTAGAAGAGATGCCGGGGCTTTGGTTGCATATTCAATTGTTTTGGAGGATACGACAGGTAATTTCGTGAGGGTGCAAATGTAGCTACCCTTCAGCGGATTATCACTCATCACATCGGGAATAAGGTGTAATGCGTACGAATTTAACCCAGTAAGCAAATTCAGTCTCCGCTTAGGCCACTCTTGGAAACACACCACGTCAGGTTCCTTGTTAAGAATGTCGTTTAAAGCTCTATGAAGCCTTTTATTACCTGTTCTAACGTTCCAGCTGATAATTTTCACCTGATAATTTTACCATTTGCTACTACAAGTCATATATAGTAAACTGCACACATATATGAGCCTATAGGCATCTTGGCCTTGATCTAAGATAACAGAAGGAGAAGAAGATGGTCATTAAGAGTAGATTCTTTGTTCGGATTATCCAAGTTACACTGTTGCTTGTTCTTGTAGGATGTATCCCGTTAGACACCTCTGACTATGAAAACGCCTGGTCAGAGGAAGAGGCTATAATTTTCGATCGGCTACCCGATGGAGGTTTTTTTCCTCCGGGGACACTACCATGTACCGGGGAAACTATTGAGGGGACGAATGTAGGCGTTGTGGGTTTCCAAAACGGTTACACTCGCGAGTATCTTTTTCATTTTTTCGATAGAGTTGTAAAGAAAGACGCAGCCTATTTTAAAAATGCGCGAGCTTTAGATAACTGTGTGGTTGAGTCCGCGGCAGGGTTACGTTTAAAAGTTAATCCACCCTCACAACAAGCTTTAGTGATTGCCGGGGCAGATATTCCCGTAGAATCATTTTCGAGAAGATATTTTCTTGAACCGGATAGGGAATGCCGTGGTACTCTTGTGAATGGGTCTGAGGTTGCAGTGTACGGGTATTCCAAGCAATCGAGGGTTTTTATCTACAAAACTGCGGAGCAGGGAAATCAAGAAGGAGATCCGCGAAGTTTTTCTTCTTGGCAGCAACTTGTGTCCTGTTTGAATGAAGGCGGACTACCTGTAGAGATAAAATATGTATATCTGCCGGATTCCTCAACAACCTTGTCTCGACGAGAATATGACACTGAGGAGGAAGCCAGACGATATGCCGAGTCCCAGTACGAAGCAGGGGCAGTGTTTTTGCAAAGGGGTTTCGATACTCCGATTTTACTGGAAATTTTGGATGCATGGGCTCCGCCGGATGAGTTAGCCGGTTGGCCTTCGGGGGAGAGATACTTCCAACTGTCCACTTCCAAGGGGATTAAATGGCATAGATACCTCGAGGGAGCTATAGCTGAAGCCAATCGAACACCCGAGGCCGTAACTGTAAAAAGCTTTAAAAGGGGTAAGGAGCAAAAGATCGAGTTGGAGTATCCGAATTTTGTACCCCCTACAATTGAGGTTCGGCCGGGAGTATTCAAAGAGATTACCATTGTCGAGGTGTATTACACTGTGGGCGAGTATGTTTCTCAAAACCTTAATTCGGCGCTTACCTTTGCTAAAGAGCACCGTGAGGGTAGGCTGCTGGTAGGAGATGAGGTACGCACCATGAGGAGGGGAGTTGATATTAAGCCTCCTACTATCATTGGGCCATGCTTACTACCGGCCGGATTAGATAGTGATTGGCTTGCTTCTCGGCCTTACTTTATTGGGGAAGGCGAGGAAGTTGCCGCAAGTCTATTTGAGCTATGGGGACTCGAAGGTTTTCTAACTGATGAGTTCAAAGCAACAGAGTATGTTAGATGCGAAGAAGTGAAAGTTCACACATCGTCTGCTACGGGGGTAAAAGTTATACTAATTTTTGGGTTTGGCGGATTCGTGGCACTGTCCTTGAGTTCTCGCGCTAATTTACAATAAATAGATGACAAAAAGCCGTCTGACCCAGATTCCTTAATGGATTTGGCAATGACGGCTTTGTTTTCTGTAATTGACTTCTTTGTTGCTTGCGGTCGGTGGTGGAGGCTAGATTAAACCAAATAATACTTGTTTTACAGAGACTAATGGGAATAATGAGTATCAGTATTTGAGACAAATAAAAAAAGAACCTTCTGTTTGTTTAGAAGGTTCTTTGTGAGCGATGTTTTATATATAAAATATATCTCCCGATTACAACTCATTTCGTTATGAAACCACTAATGTGTCTGTTTCACGTGTTTTAGTTCGGATCATATCTATGATTTGCTCCGGGGTTTGGTTTACCCATACAAAGAAATAACAATTTGTGGATTTCCACCCCTCTTTTATCGCAAGTGTTTCTGAAATTCTGTCCTTGATAGATTTCCTTACACACAGGTGGCAACCTACCTTTTTATCTGGGTAATGAAGTAGGGCTATATCAACGTTATTCCCGCCCAATTGCCTTCCTACCCACATATCGTCAGTCGTAGATGTGATTCTAATCGTCATTTTCCACTCTCCTTTTATTTTGCTGTGATTATAGGCAGCTTGTCATAAATATGCAATCCGGTTCAATTTAGTATTAGGGGGTTACAAAAAAGTGTTGATTTAGCAACGAAAATATATTGGGGTCGGTAGTAGGTGCTAACTTGAACCGCATTATTAAAACAATTCTGATTTTCCGAGAAATACTAAACAAAGGGATACTATTTACCAACTAACTCATCATATATTATGACTACAGTGGTGCCCACAACTCCCCAAAAAAGTACCATCTGTATAGGTAAACCTAAAAAACCTGGACCGGTGTAGCTCCACGCACGACCAATATTTACTAATATGATTTCGGTAATACCGCCAGCAAGACTTACCAAAACATACCACAGCAGTTCTCTTTTAATAGGGGCTATTCTATATTTCGCATATGCAATAAGTACAAGTAGAAATGAAAGTAGAACGACTTGCTTCCACAAAAAAAGCAAAAGTAAAACGGTAAGAAACAAAAAGGCTAATGAGTATGCAACTCTACGGTTCACACTATTGATTATACGATACTCCGAGTTGAAAGGGAATGTAGGTCTCGGTTCAATTTATCGTTAGGGGCACTATAAAAAGTGTTGTTAAATCAACTTTATTTTCTGGGGTGACCGACGGGGCTCGAACCCGCGACCCCCGCTTCCACAGAGCGGTGCTCTACCGACTGAGCTACGGTCACCACATGACATCCTTAATAGTGTAGTCCTGTCCGCCGTAGCACCAGCGAAGGCGGAAGCTACGGTCACCATACACCAACGAGCATTATACACTAATTCGTATCAAGCCTGGTCCAGTTATAAAAATCTAAGAACCTATCCACATACGTGTAGGTATATTTCTCTCCGATGCCCTTTATATGAGATGTTACATAGTGGTGTACAAAAGGATGGTATAAAAATATCGCGGGTACCTGTTCGGAAAACACTCGTTCGAATTCTTCGTAATGTAACGTACGCTTTGAGGTTTCTAGTTCCTTACGGCCTTCTTCCAAAGCGCGGTCGGCTCTTACGTGCTTAAATCCGGTTATGTTTAAACCCGGCGGGTCTTTTTGTTCAGAATGCCATAAAACATACCTATCCGGATCTCTAGATACTTCCTGGCCATAAAGGAGAACCTCAAAATTTCTAGGTTCCACGATTTCCTTGATGAAATTTTCCGGCTGTACTGCAATAATCTCAACTTTGATCCCCAGTTTATCCTTTAGTAGAGACTTAATTAGCTGAGCGCTATCCCTATGTATGGGTAAGTCGGGGATAGTTAACTTAAAGTCTTTCGTACTCATGTCTATTGAAAAGTTTTCGTCATAAATATTAAACTTTAGCTTACTGCTTGTAAAAGCACTGCGGCTAATAGGCCCTTCTACGGGAATTCCTTTATTACCAATAACGTGATTTGTGTTAAGTGCTTTTGCGATATTTATTCTAAGTGCCGGATCCTGAAATTTTTCATTTCTTTGGTTAAAAAACAATGCATAATATACTCCTTGAAGTGGGAACTTGTGATCCTCAAAATTCTCATTTGGGTTTTCAGCCTCTGATGTGTATCCATCGATCTCTGCCAGCTTAATAGCCAAATTCAGATCATCTTCGGTTTTATAATATCTAAACACCAGTTTTCTTAGGTTAGTTTCAGAATTATGCAATGTCACTTTCTTAACTAAACCCCCTACTTTCTCAACGGAAATTACTCTAAAGGGGCCACTGGAGACCGGAAATATAGGGTCTACCTTTTCTTCAGACTGGGAGGGCATTATTCCAACAGTCATCAAGTTTAAAAATGGGGCGTATCTATTTGGAAGTGTATACCGAACTGTTAGCTCGTCTACTTTGTCGGTTGCCACTCCCGAGAGGTCGTTAACCTTAAATGATGTATAGATTAAGTCATCTGAGGTAATTCTCTTGCCGTTTGTCCAAAAATTATTCTCTTTTAATTTTATGGTATAAACCAATCCATCCGGGGAAATTGACCAAGTATCTGCTAAATCCGGCTGAAGGGCTCCGTAGTTATCGTATTTAAACAGGCCTCTAAAAATCATCCTGGAAATTGTTCGATCGTTAGGTGTTTGCGCTTGGCTTGGCAAGAAATTCTGAGGTTGGCCTACTATACCCTCTGTATATTTAGGGGTAGGGGATAGAGTTAAGATCACCGAGGTGAAATAAATAATAATTTTTTCCAGGATATTCATAGAATGCAATCATTTTACCAAATATTGCTGATAGGTGTATTTACTGATAAAATGGCGAGGTCGTGGCCCCATCGTCTAACGGTTAGGACGCCGGGTTTTCATCCCGGCAACCGGAGTTCGATTCTCCGTGGGGTCACCATAGTAGAATTTTCAACACATACTAGATCGTTTAGCTCTATAAGACAGGATTTAACAGGGGTTGTAAATATCCCATTCAAATAAACGATACCATCAGGAAATAACATTTTATGCAACCTATGCTTTGGTTCTATATCCAATTTATCCCACATACCAGTTATATTACGCATGAAGTCAACGCTGTAGTTAAGTAAATCTGCCTCCATAACATCTGGAGAAGCATATTTCTGGGTCTCTAAACGCAATTCGGCGAGGTTCCTTTCATAATCATTTAGTTTAGTTTTTGCTAGCGAGTCACTGTAAACACCCCTCATGTTTTTATCAACAACTTTATCCATTAACTCTCTTATTTCAATTTGTTGCTTCGCAATTTTAGCTAGTTCTTTTTCGTATTCTTTTTTGTGCGATTGCCAATTTAATAACAATGCTTCTTTTACAACTTCAACTGTTATTTGGTTCCAAACTATTGACTTAAGGTATTCACTAAATGTATTTTCCAAAACCTTTTTGTTTAGGTTCACATTGGTACATACTGAACACCTGTAGTGACCTATGGTTCTTTGCTTTGCCCAACTCGCTGTTAGTAATTTTCCACATTTGCTACATTTCAATGCACCCCTTAAAGGAAAGTCAGGGTTTAATTTTCTATATATAGGCATTTTCTTCTTTTTGCTTTCTAAAATATACTGAACTTGGTCAAATACTTTTTCATCTACAATAGCCTTAAAACTGCCTTTTTGATAAATCCCCATGCTAGGGACATCTAAGTACCCCTTATAAATCGGGTTTCTAATCATTTTATGAAACATTGAAATGCTAAGTGCTTTACCTCTGTTTGTTACAAGTCCCCATTTTGCGGAGTCCCTTCGCACCTCTTCTACCGTTATATACCCAGAGGATAGTGCCATAAAAACCCTGTTTATATAACCTGCTATGGGTTCTACAGGTTCTATATTTGAGGCACCTTTTGCTCCCTCTGTCCTATAACCTAAAGGTGCATAAAACATCCATCTTCCTTGTTTTAGACGGTCTATCATACCGTTTTTACTTCGTTCTCCTCTTATCTCATTATCCATTTGAGCACTACTTGCGAGAACAGTTTCTAAAAACCTACCTGTAGGTGTATCTTCAATTGGTTCGCTGGTAGATATCACTTTAATCCCTAATTTATTAAAAAAAACCTTTAAGGCTATATAGTCTGCAGTTTCTCTTGAAAGCCTATCAATTCTATAAATCAACACAGCATCAATTTTACCTTCCGTTAAAGTACAATATTTCATCATGTTCTTGAGGGATGTTCTGTATATGGTTTTAGCACTTTCACCTTCCTCAACGAAAACCTTGTCAATCTCGTAGCCATTATTTTTTCCATACTGCCTACAAAGCCTTTCTTGTGTTAAAAGACTGTTGCCCTCATTAACTTGTTCCTGTGTAGATACCCTACAATAAATTATTGCTTTCATTTTTTCTTTAATGCCTTTCCTGCTAAATAGCTTTGTAGAATTAGACCAGCGAAGTCATCTACAGCCTGTGCTATTCCTAATATCTTTTCTTTATCTTTAATACTAGTCTTCCTTTCTATAGATTGAGCAATTTTAGCTAACTTTTCTTTTTCTGCACTCATAGTACTGGTTGTCCCAGCCAGCTTGAGTGTTTCTCATAACTTGCTTATAAATTTTAATTACATGCTAACACCTGCTGTGTATCAGCTCAGTGGTTAGACTTTCATCATAACTTCTTGTGTAAGGTTGACTAATTTTCCATCTTTTTGAGTAATAGTAATTTTTTGGTATTTACCTGTTGAGATGACTTCCTCAATTGCTTTAATTGTAATATTATCGGATTTATTCATCTGCTCTGCATGGATTAACTCTATTTCCCCATCCTTTTTTGTTAACTTTATTGTTCTAAACTCGCCGTTTCTTATAAGGGCTAATGCCTTTTCTTCTTTGGTTGTTAAGATGTGATAAATGCTATCTAATGTTGCTTTTGGTGTAAACCCTTCTTTACCAATTCTTTTAGCTACTTTATTAACGGTATCGCTCATACTAACAAAAACAAATGGCTCTTCAGTTGGATATTCCCTAGTAAAAAAAACAGGGTGTATATAGGAAACCTCCCCACCTGCAGTTATTGTTAAAATCATGTCTATGTGACCCATTACTAACGCAATCACATCATCACTAATTTCTCTCCATAATCGTTTTTCCTTTTTTGCGTCATCATACGGATTGAAAAAAGAGTCCCAAACATTTCTAAGTTGACTGTGTTTTAGTCCCAACTTCTTTAGTGATAAGACCAATTCAATGTAAATTAACTCCTTGAGACTGAACTTTCTCCACCCATTATCCCTATCTTTGTCTTCGGGAAGCATATTATCACTCGCCATAGAATTAGCTTGACGGTAAGTCATTGTAGAGTCTTTAACGGTGTACTTTCTTGTGTTGATTATGGAATCAAAGTTAATTCTAGCCTTAGCATCTAATAGATTTATTTCCTCTGCTTCTGGTAACCGAAACATTCTATATATTCTTTCTTATGAACTTTATATCTGATTTTTTGTGTTCGGAATTACAGTTGGGACATATATACACTAGCATAGCGTCTCCTATACATCTTGTTTCTAATGGGAGATATTTTTGAATTATCTTGTACCAGCTAATATTTTTACCTTCGGGAAGTAAATCTAAATCAGGAAATGCTCGTGCAAATTCAATAGTCCTGTATATTGTTCGTTCACTTTTACCCAAAGATTCTGCCACCAATGGCACAAACCTATCCCCATATTCCTTTGGTTCTTCTAAAAGTCTTTTGCCCAATTCATGGTATCCTTTTACACGAAACCAGCGCGATTGAAAGTCGTGTTCAACCCAAATAGATATACAGTCCTCTAATAGCTGTTTGTTGCGTTCTTCATAATTGCTAATTATTAAGTCATTCATATAAATTATACCGTTATGTATACTTTATAGCATGTGGAGAATTATACAGTCAAGTATAATTTAAGAGAGGGGCGTTAAATATAATAGGGTAACCAAAGTTTTTATTTAATGTATGACGCTCATTAAAACCCGTTTCTTTTTGAAACATCTCGTTTCCAATTGTTTTTGACGATACTTGCTCAAGGCAGGCTTTTTGTTAAACATTTTCAAATACACTTTTAAGATTTAAAAATCAGTGAAGAAGCTGATTTTTGCAACCTTTCAATTTTCTTAGTTATAAATTTTAGTAAGTTGGTAGTTTTAGCCGTTAACGGAAGCCCTTATATTATAAAGTGTGAGTAGAGCAGTTTTTATGCGTTCCCTGTATAAAGGAAAGCCGATAGCCTCAAGTACTGCATTGTCAAAGTCTACTCTATCGTCCATTTCAAGCTCTTGCTTTAAAGGTAAAACTTCTCTTTCCATCAATTTTCCAAACAGAGTCATTATTTTATCTCTTTTATCCCCAGTAAATAACTTTGGGTTAATGATTCTTAGGTCAGCTTTTATTTTGTCTTTGCTCAAGTCCAAAGCCCCCTCTCCTCTACCAGTTCCCATAGCTTCAATGTAAAACTGCCCAACAATGCTATTTAATAATGAATGACATAAGTCATCATCAATATCTCCAGATTTTTTGCTAAATCTTACAAGTCTTTGGTTCACAAAGGTTGGCTTTTGAAATTTAGCAAAGAAAAGCCTATCCCCAAAGTTAATACTAGTCACCATTTCCGCCATAGTAGTCGGTGACATGGTATACCAATTTGTACCGCTTCTCGCTAATGCTGTAGTTAATGGAATACCCCTCTCATTTTCCTGATGTTCAAACTTATTTATCCATGACAGGGCACCTGTATGCCCAAGAAGCTCCAACTCCTCCTTCGTTTTATCACAACAAAATGCTAACGCATCTGGCTTTGCACCTAGTGTATGAACCGACCTAGGTGTCTTTAAAACAGGTTGTAGATATACCTGCTCAATTCCATTAGTTGTATCGGGGTAGAATAGCTTATCCCAGCCTCGCCTTTCACCTCTGCCTATATCAAATAATTCTGAAACCTTAATTAGTTTGCTACTTAGTTCTAAAAGCCAGTCATTATTTGCAAAAAAACTGTTTAAATTTAGTCCTAGAGACAGAACTTTATTTAGTTTTTCGTGTGTATACGCATACACCGACAAGTCGCTTTCATTGAATGATTCCGCTGTGGAAACAATTGCTGATATTTCTTCAATTTCTTCAGGATTATAGCTTGTTAGTGCTTTTTTAGTTGTTGTAAATTTAATTATCTCGTTTGCATTTGGTAGTGACGGAAAATTTTTCTTTCTCAAAGTGATTATATTTGTAACGACTTTGGCATTATCAAACCAACGACCATTACCTGATGTTATTATATTTTCTATTTCAAAAAAAGCGGATAATGCTGTATAAAATTTCTTACCCCAAGCTGTACCCAGCCATGAGTTTGAAACGATAATAGACATTTTTCCGTCTGTATCTAATAATTTCCAGAAATGAAAAGGAAAATAAGCATATAAGTCACTCCTTCCGTCAAGTAGAAACCCCTCCCCTAGCTTGTCTTGAATGAACCTGTTGATTTCTACAACATTTGGGTTTAGGACTTCAATATCTTCCTGTTGAACAAACGGCAGATTGGAAATAATGTAACCAAACTTTGGTAACTTCTCAATTATTGCTGTACCTTTAAAAGGTTCATGAAGCGTGATTTCTTTATCTACTTCAAGTTTAGTTGCATCTTCCTTGAAAACTTTTAATACGAAACCTAACGCCTCTGGTTCAGCTAGGTTAAACATTGCCATCTGTAGAGGAAGGGAGAACTTATCTGATGCCCACAATGTAGCCAGACTTTCCTTTACAGTTATTTGTGTTTTTTTATACTTATAGATTTCTTTCACTATAGTTCCAGTACCACAACAGGGGTCAATCGCATGTAGATTTTTGTCTTTAATGGTAAGCCGTACAATAAACCTTGCCAATTCCTGTGGCGTTGTAAATTGCCCAGCAAATTTTCTTTTATTCTTGTAAATCGTTGCACCAAGTAGATCATGAAGAAGGTTCTTTTCAATTTTTGCGAAATTAAACTCTTTTAACAAGGCGTTAAAACTTACTATATCTTGCCAAACTTCAGGAGTGACTAGCTCCTCACCTGTTTGTCGTTGGAATATGTTCCAAAAATCACATTTTTCAGAAATATGGTCAAATGTGGCAAGTGCCGTCTCAACATCAGTACTAGAGTTTATATTATCAATTGAATTTGCTTCTACTTGGTAGGATTTCAAAATATGTGCAAATATGAACTTGTTAATTAAGAAAAGTAGGTTATTTCTTCCCAGAACAACAAATTTATCTTGTTCTTCGGGGTAGTCGTTTTTGGCGTATCGCCACCATAGAGTAATTTCGTCTGAAAAACCATGATTAGCTACAGCATTATTTTTTAAAGCTTCAACATACGAGCTTAAGTTATTATGTATTAGCCACGAAACTGTTTCACTACTCAAGGCAGTAACAACAGATACCGTTTTAATAGTTCCACCAAGAATAAAGCTATTTATATCATTCAGTATTTCAACCAACATAAGTTTTATTGCATCTTTATGCTGAAGTACCTCACCTCTAAGTTTTAAATGACTTAAATTGTTCCAAGATTTAACTTGCGTAAGACTGCCGCTATCCTCAATTTTATATAAGACAGCTTCTGATACATTCCACAACAAAAAACTATTGAGAGAAAGTAATTTAGCTTTAGCCTTTGCATTTGCTATAAAATCCGCATCTTCTAGGGGAGTATCTGGCATTTTCAACTCCCACCCTTGTAGAATTTTACCTTTGTCCAGATCTCCAAATAGCAATACATCAGGAAACAAAGATTTAGTGCCTTCCATTAGTGTGTTCTCACCACCAGCTCTTTTTATTATTATATTTCTACTGGATAGCCAAATGTTAATTTCGGATATAATATCAATTGCCCAGCTTCGTTCATTGTAATTTATTGTGGTCATATTTTGTATATAGGTATGTCTATTTTAGGTAGAAATTTCCTAATGCGGCTTTCTGCTATGTGCATTAAATCAACTTTTTTTTCCTTGTGCAATAAAACCTCCTGATTTATTTCAACTCCAACAAACTTTCTATCTTCTAAGGCAGTAGCGATTAAAAAACTACCGCTTCCAAAAGTATTGTCTAATACCAGTTCACCCTTGTTAGTATATGTTTTAACTAAATATCTTCCAAGTTCAATCGGTTTTTGTGTTGGGTGGAAAACCTCACCTTCGCTTTCAGCGGTTTTAAAATAAACGACATCTGTTGGGTATCTTTCTCCATCGCTTTTTACCTCTATTGAGTTAAATTCACCGTAACTACTAGTTTGTTGGTTTTTTCTGTGTCCTTTATCGTACGGTTCTCCAAATGTCATCTGCGGGTGGTATGTTGGTTTGTACTTGTGATTTCTATAAAAGATACAAATATCTTCGTGTTTTCTCAAAGGCTGTATCTTAGCGTTCAAAAAATTTGTAGCCTTAGATTTAACCCATGTTAATTTATACTTAAATAGTGCTGTGTTGCTCATGATTAACGACGCTGTAAATACACCTTGAGAGGTCAATGCTATTACCCCGTTATCTTTTATAATCCTCTCGTACTCCTTCCACAAAGCAGCTAATGGAATTACACTATCCCACTTGTTTTGCGTTGTGCCATATGGCAAATCGCACAAAATCATATCTATACTTTTATCTGGAAATTTAGACATGACTTTTAGACAATCGCCTTCAAACAAGGAGTTTTCAAGTTGTTTTTTAGTTAGATTACTTGTAATCATACTTTTTTACCTTAAATTTCTGATTAGGGGTAGTCATTGTATTAAGTATATACAGTTAGGGAATTTATTTATAGTGCAGAGTTAATCTATGCGGGTAAAAATCATTAGTTTTCAAGCCAGTTGCCTTAAAAAATCCCATATTCTAACCATAGCTAATGTGTCCTGTTCACAATAAGTTAGCAAGTTTTTAAGCAGTTCGTCTTTTTCCTTCTGGTTCGTAATTTTATAAACCATCTTATGCCAGTTAGTCATTGCCATTGTGCCATTTTGTATATTTAGGTTTTTATAGTTTAGCTCTGGAACTAAAACGGGTAATACATCTTTAATTGAGTTACTGCCTTTGAATTTGGGGTCAACATAGAGATTGTTTTTAAATATATCCATAAGGTCATAAACTCTACCATTTACATTTTCTAAAAATTCAGCAAAATCCATACAGATTTGTCCCATTTCTCTGTTTCGTGAACACTCAAAAGCCTTGTACCAAACAATCACGCTACCTGTATTTCCAATATACTGTTTCATATGCGTCAGAAGCTCCCTACAAGGCTCGCTTTTCGTTTTTACAACATATTCGTAATGTTTAAGGTCTTTGTTATTAGGGCTTTCTAAAACATGTAGTGAGTACTGGAAAACCATCTGTTGATACGGTTTATACCAGTCATACATCGGGATTGCGGGGTCGTAGGTCTCGTAGTCAAGGAAATATAACGGATACTCTAGGGTTTCCAATTCTTGCTTTATAGCTTTATGATTTATTAGTGGCGTATTTCTTTTGGCTACTTCTACCTGTATTCGTTGGTTTGTGGTTAAGTCAAAGTCATCGGGAATGTCCGTTATATTTAGAATATCGTTATCCCGTAGGTCTAAAATTTTCTTTTCAGTAACCCGTGCTAGGTTATAGATTGAGTCATTAGGTAGACTTGGGAAACATAGCCCTTTACAGTGACATTCTTTAGGTTTCCAACATTCTGTAGCTAATTTATAGTTGTCTGTACCTACTAGAAATTGGCAATCCTTCATCTTATTAAGCGTTTCTTCTTTTAACTCTTTCACTTTTTGGGTCACATCTTCCGCAACTAAGAACAATCCCAAGTCAAAATCACCTTCTCGCACATAGTCGTTGTTTACATGCAGAATGAAAACATTGCCAATATCCATGTGCTTTTCAAAGATTATAGTTTGAAATGTAGTGTCGTAGTAATGCTCTGGCTTAGGTTTAGTTACGCTTTTTACCTCGTAAATATCCCATTTGTTAGTAGTTGCATTTCTAACTAAAATGTCTGTTCTAGCCTCAAAGTCCCCGTCTAGGCATGTCCTCTGAAAAACCAAGTCAGAATCATTTGTTGCATAGCTAGGTAATAAATAACGCTTAGCGTATTCTTTAGCCTTTGTTTCCACGATATAGCCCTGTGTAATCAAGTGTTTGTCAAAATCGGATATTGTTAAATCATACTTGTTATTTTTCAAAGCCCAAAAGTGCCTTGGAGCTTCCAGATAAACTAAAAAGTCTGTTTTGGTAATCATTCTAATAAGATTATCTCATAAGAATAGGTAAATTTTTGGTAAAGAAAAGGTCAAGTTGTCCAGAGAGTTTTTTGGGGTTCTATTTCCCAAACAGATTCTTTTTCAAGTGTTATTGTTCTTTTAGTATTCATAATATTTTCAAATAACTTGAAATAGGCACTAAAAAGCTTATCTGTACTTAAGTCTTGAAGGCTACGACTTTTAACTTCTGCAGTAATTTTTTCTAATAGTTCACCATATAATTCAATTTGGCACTCTTGGGTCATTTTGTACTTTGTTAGAAGACTATCCAATTCCAGAGCTTTCATATTTCTAATATCTGTTTGCAAGTCTTTACTCCAGTTAATAAGTGTCTGTTTTGTAACACCCAATTCATCTGCAATCTTTTGAAAGGAATTACCTTTAGCCCTCAATTCTACAAATTTTTGCTTAATCTCAATATTTTCCATACTAGTTACACTCCATACTGGTAGTATTGTTACTCAACACACCAACCAAATCGTAATCAACTATAAGTTTTCCCACATCTACCAACTCTTTAGATAACTGGTTGTAAAATGATATCCTTGGGGTCACCACGAAAGGAAGCATCAGCCACAAGGTTGATGCTTCCTTTTGTATGAGCTAACTTGGAATCGAAAGTCGGAGCCGCGACGGCGGCGAGGCGGGGTCGCAGGGATCGCCAGCAGGCGAGAACCTGTGACCGATTCTCCGTGGGGTCACCAACCTTTACTTGTTCCCACGCTATATTTAAGATATAATACCAATAAGTATTGAACTATATCTTCAAGGAGAGGACTATATGGGTACTCAATTGTGGAATCAAGAGCAGGCTGAAGAAACTCTACAAAGGTTTATACACCTAACCCCCAGGTTACAAAAAAATCCGTTGTTTAGAACCGGTGTTTACCTGTCACAAACTGGAGCTTATGTGCCTTTTGTATATCTTAAGGCAGATGAGCAGGAAGATGGTGATAAGAATTTGCCTCCTAAATATGTGTATGTTGTGCAGGTCGACGATACATACGTAGTGAAGATGGAGGGGATGGTTGTTCTAGTAGGCGCAGGTATACCTACGAAATGGTTGCCAAACAGAGCTTTGGAATCAGACCTGGACCCTCTTATCCAATGGGTTTGGGACCAATGGTTTATAATCGGAACCGCACTGGAGTGAAAATGGATGAGTTTCCGTGGGCAGAACTTGTAGTATCTTTTCTGGCTATTGGTTGGAGTTTGGGTATAGTGGAGACAAATATTAAACGCGCTCTCCCAATCAATGCAATTGTTCCTCTTCTGGCAGTAAATATACTCCTGTTGGTAGCATGGGTGGTGGGGGTGTACCAGCATTTTAACATGGAGTTACTTCTAGTAGTAGCCGGTTTATATGCACTGTCGTGTTTATCAATTATCGTCTACAACTTCCAAAGAGAAAAGCGAAACAACCTACTCATCGCGATATGGCTAGTAAATGCGATACTTAATGGCTGGTTCTTTTTCGTGATTCTGTCGGGATTCTAGTCTCGTATGGGGAGGGTTGATTTAACGACCCTCCTTTTCTATTCTTCTTTAAGTACATCAAACTTTTGGTGTTTTACTACATTACCCTCCGAATTTATACTTTGTGCGACCATTTGCCTGATAACAGGCATTAAGCCCTTTGTAGTGATTGTGGGGCCTTTTTCCATTCTTCTAATACCAACATCTACCGTATCTGCAATCACTCCTATATAGCCGGCATTTATTAACTCACTAATTGAGACTGACCTCACTTTGGACCCAAGTTCTTCATTTGAAGGATTATATACATTGCGTTTTGGCAACGAGGACAGGGATTTTACAGGTCTTGTTAAGGTATCGAAGCTAATAAAGATCACATCCGACGGATGAAAATATAAAATTTCTCTGGTTTCTGCCTTAGCGCCCGACAATCCAATTTGAGAGTCAGTTGAAACAGTCTCATCCGTATATTCATATAATGGCCTGTATGTACCCTTGGGAGAACAAGGGAGCCTATTTAAAATTGAATTCAGCTCAGAAGCTTCGGCTTCACTCATATACTTTATATTACAGGTATGACCCCGGAAATAAAATAGCGCCTGCAACAAATCACAGGCGCCAAGTGTTTTATAACATATCTGGGCTTATAGGTGGTTCAGGAATATTAAATAACTTTCTGACCAGGTGCACAATCCAAATTCCATAGACCAAAGAAAGTACAGCTGTCATTATTAAGTAGTACGCCACAATCTTTAACACCGTTCCCGCTGTGCTTTTCCTGGCGACAACCATGACCATTGTACTGTTGTCCTCGGGCAGGTACTCTACATCATACTGCACAATAGTACGCTGAAGCCATGTCGGGTAGTCGCCAACGAGCCGTTCATATGTAACAGAATATCTCCATGCATCGCTACCAGTAACCTTATAGAGGATTTCCGTCGGACAACGGCGCAGCGAAAAATCACAGTTGGGAAACTCGACGATCGCTTCCTTGATGCTTTGTTCACCAATCTCTTGATATAACGCCTGCCTTCTTAATTCCTCAGGTAGTCGGCCAATCATAGTAGGATCTTTAGCCGGCAAGTACATGTTACCGATAGTTTCTTTGGGAGATCCACTTACGACAGAGGCAAAAAGAAAGCTTATTAAGGATGTAATTGCAAGAACAAACACCAAACCATACATCTTTTCTCTCGACTTAGCGTCTTTGATCATTATTGTCTCCTTTTATATATATTTAGGCTATTTTATCAAACTACAGGGTATGTTTCAATGTTGATTATATAAGCTGTATAAGGCCAACCCGGCGGCGGTAGATAAGTTTAATGATTCAATTTCATTAGAGTGACTTATTCTTATAGATGTCTCAGAGGAGTTGAAGTCGGGGTGTAACCCGCTTCCTTCGTTTCCAAAAAGCAATGTTGCCGGCTTCTTAAAAATCACATCTTTCAACTCATTTTTTCCATTTAGTACAAATGGATAAATAGTATTTTCGGAAAATTTTTTTCTATAATCGTCAAAGCTCAAAAAGTACTCAAAATTTGCTTTAAAGCCTGCCCCCATAGCTGCTCTTACTGTCATAGGATCAAAAAAGTCGATACAGGGCCTAATTAGAGCTAAATTTGTAATCCCAAAGCCTACCATAGTTCTAATTATTGTTCCTACATTCCCCGGTAAAGAGGGATTTACTAATACAACATGATGTTCGTTTCGGATAAGAGGCTGAGTGTATTTCTCAAAAGCCCCGGCGACTTGAGTTTTTTCCTTTATAGCAATTCTTGCTATCGCTTTATCGGCGATATCGTATGTAATCTTGTGTTTGTCACACAGCTTCTTAATTTCCGAGATTCCTTTTGTATCCTCAGCTCCTGATGCTAAAAGGATCGAGATAACTTTTTCTGGATGAGTTTGCAACAGCTCTATTGTAGGAAAAATCCCAAGAGAGTATGAATATTCGAGTTTTTTCTTATACGCTTTTAATGCCACAGTGTTATTGTAACATCGACTTCAAAAAAAGAGCCCCAACAGATTTACTCTTGGGGCTTTTAGTATCCTCGTCGACTTCAATATATACGAAGATGCCACAATACAAGGCGAAAGAATCCTTGCAGAACGAACACTCATACTCTATGCATCTCTCCCCCTCGCACATAATATGACCCACAGGTACCATCATTATGCCGCACTGAGGGCAATATTCACCTTTCATAACTTCCTCCCTACTTTGTAAGCATGTTTAAAAAGGAAGTGACTAGTGAGATGACAACGCAAAATATTACAGCGTCCAAAAAGCTTGAAATCTGTACCCCGGGAACAATGTAGGAGGCTAGAATGACCATCAGAGCGTTAATAACCAACGAGAAAAGCCCTAAAGTTATTAGAGTTATCGGCAAGGTGAAAATTGAGATAATAGGCCTTAAAAAAGTGTTGAGTACCCCCAGAGTTATAGCAAAAATAATAGCAGTTGGATAATCAGCAATAGCTATACCCGGTAAAATGTACGAACCTACTATTATAGCTAGAGTTAAGGCGACTAACCTTAGTATCATCTTCACTGTTATATTATTACTAAAAAGGAGGGAAAAGTCCAGATACTACAGTTGGTGTTTTGGTTTATTAAAACGAAGAAACCAATTTGGATTCAGATGTCCAAAAAACAGCAAATCTTCAACTATATCGTAAATAAAATGCATAGTTATTGCTAAGGCAAAGGTTACGGATTTATACCCGTGTACATCCAAAGCCAGTACGAAAAAGATAAGTGCAGCTATAAAAGTACTGGCAAGATTATGAGAGTAAAGTCCGGTTAATTCCTTGTGATTATTTTGAGCAAAACTAGCAAATTCCTTGAGTCTAAATTGTCTTAAGAAAGCTCTAACGATTTTTGAATACTCGTTATTACGGCCATAGATATAAAAGAAAATAAAATGATCGATATCCGGAAGCCATGACCCAAAAAGGCTTAATACTAGAGTCTTAGAAAAAGAGGAAAAAGGAAATAGTCTATGTACAAAAATGGCAATAAACACCCCAATTACCAAATGAATCACCATATGATACTTGGTGTTGGTTTCGATAAGTTTTTGTCTTCTTGAGTTCATTAGCCCATTATATAACAAATATTGTATACTGTTTCGATGGATCACATTAAGGGTATCAACAGGCAAAGCTCGCTAATTTTCGATTTTGATGGAACTATTGCCGATTCATTCGAGTTTTTAGAACCATTTATTAACGAATTACCCTTGCAAGTTAAGCAAAAAATTAATGAGGTCGGTATAGAAGCACTAAGGGATTATTCGTTAACCGACCTGGTTAAAATTACAGGCCTTCCGGTGATAATGATCCCCGTGTTATTTTTAAAATTTCGGAAAATATTTGCCGACAACCTAGCCAAAATCAAACCTGTTTCTGGGATGCCCTCTGTTCTTTGGGAGCTTCGAAAACGAAATTATCCGCTATACATTGTCACGATAAATAGCCGAGATACGGTAATGGGGTTTTTAGAAAACAACAAAATGAATATGTTTGAAGATGTTATGGCGACTAAAGGATTATTTGACAAGCATCTCCGCTTAAGGAAACTAATGGATAAACATGGCATAGATACAAATAATGACTATTATATAGGCGATGATTTTAGAGATATTCTGGCCGCTAGAAAAGTAGGTATCAAGGTTATAGCAGTTTCGTGGGGGCTCAATTCTCGAAAATTATTAGAGCAATACCAGCCTGATTTTTTGATCAGCAAGCCTGAAGAACTGTTGAACCTACCGTTATAATCTGAACACCCACGCGATAGTTCTGGAAATTAGATCCTCCCCCCTTGGCGCGGTCAATCTTTCCCTTATAAACAAGTCTAATGCTAGGTTAGTTACAGAAGCTAGTAGCAGAGTAAAGAGTTTAAGTTTTGGGAAGAACATGAAAACGAAGAATAGAACAGTTGTGAATGTGATAAATTTAATAAGGTCGTTTTTCATGTCATTAAAGCTTTTTCGCAGAGATCCTTTTAGTAGTTGCATAAAAGGTGCTTCGGGGTTTTCGAACATATCTTTGGCGTAATAGAACCTGGCCCAGGCTACCACTCTGAGCATGTTTCTTATTACCTCAAAGGTTGTGGCTAAAATTAGTAAGGTTAGGGTGAATTTAAAGTTTGTATGATAGTCCATGCTCTTTACCATCAAATCCTGGTCTCCAAATTCGGCTCTTAATGGAATATTTAACTCTTGGGGTAGAAAGAAGAGATTTGTGCTATCTATAGTTAAAAAGAAGACGAATAATACTATTTCAAGTCCGTCTATCATCCCTTGGCGGAATCGTTTTTTGAATTTGGCGGCCCACACGTTCGCGGCCTCTACATAGACTTTGGGTTTGCTAATTATGCCAAAAGCGGCCACCATAAGAATTGTGATACCGATGGTCATTAAAGTTACATCATAGTGAGAGCCTACGCTTTTATATAAAAGCAGAATTAATATATAAATAATGCCACAGACAATATAGGCAAGTATCCAGGCGGCTAGTAACAGGAACTCTAACAGAAGCTCAACGAATTTTTTCCACACATCCTTGATGAAATCTAAAAAATCAATAAAGCTCATGCCTCCTTCTAAAAGCAAATCCAGAATTTTGCTTACTTCATTTTTCATGCCCAGAATAGTTAGAAGCCCTAGTCCAAAGAACATTAACACAAAGAAGAAAAGGATTACCCAGAGAATGTTCCAAAATATAGTCATTGCCGTTGGAAAAAGGATGCCAAGTATTATTAACAAACCGGCTATAACCAGTGCCCATCTGAGGAATTTATACACTTTTAGCTCGGCATTTTGGCCGAAAAACTTTGCTAGTATTTTTAACAACTTGTTTTCTTTCATAATTATTGTGTTAGTATCTCGTATCCGTTCCTGGTTACGAGTACAGTGTGCTCGTGCTGGCAAAAATCCTTGCCATCGGCCATATTGGTCTCCCAACCGTCTTTTGTTTCTACTTTAGGGTTTCCTTCGCAAATTAATGTTTCAATACAAATCGTCATGCCCGCTTTTAACTTAACGCCTTCGTTTTTAGTTCCGAAGCATGTAATATCCGGCCATTCGTGCATTTCTTCACCGATACCGTGGCCGGCAAAGTCCCTTAATACATTAAAGCCCCCGATTTTAGCTGTAGAATAGATTTTTGATCCAAGTAGACCTGTTTTAATGCCCTCCCTAACCCTGGAAACAGCCTCATCAAAGGCCTTTTCGGCTGTAACTGCCATATTCTTTCTGGTTGTAGTGGATCCGGGCATTGCTATGCAAAAAGAGCTATCAACGTGAAGGCCATTATACCCTATAACAGTGTCGACTGTCACTATATCAGTATCAGTAATAATAACGTCTTTTTTGGGAGGGCAATGCACGGCCTGGCTGTTAATACTAACGCACAGCCCTGTAGGAAACGGTTTGAGACCATATTCTGAATAGCCCTTACACGTTGGAGTAACTTTGAATTTATCACATAAGCTAATAAATTCGTCTTCCAGTTCTAAGACCAGCTTGCCAGGTTTGGTATGTGATTTTAAAGAGGCTAGAATTTCTCCCAGAATTTTTCCGGCAACTTTCATCGTTTGTATTTGTGCTGCGGTTTTGATAGCCGACATATATTTATGATTATACTATACAGGTAGAGTTACACTTGTTAACATAACAATATGCTAATTAATAAAATAAGAAATTATATATTTTCATGTATTAGTAAGATTAAGAGCTTGATAATACCCGTATTGGTAGCTTTCCTCATTATATTGGGTGGTTATTTCCTTTATGTGTATAACAAGCCAGTTAGAACGGTAACCGTTGTGGGAGTATCAAGCAAAGTTGTGCAAAACCAGATAGCAAATTTTTACGCTAGTATCTTGGAAAGAAATGCGGTCAAGATAGAGGTTGCCGAGAAAGCCAAGGAAAAATCAGATCAGCTGATTGAAAAATTGAAGGAATTCGGAATTCCAGAAGCAGACCTGAAAACCACAAGTGTAAATATTTACCAGGATCAATACTATGATAATAACTCGGGGCAAACTAGGTTTGGTGATTGGAATGCAAATATTTCTATCGACATAACCGTTAGGGATATCTCTCAGGTTGATAAACTTACCGAACTATTGACTCAGCTGGATATCAGCAATTTTGGTGGGCCAAACTTTACTTTTGATAACAAAAAAATCGACGATTCCGAACTATTAAGTGACGCCTTAAGCGATGGGAGAGCAAAAGCTGAGATTTTAGCCGCTCGAATTGGCCTTTCTTTAGGGGAGATTCAGAGAATTGTTGAGGGGTATGACACAAATAATAATCAAGTTTTTGGTGATTATGGAAGAGGAGCAGGCGGCGGTGGGGGGCTGGTTCCCGGAACAGGTGAAGCAACAAAAGTTTTGACAATAACTTATTCGCTAAAGTGATGACAAGTCCAACGGTGAGTGATTTAAAAGAAGAACATAAAAGGTTATTAGCAGTGCTAGAGGATAGGTATGCAGAGGCCTACGCATGGATGCGGACGCAAGGAATTGACTTTGATAACCTGGCAAAATATGCACAGAGTATTGGAATGGCACTTATGCTTTCGTACTCGACCTTAACTACTCCTGTTACGACAGTTGCTATGGATACAACCCCTTCAATTCAAAAAGAGCTGAAGGTAATTACCCTAAATGACGATAAGCTTCGGGGATCTCTGGATAAAGAACAACTACGAGCTTTAGGTGTATGGAGGCGATATGAACCTCAGATTGTTGATGCCTCAAAAAGATATGATGTAGATCCGAAGGTAATTTTTGCCACTATTATGGTGGAATCTGGTGGTAATACCAAGGCTTACAGGTATGAACCACATATAAATGACGCGAGTTATGGTTTGGGGCAGTTATTATACGGTACTGCACGGGGAATTGGCTTTTCGGGTTCTCCCGACCAGTTATATAGTGCTGATGTGAACATAGATTTAATTGGAAGGTATCATAAACGGAATCTGGATGTTTATGGAGATTTAAGTGTTGAACAGTTAGCTACTGCATACAACGCGGGAAATCCCTATAGTGTGGCCACCTACGGACATGTGGCTAAATTTGTAAAGTGGTTTAATACCATAGATGGTATTGTGACCTAGGTATTTATATGAAAAACGAAAAGTCGAACCCATCGGAAATCAATAAAAGCCAAGAGATTTTGAAACTGCACGAGAACAACGAAGCATTGAAATCGCTGATCGCTTTACTCGAAGCTACCAAAAGGTCGGGTAAGGATATTATTTCTGTGATAACCAAGGTTTTTGAAAAATAGCTCTTCGTTTGCTGTTTGGCCTATAGGTGTGCTATACTCTTTCAATAACTTTTGACTAAGGAGAAAAAAATGATTCTGCCAAATATCCTCAACTGGTTATTTCCTCAGCTCGTAATTACTGAAAGACAACTGTTCCTCAACAGCGCGTTCTTGGTCGGCTGCATCGTGCTATGTCTCGGAATTGCTGTCTTTGAGAAATATACTCGCAGCGAGCCAAATTTGGGTAGGTGGGTGGTGACAGCGCTACTATTTACGCTCTTTGGATTTGGTGGCTTTTTCCTGGGAGTACTGCTTCTGCTGGTTTTACTCCTGCTTGGTAGAGCACAGGCGCCTGTACGAAAGAGAGTGGCTGTCAAAATCGATCCGCAGTAATGGAATCTCGCGCCCTTTACACACTGTGAGGGGCGCATTTTTTAGCTCACAGAACAATATTCAAAATTTTTTCTTTGATGTAGATAACCTTACCCGGTATTTGGGAGTTAAGGAATTTCTTAACATTCTCGTTTTTATAAGCAATTGCCTTTACCTCGTCTTCTGAGATGTCCTTTGTAACTTCGATAACAGCTCTAACCTTACCGTTTATTTGAACCGGTACTTGGAATGTATCGTCGGCTATTTTTGTCTTATCGTAATCTGGCCAGCTTGCCAGGTGAACACTGTTTTCTTTTTTCCATGTTTCAAATCCATTTATTTCCTGCCAAAGCTCCTCGGCGACAAATGGAGCGAACGGTGCAAGTACCCGGATGAAGCCTTTCCAGATATCTATATCAATTTCGTCTTTTTTCTTTAGTAAATTTACAAAAATCATCAGCTGGCTAACTGCAGTGTTCATCTTAAAGCCTTCACACATCTCTGTTACAGTTTTAACCATCTTGTTATAAGCCTTTTCTACTTCTGTATCCTTAATATTGTTTTTAACCTTAAATTTGAGAGAAAAGGCATTTTTGATGAATCTGGCTATGGCTTTTAAGCCGTCGGTACACCATGGATATGTTTCATCATAGGGGCCGATAAATGCCAAATATGTTCTAACTGCGTCAGCACCGTAGTTTTGTACAGCATCTTCGGGATTGACGACAAACTCAGGTCTTGATTTGCTCATCTTACGGTTGTCTTCTCCCAACAGTAAGCCCCCGCTCATTCTATACATTATAGGCTCGGTATGTGGTACCAAACCCAAATCATATAAAAATTTGTACCAAAACCTTGTGTATAGCAAATGGGCTGTTGTGTGTCCGGCGTCCCCGTAATACTTATCCACGGGAAGCCAATATTTAAGTTTGTCGTAGTTTGCGAATTCCTCGGTATTTTTTGGATCTATATATCTTATGTAGTACCAATTAGAGCCCGCCCAAGTTGGCATGGTATCAGTTTCCCGTTTTGCTTCTCTTCCTTTTGAATCACTGGTACTTATGAATTCTTGAAATTGATCCAAAGTCGGAAAGTCTTTTCGCCCTGACATCACCTCGGGTGTTAACTCGGGAAGTTTGAGGGGAAGGTTATAATCAGGCTCTATTTCATTATCTTTGGTGTAAACAAGGGGAATAGGCTCGCCCCAGTATCTTTGCCTTGACCAGATTTGATCTCTCAGTTTATATGTTGTGTGTTTCTCTCCATAACCCTTTTCTTCCATGTAGTTTATCATTATGTCGGTTGCTTTATTTATATCCATCTCGTCTAAAAATCCACTGTTGATCATTTTCCCACTTTCCTCCTGAACCTGTTCTACTTTTGTGATTTCAGTGGTATCTCCGTCGGTTCCAACTACAACTCTTAGAATTGGCAGTCCGTAATGTTTAGCAAACTCAAAGTCCCGTTTGTCGTGGCCGGGAACTCCCACAACGGCTCCGGTACCATATTGGGCCAATACATAGTCAGCTACAAAAATGGGCATCTTTGTTTTCGTAAGTGTATTTAAAGCGTATGTCCCGGTGAATATACCGGATTTTGTTTTTTCGGAGGTTCTTTGAAGCTCGCTCTTATTTAGAGCATCTTTTACATATTTCTGTACCTTACCTAGTTGCCCTTTAGGAGTAATTTGCTCAACCAAAGGGTGCTCGGGTGCAATAACAACGAATGTAGCTCCAAAGTTAGTATCGGGACGAGTAGTAAAGCAGGTGACGGTTTTTTTGGTATCCTTTCCGCTATCATCTACAATTTTATAGGTAATATTTATACCTTCTTTCTTACCTATCCAATTGACTTGGGCCTGTTTAACAGAGGGAGTGTATTGAGTTTTGTCTAGCCCATCGAGCATTTTATCTGCGTACTTCGTAATTTTTAAAACCCATTGCTTAAATATTTTTCGTTCAACGGGATGATTATCTCGTTCGGACACCCTTGTTCCATCAGGCTTGGTAAGCACTTCCTCATCAGCCAAAACTCCCAGGGCTTGGCACCACCACACAGGCATTTCTTTAATTTCAGCAAGTCCTGCTTCCCACATTTTCAAAAACATCCATTGTGTCCATTTGTAAAAATCAGGCTGAGAAGTATCGATCTCGCGAGTCCAGTCGATAGCATAGCCCATATCCATCATAGATTTTTTATATTCGGGAATTGCCTGGTCGAGGACTTTGCGGGGAGTTGAATTGGATTTTAACGCAAATGTTTCTGCTGGCAAACCAAATGAGTCCCACCCCATGGGGAACAAAACATTAAAGCCTTTCATTCGCAAATATCGGGAATATATCTCCGGGACGGTGTATCTCATCATATGACCCACATGTAAATATTTACCCGAGGGATAGGGAAGTTCAGCTAATATAAATTTCTTGGGTTTGGGTGAAAAATCCACTGCCTCGTACAAGTTATCGGCAAACCACTTATTTTTCCAATTTGCTTCTATTTTACTGTGGTCGTAAACAGCTGAATCATTCATGTGTGTGATTATAGCAATTTATACACAGCCTGGGTAGAGAATTTGCGCCAAGAACAACTATGGGGTACAATACAGGCATTCTAATTTAGCTAAGGAGGAAGAAATGGACGATAAGCAATTTGTGCCAATGATGCCCAGCGGGAATACACCCCTTGAGCCTGAGCCGAATTACATAATCCTTGTTACAGATGCATCGGGCAACCCGCTAAGAAAGGATAAAGTGTACCTTTCCACACGGCCTGCGATTGGCGAGGCGATACTGGTTGATAATGAAGCTTATCGGGTAAAAGATTTTGTGAATACCGCTAACCTTCCGGTAGTTAAGGTAGTCAAGATCTGAAAGGTGAGATAAGCAAATACCTCGGGATAAAACGAAATCCCGGGGTATAATTTTTGTGCTTGCTTTAAATTAGCTTATATATTAAACTATCCCAGTTATGGCAAAGAAAAAAGGTAATAGATTTATAATCGGTTTGGAATGCACTGAAACAGGTGACAGAATTTACGTTACCCAAAAGAATAAAATTAACACTATCGAAAAAATCCAGTTAAAAAAATATAATCCTCATGTTCGCAAGCACACTCTTTTTAAAGAGGTTCAAAAGCTTAAATAACACTAGCGTGACTCATATTAAATTTTTCAGGTGATAGAGAAATCTGGCTATTCTTCCTTCGGGGGTAAAGTATTTTGTATGCTTGTCGCTATACTCGTTAACGATACTTGGGAATAATGCCTCGTGATTTTTTTGTTGGCGAGTATCGTTATATCTCCAGGGATTAACCGGCGTAAAATCCACAAACACAATATCATTGCAGGGGTTTAATACAAAGCTACCGGGATTTGTATCCAATGGGATAGTGACAGGTAATAGTTTTATGATATCAAGGCACCTATTAACAAGCATATCTGATCTGATCTGATCTGATCTGATCTGATTATAATAGCCTTGATACTTTCTCCCTCGTAGCTTTCAACGATGTTCATCTTATCTGCTCTGTCGAAGAACGCGTGATAGGTTGTTGGAACCTTAGTATATATCCCCGTTAATTTCTTACTTTTTCTATAATCTGTCAAGATACTGCGTTGAAGAGCCTTATGGCAGGCATATTTACTGATCTTAAGAACCTTATCGCCCAATTTATACACAACCATATTGCTCCCTTGTGCCAGAATATCCATGAGTCATGTATACTTTTATTGATATCAAAAAGCAAGAATTTTACATTCGGAAAGAGGTGAAAATTTAGAATAACATGTTATATAACAGCACAAACACCGTTCAAGGCTTTATGAGATCTTTAGTGTGGATACTTACATTCGTGTCCCTTACAATTGTGAGTTCACTCACTCTGGGTGTACTATCAATCGCACTATTTGCCAGCCCTTGGGTTTTCATGGTCCCGGCTTTGTTGTTCAACGCTTGGTTAGCAGGAGTAATCGCGGGGATGATTTTTATTCTACCCGAGTGGGAAAGGCTAGTTTTGCTAAGATTAGGCAAATTCGTTGGTGTTAGAGGACCGGGGTTATTTATCATACCGCCATTTGTATATTCGGTAGCAGCAATTTTGGATACAAGAATAGAGACCCATCAGGTTGAGGCCACGGCTACACTTACAAAGGATAATGTACCCACAAAGATTACTGCTGCGATTGAGTTTAGAGTAGAGGATCCGCAAAAAGCAGTAATAGATGTTCAAAATTATCGCCAGTCGGTAATTTGGCTTTCGACCGAAGCGCTTAAAAATACTATCGGGAGTATGGATTTAAAAGAGATTCTTAGCGAGCGAGATGAAATAGCTGCCAATTTAAAAGTTCAAATCGATTCAGGGGCAACTACTTATGGGATTGACGTTAGAGCAGTTAGAATTACCGATGTTGATACACCTCCGACTTTGATAGACGAACTTGCTGTAATTGCGCGCGCCCGCCGTAGTGCGGAGGCCAAGAGGATTGAAGCCGAGGCAGAGGTAGAAGTTGCAACAATGACTACTAAAGCAGCTGAAATCTTGAGGCAGAATAAAGGTTCGATGAGACTAAGAGAACTCCAGGTATTAAGTGAGATGAGCAAAGAGGAAAGCTCTATGGTGATAATTTACCCGTATGGGGACCGTGTAGGCCAAAACTTGGCCGCAGGAGCAGTTAGCAGGGGAGTTGCAAAGCTTGATGTTGAAGACCAGGAAGCTAGTGAGTCCTAGAACAGGCAACAGACTATAAAAGTGGAATGGGGCGGGTTTTTCACTGAAAAACCCGCCCCAGGCGTGAGTCCCTTACAAAGCGCAAACATATACTGCATATTTGTTTATGCCGGATGCCGTGCAGGATCTCGTTCTATATAATTTCGCGGCCAGGTAGCCTCTTATCCCCTTGAAGCGATAGGTAATAAGCCAATTCTGACCCTTTTTCCTCCGCGGGATCGCCTTGATAACAGTTATATCCTTAGGAAGCTCTCTCACTAAGAGGAGGGCAAGTTCCTCACTTGTTAGGCGCGGGCTTCTCCGTGGATTAACTGTAATCCGCTCTTTTGCCTGCCTAAGCTGCGCCCGAGCTATACTATCTTTGGAACTTTCGAGCATTTTGGATGCCTCCTTAACAACTAATCTATACTGCGAAGGCAGACGAAGTAAGTAGCGACTTTGAGGTGAGGGTATACTTTTCGGTATAGTTCCAAGCTGAAAAACCCCTCGTCATCTTTGTAGTGGAACTCCTGTAACTTTATCTGACCAGTTTTTCGGGCTGGGTGACCTTTGATCACATCAATACTGACTGGGAGATTAGTTAGAAAGAAAGTTAGTATCGCATTCCTTTGGTAGTGAACGTCTTCCGTACTAACCGACCGAAGTAAATTCCTGACGTGATAAAACCACGATCTAGCGGCTAAATCCGATTTATTTAAGTCCATATTAGCACTCCTTCTATAGTTTTAGCTTGGATAATTATACTATATACTGGGTTTTCTGAGAAATTCTGTTAGTCTTGTGTAACATCTTAGATTATGTATTGTGGCCAAACGATAGGCAGTAAAATCCTTGATCTTAAACAAGTGGTGCAGATACGACTTTGTAAAGTTCTTACAGGTGTGGCAATCGCAGGTATCATCGATAGGGGATTGATCTTCCGAAAACTTGCTTCGTTCTATATAGACATATTCAGCGGGAAAGTTTAGTGCCGAATTATATATGTATAGCCTGCCGTGGCGGGCGTCTCTAGTGGGGAGTGTGCAATCAAATATTTGCCAGCCGTATCCCGCAAGGTTTGCAATATCAGAAAGAGTACCGCTTCCCAGCGCGAATTTATACTTATCATTTGGTATCAGATCGGCTACAAATTTTGATAACTCCAAATCCAAACCGTTTTCGGTGACTGCATAACCCCCATAACCGTAGCCATCAAAGCCGATAGCTATTAATTCGCTGGCGCACTGAGCTCTTAATTTTCTGTCAAAACCCCCTTGGATTACGGAAAATAGCAGTGGGAGTGACGTATCCGATAGACTTCGCTTATCAACTTGTCTCTCAAATTCAGCCTTACACCTCTGTGCCCATAAAATCGTTCTTTCTACACTTTCCCTTTCCCTCAGGGAGTTGGAGTTTGGGGGAGTGAAGTCGTCTAGGCAGATTAATATATCAGATCCTATGTCAAACTGGGAACTTATAGAATCTTCCGGGGTAAAAATATTTTTACGATTTGTACCATTTTTAAAAAATACCCCGTCGTTGGTAATACTACCCTGACTGTTTGATCTGTGAATCAGTGAGAACAACTGCCACCCGCCCGAGTCGGATACTACCAACCCTTCGAAGCCCATCAATTTTTTAACACCGCCAATTTTTCTTAAATAATCGAGGCCGGGAGTTTCTGCTAGATGCAATGTGTTAACGACTACACCTTCTACTCCGCAGTTAAGCAGATCATTAGTATCCAAGGATTTAACAACACCTCTTGTAGCGTCGGGAAGATATATAGGTAACCGTGTTTTTAAAGGGGTCATTCCGCCATTTTATCATTAAGGGGCTCAAAATGAATTATGAGCCCCTTTATTTACAGTAAATCCATAAACAGGTCTAGATAAAAAGTTCCGCCGAAGTATCGCAGGTAGCCTCTGTATGAAATAGTTCCCTTTCTTACGATTACAAGTTTGCCTCGAACTTTTTCTAAACTCTCTCGCTTACCGTTGTACTGTCTAAGATTCAGTGTGTTTTCCGAGACAGCTGTAATTTCCACACATCCGATAAACTTATCCGCTAAGTATATCCTAAAATAGGGGCAATCAATTTCCTGTGCCACTTTTCGCTCCTTTTGCTGGTATTCGAACAAAAGAATACCAAAAAATGTTAATATATCCTAATGGATTTCGCTAAAACAGGCTGTTTGCATATTGTCCCAACTCCTATCGGTAATATGGCTGATATAACTCTTAGGTCAATCGACATACTTAAGCAGGCCGATGTGGTGTTATCTGAAGATACTCGGGAAACCTCAAAACTGTTAACTTATTATAAAATCGAGGGTAAAAAACAAGTATCTTATCGAGACCAAAACCACACCCGTGTTATGCCCCAAGTACTTGATATGCTCAAAGCAGGGCTATCTATTGCCTTGGTTTCCGATAGTGGGACTCCGCTTATCTCTGATCCGGGCTATAAACTAGTTAACGAGGTTAAAAAGCAAGGGTACAAAGTAGTGCCCCTACCGGGCCCGTCAGCTATTATTACCGCACTTTCGGCATCGGGTTTACCAACAGATAAATTTATATTCCTAGGATTTCTACCAAAGAAAAGCGGGCCGCGTCATGATATTTTAAGGAAATTTTGCCAATTTGATGCTACAATATGCGTTTACGAATCGCCTTTTAGGTTAATTAAGCTCTTAGAGGAAATTTCGCAAGTAGCGGGGGATAGGACAATCTGTTTGGCCTCAGAAATGACAAAAATGTATGAAAGGTTTGAAACCGGCAAGATTTCGCAGGTTCTGCCCAAGCTTACAACTAATACAACCAGGGGTGAACATGTTGTGTTAATTGCTAAGGAGGGTTTCGAGGATTGAATGTATGGACAATAGTGTACTAAAACAAGAAAAATCTACGTTTCTCAGAATCCGAGATTTAATTAAGTCAGCCAAGGGGACTTTGGCTAAAAGATTCTCGGATGTGGGAGCAACTAACCTGGAGAAACTTCAGGACTTAAGGGAGTCTGGAACTTTTGGGCTTGATTTCCAGATGTTTATTGACCAACTCGATCAGAGTAACCAGGCGTTTAACTTTAAGGACAAGTTCAAAAAAATGGAGGAACTCGAGTACTTAGAAAAGGAGCCTTATTTTGCGAGAGTAGATTTATCAGATCCCGCGGGGATTGATGAAGACCATCTTTTGTATATCGGAAAGTTTGGCTACACTGACGAGAAACCCGTTATCACCGATTGGCGAGCTAAAATTGCATCAGTTTATTACAGGTACCGTTACCCTCAGAAAAACGTTCAATATGAAACGCCCGAAGGTATTCAAACAAGAGATCTATTACTAAAAAGGACTTTCGAAATTGATAATGGTGAGTTGATAAAATTTTACAATAACGACATTCAACTGGATGAGTCCGAAATTATAGTTGATAAAATCAAACACCGAACAGGAGGAGTTCTGGAGGATATTGTCGAAACCATCCAAATTTCACAAATGGACATAATTGAGGCGGATCCTCGCCAAATCTGTATAGTTCAGGGATGCGTGGGAAGTGGAAAAAGCACAGTTGCAATACATAAACTCGCCCATATTTTCTTTAACTACCCAAATGTAATACATCCTGCTAAATCGATTTTGATTGCTAAGAACCAGATTTTAATAGGTTACTTATCAACCCTTTTTCCTAAATTGGGTATATTCGATATTTACTATAAAACGCTTAGAGAATTGGCAATAAACCTGGTATTTATTGAGGAGCTGGGCATATCTGTAGATCTTGGCGAGCACACTGATACATCAGATTTCACTGTCGACAAGCTTAGGGCTTTTAGAGAAAAGATAAGCACGTATCATAAACTTGTTGAGAGTAAACTTAACCACTTGTTTTCAAATCCAAATTACGAAAGCTTCGGTGGTTTTAAATACTCTGAAAAATTAACTCCTTACGAAAATTTATCCGAATTGTTAAACGAAATTCAAGAGGAAATTGACATGCAAAAGGAGCGGTTAGATGTAAGCCCCGATGGGATACGATCTATGCTTTATCGTGAAAATCTAAAGTCACTAAAAAAGTTGGCAAAGGAGATAACAAATATTCGAGTTAAACTAAAAACTACCGACTTTATAGAAGTACTTAAAACATATGAGCTGGATAAAAGTAAAAAGCTGAACTACTTTGAGACGCTAATATTTATACTGGCTTATTCAGAGTTAATAGGTTTTTTGAAATTTCCCAAGTTTGAATATTGTGTTATTGATGAGGGGCAAGACGTAAGCCTATTGGAGTATGCGGTTCTAGGTAAAATAGTACTAAGAGGTCGATTTGCAATTTTTGGGGATTTAAATCAATCCCTAGAAGATGATGGGGTGTCCCGTTGGGAGAATATTAAAGAGGTAATTACCGAAGCTAAACAGGCCAGTGTATTTGAGCTAACTACCAATTACCGAAGCACAAAACAAATTATTGATGTCGCTAGCAGAATACTTACTCCTTATACTGATAAGCATCTTCCAAAGTCTATAAACCGAATGGGAAAAGAACCTGTTGAAGAGGAGTTTAATTCGGTGGATGATTTAGTTGTGAGTTTTGATAAGCAGGTAAGTGAGGATATAAAGGATATTGATAAAAGTATCGGGATAATTTGTACTAACGCTTCCCTTCAGAATAAAGTTGATAGTTTATTAAGTAAAAAAAGCATAAACCCTGATCAGTTTATTAAGCTTGACAGCTCTAAAGTTATTCATTATCTACCCAGAGGTATTTACACTATGAGCATGGTTGATTGTAAAGGTTTGGAATTTGCCAAAGTGTATGTTTTGGGAATGAATCTCAAAAAGGTGAAAGGTGCTCGAGAAGCCCGACAGGCCTTTGTAGCGGTAACGAGAGCCATGAACGAGCTCCATGTCCTAGGGATTAAATGACCTATGAAAATTTCCATCACTAAGCAGATAAACAGGTTTTTCAATAAGCCCGGATTTGATATTTACCTGACCTGTATTCTACTTTTGAGTGCCATCCTAAGATTTACCTACTTGGGTTATTCGGACTACCAGGGTGATGAAATTAAGGCTCTATATATTCCGTCGGAAGGTCAACAGTTCACTGATTTTTTGTTTGCTCAAAGAAAAGGCCCTGTACAATTTATAATCACATACTTACTCCACTTTGTAGATGCTGACTATTCAAACAGATTTCTCATTAGGCTACCGTTTGCTCTTGCCGGTTTTTTCTCAGTTTATATTTTCTATAAATTAATAAAGTCACGCTTTGGCCAAAAAGTAGCATTTTATTCATCCTTTTTCTTTTCTACTCTCGGGTTTTTGATAGCTTTTTCAAGAATAGTTCAATATCAATCATTTACTATCCTGTTTATGTTACTTACACTCTACTTTTTTTCACTCGCCGGCCAGAATTCCAAATTTAAAGCAAAAGGAATATTTTTAGGTGGCTTGGCATGGGCACTGGGTCTGTTATCACACTATGATGCGATCTTTGTTTTGCCTTTTGCTGTGTATCTACTTGTTGATTGGTTCAAATCTTATGGGGAGGATAGCACAAAGAAAAAACTGCTTTTACTGACGGTTGCCGGATTGGTAAGTGTTTCATTGGTTGCAGTGTTCTATATTCCATTTTTTATTGCTATTACGGATGCTACTAAAGGTTACTGGCTGGGAAGGATTTCCGGTAATGTTTCTGCTAAGCTGTCGAGTTCAAGATACCTGTTTGTTGTGTACCAGCCCATATATACTCTTCATATTTACACATTGCTAGGAATCCTTGGTGGTGTTTTTATGCTGTATAGAGCTATATTAAATAAAAAAAATGTTTGGATCTATCTGGCATTGCTACTGTGGATTCTACTTCCCCTGGCCTTTATGGAGAAGCTGGTTTATGTTCCCGGTACCCATATATACGTTTATCTAATCCCATTACTTGTAGTAATTTCGTACGGTATTTTAGCCTTCGAGGAAATCATCGATTTTACCTTTGCTCGTTTAGGAAAAGTAATCATTCTATTTAGAAGGATCCCAAGGTTGTTGGTCGAACTTTCTATTTCGTTTGTCTTTTTATTTGTGTTTGCTCAAGCGTATGCGATATATGTGGATCACTATGTGGAATACCCTTGGACGGACGAAAAATTTCTGCTTTGGATTTTTCCACGTCCTACACCGTCGTATCACCTTAGTATGTTCGGGTTTCCGTACAACAGAAACTGGGACGGGATTAAAGCTTTTGTGGAGAGCTTTCCCCAGATTACAGCGTATTCTACGAATGAGAGATCCTCAATTACCAGGTATCATATTAAGTTGATAAAAGACGCAAACTTAGCTGGTTTTTATATTTATATAAGAGAACCACAAACCTTTACTAACACAATAACAAGCGAAAAAGCCAATTGGTGGATACAGCGCCATGATCCGGAATATGTTTTTTCGCGAAACGGTGTAGATTTAGCTAATATTTACATGATGGCACCTGGTGGATTGGAAACTCAGTTTGAACCAGAGATCCCAGAAGTAAATGAAGACTGATAAACATGTGTAAATTTATCAGTCTTCTATTAAGCCTGTTGCCCTCTTGGCGATTCTTTTGTGAAGCATTTCCCTTGTGTCATTATCGAGAGGATAGTCTTCTTTGGGTGACCTTATAAACTGTTCAGTGTCTACGAGAAAAAAGCAATTCTCATAAAAATCGTCGTCGCACATGTAGACAAAAATCAAAGTTTTTCCGGAGTCAGCACTCAAGCGGTCTGCTGTTATAATTATTGATCCTCCGGCAAGAAAGCGCTTTTCTCCGTTTATATGTTCGGCTTCTGTGTCGAAAGAAAGCACAAAAGCGCTATATTGACTAGGGTCAGTACAAATGAAAGTTTGGGCCGCGTCTCTGACTCTAAGCATAGTACCTCCTTTTTTAGTGTTCTGTTTAGTTTATTGCACGTGTTGTTGAAACACAATGATGAGAATTACAAGCGTTGTAATAGCCGTTGTTAATACAAACCCCGCCGAAAGGTCCTTCACTATCCTCGCACATTCACTTTCTTCGTGAATCAGATGGTCGATTATTTCTTCAACAATAGTGTTTATCAGCTCAGCTCCAAGCAGAAAGCCAAAAGAAAGGACAAACAGTGCCCACTCAGTTGCAGTTATGGAAAATTTAATTCCGCCTACTATTGCCAGTATCGTTATCAAAATTTGAACCCTGAAGTTTGCCTCGTTTACAATGGCATGCAGTATCCCACTAAATGCATATTTAAAGCTTTTTGCGTGACGGATGGGATGATGAGATTTGAAAATTTTTAACATAGTGATAGTATTGCACATTGATGTATCTATGCACAATATAGTATACAATTGGAGTGTTATTATGCTGAAAATAGTCAATAAAAAAGTTATCGGTAGAGTTCTTTTTGTCTTATTGTTTATTGCAGCTGTATATTTCTTCATCACATCCCGAACAAATCTCAATACCGTAATGGTTAAAAAAGTGGATATCCAAAAAAGGTATGTTGAAAAAACGGTATCTTCCAGCGGGGAGATAAAGTCTCAAAGTGAAGTCGAATTGGGCTTTGGTGTTTCAGGTACTGTTAAAACTATAAATGTTAGAAAAGGCGACCAAGTGAAAAAAGGCACACTGCTTGCTAGCGTCGACACTTACAAGTTATATAACGACATGCTTACTTACAGAGATTCCCGTGATATTGCGATACGAGATAGAGACCTATATGTTCAAAATTATTCAACAAATGTGCCAGCTATAGGAGGGGAAACTGAGTACTACCTTGGCTTAAGACGACAAGACGAGTTGGTAAGTAAGGCTCAGGCATCTTACAATTCCGCCCAGGCCACACTTTCCGAGTCTTATATTTATTCTCCGTTTGATGGAACCATTGTAGATGTTACAAAGGATGCAGGCGAAAACGTTTTAACCACAGAACATGTTATTAAGCTGGCTGATTTAGGAAAAGTGGAGTTTGAGACGGATCTTGATCAGGAAGACTACGGTTTGGTTAAAGAGGGCCAGAGTGTAACGATTAATTTAGACTCATTCGATGGCGTTGACTTTATAGGTATCGTTACAACACTACCACTGTATGCAAACGGCGGAGCCACCCCAAATTTTACGGTGAAAATTGCACTACAGCCTAAAGAAGGATATAAGCCGCTCATGGGTATGACGGGAGACGCGCATATAATCGTTGCAAAAAGTGAGTCCGAGGTTAGTTCGATATATTACGATGAACTATTTTACGATGATGAAAATAAGCCCTATGTTTGGGTGGTTGACAACGGATTTGTTACAAAGCAAGTAGTCGAAATAGGGCTCGAAGGAGATATTTACACTGAACTTAAAATACTACCCGATAAGCAGGTAGTAGTTGGTGTAAATACTGATGTTGAGGTAAAAGATGGGTATAAGGCCAAAGTAGTTTTGTGAGAACTTTCAATGACAAAAACTATTCTAAAAGCTACTGATATATGCAAGATATACGATTTAGGCGAAACTAAGATTCATGCTTTAAAGAATGTGTCTTTAGAGTTATTTGAAAACGATTTCCTAGCTATAGTAGGAAAGTCTGGATCAGGTAAGTCAACCCTTATGCACATATTAGGCCTTCTAGATACTCCTACATCCGGCGAGCTTATATTAAAGGATAAGAATGTAACGAAATATACCCCTAATCAGCTGGCTCATATTCGAAACGAGGAGATAGGTTTTGTGTTTCAGTTTTTTAACTTACTACAAAGGACATCGACCTTGGATAACGTAATTTTGCCCTTAAAGTACAGTCATGTGCCAAAAAACCAATGGGAAGATAAGGCTAAAAAAATGCTCGAAATAGTGGATCTGGGGGATAGGCTGCAAAACAAGTCGAATGAGTTGTCGGGAGGTCAAAAGCAACGTGTGGCTATAGCTAGAGCTTTAGTTAACGACCCTGCTATAATATTTGCGGATGAGCCCACCGGTAATTTAGACTCAAAAACCGGGGATGAAATTGTTGCGCTGTTCAAAAAGCTCCACTCACAAGGTAAAACCATTATTATTGTTACTCACGACGATGATTTGGCTAAAATTGCCGAACGGAAAATAGTTTTACGCGACGGTATCATTGTATGAATATACTTGAGGCAGTAAAAGCCGCTTTTATTTCACTAAGTTTGAATAAAACGCGTTCGTTTTTAACCATGCTGGGTGTAATCATAGGAGTTTTTGCAGTTATTTCCCTGGTATCTTTAGTTAAAGGGGTGGAGAATTTCGTCACCGACCAGTTTAACGCTTTGGGGTCGAATTTGATTTTAGTTGCGCCAGGTAGAACCGGGTTTAATCAGGATCCTGCTGTTACATTCACAAATAACAAACTTAGGGCTAAACACATTGAGTTGATAGAAAAATACGCAGGTAACTATATTGTTGGAGTAACTCCCAGCATTAGAGTTGGAAAAACGGTAAAGTACAAAAATAAACAATTTGCCGCAACGGTAAGTGGAGTGAACGAAAAGGCGTTTCAAATAACAGATGTATCTGCTGAAACAGGAAGAAATTTTACTGAAGGAGAAGTTTCCTCCAAAGCTAGAGTAACTGTTATCGGGCCTCAGGTTTCCGATGAACTTTTTGGAGAAATAGACCCGCTAGGCAAGAAGGTAACGGTTGAAGGGATTGCGTTTGAAGTAATAGGTGTACTCAACAAGAAGGGACTTAATTCGGATGATCGAATTTTGGTCCCATACACATCACTGGATACATATCTGGGGATTGATAAGTTTTCCGGGATTGCTACTAAGGCAAAAGACGGCCAAAAAATCGACATCGTAATGGGGCAAGTTGAATTAGCCTTATTACACGATCTAAAGGCTGACGAATTCGATGTCTTATCGCAAAAAGATATTCTCAGCTCCGTTTCCAACATACTAGGAGTGTTATCTGCAGGATTGGGGGCTGTTGCAGCTATATCACTAGTAGTTGGGGGGATCGGTATTATGAATATCATGCTGGTATCAGTTACCGAAAGGACTAAAGAGATTGGTCTTAGGAAAGCGCTAGGGGCTACGCCGTCAAATATTGCAGTGCAGTTTTTATCGGAAGCTGTTGTTATTAGTCTTATGGGTGGCGTTATCGGCATATCTCTTGGCTGGTTACTGACTGTTGGAATTTCGTCTTTGATTAGAGCACAGATCCCTGGGTGGGCTTTAATTATCTCAGTAGGATTTTCTGTTGGAGTTGGCGTACTATTTGGTACTTACCCTGCAATTACTGCAGGAAAAAAGGATCCAATTGAATCTTTAAGATATGAGTAAATTTTTGGAAGCATTTTTATCGGCCACCAAAGCATTAAGTTCTAATAAAGTTAGGTCTTTTCTAACTATACTCGGAGTTGTGATTGGCGTATTTTCGGTAGTTACATTGGTGTCGCTAGTTAAGGGCGTAGAAAACTATGTTCGTGATCAATTTGAGAATTTAGGCTCAAACTTATTATTTGTTGCACCAGGGAGAGCGGGGATAGCAGGAGATCCTGCACTATCATTTACCGACAACAAAATTAGGGAAGAACACGTTCGACTGATCGAGTCGGGTGCCGCAGATTATATTGATGTTGTTTCTCCTTTAATATTTGTAGGAAAAACAGTGGAGTATAAAAACAGGAAGTTTTTCTCAACAATTTCCGGAGTTTATTCAGTGTACGATCGGGTTGAAAATTTAGCTATGTCTAAGGGGAGATTTTTTTCAACTAGCGAAGATAAATCCGGTGCGCGGGTAATAGTTTTAGGCCCTGCTGTGGCTAAAGAGCTATTTTCTCAGAGAGATCCACTTGGTGAAAAGGTAATAATTGACAGCAAAAAATACAAAGTGATTGGAGTAACACGGGAACGAGGAGCCGATTTCGACGAGCTTGTCTACATTCCTTTTAACGCTGTAAAGGATTCTATAGGAGTGGAAAGTATTAGCTATATTACTGCGAAGGTTAAACCAAATGTAGATATGGACATTGCTTCAAAGCAACTAGAAGTGGCATTATTGGCTGACCTAGATAAGGAGGATTTCAGCATAATGTCCCAAAAGGATATCTTAAGAAGTATCGAGGACATATTAAACATACTTACACTTGGTTTGGCGGCAGTAGCGGGGATTTCGTTGCTAGTAGGGGGTATCGGTATTATGAACATAATGCTAGTTTCTGTTACCGAGAGGATCAAGGAAATTGGTCTTAGGAAGGCCGTTGGGGCCACTTCATTTGTAATAGGCTTTCAATTTATTATCGAAAGCATGTTGCTTAGTTTAGGAGGAGGTGTAATAGGATTATTTCTTGGGTGGATAGCATCCCAGGTTGCCAGTAAATTTATAAGGACGGAAGTTCCCTTGTGGGCGGTGTTTGTCTCTCTAGGTTTTTCTGTTTTTGTGGGAGCTGTATTCGGAACGTATCCTGCTATCCAAGCCAGTAAAAAAGATCCTATCGAATCGTTAAGGTGGGAATAACTAATTTGCCACCAATATTATTCTATAAATATTTTCGTCTCGGAGTTTGGTATTTTGGATATACTCAGTAAGATCCGAATCACCTTGAAGCAATTTCCAAACGTAGCCCTCGGGAGCTTTTATTCCGTTGATATGTTCAAACTCCGTTCTATTAACATAAGAAGTCATGTCGTATTCAAGGCCTTGTTCCTCGGAAACTTTATCCAACAAATCCATAACAGTATCTGTGTTTTTCATGTCTACTGTATATTTAACTCCTATCCCGGGTCCAGCTATTATTAAGGTTACTTTTGCTGGTTTTTCATCAAAGCCTCTGGATTTTTCTCTGGTAGTAACTTTTAAATCGCCCTCTGATAATACTTTACGTACATAGAAAAAGGAGAAAACCATCAATAAAATGTACCCTGCTATGATCCAGTTCTTATGGGATTTTATAAAGTTCACTAGTATATATTATCACTAAATTGATATAGTAGGGTATAATAAGCGTGCTGTGCCTCCATAGCTCAACGGATCAGAGCGCTTCGCTTCGGACGAAGAGGTTAGGGGTTCGAATCCTCTTGGGGGCGCCATATATCCTATAGTTTGACAAATCCTGATTTCTGTTATAATATCAACATATATAACACGATGTTGTGTCGTGTAATTCCTCTAACCCAATGCTGTTGTGGCAAAGGGTGACAATTGTCTTAAAGGAGACAAAAAATGAGTACAAATGCTAGAGTAAGTCATCTCGATCTTGTAGCTTGCCGCAGTCATTTCGACTCTGCTTATTTGGCATGGGCTCAAAAGGCAGAGAATGGCAACTACGAAGGGTTTGGCCACATTAGCGGGTTTTGCACGAGGTACGATGGGGGAAATTATTACTCTCACTTGGAGAATAAAATATGGCACTTTTTCGCTACTCTCGATTCGGAAACAGAACTCACGAGTTGGCTCGTGTTGATCGGTGACTGCGTCTACAGTTTCATCGTAGACCTGTACGATCACGAGACAGAGGATCGAGGCGAGTTGACATTCGAACAGCTGCGGGATGTCCTTTTTGAAAGCCTGTTTAAAGCAATGTATGAAGAAAAGCAACCGGGAAATGCTCAGCTGGGCTTGCTAACGAAGAAGCAGCTTAAGGCCGCCCGGCAAATTGAGAAAAATTACTTTGCATGCTGGGGGCAAGGCCGTGGACAGTTGTTTTAGTACATAGCTAGATTCGAAACCCCTGTGTGATATATGCGATCAGACAGGGGTTTTTGTTTATCTCTAGGAAGTATAAACTTGCAAATCTCTTTTGCTGAAATAGCCATATAGCTTTTCAAAAAGAGTTCGACCATTATCCTCTTGGGGGCGCCATTAGATAACTAGTTCCACGATTACTTCCCCGGCGTTTTCAATTAACTTGATTTTTTTATCTTCCTGCACTTTGCCGTTTTGTGATAACCCTTTGTGACTGCCTCTTTTGACAGTTATGTTGTAGTTGGTACCCTTGTGATGGTACTGCATATCAAATCCTTTCCAGCTCTTTGGAATAACCGGTTCAAGCGTAAAGTACTCAGCGAATTTTTTCAGTCCCAACACATCCTCAATACATACCTGGTACATCCACCCGGCAGATCCCGTATACCAACTCCAACCACCCCTACCCATGTGTTGACTATTTGAGTAGATATCTCCTACCATTACATAAGGTTCCGACTTATACACGTTTACTTTATCCTTATCTAAAGATCGGGAGATGGGGTTTAATACGTTAAGTAGTTCCTGCACTTTATCCGCATTTTTCTGCAGAGCATATGCTTTTAGCGCCCAAACTGCTCCGTGGGTGTAGTGTCCGCCATTTTCTCTAACACCCTCAGGATACCCTTGAATGTATCCGGGAAATGGCTCAGAATCATGAAAAGGTGGAGTAAGTAGATTAACCAGCCCGTGCTTGCTATCCTCTAAATACAAATTATGGCTAGTCATAGCCCGAGACATCTTATCCAGACTTGTAGCTTTAGAAATAATACTCCATGATTGAGTTATCGAATCAATCTTGCACTCGTTGTTTACGTGAGAACCCACTGGGGTACCGTCGTCGTAGAAAGCCCTAACGAACCACTCACCGTCCCAGCCGGTATTGTTTATGTTCTCTTTTAGTTCTTCCGCTTTCTTTAGGTAGTTTTCTTTATCGAAATCTCCGGGTAGCTTTGAGAAATTCTCCAGAACAGCGATCAAAAACCACCCAAGCCATACACTCTCTCCTTTACCTTCGTCCCCCACACTATTTAAACCGTCATTCCAGTCTCCGGAGCCTATCAATGGCAAGCCGTGTACACCAAATTGAAGTGATCTTTCAATTGCCCTAATACAATGATCTAAAACAGTGCCCACCTCCTCTGATATGGTTGGAATCCCGTATAAGCTTTCACTATCCTGGGGTACTTGCGACATGTCAAGGTAAGGAGCAGTTTCCGACAAAATACTAAAATCTCCGGTCTTTTCTATATAAAAGCTAACTACAAAGGGAAGCCATAATAAATCATCACTAATTCTAGTTCTTACGCCCACATTTGATGGGTTATGCCACCAATGTTGTACATCACCCTCTTTAAACTGATGGGAGCAACATAAAATAATATGATTGCGTATTTTACCGGTGTCGGAGTGCACCAATGCCATTACATCTTGTAACTGATCCCTGAAGCCGAATGCACCCGAGGCTTGGTAAAAAGATGTCCTGCCATATAATCGTGAGGAGACTACCTGGTATAAAAGCCAATTATTTACTAAGTAATTGAGTTTAGTATCAGGGGTGTGGATTACAATCTTATTTTGAAGTATTTGCCAACTATCTATAACTCTTTGTAGTTTCTGATCTAAATTGTCCAAATTAGTATACGTATCTATTAAGGGAGCGCAACTTTCGGGATTATCTGTTTGGCCTAGTATAAAAGCGGCAGATGCATGAGAGTTCCTAGGCACCCACATCTCTATTGTTATCACACCACATTTATCTGACACGTCTTTAAAACCGACTATTTTCCTCTTGCTTTCTGTTACCCATAGCGGAGATTCGATTGATCCCCCAATCCCAAAAAACCTTTTACGATCGGAAGTAGCCGATACTAAAACATTACTAGCTGCCATAAAAGCTGTTTTATCCTTAAAAACTTCGTTAGAAGGATTCATGGCGGTAATGCTCTGATTATCTGAGTTAAATTGAATATTTAAGTTTTCCTGATCGGGACAGCTGTATTCCCCCAAAACAAAATCCACGTAATAGGTAACTTCAAATTTCTTGTCGTAATTACTTTTATTGGTTAGTGTTAGTTTTAGGATTTTGACAGGATCATTACTGTCAACAAAAACCCTTAGTGCGTGTTCGACTAAACCGTACCTACCGATATAATCCGTATAACCCGGGGCATGCACTACACTGAATTCCGAGTCATTGCACGGCAGAGGAGTTGCACCAAAAACGGCACCGGTTAGTGTATCCTTGAGATAAATCGCCTCGCCTTGTGGATCGCAAACATAATCATTCGACCATGGAGTGATTTTGTTTATCTGGCTATTGATGTTCCAGGTGTACCCCAATCCCGCTTCTGACACAACAGTTCCAAATGTTTCGTTGGAGATAACATTTGTCCAGGGCAAAGGAGTAGGGTAATTAGGGTTATAGTTTATTGAATACTTTCTGCCGTTATCAGAAAAACCGCCCAAGCCATTGTAGAACTCCAAGTCATCCAGTTCCTCCTTAATTGTGCCGATGCTTTCTATCACATTAGAGCGGCGAGTTGGTGGAACTTTAACAACTCCGGGTTCCGAGTACCTTGTGGCGATGCTAATTTGCTCATCGAGAGATCCAAGAGAAGTATCAAATACAGCTTTGGCTAAAGCCAGCAAAGTATGTTTTTCCTCAATAGACATGTTTACAACATTCAGGATGAAGATTCCAGAATTCTTTTCTTCTGGACCAACTAAGGAAGCTACATCTCTTTCTAACGTTTCCTCATAGCTTATCGTTTCGTCAATTAGAAACACTAAGTCTATCTGGAAGCGCAGTATTCTAAGGTATTTATGCAACAACACCATGTTCCTGAGCATCTCTATGTTTGTGCTATTAACCTTTAGAACTAATATTTTGTTATCCCCCGATATACCGAATCTAAACAACACGTTTTTTCCTTTGTAGTGCTGCAAATCCGACTGTTCCTGAAGACGAAAGTCCGGGTAGATTAGTCGGGATGCAACTCTTTGGAAGGTTATCTCCTGTCCAACGGTAATTCCCAAATGCGTTCTGCGGGCTTCTACATAGTGCCCGTTCAAATAACTTAATTCACTTATAGACCCGTTAGCTTGAATAAGGTCTTTTGTAGCTTTAATCTCATGCGGATTGGTAGCATATCCATATACGAAATATATCTTTTTCGTTTCGCCGGGAAGTAGCTTAACTTTATATCTCAAGCTAAATATCGGATCTAATACCGCTCCAAGGGTGTTGGTTAATACTTTGTGCATCATAACCGGATTTCGTGGGGTTTTAGTTCGTCCTACAAAATTTGATCGGCATGTTTCGTAAGAATCCAGTGTGAAGTCTTCTGTTTCGGAGTATCCAAAATGGAACGCATATCTATCCGGGTCCTTTTGATTCCTCTTCCGTCGTTTTGCAATTAGTATTTCGTCGATGCAACTTGTTTCTATAAACAGTTTATTAAAAGCAGGATGAGTAACCCCGGCCTTAAAGTCGTCCAGCATTACTTCGTTATACGTAGTGATTTCGTATTCCTTAGGAAATACTGATGAGTTTTTAAGTGTTAGAATTCTTAGTTCGAAATTCTTTTCAGGAGGGACCAGTACTGTTAGAGAGGTGTTTGTGTTCCTGTCTAGCCTATGAAATTCAGCATGCTCATCATCGAACTTAGCCTCATATTTTTCAGCTTGTTTTAAGGTAGGTTGATAGGTAGCCGACCAAAAATAGTCTAGGTCTACATCTTTAATGTAAATATGATTGCCGGAATTATCTAGAGAGAGATCTTCACTAAACCTATTCAAATAGATGTCTTTAAATTTACTGTATCCTGCCCCCGAGTTGGTAATCATAGTAGAGTATCTTCCGTTTCCGAAAATCTGAGCGATAGGAAACAATGTGTTTGGGGTACTCGAAAATCTAACGCGATCCTTTTCGTAAATCTTAACTGAGGAGACCCTTTTATCATAGCCGTACTGATTAGGGTCCACTACGTTCGCCACCTCAGGGATTCGCTCGTCCAAAAGTATTTCACACGATTTGACGTAGTTATTACTATGCATCCTTCTCACCATGAGGCGATCATTTAGGACGTTGTTAATTGCTACCATACACATTCCTTGATGATGAGCCGTGTATATTTGAACTAGCTGCTCTTCCAAAGCGTCTTTCTTTGATCTGGTGAAATGGATAGCCTCAAAGAAACCGTACAAGCCCAGAGCTTTATGCTTTTCAAGAAGTTTGAGGTTTTTTTCAGCAGCTACAGGATTTACCATTAGCGCCAGGAACGACGAGTAAGGTGATATGACTAAATCTTCAGTATCGTATCTTTTTAGAGCTAGCTTAGGAACTCCCATCATTTTATATTGATAATTTGCATCAAGGTCGAACGAATCGAAATTAGATTCAGAAATCCCCCACGGTATACCATTGTCATGTCCATACTTTATTTGAAGTGAACAAATTTCTTTAGCAGTTTGGCCCAGCAGTGTATTATCTTTTTCGTTAAAAAGTAACGTGGGTAGGAGATATTCGAACATTGTTCCGCCCCAAGACATAAGATAGAACTTTCCTTTTCTTACTTGATAGGGCCTTGAGATATTAAACCAATGCTTCGTTTCAACCTGATCAAGAGCTATCGCAACATAGCTTGTTATTCTAGCTTCAGATGCTAGAAAATCGTAATGGCTGGAGTCTTTTTCGCATGTATCCGAATTAAACCCTATCGAAAATACTTCCATATTCTTGTTGTATAGAAAGGTAAAGTCTGAGGCCAAATACAAACTTTTGAGTGCTTTACGCACGTAGATTAGCTCTTCGATGTTTTCCTTACTCAAACTCGTTGAGTTTTTGACTAAATCATCGCATGCTGATTCCAAAAGCATTAACGTAGCCACATAATTTCCGGCATCGGCCGTAGATATGTAGGTGTTTAAAGGTTCAAGCGTTTTTACGTCATACCAATTATATAGCTGGCCCTCATACTTTTTTAGCTTCACAATCGTAGAAAGTGTCTTTTTAAGTCTATCTACAAAGTTATCCGCCGTGACAATGCCCAGGTCAAAGGCTGATAGCAGTGACAATAGATAAAAACCAATATTAGTTGGAGATGTTCTAAATGCGATTTTTGTAGTAGGTATGAGCTGCAGGTTATCCGGAGGAAGGTGATTACTTTCCTCGTTGGTATAACTCTCAAAAAATAGCCATATTTTTTTGGCGTACGAGAGCATCCTTTCCTTATCCGTAATGTACTCCCGAAGTTTTTTTGTCTTCAAAGGACGGCTAATATGCGTGTATATAGCAGGGGAGAGTAACCATAGAACAATTATCGCCGTGTTGATAACGGTAGCCTTACCCGATTGCACCAGATATAAAATTATTAGTAAGTTTGCGATTGTAAATGGAGACAATAGCTGTTTCCGCAGACTGGCATTTTTATCAACAAGTTGCTGAGCTTCGTCGAATGTAGTCCACTCCAGCAGGTGTTTGTTTGTTAACAATCTATATAGCGATATTAGTATCGCCTGAGTTTTATTTAGGGCTAGCAGACTAAGCCCAACAAAATATGCGCCTACAAGAGTAATTTTCTTTTTAACTGAGGAAACTATTAAGATAAGTTTTTCAGTGAGAGGCATTTTATGGCTAATTGGCCTTGAAATATCATCTAGCTCAATAAATATTTGGGAAAAGAATAGAACCGATAGATAGGCTGTTAATATGTCGGATTTTATTACAAGCCAGCTTAGCATATATGAGAAAAGAAAAAGCGGTAAAATCATGCTTCTTCTCAAATTTGTGAATATTAACCATTTCGAGAGGAAATCCAGAGGGTTTTTCTCGAATGTATTCCCTTTTGACATAATATTCGGGAACAGCCAGGGTATTAATTGCCAATCTCCACGTATCCACCTGCTATCCCGCATTAGATAGCTATTAAAGGTTGGAGGGTAGTCTTCGATTATGCTTGTATCCGAAAGGTAGGCCGCTTTGGAAAAACAGCTTTCAATCAAATCATGGCTAAGAATTCGGTTTTCAGGGAACCTATCTCCAAGGCTTTCCTTTATAGCCTGTACGTCAAATATTCCTTTGCCCCAAAAGATAGACCGATTAAACAAATCCTGATAAATATCCGAGGTGGCATTAGAATAGGAATCATACCCACTTTCTGTTACAAAAATGTGCGTGAAGTTCGAAAGTCCCTCAGCTTCGGGCATCAGTATTACTCTGGGCTGTATAAATCCATAACCTCTTGTCACTATTCTAGTATCGGGGTTTACAACTGGACGATTAAGAGGGTGCTCCATCGCACCTATGAGCTTTAAAGCAGAATCGGCTGGCAGCATAGTGTCTTCGTCTAGTGTAATTACATACTTGATATCAGTTAATTTATCTAAATCCCCATCTATAACCGAGAAAAAGTTACCTTCTTTTGTGAGCCATTCAACCAGCTGAAGTAATTTTCCGCGTTTTCTCTCCCATGCCATCCAAACGCCTTCCTTTTGGCTAAATTGGCGTTTCCTATGGAAAAAATAGAACACGTTAAAGCCTTCATCCATATGTTTTTCATTTAGCTCCCTTATTTTTTCCCTTGCATAGGCTAAAAGTTGATAATCACCCTCGGATTCTTCAACGTCGGAGTCCTTATAGTCACATAGAAGAGCATAAAAGAGATTCTTGTATTTGTTACACAGAAATCTTTTCTCCAATTCGTATACTAATTTATCTACTTTTTCCATTCCCGAAAGCATACTTGGAATAACTATCATGGTTTTGCAGTTTTCGGGAATAAAGTCCTTCAACTCTATCTTGGGAGGAAGCGCTGTAGGAAGAATGTAGGCTAATAACTTGTTAATAATCAGAGTTGCCAGGTTAGAAGCTATAAACAGCTGACCAACCGAGAACAGGAGTGTGAAAAGCAAGTTATGGGAAACTATTATTGCTGTAAAAAAGGAAAGCGCTGACAAAGCTACTGTTATTAAGAAGATGCCTCCCATGTAACCCAAGTTAGGGTACTTTTTTAGCCAGTTAATAACAAATACTTTAAAGGTTGGTTTATAGCCTATTTTTTCAGCAAAGTTAAAAAAACCATGATCTATCAAGTGATACCCCACGTGTTGTTGGATATCAATATTCGAGGCTGCGGCAGTTTCCACAACCTTTCTGGCAACTTCTGATTCGCTATAATTGCTATTATTGCTAAGATCGCTAATAATATGGCGGTATCTGTCTCTGCTTATATCGTCCATGGTCGCATAGATATTTGCCGGATCCAGTTTGAGCGTACTTTCAACAATGCTTACTTTGTTATAGAACTTGTTCCAGTTTATATAGAAGAAATTTTTGATTGACAAAACTGTGTTACTTAGGGTCTGTTTTAGATTAATATCTCTTAACACACTTGCACGGGTATATTCCTCGAGGTTTAGATCTTCCTCGTGAATTTTGGATTCCACAAGAGCCAGTGTTTCTTCTACCTTATAATCTAATTCCCTTACGTCCTCAAGAACGGCCAGAAGAACATGTGGGTTCATGTTCGGGCTTCTTAATATCCTATTCATCTTTTTTACCGGGTTTTTCTTTCTGCTTAAGTCGTTAGCTATTATTTGAACCACCTGATCAGCAAACTTAGCGTTCTGAATTTTATCCCTGATCTCGTAGCCTTTATTCAGTAGGGTTAGGGTCTGCTCGAATTTGATCACAGTTGGCAAAATCCATATTTCGAGGCTAGATAACGGGTATATTTTCTGATACCCCCTCAAAAATGGGATTAGTGTTTCTTCGGAAAAACTACAATTTGTAGCCTCCAGGTATTTTTTGGCTATATAGTGTATCTGGTAATATACCCGATCGTATTCCGATAACGGTAGTTTTTTTAATAACTTAGTCTTAAAGGTTTTCTCAAATAAGACATACTGTTGGCTGACTAGGTAGTAGTTATCAAGTATCCACGAGGCGGCCAGGGGCACTATTTCAGGGTTTTTTTCGTATTCCGAAACTAAGTACGCATATAAATTTCCGAAACGGGAATATAAGGTTTTGTAGTCTAAATCGCTATGTTTTCTAATAAGCGGGAAAATTCTTTTTGGCGGGAATTTCTTCTTTATAGCCAGGTCTCTTCCAAGCGTGTAAAACGTGTTTTTATTGTCCATACTTTATTAAGTCTATTCTACACCTCTTGCAATTTTCCCTCTAAAGTTATTTAATATACTTATTCGGGTTTTATTCGGTACTATGATACAAAAAATAAAAGCTCCTGTTACAGTAATTTCTGCCTATAACCATAAAAGTGGTCAATACAACGTTTTGGCCTTAAAGTGGGACGGGGAAACTCATAAAATCAGTAAATTGGGCTATCGCCATAGCTTTAAACAAGGAACAACCAGATATCACGTTTTTTCAGTTTCATCAGATACCGCTTTTTTTAAACTGCTGCTAAATACCGATAACTTATCCTGGCAGTTGGAGGAAATATCAGATGGAATACCCGACTAATTTAACTTTTAACCCCAAACCGCCTACGATAATGCATATCGATCTAAACTCTTGTTTTGCCACTATAGAACAGCAGGCTAATCCTTTCTTACGAGGTAAGCCCATTGCGGTGGCGGCCTACACCAGTCCCCGGGGATGTATTCTGGCACCTTCTATTGAGGCTAAAAGATTTGGGATTAAAACCGGTATGCAGGTGCAAGAAGGAAAGATGCTATATCCGGATCTAATCGTTTTAGAACCCGATCCTTGGAAATACAGAACTGTTCACATACAGTTGAGAAAATTATTGGCCCGTTATACTAATGTTTTGGAGCCTAAATCTATAGATGAGTTTGTTTTAGATTTAGAGGGATTTCCGGCTCAAAAAATCGGCATAATAAATACCGCAATAGAAGTTAAAAAACGTATAAAATCGGAAATAGGGGAGTGGTTGACTGTTTCAATAGGAATTGCACCTAATCGTTTGTTAGCTAAAACTGCGGCCGGTTTGAAGAAACCTGATGGTTTGGATGAAATTAATGTGAACAACTTCTCTGGAATCTTTGCCAAGCTTGATTTAACGGACCTATGCGGTATTGCCAACAATAATGCAGTAAGGCTCAACAAAGTAGGCATTCATACAGTTACAGATTTCTACAACGCTCCTGCTGAAGTACTGCAACGTGCTTTCCAGTCGATTGTAGGATACCGATGGTTTTTGCGATTACGCGGATGGGAGGTTGACGACATCGATTTTGGGCGAAAAAGCTTTGGTAATTCCTTTGCCATTAAAGAGCAACCATCTAAAATCGAACAAATTACGCCCATACTACAAAAGCTGGTACAAAAATCTACTATTCGCATGAGAAGAGCCGGTTATAAGACACAGCACGTTCACGTTTCTATTTTGTATAACAATGGTTTTCATTGGCACATGGGAAGAAAAACAGCGGAACCTCTGTTTAACATTGAAGATATTTATAAAGCCGCTTACAAAATTTTACGAAAATCCCCTTATTCATATCCGATACATACCTTGGCGGTATCTTGCTGTATGCTCACCCAAAAAGCAGAGGTTCAACTAGGAATATTTGATAATTCTTCTAAAAAAGAAAATCTGGCACAAGCTATAGATTTGGTTACAGGGCGTTGGGGAGATTTTATTATTACCCCTGCACGTATGTTAAGCGCCAAGGAAAAAGTTTTAGATCGAATTTCATTTGGCGGAGTAAAAGAACTAGTTTTAGGATAAAAAAAGGGAAGTCCATATTATGTAACTTCCCATCCTTGGCTAGTCTCGGTAAAAAAGGTGGCTAACCAGTTTTTTATAACAACAGCCATTTGGAATTTCCACATCTGTGCTCGTATGTCTGATAACCCTATTTGTCCGACTCTTTATGAAGGATAGTTCTTTTGAATCGGGCCAGGTAGAGCTATACTTGTGGTTCTTTCCGTGGCGCTTTTGGTGGATAGTTCTGAAACTGCTTTTCTTCATTTTGCTCTCCTTTTTAAAGTTAGAGCATATAGGCCTCCTTTGGGCTAATGAAGAAAGTTCGGTGACGGCAGTATACCACAAATCTACCCTATAGTCAAAGCTTGACCTCAAGTAAAAGGTTGAACATCGACGCACACGGAACTCTGCGGATACAGAGAGTCTTGATGTACTTGATCTCACGGCCCCTAACCAGAGGGTTTCTAGTCCATTCGCTAAACATTCGCACACTCTGTGTGGGATAGATGTCGTCGAAGATTTCAGTCTTTAACCAAGAGTTGTGATCGCTCTCAAACCAAATTTCGTAAACCCTATCCCTAAAAAATCTGAAATTAGGGTTGCGGGATCCTACCTTAAGGCTATAACTCTTATATACTTTACCAAAAAGAAAAGCCCATTTTTCAAGTTTATTAGCCTTATACAGCTTTACAGCTATTCTTGTCACAAGTTTCCCCGGTAAAAGCATGGGTACAATGAATGGACCGAAAAAGATTGAAAGTAAAACCGCAATTATAAATAGCGTCATCTCTAGTCTCCTGTATACGTTGTTTCAATGGATTATATTTAATTAATTAGAAATAACAAGGGGGTTGCATACATAGATAACTATCTATACAATAATGTTGTGAACAATAAATCCACAGATACCAATACGTACTATGTTCAAGGGATGCACTGTCCCTCGTGCGAATTACTAATAGAAAAAACTCTAAAAGAAGAGGGTTACAAAGGAGTTGAGGCATCTTTATCAAGATGCGAGGTAACCCTAGATGGTCGAATTGACGTTGATAGTATAAACTCCAAGCTCCGAGATCTCGGGTACAAGATTTCTAGGAACAAGCCCGAGGAGCCTAAAATAACCGAGGCTCAGCTGTTTAAGGCTTTTGTAATATTTGTATTTTTGATTACCGGTTTCCTATATGTAGAGAGATCCGGATTACTTAAGGCATTTAATGTTAATTCAACATCCTCATTGGGTGCTTTTTTTATCTTCGGAATGGTAGCCGGTGTATCGAGTTGTGCCGCATTGGTGGGCGGTTTGTTATTGTCCTTATCCAAGAAGTGGCAAGATCTATACGGGCTTAACTCAAAGAAAAGTTACACTCCATTCGTATTATTTAATATAGGCAGGCTGGTTTCATACGCCGCATTCGGATTTTTATTGGGCCTTATTGGCAAAACCTTCCAGATATCACTTAGTATTACAGCCCTTCTGACGCTAGCTGTATCAGCGGTTATGATAGTTTTGGGTTTACAAATGATGGGGTTTAATTTTGCAAACAAATTTAATATAAAAACCCCCAAGTTCGCTTCCTTCTTAGTCTCAAACGATTTTGCCATCAAAAGCAAGTATGTGCCATTTTTAATTGGAGCCGGAACATTCTTTATTCCTTGTGGATTCACCTTAGTTACACAAACAATAGCTTTGGCCAGCGGAAACCCTATCACAGGCTCTCTGATATTATTAGCCTTCGCGTTGGGAACACTCCCAATGCTAACCTTTGTGAGCTTTTCCAGCCTAAAGCTATATAACCATAGAGGTATGTCAAAACTATTTGGGGTAATCGCGGGGTCATTAGTTGTGTTTTTTGCTATAAATACGCTAAATTCCCAGCTAAACGTACTGGGTTTAAAAAGTTTTAGCGACTTAATCTCCGTAGACAAAACCGCAGTAAATACCAGCGATACCAAAGCGGTGGATGTTGATAGTAGCGGTACCCAAATTTTAAGGATGGAAGCAAGTGGGTTTGAATATTCTCCTAAAAATGTGACACTAAAGGCAGGGATCCCTGTTAGATGGGAGTTTAATAACAAAGGAGCCGTAGGCTGCTCTAGGTCAGTATCAGCGCGTGGTCTTTACCCATCTATAATACAGCTTAATCCGGGCATGAATGTGTTTGAATTTACACCAAAAACACCCGGTACCTATAAAATCACCTGTTCAATGGGAATGGTACAGCCGGTAACGGTTGTAGTTAACTAAATGAGCAAAATAACAAAAACCTATCCAATAGTTGGTATGCACTGCGCCTCATGCAAAATTTTACTTCAAAAGTCGATAGCAGAATTACCCGGTACTGATGAATTTACTGTAAATTTTGCAACCGAAAAACTTTATATTACCTACGATGATGAAATTTTAAGCCTGGAGAAATTGAAACAAACTGTTGCCAGTGTAGGAGCATATAAGCTTCTGGATGAAACCACACATCATCAGGAGCAGCTCCGGGACAGATTGAAGGGGAAACTTATATTTATGGGAGCTGCTCTAGCACCTTTTTTGTATTTCATGTTCACGATGTCGGGACCACCGCTTATCCAATTTATTATTGCCACACCTTATCTTTTTATAGGAGGTTGGGACATATTAAAAAGTGCATTCATCGCCCTAAAATCCAAAACGGCAAACATGGACACTTTAGTGTCGATGGGTACGCTAACTGCTTGGGGATACTCTACTGTTGTAACTTTTGCACCAAGCATTTTCGAAACCGAAGAAGTATTTTTTGAAGCCGCGGTTTTTATAATATTTTTTATTATGTTGGGGCGTTACCTTGAGGCTTCTGCCAAAAAGAAAGCTCAAGGGGCTATAAAAGCATTATTTGAGCTTCAGGCTAAGGATGCAGTTGTAATACGTGATGGCAAGGAATTGAAAATTGCCATTTCAGAAGTTAAGGTAGGGGATATTGTAGTAGTAAAACCCGGACAGAAAGTGCCTGTCGACGGAGAAATAACTCAAGGCTCAACCGATATAGACGAGTCGATGGTAACAGGAGAGTCTATGCCGGTGTCAAAAAAGGTTGGAGACGCTGTTATCGGAGCTACTCTTAATAAAACCGGTAGTTTCCAGTTTAAAGCAACAAAGGTAGGGTCTGATACCCTTCTTGCTCAAATTATTAAAATGGTCGAGCAGGCTCAAGCTACACAAGCTCCTATCCAACGGCTTGCCGATAAAGTTTCCGGAGTTTTTGTCCCTGTCGTGATTACTATAGCTCTTGCCTCCTTCTCTTTTTGGTTTTTTGCGGTGGGGAAAAGTGCCCAATTTTCTATTTATACTGCAACTACGGTGTTGGTAATTGCCTGCCCTTGCGCTTTGGGTTTGGCAACTCCCACTGCAGTAATGGTTGGCACAGGTAAGTCTGCAAAAAAGGGCATTTTAATAAAGGACGCCCGGGCATTAGAAACAGCTCATAAGATTACTCATGTGGTTTTTGATAAAACCGGCACTTTAACAAAAGGCCAGCCTGAGGTTCAAGTAATAGAATTCTCGGAAAAGCTAGATGCTGAGTATTCAAATAAAGTTTTATACTCGCTTGAGAAGTTATCCCAACACCCGCTCGCCGAGGCAGTGACTGCCTATTATGAAGCACAGAAACTTAGTGAGGCTTTATCTGTAGAGGGTTTTGTAGATTACCCCGGTTTTGGAATCTTTGGAATTGTGGATGAGAAAAAGGTATGGATTGGCACTAAGGCCTTTATGGAACAACAAGGGATTGTTACAAATTCAATGATAACTGAAAAAGCAGCCGTGTTACAGCAAAAAGGCCAAACGGTTTCGTATATAGCGTGGGATGGCAATTTGGCGGGTTTGTTCAGCCTCGCTGATACACCAAAAGAAGATGCAAAGGACGTTATATACAAACTCAATGCCATGGGCATCAAAACAATAATGTTAACCGGGGATAATAAAGTTACAGCAGATGTTATTGCACATGAGTTGGGAGTAGATGAGTATATAGCGGAAGTTCTACCTGATCAAAAAGCTCAAGAAATTAAGAACATTAAAAGCCGTGATCCCAATAGTGTTATCGCCATGTTAGGTGATGGTATTAACGATGCACCTGCTCTTGCTCAAGCCGATATAGGTATTGCTATGGGAACCGGTACCGACGTTGCTATCGAGGCGGGAGACATTGTATTAGTTAAAGGGACGTTGGATAAGTTTTTGGAGGCAATACAGATTTCAAAAAGGACGTTAACGATTATTAAGCAGAACTTAGTTTGGGCATTTGGCTATAATATTTTAGGAATTCCAGTCGCAGCCGGGATTTTGTATCCGTTTATAGGAGTATTGTTATCGCCGGTAATGGCAAGTGTAGCTATGGCTTTAAGCTCTGTATCTGTGGTTGGAAATAGTTTGAGGCTTGGAAGAGAAGCAAGATAGCGAAGTGTGAATTATCGCTACCTTGCCAAAGATACTAATCTGAGGCCTGTAGATACCCCTTGTCAACCAGAAAGTTCAACAGTTGGGTGAGACCCATTGGGTACAGACCGGCTTTGTTAAGAGCGTAGTAACATACAACCTGGTGAACAAAATATAACCATGCAGGTACGCTTTCAGTACGGGAACCGGTCAATACTTCAACCTCTTCAAGCCGCGTAATGACCTCACCGACATTCCTATTCAGCGGCCCAATTAGCTCCCAGTCGATCCCCATAAACTTGACGAAATAAGAGCTGTTATCTGATAGCCAGAGGGTAAAATCCTCTTTGGTGTTAATCTGCCGTATATTTCTTAATACTTGCTGGAATAACGTCAAAGCTCCGGCAGGGCAACGTTCTGTTTTAAGGCCTTTTTCGGTAATTGAGTATCTAGCCATTTTTCACTCCATTTTCTGCCAAGTACCCGGCACTTTTCATATCACACAACCAATTATTCATACCCACTGGGTAAACGTAACTGCTTTTATACAATTCCAGGTAACAGAGAATAAAAACAGGTAAAGCTGGCATGCCGTTAAAACATGATGGCGGGCAGTTAATTTCTATCCTTGTAAGAAAATCTATAAACCGCACTGTCAATTCATAAGGGCTCTTACCTGTTATCTCGTATGGAATATGCTCAAACACGCACATCGGTACTTGGCTAAGCATATTCTTAACGCTTTCTGCTGACATGAAATGAACGGAATCACTTAACATAAATTCAAACTTCACTAAGAGTTTACTCGGAAGAGTTTTCCATGCATGAGTTATTATATAGTTCATTTTCTCTCCTATACCTGTGCTAGAAAATCTCGGGCCATTATCTCATAGTTTTAAGACTTCCTCAACAATATAGAGTAAAAATGCAATAATTCTGCTAAAATACTCTTGTTGCTGCGGGGACGTAGCTCAGTGGTAGAGCAGGGGACTCTTAATCCCTTGGTCGTGGGTTCGAATCCCACCGTCCTCACCAGTTAACATTTTTATCCCCGAACTCCTCCGGTCTGTTGACCCATGCTTCGTTGGCTTTTGCTTCTAAAAGTTTGAGATACTCTTGTGGCAAATGTAGTTTCATTTCTATTTTATACGGCACCTGTTGGTCTCCGGTTTTTCTTCCGGCTATAATGTCTCCTTCCTTAACTGGTCGGGAGTGAACAACTATCTTGTCAACTATCATCCGAAGTAATTGTTGTAATGTTTCTCTGTTGCTATTTATGTCTTCCAAAGCCTTCTTGTATTGTTTTTCAAAGATTTCAAAACTCTTGATGTAACCTTCGTCTAGTTTAGTTTCTGATATTTTTGCTTCCCACTCTGCCAGTTTCCCGTCATACTCTTTTTCTTGTGAATCAAGTGCATTGAGTTTCTCGGTAAGTTCTTTTGAGGTAATATAGCTGTATTCTTGCTGTTCTTTTAGGTTTGATTTTCTTTGTGGTAGACCATTTTTTAATCGGCGAATCATATCATAATCCGTATTTAGCCTTTTAAGTTCCTGTTCTGTTGACCTTAATTTTAGTTGATAATTAAACACTGCTTTTGGGTCAGTGAGAAGTTCCCGGAGTCTCTCAATAACATATTTCTCAATTTGTTCAGCCGGTAAGGGAAGCGAACCGCATCTGATTGAGGTTTTTGCAGTAGTTTTCCTTCTGCATTTGTAGTAGTAAGTATAGTGCTGGCTACCTTTGTGGATTTCTTTTGGTTCACCATGCAATGTTTGCATACCTTCGTTTTTGTCTCTTTCCGGGTTGTAACAACAGGCACATTTCAGTAAACCGCTTAAAAGGTAAATATGCTTGTCGTCATGTCTCACCACATTGAATATCTTTCTGTTTTCAAGCAGTGTTTGAGTTTTCGCAAAGGTGATGGTATCAACTATCGCCTCGTATCTGTATACAGACAATTTCCACTCCGCTTTCGGTAAATGTTTTCTACCCTTTGTCTTGTTGTAGTAGTATTTTCCAAGATAGATTTCATCTCCAAGTATGTTTTTTATCATTGGTGTCGCCCAAAAGAACGGGTTGCTTTTCTTTGATATACCGCCTTTACGCTTTTGATTGGTTACTGCTGTTACTCCGGGTGATTCAATCTTGTTATCTTCTAAATACCGGCATATAGCCTGTAACGGCAACCTTTCAACCACAAACTTTTCAAATATCACGTTCACAATTTCTGCCTCTTTTGGTAGCACTTTAAGCCTTCGTTCAGTATCTTTGATATAGCCGTATGGAGGTACTTTCCCCATGAAAACACCTTTTGCAATCGCTTCCTCTTTGCCGGCTCTGGTTCGCATTGCTATCGTTTCCATTTCAAGTTCTGACAACACACCAACAATCCCTAAAATCGCCCTCCCAAATGGAGTTGAAGTGTCAATACTCTCATGTACGGATATGAACTTAATCCCGTATTTCTCAAAGAACTCAATGACGTCAAGTAAAATCTTTAATTTTCGGGCAAAACGGTCAATTTTGTAAACGGCAACAATATCAAACGGTTTTTCTCCGTCCGGTGCATTTACAACATCTTCTTGAAGTCTCGCAAAAGCCGGTCTGTCTTCCAGTGGTATGGTTCCACTGACACCTTCATCTTTGTAGATGTATTGTTCTCCGGCGAGTTGTAATGCGTTCGTCTTTCCATCTTCAAGAGTCCCACGAGAGGCTACAATGGCATCCAATGACCTTTTTTGAAGTGCAATACCATAACGGTCAATCTGGTCATCCGTGCTTACTCGTAGGTAATAGGCTACTTTAACTGGTTTGTCTTGTGAGTTTAATGTCGGCATACGATATAAGAGTATGTTACTACGAAGTGGCGGGGATGTTTAGATACAGTAGACTTAAACTCGGTTACGGCTTATGCGGTGTCATTTGCTTTGAGGCTGGTTTGGTTGACTCGGCTGTGTAATTATACAATCGTTGGTTATTTGTTTTTGTAGCGTTTCTATTTGAGTTTCCATTTTTGTTTGTCGGTTTGTTAAATCTATAACACGGTTGAGTTGCTGGTCGTAATAATCACGCATATCCTTTTGGATTGTATACAGAAAAACCATACAGGAAAATATAAAACTTAAAATAGTAATGACCGAAACAATAATTCCAATCCGTTGCCCAATCTTTTCCCAATCCGTGCGGTGTTCAACAGTAACCCCTCTATCTAACAATTCAGCACGTTTTGCAGAAGCAAGTATACCTTTCACTTTTTCTTGTTGTTCATTGGATTCATTTGGTTTCATTGTTGAAGTTTAATCCCAGAATTTGGATACTTTTTTTGGAGTTCCTTAATGACGGCTTCTTGTAATGCTTTAATTTCCTCGGGTGTGGGTTTTTTTAATTGGGGATTGTTATCAAATAGCCATTCAACAAGAAACGCTGTGAATTTAACACGAAACTCGTTATCAAGAATTTGAGTTGCATCTATTTCGCCAAATTTTATGCCCATATAAGATGATTATAATATATCGTAAGTTGTATTGAAACAAAAAAGTCCGGTACGCTCCGCAAGATAAACAACCTTTCCTTCCACACTGTAGTCGGGTTAGAATACACTGACCTGATTGTTAAGTCTATGCAAGAAACTTACATTCTCGTATAATATTACTATATGAAACTCAAAGACAATATTATTTCTGTTTGTATTTGGTCAGATGATTACGAAAAACTGGCAAAGTGGTACGAAGACGTTCTTGGTTTTACTGTTTCACAAAGGCTTACTTTACCAGATGATACTGGTGTGGATTTCAAATTTGAGCCTTCATACTTTTATGTAGGCAAACACGATAAAGTACACGGGAAAAGCAAGGACCCTTACAGAATCATGATAAATCTCAATGTTGATAGTGTCAGTGGTATTTACAACGAACTTAAAGACAAGGACGTAAATATTATTGCAGAGCCTTTTGAAGGTCCTCCCGGCGGTTTTTGGTGTATGACTATTGCAGACCCGGAAGGGAACATCTTACAGTTTTTTGGCGATAAATAACCTTTCCCCTTTTTGTAAGTAATACCCTACCTGCGGTAACTTATTGCGGTATAATGCAGTAGATGAACATACCCATGAACATAAAAATTAGTAATGTGTTAGAACTTGCCTGTGCAGTTGGAGGTAACATAGTTATTGCGTCAACCTCATTAAAGACTGCACCGGACAACTGGCAATACTTTGTTAACAACGGACTGGGCGTATTGCTTATATTGACAGCAGTTTGGCTTTACCACAAAGAAAAACAGCACGAAACACGGGCAAACCTTATCCACGGAGCCTTTAATGTATTAAAAGAGGTGCTTCAACGCGAGGCAGAACAGTTGGAAAAAATGGGTGAGACTGACAAAGTTAAACTCATTGTAGATAGTCTTGACCAACTACCTAGCAGACTATTCAAATGGCTTCACGAGTTACTAAAAAGCAGCATCTGAACCTGATAAAACCTAACATTTTTTGTACAATCAATAGTAGGTGGTAAGTCTTAAAATATTCCGGGCTTATAAGCAAATTCCAACTGTATATTGTCCGGGTCCCGAAAAGTAAAAATGTGGGTGCCATTTGAAAGTACATTTATCTCCGAATGAGGGATTTTTTGAGAATCTAAAAAACTTGCTACCTCACGTAAATCTTCCAAAGAACTAACCCCAAATGCTAAATGGTCTAAACCCACGTTAAATTCACTAAATTTGTCGTTTGTAACACAACCTTTATGGTCGGTCAACCCTAAATAAAACTCGTTTGCTTGAAACATTACGAAATTTGGATACTCCGCAACTACCTTAAATCCCGGAAATTTGGAATAAAATCTTTTAGATTGTTCCAAGTCGGTAACTGTAAATTCAATATGATGTATTCCAGTTATTTCAAAAGACATATAGATATTCTATAATAACCTTACTATGGAACCTATAAGTAACTCCAAAAACGTAAAAGTTGTAAACATAAAAGAAAAACTTAACAAATTTACCGAACACTGGAATCCAAAGATAGTGGGTGAACTAAATGACGACAAAGTTCAAGTTGTAAAACTAAAAGGAGAGTTTCATTGGCACCACCACGAAAAAGAGGAAGAACTGTTTTGGGTTATAACTGGAAAGTTACTGATACATTTTAGAGATAGAACGGTGGAGGTAAATGAAGGGGAATTCGTAATCATACCAAAATTAGTTGAACATAAACCGGAAGCACCGGAGGAAGTCCAAATCGTGCTTATTGAGCCACGAACAACCTTAAACACAGGTAATGTTGAAACCGAAAACACCGTCAAAGAACAAGAACATATTTAACTTCAAAAGACTAATACTTGCAAAAAAATACTTAAATACAAAATGATGGCTAATGGTGGCAACTTTGGTGGACTTTGGTGGAAAACAAAATGGTGGAATATGGTGGAAATACTGGGTTTTAAGTAGGTCGCGAATACAGGTAACTTTAATGGAGAATAATGGAAAATCGTGGATTTTCAGCACTTATTCAAAACATAATTACGAGCCGTTCTTGTTTCCGTCAGAAGTTTGTGGAGTAATTGCTTATCTTCGTTTTCCGTTGATACAACAACAACTTCAATGTCTCTGCTAACGGCATTGGTAGTCAATTTAAGGTGCGGAAATAGCGTTGGTGAGTATATGGACTTAATTACATCCGGTTCCGAATAATCTACTACTACAATTTCCTCCAACACATTGGGGTCAAACTCTTGTGCGTCTTTTGTCTGTATACCCTGCATAAAGTTATTATACAGCCTACACATAGACTCTACTTCCAATTCTGACCATTGCACTGTCTATATCCTCGTAGGTAAGGGTTAAAGGGTACTTTGTTGTATAATTCACTTCGGGGAACGTAATGTTATCCCACCAGGCAAACAGATACACCAACTGGCAGAAGAGGTGGGTGAGAATGCCGGACTGGGCGAAGGCGAAGGAGGCGGGGTCGACGGGCGAGCCAGCAGGCGAGAACCGGTGACCGAATCCCACCGTCCTCACCATCACCAAAAAAAAGACAAGTACTTTTTACGGCACTTGTCTGTGAGATATATTAGCTACTTTGAGCTGTATTCCTTTGTTTTTTCCACACACCGCGTAATGAAGATATCCTTCGCTTCGAACTCCAGGACGTCGACAAGCTCTATCCAGCCGTAGTACCACAACAACCTGACACCCTCGATAATGTAATCGTCGTCAATCCGAGGGGTCGACTGCCGGCCAACGGAAAGAACTTCACTTAGTGTAAACTTACGCCAAGTGTTACTCTTGGTACACAAGGTAACGATAAACTGCGCAACCCAATCCATTTCGAACTTTCCGAAGAAACCTCCAAATGCATGTTCACACGAATCTCTTGGTTCAAGGGAAATCTCGTTAGGTAAAATAGCCACTCTCCACTCCTTTTAGGCAGAATTATCGTTAATTTACCACAATTTAACCAATTAGAGCAATTAGTGAAACTATGAATATAGCCGTTGTGGTTAGAGCTGAGGTTAAACAGTAAGCACACCAGTGACTAATTTTAAAGGCCATTACATACATCAAATACGTGGAATAGATAACCCCAAATCCGCTAGTAAGTACAATAACCTTTTGTGTAGGCAACAAAAGGCTTGGAAACAGTACTTGAGCAAGTATAACGCATAGCAAAAAACCGTAGTAAAGAAAACCCCAAACCTCGTTTTTTACGCCTAACAATCGGCTGTACTCACTGTCTAAAACAGCGTTACAGTCACCTTTGAGAGGGCAAGCAATAGGGGACTTAGTGATATATTTGTACAAAAGGTACGACGCATCAGTAAATCCTATAATTATGAGTAATATACTTAGTGACGCCATCAATTAGCTCTGAAACCCTTAACATCAAAGGAAATCGTAGTTACTGGATCCACTGTGTATATTCCAAGTAATGACGGGGGTGTTATTCCAAAATCCTTCATATCAATAGTAGCATTGCCTTTTGCAGATACAGTGTTTTCATCGAATAGGGCAGTGACATCAAACGGTATTGTTTTGGCAATTCCATTTATTGAGACCTCAATATTTACTTTCTCTTTATACTCTATCGCATACTCAGGCTTGATTTGGTTGTCACTACTAGCTACTTTTACCGTGCCGATGCTTGGATTGAATAACTTAATTACATCACTGTCCCTTGTAGAGTTGTCGGATTTTAATGTGTCCAAAGAAATGTTGGCTATTAGCTCATACTCTTTAGTTTCAGGATTATACCAACCGCTACCTGTAATTTGGTCTGTTTGGCCTGTAACCATAAGTAGGGGCTGATTTACAAATACTTTTTGAACAGTATATGAGACTGTGGACTCTTTTGAGATTTGGTACTCCATCAAGCCGGTAGTAGCACCCAACGTCTCTGAAGGAACTACTGCTGTTTGTTGTACAACCGGACAAGTGTCGGGAGTACATGGGGTGTCTTTTGGTTTTAGTACGCTGAAATAAACAAATGCTGACGAGATAACTAACAACGCTATAGGGATCAAAATTGTTTTTTTATCCATATTTATATAATATCACTTATATAGACAGATTTAAATATATGATATCATAAACACCTATGAAAGATAGAATATGGCTGGCCCTTATAATTTCACCAATTTTATTAGCCTTGGTACTTGTTTACTATTCCAAAAGCAAACCCGTCACGCAGGTTAGCGAAACCACCAGTAGTATAACTGAAGTAGAAAATTCACAGGAGACAACCATGAGTCCACAACCAGAAGAAAATAAAGATGTAAAAAATTACTACGCAGATTTAGAAACCACGGCAGGCAACATGAGAATTCTATTAAATGCAAAGGATACACCTATTACTGCAAACAATTTTGTTAAGTTGGCAGAAAAGGGGTTTTATAACGGCACAATTTTTCATAGAGTAATTAGGGATTTTATGATCCAGGGCGGCGATCCGATGGGAAATGGTTCGGGGGGTCCGGGATATACCTTTGAGGACGAGGTTTTTGAAGGGGAATATGTTAAAGGAACTGTTGCGATGGCAAATAGCGGACCGGACACAAACGGAAGTCAGTTTTTTATAATGCATCGTGATAACCCTCTACCCAAGAATTATGTTATATTCGGAAAAGTTGTCGAGGGCATGGACACTGTAGACAAAATAGCTGAAGCCGAGGTGGCTTTTGGTCCAATGGGTGAAAAGTCCAAGCCTGTAAACCCGGTTAAAATAGTTAGTGTTAAAATAGTAGCTGTAGAGTAAGCCGAGATGGCGAAATGGCAGACGCGCTGTCTTCAGGTGGCAGTGTCCTAACGGACGTGAGGGTTCAAGTCCCTCTCTCGGCACCATAAGTGGAAATTTAACGGACTTGAATGCCGCAGCCGCGACGGCGGCGAGGTGGGGTCGACGGGATCGCCTCCAGGCGAGAACCGGTGACCAAGTCCCTCTCTCGGCACCATCTACAGGTTTTCAGTCAAGAACCTTTGAATCTCCTTCCTCAAACTTGAGTAACCTTCGTAATCCCTAAAATGGCCGGATTTATGAATTGTAGCCACAATCAAACTCCCGCTCTCAAAATGTTCTTTTGAGTGCCGATAGTTTTTGTAGCTTACTAGGGGATCTCGTTTGTCGAATACAAATAGGGTAGGGACACTTTTCGGAAAATCGAAGCTAACGTTTACACTAATATCAATTAATTTCACGGCGTCCCTTAACGATAATGCCGAAAGAGTGCCCTTCATAGGCTTTATAAATAGATCTGCTTTACTATAAACCGAGGCTATAAGCTTATTTAGAATATCGTTGGTTACAACTGCTAGGTAAACTTTTTCCGGAATGATTTTTGATATTGGAATGGCTAGCTTTGCAACTCTGGTAAGTCCGTGCTGGAAACCTAGAATCGGTGCCGACCAAACAACTAATCCTTTTACCATTTTTGTATTATCCGCTTTCTCGGCAATTTTTAAGGAAATTAGCCCTCCTAAGGAGTAGCCAACTAAATATACTTCTTTAAATTGCTTTTTCTTGATGAACATGAGTACGTAGTCAGCCAGGTCATCAAATTTTGTTATCTTTTTGAGTGATACCTTGTTGTGACCGGGGAGATCTAGTGCCACACACCTAAATTTTGTCGATAAATCCTGGGCAATATCTTCCATATTACTTTTGGTGACATACATACCATGCAACAAAATTACCACTGGTTTGTCACCTCCGTAGTCGAAATATTTATAGGCACGGCCTTTTATTAGTTCTATATGTTCTTTTGGTCGCACAACTATAGTATAATACCTTATGTTTCGGGCGGGTGGCGGAATGGTATACGCGCAACGTTGAGGTCGTTGTGGGGTAAAACCCGTGCAGGTTCAAGTCCTGTCCCGCCCACCAGCGGCCTGGTTGCCAAGTGGTAAGGCAAGGGTCTGCAAAACCCTTATACGCGAGTTCGATTCTCGCCCAGGCCTCCAATAGGGTATAATTTTGGTAATTTGCGGTGGTAGTTCAGTGGTAGAACGCTTCCTTGCCAAGGAAGAGGTCGCGGGTTCGAGCCCCGTCCGCCGCTCCAAAATTTGACTATCTTCCCACTGACTTGTATAAATCCCTTAACACAGAACACTAATATAAGAAAGGAGATCGAAATGGAAGTTACTTCTGTTGTAAACGCTTTTGCAGATTTGGTAGTGAAATATAAAGATACAGGTTGGGAACATCAGACGCACTTGTCAGATACCGAGCTTAAAGTTGTGGAGGATATTGTTAAAGCTGCAGGATTTGACCCTCAGCTTATCACCCTTGGACGGCTTTACGGCCATTATACAGATCAAGATGGAAGCAAGACTGGAGAAACGTACTGTATCAACGGATATTTCCCTTACAAAGTAATTAGCAGGGATGGGGAAGATTACATGGCAACAGGATGGCTGAACGATATATTTCGGCTTGCAACAGCTTTTTTGAGAAATCGAGATAGACTTATCGCGGAAGTGACCGCCCAGGTCTTAAAAAGCGTTCCTCTTATGCCCATTCAGCTTACCGAGGAAGGAGATTTTCTCAGAGAATATCCGCCCCGACCTCTTTTTGCCGGCTATGAATACTTTGTGACACACACCGCGGACGAAGCTAAACTCGCCTGTTGCGTGGGGGTTCATGACCTTTGTAACGGGTGGGTAGATCGGCGTCAAGCATCAAAAGAGCAAGATGTTCTTTCATGTCGTAGATGCGGGCTTCGTGTGTATTTCCCGCATAAAGTCAAAACTTATGGTGACTTGAGGAAGGCCTTGAACGAACGGTTTGCAGTATTCCCCGGATAAGACGAAAAAATAATAGCCTCATGTTTTTTATGCATGAGGCTTATTCATATCTGTAAGCTGCCTAAAGCTACTTATTCAATCCTGCTCCATTGGTTAGTTTCGCAACGTAGGTAGTATCTTTACCATTAATAATGCGTTGCCCATTTGTGGGTCGGCCCATTGCAAAATAGATAAAGCCTTCCCTTTCAACCGTTTCTGGATCTAGCATGTTACGGCCATCGAAAATTACGGGATTCTTGAGCAAGGAATTTACTCGTGACAGGTCCAATCCTTTAAATTCAGGCCAGTCGGTTAAGATTACCAGCGCATCTGCCCCAGCCATAGTTTCGTATGGATTGTCACAGTACTCAAGAGACGTTGTGCCAAGGTCTAAGATTGCTTTCTCAGTAGCCTTGGGGTCATAAGCGCGGACTCGAGCCCCGGCACCACGCAAACGCATGATTACTTTCTTTGCGGGCGACTCACGTGTATCATCGGTTCCCGCTTTGAATGCCAGTCCCAAAACTGCGAACGTCTTTCCATCCAGCTTACCATCGAAGTACAGACTAATTTTGTGTACGAAACGCTTATGGACCCGTCGATTAGTGTTTCTCGTGCCATCCAGCTGTGGAAGTGGCAAGGAAAGTTGACTTGCAAGATAGGCTAGCGCCTCGACATCTTTGGGAAAACACGAACCTCCCCACCCAAGACCGGCTCTCAAAAACATCGCCCCGATACGCGGATCCTTTCCTACCGCATCCATTACCAGTACAACATCGGCACCTACAAGATCACAAAGGCTGGCCATTGAATCTGCGAAAGTAATTTTCGTAGCAAGTAGTGCGTTTGAGGCGTACTTTATCAATTCAGCCTCGGCAAAACCGCAGCGAATGATTGCCGCTGGCAAATGCTTGAAAACTTCCGCTACTAGCTCAATGGCTTCGGGTGAATCGGATCCGATCACAGTACGAGACGGATGATCCATATCATAGACAGATGTGCCTTGGGCCAGAAATTCCGGGCAGGAGGCGACGTCAAATAGAACACCCTGTTGTGTTGTTTCTTGCAGTATTTCCTTAACCCGTTGATTTGTTCCCACAGGAACTGTGCTCTTGGTAACTACTACCGCGTAATGGTCGAGGCTCTGGCCAATCTGTCGCGCGACCTGCAACACAGAGGATAGATCTGCATTACCAGCGGCTCCTTGTGGAGTGCCCACACAGATAAAAATAACCTCGGCATCCTTGATTCCTTCTGCAGTGGAATTAGTGAAACGCAGGTTACCTCTCCTAATACCTTGAGCAACCAATTCAGGCAGACCGGGCTCATAGATTGGCATCACTCCAGCCTGAATCATATCCAGCTTGGCTTGGTCGACATCGACTCCCACAACCTGATTTCCCCACCCTGCAAAAACAGCGGAGCCTACTAGCCCCACATATCCCGTGCCAATAACACAAATGTTCATAGAACTCTCCTTTAGTAGTATTTTTGGTGGAGATCAATATACCAATTAATACCTGTGCGGTCAAAAATGCTATAATCCAGTGACATTTTCCTAATAGTAAGTGAGTGAGGAGGGTAGTATGGCCAATAAAGCTGCAGGAGAGTTATTTCTGGTTCGAGTATGGGTTACTGTTAGCAACCCAACCGGTTTCTGGTCAAGGTACCGGGTTTCTGAAAATGGGACACTACTTGATGCTACAGGTACAGAGTTACAGGGGTATAGGGTAGCCCTGAGCGACTCCGGGGAGTTAAGTGTTACAAGTGGAGACACCACTTCCAAGGTAGATGATGGCCTTACCGATTTGGGCAATTATCTTGAAGGCTGGTACTCTACCCAGGAGCTTGCTGGTAAAGAGTTGGATAAGGCGATTCCCCTTGAGCTTATAACCCATAACCCTTACCGGTTTCACTAGAAAACCGTTAAGTCCCGGCAAAGTAGTAAAATACTAAGCCGGGCTATTTTTTGATCTCATGGTAAGATAAACTACTCTTTGATAAAATGACATAGTCTTAGTTTGGGGCGGTAGCCAAGGCGGTCACGGCACCGGTCTGAAAAACCGGCTATGAGGGTTCGATTCCCTCCCTCCCCACCAAATATATGAAAAACTTTCTAAAGTTTATTAAGGACCAAAATATTTTAGGGTTAACAATAGGCTTTTTATTGGCAACATCGGTAGGTAAGGTAGTTAGCGCTTTGGTTACTGATATCGTCAACCCGATTTTAGGCATATTTTTCGGTTTTACAGGAACCTTGAACCAAGCAGTACTAAAACTAGGACCTGTTGAAATAACCTGGGGTCACTTTGCGGCTACTTTAATCGACTTTCTAATTATCGCCTTTGTAATATATGTCTTTGTACGAGTTTTGAGGTTTGATAAGAAGTAATAAATGGTATCATTTCTGTAATATGGAAACTGAAACTCAAAGCATATTCGCGGTAATTAAAAAACGACTCTCGTGGCTTATTCTAGGATTGGTTACCAGCGTACTACTTTCCAAGTTTATTAGTGTATTTGAAGAAACACTTGAGAAAAACATCATCATGATAACCTTTGTACCAATGATTGTGTATCTTGCAGACGCAATCGGAACCCAAATGGAAAGCATTATCATTAGAGACTTTGCAAAACAAAAGAAATTCAGACTTCTCCCATTTTTAATCCGCCAGACACAAATAGTATCTGTAATAGGCCTGGTTCTATCCTTATTAGCCTATGGCACTTCATACGTGTTATACCAACAGCATAAAGTTTCCATGGGACTTGGGATTTCGATATTTATATCATCTTTCACGGCACTTATATCGGGGTCGATAATCCCATACTTTTTTTGGAAACTTCACGAGGATCCCGCCGAGGCGAGTGGTCCTATTGCGACTGTAGTTCAGGATTCTTTAAGTATAATGATTTATTTTGCGGTGTTTAGTTTACTGGTAATCTAATTACCGTAAAGAGTATTAATCATCAGCCTTTTTAAGATATCCGAGAAAGTAACTCCATATAGATCCTGTACGATATATCCCATGCTCGTTTGAAGTCTTTTTGGGCCAAAAGCGGGATTAGCATTTACATCTATAAAGTAGTATCTCCCCGATGCGTCCATACGAACATCAAACTTGCCGTAATCTGCCATTTTGGTTAAATCAAAGGCTCTCCTGGCATAATTTCTAAGTTTCTCATCGTCGAATCTGGCGTAGGTAAAGGGCTCTGAAATTGACTCGTACCACTGATCCTCAAAAGTAGCAAAAACATACTTGTCATCGGGTTTATTAAAGACCTTTTCTCCCATGTATACCTTGCGATTTTGCCCCTCAATAACAATTATTGCGATTTCTCTGCCAACGATAAATTCTTCAGCAACAACAGGTTGCTTATATGTATCTATTAGGTATTTCAATCTTTCCCTTAGCTCCTTTTCATTTTCAGATACAGCAGACTTAGTAATTTCTACAGCACCGTGTATTTCGTTTAGTTTGGAAATTATAGGAAATCGTAACCCCAGATCTATCTGATCGTTTGGAGTCACAAATAGCTGGCAATTTGGCACAGGAATTCCGGCGGCTTTTAGAAGCTGTTTGGTCAAAAACTTGTTGTAGCAAAGGGCAAATCCGATTATTCCCGCGCCTGCATAAGGTATATCAAGCATCTCGAGAATACCGGGAATGGTCGAAGACAAATATTCATTTCCTCTAACTGAATCAACCAAGTTAAATATCATTTCCGGTTTATCGCGTCTCAATGACTCGGTAAGTGACTCGTTTCCGGGGTATAAAATCGAGTCGATATTTAAAATCTTCAACTCATCAGCGATTACTTGTGCGTTAGTAAATGAATCTTTTTCGGTTAAGTATTGCTGTTCAGTAGGGAAGTATTCCGGTTTGGCGTCGCTGTAAATTATACCCACTCTCGAGGGCAGTTTAAATTCTATAATACTTTGACCGTTAGTAGATTCCATTGTGATTATTTAACAATTAATTATTAGTTATTTTTTTACAGAATACAATAGCTGGTGTAAAATAGTTCCATGAGAATAAATCCCAAAATAGTAATGTTTTCGATGCTTTTTTCGTTAATTTCAGCTGGAGTAGTTTTCGCACAAGGTAATCAAAAGAAAGAGGAACTTTTAGAAAAACTCTGTATAAAAGTACAAGAGCGAGTTACAGAGAGGCTGAGAAAATATGAGGATAATATACAGGTTCACACTACTAACTATAAAAAAATCTCATCAAAAATTACAGAAATAGCAGATAAGTTAGATGATAAGGGATACGATGTAGCAGAAGTTAGAGCCAATGTAGAGGAATTCGACAAGATGGTAGAAGAATACAATAATTCCTATGGGGAGTTTATTAAGTCTCTAAACTATACGGAAGAATTAACTTGTGACGGACCAGAAGCTCAATTCAAAGGCGTACTTAAGGAAGCACGAGAACAGCTAAAGAAAACAATAGAGAAGCGCCAAGAAATTCGAAGTTACTATGCACACACATTAAGACAGAGTTTAATTGATTTAAGAAACCAAGATGTGGAGGAAGATAATGATTAAGCAAAAAGGAAATTTACCCCTGATAATTTTAATAGCAATCGGCCTTGCAGTACTGGCTTTATCATATTATTTTTCGGTTAATCGTGATAAACCCGGGTTTATACAAGTTAACCCTGATCAGGAAGAGGAATTCACAAAATTGAACGATGATAGCAAGACTCCAAAAGAGGCTGATAATTCGGCTATCGAGGAACTCGACCAATTAGTAGAGAATATAGACTCAACACCAAAAGAAGATATATCGGATTTGGAATAAAGCTTTGTGCAAACTAAGGACCTTCAGAAATTAGGTATAACTAAAGCATCTTCTGTACTATTAATTTATCCCCATCCCGACGATGAAACTTTCGCTAATGCCGGGTTGATACAGGAGTTATCTGAAGCCGGAGTTAAATTTAAGGTAATGGTGCTAACAAAAGGGGAAGCGTCAACTCTCTATTTTGGAAGATATAAAGGTGTTTTGTCCGATGTGCGAGAAAAGGAATTTGATTCGGTTATGCAGTTCTTGGGAGTCCCAAGTTACGAAATACTAGGGTATAAGGACAAGCACCTTGAAAATGAGCTGAATCTTGGGGACTTTCTAACTCAAGAAGTGCGAGAGTTTAAAGCAACACATATTGTCACCTACGAACCTTGTGGAATCTATGGCCATCCGGACCATGTCTATTTGAGCGAATTGTTAACAAGCATTTCCAAATATACTCAAACATCCCTAGTTTATTCCACAGTACCAAGGAGCTACAAAATACCACAGGCGGGGCTTGCGATGGCAAAAAATCCAAAATTAATAAAACCCCTCACTCCAACCGTTATACTTCCACTATCTGTGAAACAATACTTTAAAAAGTTGAAAGCTATTACTCTATACGAAAGCCAATACAGCAACAAATCCAGTTTGATAAGCGGTATAGAACACTTAGTACTCTTTACAAAGGAGTATTATCATTGCAGTGTCTTGACAAAGGAACTATAATCGAAGTATCGGTGGAAACCAATAAAGTACAAGAAATTCATATAAAGCAGTCGCCCAAATCACTTTCATTAGAATTAGTAAACCTTTGTTTTCCAATTACGCTTTTGCTTGCAATTTTTATAGTGTTTTTTGCTTTTTTTATCCCAAAATTGTTTCCCTTATATCTATCTGTGATTTTAATTTTTCTTTTATTGCTACTGTTTACCGGCCTGTTATTTGTTTCGGCTACAACATGCAAAATGAGGTGGCGTGGAAAGTCGTACATTATTACTCCCGACCAAATTGTAATAGTGGATGGTGTGTGGAGTAAAAGACACCGAGCGAGTAATTTAAAAGGGATGGTTGGAATGACTCTCGAACAAACTTTTATGGCAAAAATGCTTGGCTTTGGAACGGTTAGCGTTAAATTTATGGGGGGAGGGGAGTTAAATATTAGAAATATTGACGAGCCTGAAACTGTTATGAATTATATTTCTGAGATGGCTCGCAACGGTTTTGTAACTCGCACTGTTTCTGATCCGGAGTAATTTTCCATTTCTCACTTTTAGTATGATAAAATAGGGTAGCTATTTGGGCGGCCTGCCCGCCGGTTTACGCGCCGGAGGAGGGCTGGCAGGTTAGCTAAGTAAAGGTTTTTGGTATCGTGGGCGGTTAGCTCAGTTGGTTAGAGCACCGCGTTTACATCGCGGGGGTCATTGGTTCGAGTCCATTACCGCCCACCAGCCTACACCTCGCATCGCTCGGTTTCGGCTGGCAGGCCAGTGATGTTGTATAGCTTTAGTGTACGTTGGGGAGTCGTCTAAGTGGGCGCTACGCTGCCATTAGACAACAAACTGAGTAGTTTTTTTAGAATTAAGTGTTCAAAGTAGCTTTAGTGTACGTTGGGGAGTCGTCTAATGGTAGGACTGCGGGTTTTGGTCCCGCCTATTGGGGTTCGAATCCCTGCTCCCCAGCCAGTATATTGCCATTGTTATAACAACATAAACTATAAGTTTGATCCTGTTTAATAAAATTTATGGGAATATATTTTAACTAGTTTTTTGCGTTAAATAATTCATCAATCTCGCTATCTTCAACATTACCAACTGCATAAAAGAACATGTTGTCAAAGGAGATATATTTGTTTACAACGCTATCCACCTCATTCTTAGAAATGACATCGATATCATTTAGATAATCTACATAAGTATACGCATTATCTCTTACCAACAATTCCCTATAAAATTGCGTGTCAACCCAAAATTGGACTGTTTGTGTAGAAATTATTCCGGCATTTACTATCTTGTTTTTAATAATGCCAAGGGCTTCTTGATTAATCCCATTTATCCGAAGTGTTTCTAGAACTTCTTTGACTTTATTAAAAACTACAGTCAGGTTTTCTTTTTTTACACCCATCTCAATATAAAAGTATCCTGTATCAGAAAATCTGTTATGACCAGATGTAACAGAATACAGTAACCCTTCGTCGTATCTTAGAACCTCGCTTAGCAACGAAGATCTTCCCTTACCTAAGTATGTAGATAATACATTTAACGCTACACCATCCTCTGAAGCAATTCCGCAAGTTGGAAAAGCGTACATACAATAGATCAGTTTCTGATCAGCTATTTTAAATGAACCGTGTTTAATACCTTCTGATACCTGCGGGGTGTCTAAAAAAAGGCTCTGCTCTTTATTGTTAAGTATGGGCTCAAATAAAGTATTTATATCCTCAATATCGCAACTTCCGCATGAAATAACGGTAACATCTTGGAAAAAAATATCTTTCAAGCGTGTGGTAATATCCTCCCTACAAATTGTTTCTAAGGCTTCTTCCGTACCTGATATATTATAAGCAAGGGAACTGTCACCGTAGATGAGTTTTTCCATATTATTAGATAGAACTCTTTTGCTGTTATCTAGTTTGGAGGATATTTCTATCTTAATAATCTTTTTTTCTAACTCAATACTCTTTTCAGAAATTAAAGGCTTATTAAATATTTGATCTACTACATCCGCAACAGAACTAAGATGACCCCTTTTTGCGATAAGAAAATCAAATCTCGTATGTTCAGGCCCTGTGCTTGCAGAATACGAAGCACCCAAGTCGTCAAAAATAAGAGAAAGTTCTTTTTTATTCTTGTATTTTTCAGTACCATCCAGAAGTATATGTTCCACAAAATGAGCCAAACCAGATTTGGATGCCGTATCAAAGCGAGAACCACTTCTAGAACATATTTTTATGGCAATAGGTGCGCTTGGTTTTTTAAAGTGTACAAATTTAGTACCTTTCGGTGATTTTTTGCGTTGTAATGTTATTTGAAAATCCAAAAGTTTAATAGTATTTTTCATAAAACAAAGGAGAAGACTGGAAAACATATAATCTTTATAGATTTTCCAGTCAAATTGACTCAAAAGCGAAAATATTACTGTTCGCTTTCGCTATCGTCGGAATCGTCGCCACCATCTAGATAACAAAATGCTATTTCTTCTATGTTCTCAATGAAGTCTTTTGCATCTCCATTTATTGGATTAACAAAATCCATAACACCTGCGGTTTGAAAAGTTTCCACAGCCCTCTCGTAACTTACCTGATTGGTTTCGAGTGTAGTAAACTTACTATTTTTTTGCATACAAGCAAGGCTAATCCAAAGACCGGAATAACCTCCACTTGTCCCTATTTCTATATAATTACCTTTAGGTGCAAGCGAAACAAGTAAACTGAGGAATTTACCCGAATCCCTTGATATCTGCCATAAACCTCTTTCGGAAGACTTACCAGATCTAATTTCATCATCTAGGTTCTCAAGATACGCTAATCTTTTTTCAATTTTCTCTGAAATATTTGTAAACATAGCTTTATTAGAACTGGATGTCTGTATTAGGTAGGCTATCCTGTAAGCTCTTGAGGTGAGCAGCCTTTATAGGATTTCCCCTAATATCCAGGGACTCTAAACCCAAAAGAGTAAGTATTTCGTTTGGAACCTCGGTAATATCATTATCCGACAGATCTAGCTCTATGAGATTGGTTAGTTGACCAATTTCTGCGGGTAAACCTGTGAGTCTATTTCCGCTTGCATCAAGAGTAGTTAATTTAGTGAAGAACCTTATTTCGGCCGGCAGTGACGTCAATCGATTTTTTTCTACATTAAATACTTCCAAATCTACCCAAGCTTGTATCTGCGAGGGCAAGGAAGTAATTGCATTTGCACTAAGATTAAGCTCAAGTAAGGCATTATTATTTAGCAAGTCTGCCGGTACTGTTTTTAACCCTTTTCCGCTAAAGTTTATAATTCTGTCCCCCGCTAGATCAGGGGTATTCAGGGAATTTGCAGTCTCATTGTTTCTTTGACTAGACTGATACTGAGAATATGCCAATCCTAACGCCAAGAGCAAAGTAGAAATGATTATGAGTGGAATGAAGTTTTTCCGCATACTATATTATACCATTAGGAACTAAAAGCTCCCCGATATTTTTATTATCGGGGAGCAACTTCTTCCTTAAAAATTACACAGCCATCGTTGCGAATAACTCGGCAAACTCCTTTTCTGCCTGAGTATTCATGTCAGCGACGCGTTGGAGGTTGGCGTGCGTATTCTTGATACCTACTACCGCTGCATTAACAGTAGCCCTCAAACTCCTGATTGTAGTCTGAACGTCTGTTAAAGCCTTATTGCCAGCCTCGTCCAAAGCCTGTGTAGACACTCCCACCTTTTCAGCTGCTTCGGCCTCGGCTTCGCGAATGTCCCCAGCGGCTTTGCTAATTCGAAGAGTGGAAATGATATCCACAACTAAACCCAGCTGTAACCCTAGGGTTGCCATCAGGTTCGTCCTGGTGAAAACAACATCGGCCTTGATGATTGCAACATTGAACCGTGTGTTACCAAGCACGCTGTACAACCCGATTAGCTTAATTGCAAACGCTTTAATGTCCACCAGTCGCTTGGTAGTAATTTCGATCAAAGCTTCTTGCTCCTGAATCCTCTGGGCGTATACCTGAGGAGGAGAATTTCTGTCCTTATTTTTGCTCACCTCAAGGTCATGAAGAACTTCGTGCTGTTGAGCAAGGATTGTCACAAGAGCAAGACCCGAAACACAGGTGTCAAAAAGACACCGCTTTACCAACTCCTGGCGAGCATACAAGGACGCAGAAATAGTCTCCAGCGTTACTTGCTTCTTTGCTAAGTCATTACCAACACCCGCTAACCGATTTTGGTAATCGGTCACACGGTTCAGTGTCTGCTTAAACAGGCGGTTGAACAGTGCATTTAGAACCTGGGCGTCGTGCCATTTATCCAGTAGCTTTTGCGCCTTCTTAGAGACCTCGTCAGCTGAGATGCTTTCGTCTTCGGCAATTTTTCGAGTAACGCCAGTAGCCTGATCAAGCACCCTGGCAACTTCCAAACGTGCCTGTCCAGCAGCTCTGGTAGCAGCAGAATTAACGAATTGTGCCACTACATTATCAGGCACAACTCCATAGCTGGCTGCAGAATCGATATTCAATGCAGTAGCTTTACGAGCATCTACCAAGGCGTTTGCCTTTTTGACTTCATCCGGGGGAAACCACCCGAAAATAACAGTGTGTAAATCAAAAAGCTCATGGTTCTCTTGAATTGCTTGTGTACGACTCACAATTAAAGCCGTAGCTTGTTCGATCTGGGCTTCCTGATTATCAAGCTCATTCTTAATCTTCATGGCCTTAATTTCGGCAGCTACCCCTGCTTGCTCCGCAGCTTCCTCACCATCCTGAGCAGTTGTAAGCTTCCCTGGGTTTCCAATATCAGCAAACAAATTCTTAGGGTCAAGCATTTTACCTTTATTCATACCTTACTCCTTTGTTCTATTGGTCTTATAGTCTGATGATTCTTGAGAATTTTAATAGTTATAGGTCTGTTTGTCAAGGTAACATCACAGCTTGAGTCAAAAGAAAATCCCCCGAAAACATTTGCTCTCGGGGGACGAATAAACTTACAAGATCAATTTACTAAGGTTGCGCTGTAGCCGTTGGAGCGGGAGTAGGTAACGCTACATTGTCGCCCGCTGGTAAAACTACCGGGTAAGTTGTCGGAAACCCAATGTTGAAAACGCAGGTCGCCCCAGAACCTTTACACTTTTCGATCGAATCCTGCAAGGCAAGCCAGAATGCAGCATTTTCAACGGAACCATAGATAGCTACAGCGTTTTGGAGGCGCTGCTTGTTCAATTCTATCAGTCCCATCGTACTTTCCCCGTTTTGAATATCACCACGCTGCACTGAGTCAACAATAATACGCACAGGTGTACAAACAAAATCACCTTCACCAGGGTGCTCAGGATCACTCCAAGCCGAATTCCCTGATCCACAGAACAAATCCACTGGGTACCCCAAATTCGCGCGCATTACATCATCGAAAATCGCCGACATCTTGTCTTGGAGGTCCTCTATCTGCTTAGGATCCTGTACATTCCAGATTGAATCATCAACCTCGAATGCCGCGTACTTTGCAGCAGTTTCCATTGCAGGACCCATGTTCTCGGCAAGCATGCCATTCCAACCGTCCGTCGAGAAATTTTGGTCGCCGCTTTGATCTTTCTCACTGGCACACTTGTATTTAAAACATACCTGGTAGAAAGCCTCCATGGCATCCTCTGACTGGTTAAGGGTCCACAGTGCCCTGGCTGCAATTTTAATCGGCACACCGGTTGAAGTCGTAGCTTCAATCAATTGCGCTCGGTCACCCACTGGCTTTCCTTTTAAATCCTTGACGCTGCCATCGTTGATGATGTAATTCCGTGAGTTACACGGAAAGTAGGATACAACTTCGTCCGTACCAACAATGACCTGCTGCCCGGGAAAGATTACTTTGTGCAACTTGGAATCGTTGCCGTTGTAGCCACTACCGACCACAAAGGCACAACTTGCTGTCGAAGATGCTGCCGATATGCAGGCCGTCAGAATTCCGGCCAGTAAAACCAATAGCAAACTCAGACAAATCAGTTTCTTCATAGCTATCTCCTTATCTCTGATCATTCTTATTAGGATCCTCGGGCAAATAGCCTAAGGCTTGAATCATTGCGTTATTGGATTCGATTATCGAAGCGAGTAAGTCGGTCGCACTCTCATTACCCTCCTGAAGCTTAGTGAACAAGTCGTCGTAGTTAAACAACACCTCCCTTAATTTCTGATTCATCGTCTGAGAAATTGGATGCCTTTTAGACTCGTGGCCTAGAAAGGACTTAACCTGAATTCCCATATTACCTATCAAAACAGGTAGCTGCAGTTCAGTGTAGCTTTGCGACTTCCCTTCTATCTCAAGCAGTTCCACAAGGCCAAGTGCAACCAAACAGGCATGAGAAAGTTCAGTTCTCACTCTGTAATCTCTAATCAAACCCACATCCTCTTGGATGCCTTTGATCTGAAGCTCGGTTTGTTTTAGAGTTCGCTTCCGCTTACTCATTAGAAACAGCGGTTGCGATCTGGCAACTAGTGTACCTAACCCGACAACAACTAGTGAAATCACGAATATTACACTTAACCAAGATAGCTTTCTCTTTACCTCTGGTAACATTGGTGGTCTGGGAGTAGAAGTGGGCTTTGGAATAGGGGTGATAGTGGGAAGTGGTGTGGGAGTTTGCTTAACATTCGCCTTTTGCCACAGATGAATGTTCCTCGAGAAAGTAACAAGAGCTGTTACAGAATCGTTGGAAACACTCTTAGCGCGCTCCATTTGATCAGCGGCCACTCCAACAGGTAGGTTGGGAGCATACCCAATAACTTTTCTTCCAACAGCAAGTCCGATAATTTTAGTGTCTTCCAAACCTTCGGACAAACTGCGAGCCAAGGTGAGCAAATCTGTTCCCGCTTCTGCCTCTGCCGGAAGCATCACAAGAACCAGATCATCACCATCCCGCAACAAACTTTCCAGCTTTGCAGAAGTATAGTAATCGGTGCCTTCAGTACCGGGATATACATATACTCGTGCATTCTGTAGCGTATTAACTGCCGCCGTAATGTAATCTTCGGCCAACGCCGGGCTGGCTAGTAAAAACACCAGAACCACGGCGAGAAATACTTTAACTGTGGATCTCATATCACGCTCCTTTTCCTATAGGATATAATTGTCTTTGGCTGTTAGTTATTAAATTTGCAAAGAACTTTGTGGGATTATAACACGCAGATATTTGAAATCCAAATCCTATAAGTCAAATGCCTGAGTGTACGGACACTACTTTAGTCTGGTAAAATGACCATATGCCAAGGAAACTTATGTGGGTGCTTTTCACGATCTTACTAATAGTCAGTTGTGCCTTTATATATCTGCTTATGTCTTCTACCACAAAAAAAGTTTATAAAACAGTAACGGTACCAGTTCAAAATATCACTCCACCGGAAATACCAGAAACCACTTCTACCATAACTCAAACTACAGAGCCAAGTTATAAACTTAAAGTCGGGTATGAGATAAATACCGTAGAGGACTATAAAGCACTAGGGTATACCGGCCAAAATAAAATAGCTCTCGATAGTACGGGTAGTATCTATACGGCATATAGAAAAATATATAAAGATAATGAGGAAATTTTTGTAACTAAGCTTGAAAAATTGGGTCCCAGCAGGTATGCCGTCTCAGGAGATGAGACACCTGTTTCAGTGGTCGGAAATGGAGCCACTCAAAGAGTTCCATCACTTACAATTTCAGAAGACGACATAGTTCACGTAGTTTGGTACGGGTTGGATCCGGATAACGAGCAATTGGGAAGGCAAATTAAATATTCTAAATCCGTCGATAAAGGACGTTCCTGGTCTAATTGGATAAACATTGCCATAGTATCCGGCTATGATGATGATGACTACTGGCAAGAGCATCCCCAAGTAACAACTTATAAAGAGTTTGTTTATGTGGTGTGGGAGGGCAAGGACTCCGATAATGGTCAGCAACAAATAAAATTCAGTCTGTCGAAAAATAAGGGTAAAGACTTTAGCCCGTGGAAAAATGTTCAGGCCACACCGAGTAATACTCAATCCAGGCCTAGCTTAGTGGTTGATTCAGGGGGCAGACTTCACTTGTTTATGTATTCGAGCCAAAGTATGGAGGATGGAATCCAACAGATATGGCACTCCATATCTACGGACAACGGCAATAGTTGGTCAACCTGGGACAACTTATCGAAATCAAACCTCGACGCCAGGCACGCGAGCGTAGGGTATAATGGTTCAGAATTAATGGCGGTATGGAGACAGCAACCCGACGAAGGAAAACCATCCCAAATTTTCTACTCAATTTATAAAAATGACAAATGGTCGAATCCGAGAGTGATTCGAGAATCTGACCATTACCAAATGTTCCCTGTTGTTGGCAGTAGCAAAACAGGATTTGCAGTATCGTGGATGGAAAACAGGGATAGCTCGGATTTTCCTAAAGACGACCCTGAAGCATCATTTGGTTACGTCTCATACTACAAAGAGACTACTGCCGGCTTTAGCAGCCCTATATCTATATCAAGTACCGACAATGTGCTTTATCCCCAGCTAGCCTCGAGTATAACTGAGGAATACTATTTGTTTTACGAAAAGGAATTAGGGGAAACATACAGAATATTCTTTAACCGATTGACTACGAAATAACAAAGTGATAGCATGCAACCCATTACTGCCTAAATACAAATTATATGCGTGCAGTAAAAAAAGTAACAAGCCAATTAAAACTATCAATCATTGGATCAGGAGTAGTAGGTTACGCCTCCGGATTAGGTTTTATTAAAAGAAACTTGGATGTTACTTTTCTGGATATCGATCCCAAAAGAGTCGCGTTTTTAAGAAGCAAAGGTTATAAGGCCTATGTGACCTCGGAACTTAATGGGCAAAACGATTTTGATATTTCTTTTCTTAGTGTTTCAACTCCCACAGTTAACGGTTTAATCAATCTAACTAATCTAAAAGAAGCCTGCAAGGATTTAGGTAAGAGATTAGCAAATAGTGACAAATATCATCTGGTCGTCGACCGAAGCACTTTACTTCCGGGTACAACCAGAAATCTTATAATTAAAACGCTTGAAGAGTATTCTGGTAAAAAAGCCGGGAAGGATTTCGGAGTATGTATGAACCCAGAGTATCTACGTGAGGCTACAGCCGAGAGTGATTTCACAAAGCCCTGGATAATAGTAATCGGAGAATACGACAAAAAATCGGGAGATACTTTGGAAGCGCTATACTCAGTTTTCGATGCACCAATTTATAGAGTAACTTTGGAAGAGGCAGAGATTCAAAAATATATTCACAATCTGTTTAATGCTGTAAAAATTGCGTACTTCAACGAGTTTAGAGATATTTGCAACGATTTAAATTTGAATACTCAGAATATACTTGATCTAGTGGCTAAAAGCTGTGAGGGTATGTGGAATCCTGCATATGGAGTGCGAGACTTTGGGCCTTTTAAGGGTAGTTGTTTGCCAAAAGATACCGAGGCTTTCCTTTCTTACGCGAAAACCAAAGGGTACGACGCTAAGGTGCTTGAGGCAACTATAAAAGCAAATTACACACTAATTGACCGTATAAATACAAAAGAAAATAATAAGAAATGAATCTTGCCGATGTTATCTTTATAGCTCCAATAGGAGTTATAGGAATATGGAGATGGAGTATATGGCTAATTAAGAAAGTAGTCAGTTCGTTTTATCGACCCAAAAGCAATCCCTATAAGAATACTGTTTCAATAATTACTCCCGTTTATAACGAAACCCCCGAGGTTTTTACTCTTGCATTAAACTCGTGGGTGAAGAATAAACCCAGCGAAATAATTGCTGTGATAGATTACACCGATTACAAGTGTATTGATGTATTTAAAAACTTTTCTGCCCAGTTTAAGAAGTCGGTATTAATAATTACGAAAACCCCGGGTAAACGAGAGGCTTTAGCGGATGGGATACGAAAAGCTAAGGGTAAAATAGTGGCCTTGGTGGATTGCGACACTATTTGGGATGAAGACGTCTTAAAAAACGGTTTATGCCCGTTTAATGATCCCACCGTTGGGGGAGTAGCTACTAATCAAGCTGTATTAAAACCTTTGACACTGGCGCAAAGGGCTTTTGCGATCCTTCTTGACCTTCGATACAACGATGATATGCCTTTTTTGTCGGTATCAGGACCCTACCTAAGATGCTTATCAGGCAGAACAGCCTTCTATCGAAGAGAAGCAGTACTTCCCCTCCTAGATGACTTAGTGTCGGAAACCTTTTTTGGCCAAAAAGTAATATCGGGAGACGATAAAAGGCTAACGTATACCTTACAAAATGCAGGATGGCATACATACTACCAGAGCACCTCGAGGGTATACACTCCCGGAATGAAAAACTTCTCAAACTTCATCAAGCAAAAAATTCGTTGGACACGAAACTCCTGGAGAGAGGACCTTTATGCGTTTTTCAAGCTCAAGTTTGTTCAAAAGAATCCGATATTTCTCATAGGTTTTATCGATAGTGCTATCCAACCCTTTACTTTACTGCTGTCGCCACTATTCTTTATCGCAGCCCTGTACCTTAAATCATGGACCTCGGCAGGTATAATAGCTGCTTGGTGGCTGTTTAGCAGAACTATTAAGTTGTGGCCCCATCTTAAAAAAAGCCCAACAGACATTGTGTTAGTGCCATTGTATGTCCCGTTTAGCTTTTTTAGCGCAATTATTAAAATATACGCATTAATATCACTTAATACGCAGGGGTGGATTACCAGATGGGATGCTCACAGACTGCAGAAATTTAGCTTTTTCAGTAACCTTAGCCAGATATTTTTAACTACATGCCTGATTTCTTTCGTCAGTACCCCTGTGATACTAAGAACTGCCGCTTATAAGCAAGATCTGCTAAGAGAGCCCGCTTCTTCTGATCTGGTTTTAGAAAGCCAGCTCCAAAATGTTTCCGAGGTAAAAGAGTATGCTCCAATAGCGACCAGGCATGTTGTTACCAAGGGCGAAACTCTTACTACAATAGCAGAAAAGTATGCCACATCACCGGAAGATATTGTGAAATACAATTTCAACATTTTGCCTAATTGGAACCGTATTGATGTTGGAACAACGCTTACAATACCTTTAAAAGATAATGCCTTTACTCCACTTAGAATTTTTAACTTTGAAAGTTATCGTTTTCCTTACACTCAGGTAACATATAGTGAGCTATCAAATAGCCTGGCGGTTGCTGGTAGAGGGTCGAGTTTAACTCTAAAAAGACTCGCAGAACTAGATGGATACACTCACATCAAGGAAGTTGATCCCAAAACATGGCTCATTACTTCTAATATTATGATAGGTAACGGAGTGAGCCTGGATATAAACTTATCAGAAGCCAGCTGGATCAAACTGAAAAGCGATGCGGAGGGATATGTTAAGCTAGAAACCAATAACGGGAGATTAACTATGGATGGCATAAAAATTACATCTTGGGACGAGGTTAACGGAACAATCGACAGCGATTACTCAGACGGAAGAGCCTATATATTAGCAAAAGGAAACGGCAGATTCGATATCTATAATTCTGAACTGAGCTATCTTGGATACAAGGCTAAAGATATATCCGAAGGAGGTACATACGGGGTCTCCTGGAGGATTCCTTCGAGATCATTCGGCAGTAATTTTATGACCGGGGAAATTATGAATAGCAAGTTCCATGATAATTACTTTGGGGCGTATACATATGGAACATCAGGGATGATTTGGAAAAATAACCAGTTTTATGACAATATTGCCTATGGCTTGGATCCACACGATGATTCAAATAACTTTTTAGTCGAAAACAATATATCTTATAACAATGGAACACACGGAATAATTTTTTCCAAGAGATGTTTTAACAATTACATTGTCAATAACACTTCCTATAACAATAAGCTCCACGGGATAATGTTGCACGAAGACTCGAATAATAATTACATTATCGGAAACACTGTTTACGGGAACGAAGATGGAATTGCAATTTACAACTCAGACTCCAATTTAATTAAGGAGAACAACTTAGAGAGGAATAATAAAGGAATAAGAGTAAATGCCGAATCTAAAAATAACGCTTTTATAAATAACACCACGAGAGATAATTTTGCATACGGGTTCTATCTTTACTCAGGAGCCGAAAACAATTTGGTAAAAGACAACTATATTAGTAGCAGCACTAAAGGCATTTATATAAAAAGCGGGTACAACGAATTTTCAGGTAATACTATAGAAGCAAACCGGTACGGAATTTATTCACTTACTGTCCCTGAAACCAACAAATTTAACAAGAACATATTCAAAGATAACAAGGCGCGTAGTGTGTACAATACAGTAGATCTAGCAGTTAGAAAGTGAATCCAGCAGTAGACTTCACATTGTAGTAAACAATCTAAGGCCATATAATAAAACACATGGATAATATTTTTTATCAGCTTGCCCTTGTCCTAGCTCTCTCTTCCTTCATTGGGCTTATTGTTTTTAAGATTAAACTTCCATTGGTAGTAGCTTATCTGCTTTCGGGATTAATCCTAGCAGTACTAAGGTTGTTTGATCTAGGCAATTCGCCTGTTTTCGAAGTTCTGCCGAAAATCGGCATCGCTTTTGTATTATTTTTAATTGGAATGGAACTAAAGCTCAGTGAACTTAAATCACTTGGTAGGCCTATTTTTATTGCAGCAGTGGGGCAGATAATAATTTCCACACTACTCGGTTTCGGAATAGCAAAATTATTGGGCTTTGGCAGTGCTGAGGGAATTTACTTAGGACTTGGCCTATCTTTTTCCTCAACAGTTGTGGTTGTAAAAATGCTTTTGGAAAGCCGAGATTTATCATCCTTATTTGGAAAGTTATCCATTGGAATACTTCTAGTAGAGGATTTAGTAGCAATTTTCGTGCTAATGTTTATTTCGGTCATTAACTCTAACTTTGACTTGAGTTTACAAAACGGCCTTCCACTACTCAAAATTGTTGGGTTATTGATCTTAACCTTTTTCCTATCAAAGCACCTATTAAATAAGCTATTCGAATATACGGCACACTCTGCCGAGCTACTTTATATCACTTCAATAGCTTGGTGTTTTTCTTTCACAGCACTAGCCATTTTTGCAGGTTTTTCCATAGAAATTGGCGCGTTTCTTGCAGGGATAGCTCTTGCGTCTTCCCCTTATCATCTACAAATTCAGGCGAAAATAAAACCGACAAGGGACTTTTTCCTGGCTTTATTCTTTATATATTTAGGGTCCACAGCTGATTTTAAAGATTTTGTCTCCTCCCTTCCTATCATAGCTATTTTCACGTTATATGCACTTATATTTAAACCTATTATATATATGTTTTTACTTGGGAGATTTGGTTTTAGGAAACACACGCTTTTTCAAACAGCATTAAACTTATCACAGGTATCTGAGTTTTCGCTAATAGTCCTTATGGTTGGTGTAAATGCAGACTTAATCGATCCTATTACACTTTCGATTATGGCTGCTGTTGCCGTATTATCAATCACGCTTTCGTCAATCAGTATCTCTTTATCAAAGAAATTATATAAACCACTCTTACCCTTAATTAGTTTGTTAGAAAAGCCGGATAAGTCCCATTATTTAGAAAGAAAGAATAAAGACAAGCTGTTTGAGCATATTGTTATCATCGGCGCACATCGTGTGGGTGGTCCCATTATTAACTACCTGCAGGAAAATCAAATTCCATTTATTGCAATGGATTTCAATCCCACACTAGTGCAAGAACTAGTGAACCAAGGTATCAATGCGATATACGGTGATATAGGCAACCCTGAGATATTTGAATCCTTGCAGATAGAGTCAGCCAAACTTGTTATTTGCACGGCTTCCGATGTTTCCGACAACGAACTATTATTAAGTACTGCAAAACGGGTAAACAGGGAGATTGTGGTCGTTCTAAGAGCCACCGATGCAGAAACTGCTCGGGTTTTTAAAACATTGGGCGCGGATTACGTGCTTCTACCCGAGAAAGTTTCAGGTGATTATATAGTACAGCAAATCAAGCACTACTGGCCAAATGTGCATTTCAAGGATGGCATAAATCTCAACAATAGTTCTATAAGCACTATACTTTAGCCAGTTTCATTATTTTATTAATCGAAAAACCTATCAAAACTAGCACACCTAAATATATTAAGGTGCCCAAAAACGGTGGCGTGTACTTGTATATAAAGTCATGCCGATACATAAGCGGCCACTGAATTAGGTAAATTTCATAAGAATATCTTCCTAAAAATGAAAGAAAACCTATGCGGAAGGATTTAACTATGAAAATAAGTACCACCAGACAAGTGGATACCAAGCTAATTAGCTGCTCAAGCCAAACTTCTTCCCCGATTCCCGAGTTTATAGCTGTATAGGCGAAACCCGCGCAAAGTAAAACAACAAGCGGGTACGACACTAGCGCAGGAATATGACATCCGCCCTCCCTACACACTCGAACATGTGCAAACAACATCCCCAAAGGAAATGCCAAATAATGCAACTGATAAAGCTTTAGCACATCTTTAGTTACAGGTAGCGGTAACCTGGTAGCCAGATACCCCAAAACTGCAACCAATACCACTGATAATCCGGCATATCTTTTTTTATATATCACGGGAAATAGTAAGTAATAAAAAAGGATCAGAGAAAAATACCATAGAGGTGAATTGACTGCAGTATACAAATCCGAGTTAGGAAAAAAGCCCAATAGGTTGGGAATGATTGTACTTGAAGGATAGGTTAGTCCAATTAAATACTTGTCCAAAAGTAAGGTTGCTACTAGCACAAACCACATCGGGAGGAAGATTTTACCGAGCCTCTTGGCATAAAAGGGCATAATTCCAAGATGAACCTTAGCCTCAGATCTGGTTAGTCCATATCCCGACAAAAATAGGAAGATGTTAACTCCCACACCACCTGCCACTGATAAAGGATACAAAAAAGTATGATCGGAAAACAGAAAATAGCCTATATGCGAAAACAGAACCATCAAAATTGCTACACCCTTAAGCTCATTTGTGTGGGCAGGGCTCAAACCGTGGGAGTTATAATCACTTTTTGCCGTTAAAATGATTGCCACCACTAAAAAGGCTATAACTAAGACAGTTTGGTAGTAACTAATATGCATTAATTAACTTCCCCCAAAGGGCATAACCGGTATCAGACGGATGAAATAAGTCTGTTGAATAAAAGTCGGGTGAGTTTTTAGCAAAATCATAGGAGGCCTCATACAAATCGACCAGTTTCAATCGGTCTGAATCTACTAAGCTACTAATAATTCTATTAAATTGTTTCGTGCGAAAATCCAAAACCAAATTATAAGGCGGATACGCAATTTTTTCGGAGCCAAGGTAGGGTAGGTTAATTACAATAATTTGGGCGTTAGTTTTACTTAGCAGTTCTTGTAAAATTTGGCTGTAATTTCGCTCAAAATTGACGGCACTACTTCTACAATGTATATCATTTGTTCCAATAAGAAGTGTAATATAGTCAGGCTGTGCCAAAATTGCCTCAGGGAGCTGTCTGTTAATCAAGTCGTAAGTAGTCGCTCCTGGCTCCCCAAGGTTTACTACACTTACCTTTTGATAAGTCGAAGATAGTTTAAGAGCATAATCATACACAAAAGTATTCTTAGTATCCAAGCTTCCTACGCCCGCACTAAGGCTATCACCGAGGGCTACATACTTAGCAAAGCCGTTACCCAAAGGGTTATCAATATCAAACGCCTTTGTGGTGTAAGGGCTCCTAAGATCAAGCTCTCCAATATAGTTATAAAATCTGGCGTAAGAAAAATACAAATAACATAACACAAGCGTAAATACAGTAATAATTTTAACGGCTCTCATTCTTGATATTATATCGCAAACTCGGTTTACCTGTTACCTTCGATAGAGATAGATTTTTGGTTCAATAAAAATATTAAGGGGGTAGTTAATTTGGTGCTCTTCTACAAGAGTCCAGTTATCTTTGAATCCTTGGTTTACATCCGGAGAATCGTACGAAAAGGTGTATTTGTAATCTCCCACATAATTGCGATAGCTTAACTTCCACGCGTTAGTACCTTGAATTTTAGAGGGCTCTATCTTTTCGCGTTCAACAATTTCTTCAGATTTATTCCAGATGTATTTATTCACACCTACAAAATCCATCCCAAACTGGTATGAGTAAAACGCTAAAAACAGTGTGAAGCCCGCTATCACACTTCTATAAGGATAACTAAATCTTAAGCGCTCTTTAATTTTTAATAAGAACATGATAAACAGGGGAATGAGCTCCAACAGATAGCGATCAAAAAAACGCTGGGTAACAATCATAACTAACATGTACGTAACTATTAAAACCGAATATAAATTTAAGATTTTTCTTCTAAAAACGAATAGGCTTGACACTAGCAACCCGACAAGCAGTTTTGAACCCAAATCCCAATACCTGTACAGGTCATAATTCCATTTAAATAGATATTTAGTACCAAACACACCACGGGGATAAAAACCTGATCTTTCTAGAGTATTCTCAAAATATGGAAATTCACCCCAGGATACAGTGTCAGGTTTGAATAATTTGGCTGAACCAAAATATAATAAGACAGCGAAAATTAGCAGTACGAGAGCTTTAGCTATATTAGGCCGGTTATCGGGAATGATAGCGTTTACAACCAAAGGCGTAACAAATGCCGTCAACAATATTAGTATGCCGTAAAATATTGCAAACGAGTAGTCGAACTCAAGCAAGTGGTGAGGTGAAAAAGCCTTAGTTTGCATTGCAGGACTAGCCGGAAACAGAAACTTATAATAAACTGCAAGTCCCAGGAAAGTTGCAAAACTAAGTAATGCAGTTTTGGGTTTTTTAGTGAGTACACCAAAGACTGCAAATCCCAGCGGCATAAACAAAACCACCTGCCTCGAAAAAAACGCGATCACTATAGCACATACAAGGAGCACGTATTGTCGTAAATCCGGATTATCCAAGTAGAATAAGAACAGGTAAAGACACAAAAGCATCAAAAATAGAAAATACGCCTCTGTCATAAATCCCAAAAAGGAATGAACGTTTAGTGGGTTAACAAATAGAAGCATACCCAGCATTACGGAATCTATCGAGGTAAGCTTTAAAAATCTGCTCAAAATAGTTGTAAACAAATAAAAACTACCTACGGAAAATAGAAGGGATAGTACAGGGAGGGTATCTCCTCCAAAGAAATATATATAACCTGCCCCTAAAATTCCTTGGGTATAAAATGTTGGCCCCATGTAGGGATCTAAAGTGAAATCCCCCGACAGAAACGACACAGCATTTCTGTAATATATCCAATCGTCGTTTTGCTTAAAGTCGACGGAACTTACTAAAGGAAAACAAACACCAAATAGTAACGCCGAAATCAACAGCCTAAGTTTCATATAATTATTCTATCAAGTGTCTGCTGTTTGAACTACTTGCTAATTAATGTCACAATTGGTATATGAGGCTCTTTCTACTACTTGTTATAGTGTCGGTTGTTCTAATCGCCTTATTTTTGGTCATAAAGCAACCTGTGCCTAATAACAATTTGATAAATATTGCGCCAAATATCCACCTACCAAAAGAATAGGCTAGAGCGTTTTTCTAAAAAACTCTACTGTTCTTTCCATTGCAGTTTCGAAATAGGGAGATGTTATATTATGGCCTCCTCCGTCGTATTCGTAAAACTCATAGAGTTTGTTAGCGGTTTTAAGAACCTCTACCAGGTCTCTTGAATAGCCAACATCCACTACAGCGTCATCTAGTGCATGGTGAATCTGTATAGGATTTTCCAAGTATTTAAGGTTTGCGGTTAGCGATATAGAGGTCCAAAAGGGATCAGCAAAATCTACGGAATCCGGGTCCTCTCTAATTTTCTGAATATTAGGAGAGGTTTCCCTGTTTCTTTGCTCTTCTCCTTCTTTTGTCTCAAATGGCCGGTGCGCATAACTTGTATCATTAATCCTATAGGCAACAAAATCCCGATAACTATACACAGCACCCGCCCAAATAACCCCCGCTTTTATCTCACTTGATACCAACATAGCTCTTAACACTAAATTGCCCGCCATACTGTGTCCCCACATTCCGATTCGATTAGGATTAACAGTCTCAAACTTTTGTAAGCTCTTTAGCGCAGAGATTGTATCTATTGTATAGGCTGAAGAAAAGTAGGAACCTGATGGATCGCCTTCGGATTCCCCGTTTCCGCGATAATCGATTTTAAAAACCACAAAGCCGTTCCTCGCAAGGTTATCTACATAAGCTACATAGCCTTCAGTTGTTTTATATTGTGCCGGTGGAATGTACCCATGGTTAAAAACTATGGCCGGAAAACCACCCTCGGGGGTAGCCACCGTGGGTACTGTTAACAGGCCGTACACCTTATTTCCTTCACTATAGTAACTTGCTAGGTATTTTCTGTAATTAGTTCCCGCCGTCAATTCATCTTCAATCTTCACTGAATCAGCTTGAATATCGAGTGATCTCAGATAATCAATACTTATTGGTGACACATACTGATTATTCACTTCCAAAGTGATTGCTTTTTCTGATTCAGTAGAACTTTTATCTGGCCTGCTTTTAGATAGAACCAGGAAACTGAGTGGAATAAGTAATACAGCAGCTACAGGTATAAAAACGGAAGTTTTAATGGGCATAATAGTATATTTTAGGTCATTTTCGGCTTTTCGACAACACCTTCAGCGCAAACTTAATACCCGAGTCATCGGAAAAGTAGTAATATATATACATGTGCTCCAAATGTAAGGGTATCTTAGTCTTAGCCGCTGTTTTCATTCCTGTCATTTCTTTTACCGCAGGAGCCTACTATAAATCCCTCACATGCATGAAACCATTAGTTGATACCGCCCTCAGGTATCACACATTTAAAGGGACTATTAAAAAGGATCTAATTCCCCCGGAATTGGAATTAGGGGACTATTGGTATAACTTCTACTTTGATGAGCCTTATTTGTTAGAAGAAAGTTCGGTCGGCAGACCTATTTATGTTAACAGCCTACAAATAGCCGAACCTACAGATGGTTTTTTTAACTTGGAAGACTTTATTGGTAAACACGTACAAGTATCCGGCAATTTTGGATGGGGTTATGCAGAATCTACAACCATCGAGTCTATAGCCATCACTGAGCTTTAGAAGCTCTTTTTCTTTTTGTAAAGTCGAGAATCTTTTTTCTCAATCTAAGACTATTTGGAGTAATCTCCAGTAATTCATCATCCTCCAAAAAACCAATATATTGCTCAAGGCTTAACACGAGCGGTGGAGGCAAAATTATACCTTCCTCGCCTACTGACCGGTTATTTGTTAATTGTTTTTCTTTACATACATTTATTTCCAAATCCTCGTCCCGGCCGTTTATGCCCACAATCATTCCCGCATAAACCATAGTTTGAGGCGGAATAAAAACCGGACCTTTGTCGTGCGCAGAAACCAATCCATAGGCGGCGGCTTTTCCTGAATGGGAGGCTATTAATACTCCCTTTCGGGTTTTTGCCAAAACTGCACCCATGGGGCCATTTCTCAAAAACACCGAACTAATCACCGAAGTTCCCTTGCTTAACGTAAGCAACGCTCCCCTAAGACCCAAAATCCCGCGAGTAGTTATCTCAAATACAAGCCTGGTTGACTCAGTAGAAATATCCTCCTGATTGATTAGCATTCCCCTTCGCCTTCCTACCTCGCTTTTTATAGCCCCAACGTATAGGTTATCAACATCAATGGTTAGCTCTTCAATCGGCTCTACCTCTATGCCATCAATGACTTTGGTTATAACATTTGGCATACTTACCTCCATCTCATAACCTTCTCTTCGAAGTGTTTCCAAAAATACCGATAGGTGGAGTTCACCACGACCCGAGAGAACGTACTTACCCTCTTCAGAAATTCTAAATTTCATGGCAATATTTGTGTGGAGCTCTCTTTCTATTCTTTCCAATAGTTGGCGACTTGTAACAAACTTCCCTTCTTTACCCATTAATGGCGAAGTATTTGGCCCTATCGTAATTCTTAGTGTAGGTTCCTCGAGCTTAATAGCAGGCAATGCATCAGGAAATTTAGGATCAACAAGTGTATCTCCTATTTCAACTTCCTTTATTCCGGTGATAGCCACAATATCTCCAGAAATACCCTCGGCTGTTTCGATTCGTTTTAATCCCTGATAAGTAAATATTTTTTCAGCAAGTGCACTCACACTAGTACCGTCCGATTTTAGAATCGAAATTTTCTCGCCGGTTAGTAATTTTCCCCTTCGAATTTTTCCAATCACGTATTTACCTATATAACTTTCCCAATCAAGCGAAGAAACAAGCATTTGAAACGGCTTATCCGGCTCACAGCTGGGTGCTGGAACATATTCTAAAATTGCATCAAATACCGGAGTTAAGGTTGCCGGTTCTTCAAAATTTAGGGGCATTTTTTCCCATGATTTTCCTGACTTTCCCGAGGCAAAAACAATTGGAAAATCTAACTGGCTTTCATGAGTTGCAAGTTCAAGAAATAAGTCATTAATTTTAGAAATTGTCCACGACACGCGTGAGTTCGGCTTATCAATCTTGTTTACTACCACTATAATTTTTAATCCTAGATCCAACGCCTTTCTTAAAACGAATTTCGTTTGGGGCATGGGCCCTTCTTGCGCATCAACCACCAACAAGGCTCCGTCTGCCATATTCAAGGTTCTTTCCACTTCACCGCCAAAATCAGCATGTCCGGGGGTATCGATAATATTAATTTTTGTATCTTTGTAAATAACTGCGGTATTCTTAGCCAGGATTGTGATTCCCCGTTCCCTTTCTTGATCATTTGAATCCATTATCAGATCCTGTTGCATCATAACTTCGTTTTCTCTAAAAGTTTTTGACTGCTTCAACATCCCATCAACTATTGTGGTCTTTCCATGGTCTACGTGTGCAATTATCGCGATATTCCTTATTTTCATGACTTTGAGATTATACTCGATCAATTAGGTATTAGCCAGTTAAAGATTTATTATGATATCCATGGAATTATCAGCAGACCAGCAAAAAGCATTGAGTGCATTACTAAAGTGGTTTGGAGATCCTAAAAGAGAGCAATTTATTACACTTGGGGGATATGCCGGAACAGGCAAAACTTCACTTATTTCGGTTTTTAAGACTCACCTGACGAAAACCGATAAAAAAATGAAAATAGCTTTTTGCAGTTATACTGGCAGAGCCGCCCAAAACCTAAAAAATAAGCTGGTGGAGCAAAACGCGCTTACTTGGAGAGATACTATTAGCACAATACATGGCTTAATCTATGACCCAATTGAAAATACCAATAAAGAGATTGTGGGGTGGGAAAGAAAGGATGAGCTGGATACTGACCTTATTATCGTGGACGAAGCTTCTATGGTAGATAGTAATATATGGATGGATTTACTCTCCTATAAAATCCCGATAGTTGCGGTGGGTGATCACGGCCAACTTCCACCAATAAACGGAAATTTTAATCTCATGGCTAACCCCCAATTACTATTAACTGAAATTCACCGCCAGGCAAAGAACAACCCTATAATTCAAGTTTCTATTCACGCCAGAAACACCGGAGTAATTCCTGCTAAGGAATACAATGCTAAAGTTATTAAGTATTCTAAAGATGATCCTTTCTCTCAGGCCATGTCAACTGAACTTTTGGAGGGCTATACAACAGATACACTAATTTTATGCGGTTATAACTCTACAAGAGCCAGGATCAATAACTTTATTCGAACCGTTTTAGGGTATGAGCACCCCACACCCGAACCCGGAGATAGAGTTATTTGCCTAAGAAACAACCAGAAGAAAAATGTTTACAATGGCATGCTTGGAACAATTCAAAACATAGAGAGAGTAGAGAAGGACTGGTTTGAAGCAGCCATATTAATGGATGATTCGGATAGTTTATATACTGGACTTATTTACGCCCTGCAGTTTGGAGCATTAAATTCTATTAATTTTACAGAACAAAGAAAATTCGCACTAAAAGGGGATCTGTTTGATTTTGGCTATGCCCTAACTGTTCACAAAGCTCAGGGAAGTCAGGCCAAAAAGGTAATTTTGTTCGAAGAACGTTTTTCAAAAATGGATGATTCGACGTGGAAGAAATGGCTTTACACAGGAGTCACGCGTGCCCAAGAAGAACTGTATCTGTTTGGCTAAGTCGTAATGTATACTTTAAAAAGTATGTTTAAAAAGGTGTTACCTATTATCCTACTGCTGATACTGGGATGGTTTTTAAAGTTCCCTGATCTAGGCTATTCCGAATTTCAAGACGACGAAAAAAAAGCATTAATTAGAAATCAACCAGGAGGGTCAAACTTTGAATTTTTCATGAAACAACGTAAAGGACCGATACAATTTTTAGTAACTTCGGGAGTGCTGTTTTTTACGGAAAATCCGCGTGACGAAATTAGCTTGCGGATGCCCTTTACTATTCTGAGTTATCTTTCGATAGTAATTTTTTACTTACTCCTAAAGGAGTTCATCGAGTCCGAGCTCGTTTCCTTTATGGGAGCAGTACTTTTTCTATCGAATGGATTTATTGTTGGGTTTGGCAGGATTGCGCAGTATCAAAATTTAAATATATTCTTCTCCTTATTGTCCTTGCTCATGTTTGCAAAGCTGCGAAAAGCCACCTCAAGGCACGTTTTACTTTCTGCGCTGGGCTCAATATTTTTTAGCATCTCGTTACTTTCTCATTGGGATGCAATCTTTTACTTAGTTCCCACTATATATTTTGTAATTGAATTTTTTCGACGAACCGATATTGAGTACTCACTTAAAAAACGCCTTCTAATTACTAATCTGGCTGTTCTTGTGCTACTTATTCTGCCATTTCTAATCCCTTACGTTATTTCTACCATAAAAAATTCGGCGAACCTAATTTACTTCGATCGCCGTTTTGGTTGGAATAGCCTAGGTTTTCTAAGGCATAAGTTTATTTTTGACTTGTATAATCCCTTCCTGGCGTTGTATTTTATTCTCAGCCTAATGATGCTGTCGTTGTTTAATTTTAGGAGAAACCTGGTGTTTATCCTGTGGTTCTTACTAAATTTTCTGGCTATCAAGTATTTGATGGATAAACCAGGTACTCATATATACAATTATGTAATTCCCGCAATATTTGTTGCCGCACTTGGAATTAGCTCTATATTTGCATATAAGAAAGTGTTCTACGGTATATTTTTTGTGCCCATCTTCGTGTCCCTGGCCTTTTTGATTTGGCAATCTCACATATTATTTATAGACCACACCAGAGAGTACCCCTGGCAAGAAAAAGTCGTGCTCAACTGGAAGGGAATTAATTTAGTGGCTCCAAAATTCACAGACGGAGAAATTTTAACCTTCGGTTTTCCCCATTTTAGAAATTGGAAAGAAATTAACAGAGTAGTTTCTTTAGATCCGGAAAAGTGTAACTATCTTACCAACGAAGGGAAAGAGATTTCACAGATATACATGGATGATCAATTCGGAATTTCGGATGACACACACTGCTATTATATTATCTACATCGACCGCCCTTTCAATATCCGAGGAACCGGTGAGATATTCGGGCAAACAGTCGGCAAAGATTCCGTTTACACTTTTAAGAACAATGGCAAGAAACTAGCAAGAGTTTACAAAACTTTTGACTGACGTTTCCTAATTATGTTTAATCCCAGTTTAACAGCTATTAGGACTGGAACTAGTAGTACTGCGTAAACTGCTAGCCAGATCGCAGCAGTACCTAGCTGCTGCAAGGTGCCCAACATAGATCGCACCGCCAACTTAAATACAACACCCGGTCTCCAAACATCCAGTGGAGTATAGGGCAGTGCTAACTCGTCAGTAGATAAGTCGATACTGATCAAGCTGGTAGCTGTAGCCTCATTCATATACTTTAACTGGCCTTTATAACTATCGATCTGGTCCTGGAGATTGAAAATGTTTTGCTGAACCATCATTATTTCGTCTACATCCTTTGCTAGAACCATAATTTCTTCAAGTCTTCTCTTAGTATTTTCCAACTTTGTCAGTCTTTCCTGAATATCTATGTACTGATCCGTAATATCATCCCCCGAAATATTTTCATTTACTACTTTTACCGATTTGTCTCTTAATAGCTTTTGGATAGATGGTACTTTATCTGTGGGTACTCTAATACTAAGATAAGCGTAATCTCCTGACTCCGGATGTGAAATATTTGTGTTTATAACGTACCCGCCTAATTTCTCAACCTCAAGCTTTATTGCATCCGCTGTGTCTACAACCTTTTCAACAAGCAAAGAAAAACTGGAGCTGGTGATTACTCTTCGTTGTTGAGCGGGAACTTGTTCCAAACCTCTTTTACCTGCAGCCTCCTGATAGACTACTGCGTCTGAAACAATTGTATTGCCATATTTATTTTTAGTAGTTCCTTGAAAGAGTACTAAAGCTAGTATCAAGAACAACACACTTGTAAGCTTATTATTTCTTATCCAGTCAATTATGTTTTGCATTACCTAATTATAAAACTAGTAGCCCTCTTTTGATACATTTACATCAAAAGAGGGCTTCTGTTATTTATGGTATGAATAATCTATCATTTTACGATGAGGAATTCCGGAAAGCCCCTGTTCTGAAACAATTAGAGCTGATCCCGGAAACAACTTAGTGACCCCATTCTGACCCGAAAGTTCGATCACATACCTCTGTGGCACGATCAAACCTAATCTTGGGTGCGTCTCGATAGCTGTGTGCCATTCCCAGCGAAGGGATAAAAGGTCCTTTATCACAAGAATCCCTAGTATGTCGGCGGGAATGGGTCCCTGGAGTTCTTGGTAGCTGAACCATAGTTTCCTTTCGCTTTCAGTATGGCGCGCTAATACACTTGGAAACACTTCCGAGGGTGTGGCCACAAGTAGATCACCGGCTTGATATTCAACGACAAACTTTTTGGTACCAAACTTGCGTTTCCCACGCTCCTTTGCCCGCCAAACCAGGATCCCTCTGTTTTCAATTATAACCCCATAAAGCGTCCCTGCGTCTTGTAAAGTCCTCAGCATCTCGGGTGATATCTTATCCAACGGGAGACGAAGTACATTCGCCGCCGTGAGCAAACCCGGCCAAACTTCCCTGATATAGCTTATCCAGTGCATCATTCTCTCCTTTATTTGACTATAGTATTGGAATTATACTCACTGTAGTATAATCTTCTAGTATTATATGCCAGATCAAGCCAAAACCAAAAACTTAGAAATTGAAAGGCTGCGCGGAGTTGCTGTCATTATGACAGCTATCGCTCACGGCTCATTTTCCGACTTATTACCACCTTATTTAACACAGACGTTCACTGGCGTCGATATTTTTTTTGTAATATCGGGATTTGTAGTCACATTATCACTACTCCGACTATTACCTGATTTAAAGGAGGACTCTTCTTTCGAGGAAAAGTTGGAAAAATCAAAACAAGCACTATCTATATTTTATCTTAAAAGAGCTTTTAGAATTCTACCAATGGCAATTTTTTGGATGTTTTCTTATTGGTGCCTTTCGATGCTTTTTAAAAATACAATTGCCTCGGATTTTAGTAAGCCCGAGTATATTTTCATGGAAGCGATTGGAATTCTCAGCGGCTTTTATAACTATATGGTGTCTTACGGGCTTAGCGGTAATCTAAGCCAATATTGGAGCCTTTGCGTTGAGGAGCAATTCTATATCACTCTGCCAATATTGTTTTTGATAGCAACTAACCTTAAGAACAGAAAAAAAATGCTACTAAGAATATTACTATTTTTAACGCTTGTAGTTCCGGCCGGCTCCTATCTCCTCAAATCGACGGTTTTGAAATACGTATTTGCGGAGAGATATTTCGCCATTGTTTTTGGAGTACTACTTGCGCTATTTACACTAAAGGCCACTAAAGCAGAAAAACCTGATACAAAACCCAATTATTTCGAATTTTCTTTGATCAACAAACTGTCTCGTGTAATCAACAATCCCAAAATTATTAGATGGATCGTAACCATTCTTGAGGGTACTTCCAAATTTTTGGTGAGCCTAACATTGTTAGCCGTTATTTGGATTACACCCTCTCTAACCCAGGATAATTATAGATACTATCTTAATTACATTGTGGTAGCTGTTTTCGCCACTGTACTGGTGTTCTTAGCAAGCAAAGAAAAAGGCTGGGTGCTCAACATGAAAGGACTTAGGAGAGTGTTGGAGTACGTGGGAGCGAGATCTTATGTTATCTATCTTTCTCATTTCTTGTTTATTCGTCTAAGAGCGGCCCTCTTTTATATCTACAATCCATTAGTGGCAAAGTTTTATGATAACTTTTTGCCATACCCCGCAACTGTGCATTTGTTTTTTCAACATTCATTTGCCTGGGTAATGATTATTATAGCGGCAGAATTATGCTACAGATTTATGGAAAAACCCATGATTGATCTGGGAGCAAAATATATTAAATATACATACAAGGTTTAATTAATTTCAAAATCTTTGGTATCATATTTAAGGTATGAAATTTAAATTACTGCTCATTTTAGTTTCCGCGAGTGTTTTGTTTTTTCAAATTCGGCAAAGCAATATTTATAAGAAAATTATCGAAAACGCTTATATTAACAAAGTGACTTTTTCGGGGGATTTTTTAGAAAATGCCAAACAGGCTGAATTTCATGGAACTAAAGTTACGATGCCCAATCAGACCTTAAGTTTCAACAACGAGACGAAACAAGTATTAGGTTCTAACACTGATAAGAAAAGAATTGAGGTAGATTTGTCTACCCAAAAGTTATACGCCTACGAAGGTGATAAAAAAGTATTTGAGTTCCTAGTTTCAACCGGTAAGTGGGGTAGGACTCCGGTCGGAGAATTTAGAATCTGGTCTAAACTGAAATATGTACTTATGTCCGGTGGATCACAGGAAGCAGGAACATATTATTATTTGCCCAACGTTCCCTACACAATGTTTTTTTCAAATGATGAGATTTCCAAGGGAATGGGGTATAGCATCCACGGAACCTACTGGCACGACAATTTTGGGCAACCAATGAGCCATGGATGTGTAAACATGAAAACCGAGGAGGTCGAGCAACTATTTTCGTGGGCCAACCCAACCTTACCAAAAGACACTTCCAGTGTTTATTCTTCACAAGACGATCAGGGAACCAGAGTAGTTATTTATGGCACTGCGCCAAATATCTAACATGCTCACAAAAGAACAGATAGTAAAAAATCTGCAAAATGATCCAACTTGGGAGCCAGCCGAAGACGCTTCTCCCGAGGACTGGGAGTTGTATGAAGAAGTTTGCATCGAAATGGAGGCATCAGGGGAGTTAGATCTAGGGGATGATTTGGGACCAGATGAAGATGATAAAGACGACTAATTGTTGAGACGTTCTGCCCGTAATTAATTACAGTCGAGAGGAGGATGATAATAATGCCAGTAAAAAAGAAAGCAAAAGCTAAGAAAGTAGCAAAAAAGACAGTGAAAAAAACTACAAAGAAAAAAGCTGTTAAGAAAAAGAAGAAGTAATTATACCTGCCCTATATATTCTGTGAGCTCACAGGTATATATACTTCATCAGAGAAAACCCCCAATCGGGGGTTTTTCTGCTAATATAGTGAAATTGTGACAATAGAACACCTAAAAAGAACTAACCTGAGCTCTCTGAAATTTGCTGTTGTCGACGTTGAAACAACAGGTATGAACTCGAGATATAATAGGGTTACGGATATCGGCATCGTAATAGTGAGCAAGGGAAAAGTAGGAAAAACATGGACGACATTGGTAAACCCAAAACAAGAGATTGACCCATGGGTAGCCAAATACACACATATTTCTCAAAAAATGGTTGACAAGGAAAAACCGTTTAGCCACTACTCACAAACAGTTGCTGGCTTGCTGCGTGAGACGATATTTGTAGCACACAACGTAGACTTCGACTATGGCTTTATAAAAAGCGAATTAAAAAATTCCGATATCGCTATTGAGTGCCCCAAGCTTTGTACCGTTAAACTAGCTCGAAAATTGCTACCCCAAATGCAAAACGTGCACCTTGACGCGCTATCCACTTTTTATGGTATCAAAATTTCCCGACGGCATAGAGCACTTCCAGACGCCTTGGCCACTGCTGAAATTCTGCTAAAGTTTATTTCTCTAGCAGGTGAACGGTATAAGGCCGAAACGTTTTTTGAGCTTGAAAGGTTACAACATATTCACATTCCACGTCCAAATAATGATGAACCCATATCATTCACATATCCTTTGTTTAGCTGAAATAATACTCATTCTTTAGTTGTATTATAAGTGTGTGTACTCGGATGAAGAAATAGTAAAAAAAGTTATAGCGGGGGATAAACTCGCATATGAAAATATAATAGAAAGATATCAAGCTAAGCTAGTAAGATATGTTTCTTACCTCCTTAAGGATAATACTGAGGCCGAAGATGTAGTCCAGGATACATTTATTAAGGCTTATATGAATCTAAATTCGTTAAATCTATCTAAAAAATTTTCGAGTTGGATTTATAGAATTGCACACAACGAATCTGTAAACAAACTAATAAAAAGAAAATGGATAAGTAATTTTGATTTCGAACTATTTTCAACCGATCTTAGCGTGGAAGAACACTTCGAAAAGGAGGAGATCAAAAACTGGATTGCACTGTGCTTAGATAAAGTAGATATTAAATACAAGGAGCCGTTAGTGCTTTACTACTTGGAAGATAAATCCTACGATGAGATTAGTACCATTTTAAGAATTCCTGTTGGTACCGTAGGTACAAGAATTAACAGGGGTAAAAAACTCCTAAAAACAATATGTCAGACCAAATGAAACAAGCAATAATGAATAAAATCCGCAACGGGCAAATAAAGATGAGGCCTAAAGTATTTTTTACTGTTGGGACAGCCTTATTAATATCCGGTACTCTACTAGCATTTAGTTTTGCATCCTTTATGATAAATTTTATTTCATTTTGGATAAGAACAAGTTTTTTTCAGGCAGATTTCGGACCACAAAGGCCCTTTCCTCTTTTTTTTATAAAGCACTTTCCGTGGGGGGTATTGCTTGTCTCAATTACCCTGGTGATTGTAGGTATAAACCTGCTCACAAAGTATGAGCTGTCTTATCGGAAAAATTTACTTTTTCTTGCTGCCGGTATAATTGTAGCGGTAATCTTGTCCGGCATGGTTTTGGATATCACAGGTATAAATGAGCGCTTGGAAAAAAAACCTCAACTAAAAAATTTCTATAAAAGAATGCGCATTTGCGATACGAGTCCTCCTCAGAACTGTATCCAAAAGTTCAATGAAAGAAAACCACCTCTTCCGTTGTATCAACCTTATCGGTAGCTATTTAACAATGTAGGAGGTGAACAAATATGAATAAATTTTTGACCTTAGCTGTGATTGGTGTATTAGCTGCATCTGTAGTTGGGTTATCAATAGATAAAGCCAAAGCTTTTTCAGACAACCAAAGGCCAAACTTCATGAAAGATTTCGGAAATGGTAAAGAATTTCCCAGGGGACGACAACCAGGCATTGAGGCCAAGGCTGAACTCTTTGGGTTATCGGCCGATGAACTAAAAGAACAGCTGAAAACAAAGACTATCGTAGAGATTGCAAGAGAAAAAAACATCACATACGAACAAATGCAGGAGTTTATGAGGGTGTGGATGACTAAAAGATGGCAAGAAAACGGACTAACACAGGAAGATATTGAATCAAGGATTCAGGGTATGACTCAAAGACAAATAAACCACAAAGAGTGGTGCGACTTTGCCCAATAGAATCGAACATAAAAGCTGGGCGGATCTTCGGACCGCCCAGCCATTGGCAATAGTTAGCCTAAACCATTATAATTATTTTAATGCCCAAAAAGAGTAAGTTTAGAAGAGTTTTCACTCACAAAATTACTAAATCCTTTATAGCTTTGGTAGTAGCCTTGTCACTTCTCCCAATGCTTTTTATAGTTGTCATGTTCCCAAAGCCGGCAGATAATATCACCTACGGAGTAAACTTCAGCAGTAAGTACGCCAAGGAAATAGGTCTTGATTGGAAGAAAGCATATATTCAAATTCTCGATGAGCTTAAAGTTAAAAAATTAAGAGTTGTTGCTTATTGGGATGAAATTGAACCAAAACAAGGGCTAAGAGACTTTTCGGATGTAAAGTGGCAGTTAGAAGAGGCTAGAAAAAGAGACGCGAAAGTAATATTGGCGATTGGAAGGAAAGTACCAAGATTTCCTGAGTGTCACGAGCCTAAATGGTGGAGCAGCGAATCCGAGTGGGGGACTAAGGAGGACTTGCTGTTGGCCTACATTTCTGCCGGAGTAACCGAGCTTAAGCAGTTTGATAACATTGAAGTTTGGCAAGTTGAGAATGAACCGCACTTCCCCTTCGGGCTGTGCGATAAAGTGCCCTCCGACTTAATTCAAAGGGAAATAAAAGTTGTTAGAAGCATTGATAACCGACCTGTGATTACCCAGGATAGCGGGGAAGGGGGATTTTGGGTGCCTTCTTACAAGCAGGCTGATTACTTGGGGATTTCGATGTACAGAAAGGTGTGGTTCGATTTTTGGGGACTTGTTTCCAGAGATAGGCTTACATACTTCAAGTATCCAATTTCCCATGGCTACTACAAGATTAAAGCAGATCTGCTTGGAATACCTGCAAAAAATATTATAATTACCGAACTTCAGGGTGAACCCTGGGGATCCAAGGAAACCACAAAGCTTACAACTTCCGAAAAGAATGAGACAATGTCTCCAAAGGATTTTACCGATACATTGGAATATTCTAGAAAATCAGGGTTCTCTCAAATTTATGTCTGGGGAGCTGAGTGGTGGTTCTGGGAAAAGGAACATAACAATAACAGTTTTTATTGGGAAACCGCAAAGCATTTATTCGACTAATTCTGCCGCCAAAAAATGAAAAAAGTCAGTATCGTATTATTATCTACTATATCAATAATGTTCCTACTGTTTGTAGTGGCCAAAAACATTAATTTTAATGTTGGGGGTATCTTATCAAACCAGTACACTAAAGGAGTTTATGAAATTCAAAATCCCAAAGAGACACAAGACCAGAATGAAACACAAAAACAGTTAAGTGCCAAAGCCCGGGAAATATCAAACATAGACTTATTAATAGGAAACGGAGAAATTAGATACTACGACGGAGGAGAAGTCACAAACGGTCCATTGGAGGGCTATAAGAAAATAATAGGAATAGTAGACTCAAAAGGCAGCGGGACATCAATTGTAGTGACCTTTGTTACAACCAACAACACTGATTTTATTGTCAACGAAAAGGATAGAGGTCTAAAAATTTTTAATCCTTCAAGAAAGATATCCTTCACTACCACCGAATTACAACACCCCGGAATCATTCTACTAGATGACACTTGGAGTCTGGTAAGGCAACAGATAAGTACTCAATTTGTTTTTATTGGTGAAAATAGCCAGCTGGGTATAACCGTACCAAGTGCGGATTTGAGCACATTAGAATATTTGGGTAAAATAGGTTCCGAGTTTGATTTGTATGCAAGTAAGGATGACACTTCATTCGTAGTGGTCGATAAATTTGATGTTGCGTACAATTATTCACTAGCCTTTACAAAGAACGTGGCTTACATAGAGGACTCCTATATTGAAAAATCTTCGGATATATTACTGAGGATAAGTTCTACAGTGATATCGAAAAATCCCGAGTTAACTCCCGTGATCCTGTTTAATTTTTATGGCATAGCACTTCCGACTGAATGCTCAAAATTACCCAAAACAAAAGTGGGCGCGAATATTCCTGACGATAAGCTAATTCCCCTTGGAACTATAGAAAATTCAACGGTTTACAAAATAGCCGACACTGAAGACGAGTATAACAAGGAGGCCTTTACTATAAAGGTTCTGTCGCCACTGATTGAAAATGATCAGCATTTCGAACAAATGAATAATATGAAGCGCCCATCTTACGAGCAATACTACTCCAGGATTCCTATAATCGTTATTAAAGATACTTGGAACAGAAATATCTTATTGGGCGAACAAGACTTTAAACTAGCAGAAAAGTGTAACTAAATAAGGTTTTCACCTTGCTCAATTAAATATTGCTCGATCCTCTCCCAAAAAAGTTCAACACTGTTGCTTCGTATCTCAGAGTCGTAATCTTTGATATGGCAACCGGAACACGCCATTTTTTTGAAAATGCCATTAGACAAACACCACCAGATGAAATCTGCGGCTTTATGAGACGTGTTTGGTAGTTGAATCCCCCTGATGGAGTCGTTTAAACCAAAAAGGCTATCAAGCTCGAATTTGGACAATTTTTTGTCCCTTTCGAAGAGCGAATTGATACGAGCCTGCGTGGATTTCGAAAAAATAAGGTTATGTCTGCGGAGGAAATCCAGGTTATCATATTCTTGCCTGCCTACAGGCAATGTAAAGAGCAGAACCGAGCCACCAATCTGTTTGCAGTTATACAGTGCCTTGAATGCCTGCTCGCTTGGCTTAGTTATTTCTAAACTAATCGTCTCCCTGGAATACAGATCTTCGTACAAATCAACAACTTCTCTGTCGTGTGTTGACGTGTATAGTCTTGCATAGGGTCTCATAGAAATAGCAAACAAAAAATACTGAGTGAAAGGAGCATTCTTTGAAACTATATGGAACACAAACTTGCGTGATCTCCTGTGCAGATACTGCATTATCTTATCAAAGTAGTCCATCCCAACGGCCGCTCCCGATACAGGTATACACACATTTACCTGGGAATCTGTGTAGGGATCCAACTGTTTGGATCTCTGCTCTCGCCTGTGTTCTGTAAGCTCCTTAGCCATTGTAGGGCTGATAGGGTAGGGAAGTACAACAATATCAATCAGGGGAAGTTTAGCTTTGTGGCCGTATCTGAGTAAAGCCTCTTTAGTTCTTTCGCTGGGTACGAAAGTTAAGTCCGCACCGGGCACATACCACATATGCTGAGGCGAATCATCAGTAACTTGCACTATTAAGTGCATTTTCACTCCGTTTTCTGATTCAAACTTATCTTTTATTGAAGCTATCTGAATTGCCAATCCAAAGTGCGTTGCTATTACCAAAACCTCTTTGGGAACGTCAATCCTTTGTTTAATTACCCGAACCAGTTGGTCGTAAGTCTCATCGGTATTTGCTCTAAGACTTCTTCTATATATCGGTGTAAATATATCCTCGGCCCAACCACTTTGCGAAAATTCCATTAACTGCTTGGATAGAGAGTGGATACTCATGAATTTGTGTATATTTTGGGTAATTTTATCATCGGAACCAACAAGGAGTGGAGTAACACTACCCGGTAAACCTTCGGATAAAGCGTTTGAAACTCTTAAATGGCCAAGTCCGGCGGGAGCGTACGTAAAAACTACAACAAGCGACTTATCTTTGAGCAGTTTATAATTCATAAAACAATATATTAATAGTTTAGCATAAGGCGAACCCCTAACAAGTAGAAGTTCGCCTTGGATTCACTTACGTGCAGGGATATATTGAAGCTCCGGAATGGACAAGGGGTCAAGAAAATATGCGTAATGAATGTCCCTATCAAGTGAACACTCAATATTTCTAATTATCAGAAAACGCCAATAACTCTCGCCCAGTTCAAAGGTTTCGGGCATCATTACATCCGCCTCTAACCCCATCCAGAGAGGCAAATAATCCTCGAAATAATTACCTTGATATTCCAGAGTAGCCTTTAAACCTAGAGGGTTTTTTGTAATAACCACGAAAGTAGCACCCTTTACCATATCCATTTTATAGTTCTCTCCTTGAGTCCGGGATTATGTTCCATTGAACTATACCAAAGATAAGTGTTGATATAAAGCCCCCATATAAAATCCCAGTCTTTTATAATATTCCCTTGTACCAACAGAGGATATAACTGCCAAATCCTTGTAGCCTTTTTTGTACGCTAACTTTTTTGCGAGGTTTATAAGATTTTTGCCTATTCCTGCATGCTGCGCCTTTCCGCTATATTCAACACCCATTTCAAGGGCTTCCCCATAAACATGCACTTCTCTAATTATCGCTGAATTAGCAAGTTCGGGAAAAGTATTTTTCTTTTGTGGTAAGGATAACCTTAAAAATCCTACAAGCTCATCCTTGGGTGTAATATATTCCAAAAAAAGCTCTGTTGTGTTTGCTGTTTTGTAGCGTGTCTTTTTAAGTTTTAGTGTTTCCCAAGAAATTTTAGCATTTCGTATTTCACGGGATCTGATGTCTATGCATCTAACTCCAAGCGACTGTAGTTTGGTTTCAGCCAGTTGTCTAAAATTTGAATTCCTAACACCTTCAATAATATACTCCGAAGGAATATCTCTAAAAATCCTCGTTATTCGGCAATACCTTGGAGTTGCCGGCAAAACTCCTGTAATCACACTTAAAAGCTCGGTATAAGAATACGGCGTCCATAATCCTTTTTTATAATACTCAAAAAGTCGCGTTTTTGTTAACAAAGAGCACGGGTATATTTTAAGCTCATCGGGGCGGAAGTTTTGCAACCGAAATAGTTTTTTGAAATCTATAACGTCCCTTTTTGGAGAAGATCCATATAGGTTTGCCATCCAATGGGCTTGAATTTTGAACCCAAAACTCCTAAGAAGTGTAAATGCTTTTTTTGTTTGGGCGGCAGTATGCCCACGACAGTTTAATCTTAATACCTTGTCATTTAGGCTTTGAACGCCTATTTGAACCTTAGTAACTCCCAGCCTTCTCATCCCAATAGCTTCCTTTACTGACACATAATCGGGCCTGGTTTCCACTGATAAGCCAACGCAGCGGGTTTTGGCAGTTTCATTTTTTCGGTGTGCCGCGTGTAATTCCTGCCAAGAACCAATTTTTTCAACAGCTCTACGATTACTAGCAGCTAGATATTCTGGTGTTTGAAGTGGTGCAAATTCATTCAAAGCATCAAAACACCTTTTAATAAACCAAATTCGGTACCCATTAGGGTACGCGGTCCAAGTACCCCCAAGGATAATCAGTTCTACTTTGTCAGTACTATGGCCGGTTTCATATAAAGCCACGAGCCTGTTGAAGGTTTGAAGGTACGGATCGAACTTATTGTTCTTAGCCCTTTGTGCTCCTGGTTCTTTTGATAGATAACTCTTAGGCATTTTTGACTCACTTGGGCAAAAAATACAGTTCCCAGGGCAATAATATGCCTCGGTCAAAACTGTTACAGGAGTAACTCCTGAAAGTGTTCTAACCTTTTTTCTTCTTAGCGAAAAGTTAACTAATTTTTCTTGATCCTCCGAGAGCTTGATATCTCCAGAGGCTTTAAATTTTCTATAAGCACTGATAAGTTGACTCTTTGAAAAAATCCCAATATCCGCTTCCCCGGCTTTTTTAAATAGATACCTGCTTAACTCCTCCTCGCTTTTAAAACTGGTAATTGCCAGCTTTAAGATAATTTCGATAATTATCTTCTTGTTGCTATTTAGTTGTTTATCAGTTAAAAATTTCATATGGATATAAATGAAACTAAGCAGATTTTAAAGCTAAATAAGGATTTTTACCAATCACTAGCCAAAGATTTCTCAAAAACCCGCCAAAGTCCTTGGATTGGCTGGAATAAGCTTATACCGATAATCAAAGGATTTAAAACAATCAGGGTGCTGGATGTTGCGTGTGGTAACGGAAGATTCTACGATTTTATCCTAAAGCAAAGTGCCTCAGAAATGGTAGATTACTTTGGCATTGATACAAACGACATATTTATCAACGAGGCCAAAAGCAAATACAAGACGGCTAGATTTGAGAACCTAGATGCAGTTGAAGATATTAATACTATAAAAGAAGAATTTAACCTGGTTGTGTGCTTTGGATTTACCCATCATATCCCCGGGCAGGAAAACAGGAAAAAGTGGTTTGAGGCTGTTTCACATCTTATCTTACCGGGGGGCTACTTAATATTTACTACATGGAGTGCAACTAAATTAGGCAAAACTGCAAAGATGTCTACAAAAGGCGATAACTTAGGCGGGTGGGGGGATACCGGCCAGAAGAGGTATATCCATATATATGACCAAAAAGAGCTGGATGAAATTGGCGAGGTACTCCATAAACGGAAGCTAAAACTAATTAGCACATATACAAGTGACGGGAGAACGAATAATCTAAATACATATTTTGTGTTCAAACGGGATTAGTTAATTATCTTTTATTATTTTCTGCTCAAAAGATGTATGTCTGCGTGTATCGCCCCAAAAGTAAAAATACCCTGCAAGTAAAATTATCCCGGACGCGAAAGCTATTGATGCTATTTGATCGATACCGGTATCAGGAACTGTGGAAGTTGTTTCGGGGGTAGTGGTAGTAGCAGGAGTGGTAGTAGGAACCGACTGGCCTAAATGTAAAGTAAATGAAATTTTCTGTGTATCCTGAACCAATTCGATTGGAAAATCCCCTTTTGGTAAATTGGTGGAATAAGACCAGTCGCCGCTGCTGTTCACTTTGGTCTGGTATGAATCACCCTGCATTGTGAGAACTATGGTAGCATCAGGAGTTCCGGTTCCAAAAAAGGTAGGAAATGTTCCTGTATACCACCACTCGCTATACATCTTTCCGCCAAGATCCATGGCTCCTATTTTTGTAAGTGCAAAATCAGCGGCAAAGGTGTGTACAACTGGATATGCTAAAAGGATTAGTGATAATATCAGAGAAAGCAGCTTTTTGGGCATAGTATTATTGTAGGTAGTCTTTAACCAAAGATCAAGAGTGAAAAACCAAGTTATTAATACTACAAATATCAGATCAATCTTTATACCCTATGTGGGAACGGAGACTATTGCGCTACACCTAAGAGGAAAGGCTGGAAGTATATGTGAAAAACCCGCCGAAGTAGGGGCAGCACATATGGTAGAACACTTATCAGCTGACAATGCCTACTCAACTGTGCTCTCAAAAAACGGCTCCAAGGCATATGGTGTAACCAGCAGAGATAGTGTTCTGTATCTTGTCCTAGCTTTAAAAGAAAATATCGAGGATGCTGTAGCTTACTTGGGCGAATGTTATAAAGCCAAAAGATTTTCAAAGACAAAGATAGATTTTCATAGAGAGTTGATCAAAAACGAGATAAAAAGATATGCGGGGGTCCCTGAAAAACTTATCGGCAGAAGATCCTACGAGCTAATGTTCCCAAATTCACGCCTTAAGTTTTTAAACTCAGGGAATTTAGATCAAATTGAAGCTTTGACACTAAAGACAGTTAGCGATTTTAAAGCAAAAAATTATATAAACTCTAATTTTGTGATTGCAGCCTCAGGTAATATAAATAACGACGTGCTATGTAAACTAATCAACAAATACTTTCCCACAATGAGAAACGCACCAAAAATCGATTCGAGTCAGCCGTTTCCCGAATACGATTTGAGTTTTAAACAGCAAAATATAGTTATTCCTTCTTCACAACTATCCCACGTCAAGTTCGACTTTCCCGCATATAGGATTAGTGATGATAGAAAATATGCAAATCTACTGTTAGCTAGAATGCTAGGAAACCACCTTGCAGTGGAATTTAAAAACCCGCCTTTATCGTGCTACAAAACAAGCGTGGTTTCTTTATCCGGAGGGTACTTCGGCTTATTTTCAATATACACAGCACAAAGTAATGCTCAAGCTCAACAAGCTATAGATCAAGTACACAAGGGGATCAGCAATTTTTCTAAGTACATAACCCCGGCCAGTCTAGAAAGTGCGAAAAAGCAAGCAATTGCGGAATTTTTGTTTAACTTTGAAAAACCTTCTGTGAGAGCGGATTACTACTCGGAGTTACTACTTTTCGGAACAAAAAAACAGACACACAACTATGAACTCAAAAAGATTAATGAGTGCTCAACTGAAGAATTAACTCTGGAGTTAAAGCGCATTCAAAATTATTTGCCGAAGATAACAGTAATTTCAAATATTAATAATTAGTTAATTTATATACTTGGGCTACCACTTCCGTGTTATCTTTTCTCTTAAATTCCATCTTAAGGTCGTAATAACCATCCGAAACATATTTAGCCATATTATCCGATTTTTGATATTCCATAGGATTTACCACGTTAATATAATACTGTGGTAAAAAATTCGTCCCGGGGCGAGTGTAAGGTATTTTCGCCAGATAATATTGCGCCACCGTATCATCATCATTTGTATAAACACCACCAACATTTGGTAGGGAATACATATATTTTTGGATTTCAACCCAAGAGCGGTTGTAAGGAAAGCCATAGCAAAAAACCTGATACAAGCCACTTGGCTTGCCTACGACCCACGGATACCCCAAGCTAAGAAATGGAATGAATATAATTGAGGTTGCTATGTATACTATGATGAACATCCCACCAAATAAAACTCGGGTGAGTGGAAACCTAACCATTAAATGGTAAATTACCGCAGAAGAAAATACTATTAGGGGTAACAAATAATTTTGGATATGCGTACCCGGATTTAATATTATTAATCCAAATACTATAAATGAGATAAAAAACCATAAATAGAATGGAGAGAGTTTTTTGTCCTTTAAAAAGTAAATTCCTATGCCGCCAAGAATCATTTCGATGTAAAAAAATCCAGTAGGGTTGTATAAAAATATAGTGTAAAGGGAATTATTTAAAGGTTGCCTCATTCCGACTATTCGCCTAAATACATAGCCGGCGGTATTTTGCTCAAAAAACCCCCTACCCACATAAGGCAGATAAAAAATGGAAAGTATAGCCAGGCAGGGCAAGATAAAGAAACCCGAGAGTTCCCTAAAATTAACTTTATAAGTAAAGACAAGGTAACAAATCGGAACTAAATAAAACACCGCATCGTAATGCGACAAAAAGGCCAAGGTAAAACTAAATGAGGCTAGGACTAAATATTTGCGTTTGGGGTTTTGTGTGTACCATGCAATAGCTAATATGCTTAATAGCCCGAAAAGCTGTAAAAAACTTTGATATTGTGCTGTTCGCCCAAAGGCCACACTAAAGCCTGAAACACACAAAAGCAAAGCCGCAACAGCGGCGACTTTATACCCTAAAAAGTGCTTAACTAAAAGGTAAAATGCCAGCACAGAGAGAATTCCGGCGAGTGCAAAAGGTAGTCTAATCCAAAATTCATCATACCCAAATCCAAATATTTTTTCCGTAACAGTTTCCATAACCCAGGCCACAACAAATTGAACCGGCCCCTTTCGCTGATCTAGTAAAAATTGCGTAGCAGGAATAGTTTTATCCACATACAAAACTTTTGTTTCATCTCCATAAAAGTGTGAATACCCAAGCTGAGTTAGTCGCAGGAACGATGTAAGCACTACCAAGAATATTAAAAAATGCCATTCTTTTTTAGATTCCACTTTAACCATTTTACTATCTTAGATTCGTAAGATATTTTTCTGCTTCCAGCGAGGCCATACACCCAAAGCCAGCCGCAGTAATAGCCTGACGATATTTCCAATCAGCGCAATCTCCACCTACAAAGACCCCTTCTTTAATTTTTTGAGTCCCGGATTCCAAAGCTTTTGTTTGCTCAACCACTTTGATATAGCCCTTTTCATCCAACTCTATAAATCCAGCCAAAAACTTTGTGGCAGGCTCATGGCCTATTGCTAAAAAGAGCCCCCTAACATCATCCATTATACGTTCGGAATTATCCCCTGTGTTTGTTAGCCTAAGTCCTGTAACCGAAGATTCTCCTAATACTTCCTTAACTGTGACGTTATACAAAAACTCAATCTTGGGATTTGAAAATGCTTTTTCCTGCATAACTTTACTGGCCTTCATTTTATCTTTTGACCCCCTTACAAGCACGTACACCTTTGAGGCAAATTTTGTGAGGAAAGTAGCTTCCTCCATGGCGGAATCACCACCTCCAACTACAGCTATAACCTTATCTTTGTAAAAATACCCGTCACAGGTAGCACATCCGGAAACTCCCCGTCCCCTAAGCCTAATCTCACTTTCGATATTTAGCCATTTCGCACTGGAACCGGTTGCTACGATTATAGCTTTAGATAAGTATTCCTCGCCATTTTCTGTTTTAGCGGTAAAACCCCTGTGTGCGTCCCCGGAAACAGAAGCCACATTCGCATCCACAGCTTCGGCCCCGCAGTTAACAGCTTGAGTCCGAATGTTAGAAATTAGCTCCGGACCAGGTATACCACCAGGAAAACCGGGAAAGTTTTCAACTACAGAGGTGATTGTAAGTTGGCCACCCGAGGGATTTCCGGCGAGTATTAGTGTTCTTTCTAAAGCTCGGGAAGAGTATATTGCCGCGGAAAGCCCTGCCGGCCCACCTCCGATAATTATAAGATCATAGGTATTATTCATACCATGTATTATACATGGGGTATTGATTACCCAAAACAAATATGCATAATAGTTACTGTTATGCCTAAGAAACAACTGAAAGAAATAAAAGTTAAAAAAGCCAGTGTAAAAATTGACCAACCAATACAACTGGTTGATGACGATGAGACAGACACCCACGTACACGATTCGGATATTGACCCCGATGTTGCAGAAGCTCTAAAAATTAAGCACAAAACCAAGAAAGTGAACTTAGAGGCAGTCGAATACTTTGCCGAGCTAGAGCGTGGGGACCTCGAAGAAGATACTATCCCGGAAGAGTAATATTAGCGATACCTTATTACCTATGTCTACATTACTACTAAAATTAGTGTGCAGCCGCACCCTCAATGGAACTGTGTTTCCCGCGATGTTGTTTATATACAACGATATTGTAGTGTATAGAAAAAGAGGATTAATACACATTAAGGAAATGACTATCTCGTATAACCACATTGCACATGTAATCATAGATAAAATCCCTTTTTTCGCACACTTAGAGATCCTAACAACAGGCGAAGATAAAGTGACACTCAGATTTGTAAACTTAAAGGCTGCGGAAAGAGCCAAAAAGATACTCGACCAAAAGATTTACTACTCCCATGCCAAACACTCGGCGACAGAAAGGCAGCAAACTAGCCTTTCCGCGATCGAAAAAACTATAGTAAGATATAAGGAATTGCTAGAAAAGGGTTTTATTACTAAAGCCGAATTTGATAAGAGAACTACACAAGCACTTAAGGGTTTTTAGTAAGGGCTTGGAAAATAGCATAGTTAATATTAGAATAGCTAAGATCTTGCGGCGGTAGTTCAGTTGGCAGAACGTCTCCCTTCCAAGGAGAAGGTCGCCGGTTCGAATCCGGTCCGCCGCTCCAGTAACATGAATGTTGTTAAGCCTGCCAAAAAATTTGTAGTCTCGAAATTTGCAGCTTTTTGCATAATCATTTTTTTTGTTTCTCTTTCCGACGGAATAATGTCGTACGTTTCCCCAATTTATATCGAAAGCCAAACTGCTAACGCATTTTTAACAGGCATTGTGTTATCTATATCCTCTTTTTTCGGAATTTTAGTGGACTTCTATTTGTCTGAGCATTTGTGGAACAAGGATTACAAGTTTTTCCTTTATTGGATGCTTATCTTCGCATTTTTGTTCCCTCTGGTGCTAGTGTTCTTTAATCCCCAATTTTTAGTATTTGTTTTGGCCATGGCTTTTTGGTCAATATATTACGAACTCAGGGGGTATGCCAGTTTCGACTTTATTCATAAAAAAATGGGAAGAAACAAACACACCTATGCATGGGGAGTTATCTCAACAATTCTTAGTATCTCCTATGCTTTGGGTCCTACTATTGCCCCAGTACTTCTAACCCTAAATATGAAAATATCATTTATCACATCGGTGGCTATGGTATTCACGGGTTTGGCTTTTTTTATATTATTTTTTTTAAAACACAACAAGAACGGGCATTCTTCAAGGGAAATAGTAATAAAAAAGTCTTTCTGGGGAGAATTACAGATATTAAAGACATTATTGAGCAAGACGTGGCTGCTTATATCTTTTCAGGTGGCACAGATGCTAATTGATGTAGTTTTTTGGACTACCGGCATAATTTTCGCGGCTAATCTTGGGAAGATTCACCCGTGGGGGGCCTTTTTGATAACTGCCTACACAGTTCCTTTTGTAATTGTAGGATTTTTTGTTGATAAAATACCCGTTAAAATGGGAAAAAAGCGTGCTGCCTTTTACTTAAGCATCGGAGCAGGAATCACTATGATTATGTTGGCCTATTCTAAGAATGTTCCATACTTATTGGCCGTAGCCGGATTGTGCTCAATATTATATGGCATAGCTTCGATATATATGTCGGCAGTTATGGAGGACTATATTGCGCGGTTAGGCCATTTTGGTAATGATATGGCTACACTTTCACAGTTATCGGCTAATATAGCTTACGCTTTTGGGCCGATTGTTTTTGGATTTATTGCTCAATATATGGGGTTAGAAACGCCGTTTGTTGTAACAGGCATCTTATTAATCTTCCTGTCTGTGCTATGCTTGGCGTATATTCCTCGTAAAATTAGAATGCCTCAAAAAGAGCTGATATCTTTGGCAGAAAGCTAAAAACGTTGTAGAATGCTTAGGCGCGCACCCGTAGCTCAGTGGATAGAGCAGTTCCCTTCTAAGGAAAAGGTCGGCTGTTCAAATCGGCCCGGGTGCACCAGACTACACTTAGTTTCGTCTGGCAGGCCAGAATACCCTTAATTTCGTCTGGCAGGCCAGAATACACTTAGTTTCGTCTGGCAGGCCAGACTACGCCTCGCATTCACTCCCAATTTAGAATAGAATCTTACTATGGTTGACTGCATTTTCTGTAAGTTAATAAGCGGAGAGCTTCCGAGCTATAAAATATTTGAGGATGATAAGTACTTGGTAATTTTAGATAGATTCCCAACCGTAAAAGGAATGACCTTGGTAATCTCAAAAAATCATCTATCAAGCTACTTCGCGGAAGTGGAAGACGAGATACTTAGCGAAATGATGGCACTATCCAAAAAGATTGCAAAACAGCTTGATTCAAAATTAGAAGGTGTTTTAAGGACTATGCTTGAAGTGGAAGGGCTTGATGTGGATCATTTACATTTTAAATTATTACCCGCATACGAAAATGAAAAAATAGATCATTTAAAACGGCTTGAGCTAAGTGATGACGAAATGGAAGAAATAAGAAAAGAGATTGTAGGGGAGAGTAGGGCTTTGGTATAATCGGGTGCGTAAACGCGGGCGAGTGGTGGAATGGTATACACGGCGGACTTAAAATCCGCTGGCCGCAAGGCTATAAGGGTTCGACTCCCTTCTCGCCCACCAGCATACTTATTCAAAACAACCAATATGCTACCATATTTATATGTCCATAAACTTGGAAAGCAATCAATTTTCATCTAAATACTCCGAACAAGAAGCAAAGGATATACAGGAAATGTTATCTAAAAATCCCGAAGTTGAAATTCCCGAAGGTTATACAGAACACGTGAAGACTTCGGAGGACATAGAAACAATTAAATCTTGGCTAGATATAGCAAGCAATAAATTAAAAGAGCTGGGTTTTTCAAACCCTATCTCTAGCCTACCACCAATAGAGAAAATTATTTTAACGGATCAACCAGTAGATGGAGACGAAGCTATGAATGCTACAGGAGGAATTGTGACAAGAGACAGTAATCAAGTTAAGTATTTACGATTGGACCTACATGCAGATTCAAATGTTAGTTTAGAGGAAAACAAGCGAGTGTTTTTTCATGAAATAGGACACTATATAGCAATAAGCAAAATAAGAAGGTCTATTTATGAGGAGAATGATGTCGTAATTGATGAAGGATTTCAACATCGCCCTGACTTACCAGAGTCAGCACCTGTTAAGGAGAGACTTGAAAAGGGAGTTTGGGAAGAAGGGCTTTCCGAAATATTCTCTGCCTATTGTATGGAGAGGACTATCGAAACCCCGTATCCAGATCAAACAGCTTTTTTTATATCTTTTATCGAGGATTATGCAGAAAAAGCTCGTATAACGAATGTAGAGGCTTTCTCGAACTTGTTTAAAGACAAGTCTGAATTAAATTATGATATACAACGAGCACTAAGGGATATTTATGGTACTGAATTCGTAAAACTTTTAAATACATCTAAAACATTTCTCGGCTATTCTTTACCTAATGCTATGGTTGGAATAGCAAAATCTGGAAATTTTGAACACGCTTATAACACTAAAATACTTGAAATAAACTCTGATTCAGGGGCCACCTTTACAGGATTAAAAGGAATCGTTAAAGTATCTCAAAACAATTAATACCTATATATAATTTTTCTAATTAAGTATCCGAGTTCACACATCCTGACAGAGGGCCCACCACCGTTTTTACATTGATATGTCAACTTTACTTTTGTCTAAACCAAGAAGGAGTCGAACTTTGTTTCATCTTCTAGTATCATTGACTTATGAACGCTGACTTTTCTGAGCTTTCACAAAAAGAAATAATTGAAAAAACTAAAGAGTTTCTACGTGATAATTTTTTAAACAAGTTTCCTCAAATAAAAGATCAGGTAGCTTTGATAATTGTAGGTTCTATTGCAAGCAATGATTACGATAAATACAGCGATGTAGACGTAAATGTGTTATTACCGGAAGAAATCGATAACAAACCTTTAGTCGAATATAAAGAAAAGTTAAGAAAAGAAGGTTCAAAGTTAGAATTAAGGTTTGCCCGAAATTATGAAGTACTAGAAAAATATTTAAACTGGAATGACGATTTTATTTTGGGCGAATACCAAAACAGTATAGTGCTTCAGGATCCAACAAAACGATTTACTAATTTAATAAAAAGATTTGAATGGTATCCTTCGGAAGTTTTTCAAAACAAACTTGATTGGCTATTCCACGAAATAACGTACTCCGTTCGTCAAGAATTAGAAAGTCTATTAAAAAGAGGAGACACTAGTCAATTCTACGTTCTTGTTATTAAGGATAAACTAATTAGATATTTTCTGACTGCTATTAGATTACTTAATAACAAATATCCGGTACACGATAAACGCCTGTATACAACAACTGTTCAACAATGCCCCAAAGATTTTGGAATTGTTAACCACATGGATGCCTTAATTCAAACCAATGATAGGCAGGGAATATACAAAACCTCAGAAGAAGCAAGAACAAAACTGGAAAACGAACTAATTTCATCAAACCTTTTAATTAGACAAGACATAGAATACTGGTTAAGGTACCAAACTAAGAACAAGAATAAGATACTTTTTGACTAACAATGAGTGCAATAGTATTTTCAATAAAAAGTGTAAAATTATTTTGTGAATAAAAAGCTTTTAAGTATTGTCCAAACAATACGTTTCAAGGAAATATTCTTTATATTATTAATTTTTTTTATATCCCGCTTAGTAACTTGGTTTTTAGGCTATTATTCATTCAAATTACTCGAACCTATAAATTCAAGCCGTTACGTTTGGAATTACGTTACTGATAAAAAAATCGATATTTGGGCAGTTTGGGACTCGGGTTATTACTTAAACATAGCTGATGAGGGTTACTCCTCAAAGATAAGTACATATAGGGAGACACTTAATCAAGCCAACTATGCGTTTTTCCCTTTGTACCCTCTACTAATTCACATTTCGACGTTTGTTTTACATAGCAAAGTTTTAGCCGGAATAATTATTTCTAATATGTCCCTTTTGGCAGCGAGTTTTATTCTCTTCTATTTAGTAAAACAGGATTATGACAGTAAGGTAGCACAGTATTCGTTATTTTATTTATATGCATTCCCTACGGCGTTTATATTTACAAGCGTATATTCAGAAGCTTTATTTTTAGCTTTATCTTTAATTTCATTCTATTTCGGAAAAAATAATAAATATTTCTTAGCAGGGATATTTGGCTTTTTCGCAGCTTTAACTAGAAACGTAGGAATATTTCTATTAATCCCAATAATTTTCTTTTACATAAAACATAAAACAGACTATTGGAACAAATTAACGCATTTGATACAGATAGCTCTAATCCCAACGGGAACTCTTTTATATGCTCTGTACGTAAGATCATTAACTGGTGAGATGCTTTCCATCATCAACATCCAAAGCGCATGGGGACGCAGATTCGGGTCTCCCATTAAATACATATTTGACGGACTCGAAAGTAATTTGTATCAACATAGATTTACTTCAATAGTTGTTCTTCTGACTCTATTTATCTTGTTAATGTGCTTTAGATATTTGAAACCAGCGTACTCTTCGTACGCGCTTATCCTTTTTTTACTACCGCTTTTTACAGGTCTAACTAGCATGCCAAGATATATATTGGTTATATTTCCGATATATATAATGCTTGGACTAATAGCTAAAAGAAATTTGAATTTAGCAAACTTATTGTTATTTGTGATGGCTATAACACAAGGAATGATGTTAGTTTTCTGGACTAGTGGATTAGACCTACTAATGTAGTTCGCACATCCTTACAGAGGACCCACCAATTGGGGATGAAAGTTCACTTTTTTTGGAGTATCCTTATTCTATGAATAAAACATGTCCGAAATGTAATAACGAAATGAAAAAAGGTTTAATTCTTACCTCAGGAGCTATAATAGGAGCACGTTGGCAAGAGGAAAGCACAATAAGCAAGTTATTTAACAATTTAAATAAACAACCAAAAATAGCTGCATATAAATGTTCCTCATGTGGTTTTGTTGAAGATTATGTCGAGGAGTAAGATAGAAAAATATTTTTGACCTCCTTATCACTTTACTTATCATTGACTATACATGCTAAACTAGTCTCATGATAGAACCATACCATCATACTGGGAGGGCGGTCTTCGCTCCTCTTAATCCCAAACACGAAAGCTTCGCAGATTTCCTTGATAAATATGATCTTGAACTAGATAGAATAAAACTAGAGCTCGGAAAAGTATCTAACGAAATTGTTGGCATTGAAATACCAGAGGGTCTAAAAAAGTTTACACACGATCTTATATCCTACCTTAGTAAAAAACTTGGAACTAAGCTCGTAATATCAGGTGACTCCTGTTTTGGTGCTTGCGATATTAAGTATTATCAGTTTGAAACACTAAACATACATAAGATAATTCACTTTGGTAATGTAGCCATTGGTAATAGACAACTTCCTAAAGGCTTTAAGATTATTTTTGTTCCACTTTACCTAAAAATCGACGTAACACCTGCGATAATTGAAGCAATTAGCTATCTTAAATCTCGTAAGATTAAAAAAGTAGGGCTAATAAGTTCTATACAATATATTAAAAACGTCCCTAAAATAAGAAACGCTCTCACAATGGAAGGTATTGAAGTATACACAGCCAAGGGTACTGATAGACTGGCTTTTGATGCACAGATTCTCGGGTGCAACCCCTCCGCAGCATCTAGGATTAAAGCTAAGGTTCAGAAATTTATTATGATAGAAGGAGGGGGTTTCCATGCACTGCCGGTCGCTTTGTCGACAAAAAAGGACGTGTGGTGCTTTGATCCCTTGTCCGGAAAGACTTTTATTTACGAATATAAAAGGTTACTTAAGCTACACTTGAACAAGTTGACCGCTCTCAAGAAATCATTATTAAAAGGTAAAAGAGTAGGGTTTATTGTAAGTAATAAGCTAGGGCAATCAAGAAAAGAAATTCTTACAAATTTGCAAGATGAATTTATAAAGAAAGGTTATTCTACTGGAGTCATAGTAGTTGACTTCCTAAATATAAATTCCATAAACTGTATGGACTTCGATATACTTGTTTCAACCATTTGTCCAAGGGTAGCCTTGGATGAGAGAGCGCAATACTCAAGGCCAATACTCAGTACAGTCGAAGCACTTGAATTCATAAAAAAACCGGATTCGTTCGATAAGAAATTCACTTTTGATCAGATCTTATGAATATACCTTTATCAAGAAACCTTAAAATATCCAATACGGATAATAGGCTTCCCAGAGCGAACAGATACTATCACCGCTATATCAAGGCATGGTTGGATTTTCATGGACAAGTGGAAAAGAAGAATAAATTTTTTATACATATGGGTAGCGGTGACATAGATCGAGATGAGTTTCCAATCCCAAAGTGTCTGATAAATTCTCTCATCGATTCGGTGAGAAATTCTTATTTTGAATACACTTACCAACTTGGAAACCCTTACGTTAGAAAAGTAATCGCAGATTATGAAAACCATATTCAGGGCATCAATAGATTTACTTTTAACAATGTCGCTATTGTTTTGAGTGCAACAGGAGGATTTTCTAGTGTAATTCAAGTATTAATGAAACATTATAAATACAAAGGAAATGCGATAATTGTCCAGCCAACTTACCCAGTGTACGAAAGTGTTATGTGGAAAACATTTAAAGTAAAAAAAGTATGCGGTAAGGAAGAACGGGGATTTTTACCATTAATTGAAGATCTAGAGAAACAAGTCGATCGGGAAACCCGATTTATTATACTTACTAACCCAAATTTTCCGTTTGGAAAGTTTTTTGACAAAGCAGATCTTATTAAACTAGTAGAAATCTCTAATAAGAGGAAGATCTATTTGATTATAGATGAAATATTTTACGATATGGCTTACAAGCATATCCCTAACATTGGAAGTATTCCTCAAAAAGAAGATTATATAATCAGAGTTAAAGCTTTTTCCAAAGACCGTGCCGCCCCTGGAATAAGGATAGGATATGTCTTGGCAGATGATAAGGTAACAGCGGAGATGAATCTTTTAGCCGATCTTTCTTATACATGTCCCCCCACGGTATTTGACAATTTTATTGTTAAAGACATATTACTTAGAACACTGATGAAAGGCGGCCCAGATATTGATTCTAGAACTAAGATTGAAAACGCAAGAGAATTTAAGATAATTGGAAACTACAAAAAGGATCTGATCGAGTATGAACGCCAGGTCAATAGCACCCTGGAATCATACAAAAACAATAGAGACGCTGTACTTAATGAAATATACAAATCTAAGTATATGAGAGCAATTACACCCGATGCGGGGATAAATATGGGAGTTAACATCATTCATGAGGGATCAACGTACGACTTTTTTGAGGAGATGTTCTTTAAAACAGGAGTTATATTGGCACCTGGAGAAGCATTTGATATGCCTAAAAGCAAAGGAAATTGGTATCGTTTAACATTCACGAATAATTTGGATAAAATGGTTGAAGGATTAAATAGAATTAAAAAGTTCATTGAAGCTGTTAACAAATAAAATCTCTTTAAAAACTTGACCCCCAGATATTTACATAAGCCTCTAGTAGTTCTATAATACTCAAAATCTTAGAAAAATGGAGGTGAATACAACATGTTTGAAAATCCTGAAAAAGGCTTCTTCTTTAACACAATCTCGGATCCAACAACGATTGTCGATAATATCACCGTTCGACAACAGGCAATTACTTCTGGTTATAAAGAATACTTACCCAGTAGCGGTGTCTGGAGATCTCTTGCGGATTTCGGGGCGCCTGGCATGAGGTTTGTACTTGATAAAGATAGTAATAGAATTCTACTTATCCTTGGTGATAAGGATATTATATTCGGTGCATACCTTTTGCGCTAATTACCTAAGCTATTGATGTCAGGGCTGTCATATGTTACATTCACATACAAAATAACCGAGAGAATACGAACCTTGAAATCGAAATCTGATCAATCGGCAAATAAAGGAGAATAAGGACATGAAAAACGGCAGTATGAAGTGGTTTAACTTTACTACCAGGGACATTGTAATCATGGCCCTGATGGTTGGCATTGCCGGCCTCTTCCAAGTTCTGTGGGCGCATTTGGTATTTCAGGCACAAGTTCTTGGTCCATTTGTCAATCTGTTTGGAAGCTTTGGCTTCAACCTTGTAAGCTTTTTGATCCTCTTTCTCATCCGCAAGCCGGGAGCATGCGTGATTGTCAAAACATTGTCCGGCGTGATCGAAGTGCTGTTCGGCAGCCCTGTGGGCCTCTTTGCCATATTCTACAATCTGGTAGAGGGTTTGGCCGCAGATATTGTGTTCGTCTGGTTCAAAGGCAATTTCAGCCTTAATATGATTGTTGCCGGCTCGTTGTTGGCATGGATCTTCGCAGCGCCGGTTGATGCTTGGCGTGATGCAGTTCCACTCACTACCGAAGGCCTTGTGGGCTATTTTGGACCTGGGGGCATGGGAAAAGTTTGGATTTCACTCTGGGTATACTGGGCGTTACTCGCGGTAAAAAAAGCTGGTATAAAACCGCTCAGTGAATATCCACCTAAGCCTCCTACTGTACTAGAAACCTAACATTACAATACAATACAATCAGTATCGATGTTGAGGCTGGCCCGTCTATTATTTTGTTAAGACGGGCCATTTTTTTACATCAAATACTGAGAAGGAGGAGAATATGCTGAGTCTGCAGAGTGTTTCTTACTCTTATCCAAAAAAAACGCAAGTCCTATCAGATATTAGTTTCAGCATCCGACCCGGAGAGTTCCTTGTACTGGCGGGCCCTAATGGAAGCGGCAAATCCACACTTATCAAGTCGATTCTAGGCGTTACACAAGCCTATAACGGTGGGGATTTTGTTGGATCCATAAAACTTGACGACAAGGACATACTCTCTATGGGGCTCATACATTTAGCAGGTGAAATCGGGGTCGTGTTGCAGGAGCCAGACAGTCAAATTACCAACCTCACAGTGCTCGAGGAAGTAACCTTCGCATTAGGAAATTTGTTGTACCCAAGAAATGAACTACTGGAAAGGGGCTTAAACTCGTTACACATGTTGAATATTAATCACCTACGAACTAGAAGTGTTGACACTTTGTCCGGAGGGCAGCTTCAGCTATTAGCCATAGCTAGTTTGCTAGCCCTCAGACCAAAGGTATTGCTTTTTGATGAGCCCTTGGCACACCTCGATCCTCATGGGATTAAAATTGTAGTAAAAACGCTAGAAATTTTGCGTAAGTATGTTGATATAATAATCGTTGCTTCTCACTGGTTGGATCCATTTATGGAAGTGGCAACACGCTTGTTAGTTCTTGATAGGGGACGTGTTGAACTGGATATTTCTATGGACCAACTTAAGGAATATAGCAATGAATTAGACAAATACCACATAGAACGTCCTCAACTCTATTCAATTGAAGAACACGTACGAAGCCAAGGCGTTCAACTTGAATTTACAGATGGCAAGCTTGTCCTCCCTCCAAATCACTGCCTTAAACCAGATACTAGCAATTACAGACTGAATAATAACTACTCAGTTATATTTGAAAGGGTATCTTACATTTACTCGGAAGGTAATGGCCTCTTTGATATATCGGCGGGCTTTTCAACCAGAACTAGGTATGCGCTAGTCGGTCACAATGGATCCGGCAAAACTACCCTAGCGAGATTGTTGGCTGGGTTGCGAAAACCAACTTCAGGAAAAATTGAATCAAAAATTCGCAGACCCGCACTTATGCTGCAGAAACCAAGTTTGGGGTTTATTACAACAAGTGTTGAGCAAGAACTCACCCATGGACAGAATTTTGAATCCGGGAAGCTTACTCGATTACTTACTGAGTTTGACTTAGAGAGATACCGATATCAATCGCCATTTGAACTTTCGGGCGGAGAACAAAGACGTTTAGCACTTGCTTTAGCATTATCCTGTAACGCGGATCTTCTCATTCTTGATGAACCCACTGCAGGACTAGATTCCTTACAAGTCAACTTTCTCAAGGATTGCCTAGGAAAATATACCGAGACTTTGGTAACAATCACACATGACTACAGAATCATTGGCAATTACATCAAAAAAATCTGTATGCTTGGGGCTGGAAAACTACTTTATATGGGAGATTTCTGCATGTTGGGTAGAGAATTGGTCGACAAACTTGGGTTGATCGAATCAAATCTTACATTAAGACTTGCCGTTCAATATCTGAACTCCCAGTTTCCTACTGAGCCAAAGGCCTTGGAGGTGCAAAAATGCAATTAGCATATAAACCAGGACGCAAGATTTTTCACAAGATTGATCCCATAACAAAGTTCTTGTGGGTGCTAATGGTGGCGCTTTGGCTATATGGCCTAAGACAAATTGAAACGGTCGCGTTGGTATGTTTGAGCTTGATGTTCATTTCGTTCGTGGGCGCTGGATTGAATGTCATGCGATATATCAGGTCTACATTAGTACTATTCGTTGGTAGTTGGTTCATTGTTCTATACCAGGGTGTAGTTAGAAACGGACCCGGATGGAATGTTCTGGGTGTTGATTTCTCATACGATGGACTAATGATTGGCTTAGCTATAGCACTACGTATTTTTGGTCTGATTGCGGTTGGAATGGCATATTCTGTTACCACATCCCCTCAGGATCTGGAAAATTCGCTAGTGAGGATTGGAGTACCCTATAGAATATCGAGAATCTGCTATCTTGCACTTCGACTAATGCCTATTATGCAAAGAGATGCTCAGTCAATTGAAGATGTGCAAAAACTAAGAAAAGTAAAAAAGGGGAAGGAGAGGATTAAGACAACAATCATCGCCCTAGTAGCAACAGAGCTAAGAATGGTAGATAACATTGCCATAGCTCTTGAAACAAGAGGATTTGGACTTTACAAGACTCGAACTGAGTTAAATGACGTTAAGATTAGTAGGACTGGTCTAATGCTTTTGGCTCTGACTTTGATCTGTATGTGGTTACAACATGCCTACCTTTGATAATAAGTTAAATAAACGATAGAGCAGTTTGCTGGTGGTTATTCTACCAACACACTGCTCTTATTTTTTACTTCGTAACTTCCAGGATCGCGTAATTGCTGCTTTTCTGCGCAATTTTAAGATAAACTCCGCGATCAAAAAAAATTTCCCTTAACTCATCGACCCTGCTGTCTTCAACTACCAAGAGCATCCTCCCATTCTTTTTCAATCTCCGTCGTGCCCCAAGCACTAGCTGAATTAGGTTTTTCCTATCAAGATGAAGCGGCGGGTTTGACAGTATGAGATCAAACTGGAGATTCTTAACCATTGATGCACCATCTGAAAGAACAACCTTGGTTCTAGAAGCGACGCCAGCTCGAGCTACATTTATATTAGCTAATTCAATCGCCTTTGCATCAATATCAGTCATTGTGACGTCCACCAAAGGATAAGCTTTGGCCATGCTAATCCCTATTGCCCCATAGCCACACCCCAGGTCGTAAAGCGAAAACGGTAAAACTCGAGTCTCGTGATGCAAAACATACTTAATAAGCGCATCAGTACCTGCATCAATTCTCTTTGGTGAAAATACTGATCCAAAAGTTGTAAAAACAATCTTTCGACGTCTTACATAGTATGAGACACCTTCACCTCTCAAGATTGGATCTGTAGGCAATTCTCCCAATCTTGTAACCTTAATCACACGAGATCCCCCACCACCTCGACCTTTTACCTCCACTTTCATCGGGTATTTTTCCGACAATTTTTCCAGTAGAGTTACTACTCCCATTTTTTTATGGCTACATACATAGAGGATTCCCGTGGAACAATGCATTAGCAGTTGCAAAATTTCGATCTCAAGGCTGCGTTGATCCAGGAAACGTTCTTGCACAAGAATAGCAATATCTCCATAGCCTTTAATTTTGGACCCTTCCACATGAAGACTGTACATGTGGGATAGGTAGTTGCGCTCCATGTTTCGTTCAAGTACCGTGTCCCCGGCGGACCATACTGATACCCTGAAAAACACCTTCTTATTCTCCAGTGCCAAAAGTGGTATTAGTAAACCCATTCCACTCTCTCGGACTAAAATACTTTCTGCTTGTATAAAAGGGCTTTCGTCACGTAAAGCCTTTATGGCATGGTAGAAAACAGGAAATTCCTTTCTGAATTTTCGTAAAATCTGATTACCGGATGTTTTGGTATATAAAACAATACCTGATTGGCTACCTGGTAGATCCTCAGTATAAATACTCTCGAGTCCATCCTCATCGTCATAATGTTTCATCGAACTCTCCTCCATTCTTAATCCTTCTTTTGCTGGATGTTATCATATTTGTAGTAATTTACAATCTCAGATCAATTCAATAAAGGAGATTGATAGCCACAGAAATTACTACACAAAACGGACTAGAAGTTTAAAAACTAGAAACAAAAAATAGGTGAGACCTTGCATAAACAAAGATCTCACCTTCTCCGAATTCTTAGTGACTTAAAGCTACCATTTTCACCCCACACTCCTACCATAAAATGCAGATGGGAATCTACGACTCCGTCGGTGAGTGTGATCCAGCCGTTTAAACCCGTTTTTCCTAGAAGATCTCCGGCCTTTACTTTTTGCCCTACTTGAAAAGGACATGAGTTGGCCGCTAAATGAGCTAACTCATAAAACTCACCACCAGGTTCTCGAAATTTTCCGGTTACCTGAACGGTAATGATGTTTAAATACTTCTGATACTCCTTAGTGGAACCCCAAACTGTGTTATGTTGCACTAAATATACCGCTACCCCTGAGGCAGGCGCATAAATTTGGAGGCTTGCTGTTCGGGGGTCAGGCACCCATAAATCTTCGGCGTAGAAAAAAGATCCTGCATGAGCGGGGGATCTGGGGTAGCCAAGTTCTATGTAGGTCTGCGGGCGTTTCCCATCAACCAGAATTGGAGTAATGTAGCGTTTGCATGAGTAGCCAAACATATGAAACAAATTCATTAACCTCTCCTTTAGGGATACTTTAGGTGATTTTATAGTATAATCACCCCAATTACAAAAGGAGAAAGATATGCGGAAAATTCGTATTAGTTTAAAACCTTGGGTTGCACCAGAAACTGGAGAAGTGTTGGAAGCAAAGGATATACTGCTTTACCTGGACCCAAAAGCTCACAAACTCATGCTCGCTTTCAGCTTGTACTGGAAGGGGAAACTTATAGGTGATGCGAACGGTCCAATCTTTGACTTATGGGTCGACGAAGGAATCGAAAAAATTGACGCTGAGCTCTCCATCTCAGGTATTGACTTCCATTCCCAGTTGCCCATGGCACTTGTTTTGCTTGGGGAGATAACTCACAGACCTTTTTACTGGTCACGGTTCACACTCTCAAACTGCATCGGGAGGGGAGAATTAGTTGGCGTTAAACCCGAGGACTACGAAATAGCAGGTGGAAAATAGACTAATTAGGCGCAAGCACAAAGGTTTGCGCCTTTTTTATAGCCCGCCGAGCATCATCGTATTTATGTAGTTAGTGTAATACTTCATCACGTACATTCCAGAGAACACCGAAAATGCTAGAGTAACCAATGTTATTACCAACACAATGTAGGCGACCTTCCGTTTTTCAGAATCAGACTCTCTAAAATATTTAAAGAACCAATATAGCCCAAAAGGTGCTAAAAACACGGTGACTAAATATATTTTCATTTTCGACCAGGTTGAGAGCGGGGGGTTGGTGGTGGGTATCTTAATTCCACAGTGCGGGCAGAAAACATTCCCTTCGTGGATTTCTTTTAAACAAACCGGACAAGTTAGCATACTTTGTAAATTATACACCCCACCTATACAAGCAATATTTTCCAAAGTGTGGTACTATGATCCATGTGATTGATCGAAATTGATCGAAGTGGCCTTACCCGTTAGCTTTCATCCGTTTTGCTCATCCAACTAATACAATATGATAAATAGTTACAGCTCTACAAATAGACGTAGTTCATCTGCGTTTGGACATAATAGATCTCGAAGAACTTCGAGATATTCTTCCGGTTCTTGGGGTGGGGGAGGAAGAGCCCGCAGACGTAATCCATATAGAGGAGATTTTATTAGCCATGAAATGTATGTTTCTAGAGCAACAGACACAACTACCTCTCAAGAAAACATGTATGAGAGACAAATGACCTTTTCAGATTTCAAATTAAATCCAAAATTACTTAAAAACATTAGTGCTCACAATTATATTCATCCTACAAAGATTCAGGCCCAGGTTATTGCACCTATTTTGGAAGGCCGCGATATAATCGGACAAGCTGCAACAGGTTCGGGCAAAACCGCAGCTTTCTTAATCCCTATTATTAACGCTTTACTAAATGACCCAGCAAAAAAATGTTTAGTAGTTGCCCCAACCAGGGAACTAGTCAAGCAGATCCAAACAGAATTTAGATTATTTGCTCAAAATACTTTTATCAACGACGTTCTAATCGTTGGAGGGGCAAGTTACTCTACTCAAATACGATTATTAAAACGAAATCACCAATTTATTATTGCAACACCCGGAAGATTAATCGATTTATACAAAAGACAAAATGTTATCTTGGAAGATTTTGATATTATCGTGTTAGATGAAGTAGATCAAATGCTTGATATGGGTTTTATCCATGATGTGAAGCTTATAATATCTAAATTGAAATCAACAAGACAGTCGTTATTTTTCTCCGCAACTATGGCTTCAAAAATCAAGGAAATTGCCAACTCTCTGTTAAGAAACCCGGTTACTTTTGAACTGACCCAGCAAGTTGCTGTTAAAAATGTTGATCAAAATGTAGTTAAGGTAGATTCATCTAAAGGCAAAATAGAAACTTTGCATGAATTGCTAATTAAAACTGAGTTCCAAAGGGTATTAGTGTTTTCAAGAACAAAACGTGGCGCTGATGAAGTTGCGTTAGCTTTAAGAAAAAAGGGCCATAAGGCTGATGCCTTACATGGAAATAAATCATTAGGGCAGAGAACCAAGATTTTATCAATGTTCAAACGCGACGAAATTGATATTTTAGTAGCTACAGATGTTGCTTCAAGAGGAATCGACGTTCCTGATATATCACACGTTATCAATTATGATGAACCAGCAACCTACATGGACTACATTCATCGAATAGGCCGAACCGGAAGAATAGGTAAAAAAGGGTGTGCTTTAACTTTCATTTAAAACAGGTTTTTTGCTGTGGACAATAGAAAGAAAAAGGATTACCAGCATGTTAATCTGGCAGGCGATACAAACCGGACAAATAACTTTTACTACAAAAATCTCCAAAATAGTAAGGCGTAAACAAAATAAGGTTCCAAAAAGTGCAAACCCTAAAATTACTTTTGGTTTAGCCAACGAGGCGGCCATTAATATTCCCAAATAGCCTAGTAAACCTACCAAAGAAACCGGCACCCCAAAAAGAGTAGAAAGTGTACCTTTCGTAACTTCATCACAATTTATTGTTTCACTAATTGTACAAATTTGAAAAGCCGGCCGGGTTAAGTAATTGTAAAAAAGATAGAATGCTAGAACCATTCCAAACACACTAAGCAGCATTATGATTTTGTAATAGGTATTATTGTTCATCGGAAACAATACTAGCACATATAGATGTGATATAATATGTTATCTGCTATGAAAACTACTAAACTTAGGCTTATAGCATTAATAACCACCGCACTAACTATAGGTGCAACCACGTTTGGAGTATCTTCCAGCGAGCAGTATAGAAAACTTCAAAAGTATATGGCAGAGCAACAATACTATCAAGAGCTGTACTCCGGCTGGCAATTGTATAAAGACCAATACGCTTCTCAGGTAGCTAAGATAAAGGAAGAAAATACCCAGAAAATGCTTAGTACAAGAACCAACTACGAAAACGCCTTGATGACACAACCCGGACTGATTTCGCTCCATACGAGAACTGTTCCCGACACAAATACGCCTACTGTTTCAGGCACAGTGGCTCCCCAATCCTTAAGTAACAACACAGCTGCCCAAACTATTACAGTGACTAAACCTCAATCTAAACCAAAAACAAAAACCTCATAATTATGAAAAAATACTTGTTGCTATTATTACTTATAGTCTCCTCGCTTGTTTCAAATATAACGATTGACAACTATTCACCGAATTACACAACTATCGATAAAGTGTACGCTGAAGATGACGAGGAAGAGGATGAAGATGAGGATGAGAGAGAACGAGGGGAAGATGATGAAGATAACGAAGTTGAGGAGTGGACAGAAGTCGTACAGCTGCTGCAAGCTGAGCCGGACATACCCGAACAAGTTGTTAACTATATTACTGTTGTAGATTCCGGCTACGACAGAGACTCTGATAAAGACGGCTTGGTAGATGCTTTGGATCCAAACCCTTCTATCCTCGAGAAAGAGTTATTCACTGATGATGACGGGGATTCGGTTCCTAATGCGCTGGACCAAAAACCGGGCGAAGACGATTTCTCCTTAGTAGACTTTGAAGACCTCAACACTAACGGTATTCTGGACAATTTGGAATGAACTTTGTCGACCTTGAATTAAAACAAAAAATCATGGCAACAGATATCTATGTTGCTGTTGCATCCCAAACTAGGTCTCACGACGAAATTCATAAGGACATAGTCAACGTAGTAAAGATGCTACAAAGATTTGATAACAATTTTAACCGATTTTCTACTACTAATGAGCTAGCTAAATTAAACAATGCAACGGCACTGGCGGTATCCGATGAAATGATGGGAATGTTAGTACTCGCAAAGGACTATTTCCAAAAAACCGCCGGCGTTTTTGAGCCTTCTATCCTTCCATCTTTAGTGAGTGAAGGTTATAACCAAAGCTTTAAAAAAGGACTTCCCGGGAAAAAACAATGGAAAACACCCGTTTTGGAAAAATATAATTTTGGGATGGTACAACTGGATGAATCCACTCATACTGTTGTAAAACCCAGTAATTTAAAAATAGATCTGGGAGGGATCGGGAAAGGCTACATATTAGACAAGGCAGTTGAGTTTTTACAAGCTAAATATGCAAATTATTGCATTGAAGCAGGAGGAGATATGTATCTGGCGGGGATAGATTCCAAACAAAAGTATCCATACTGGGCTATCGAGATTGAAAATCCTTTTGTGGATAGATGCCTTTTAAACAGTCCCACGCTTTTAGTGAGCAACCAGGCAATTGCCACATCTGGGGTTAATAGACGAAAATGGCTGGCGGACGGCATAATTAAAAATCACCTAATTGACCCCGCTTCGGGTAGGAGTATACAGGGCGACTTGGAAACGGTTACTGTAATTGGCAACTCCACAGTTTATTGTGATATTATGGCAAAAGTGATTGTTATCAAGGGACTTAACAAGGGCCTTGAGTATTGCAATAGCAATCAGATCCCTGCAATTTTAATAGCTAAAGATGGAAAAATTCACTCGTCGGAAAGTGCACTAAAATATGTTTGGAAAGCATGATCAAATAAGAAAAATACTACTTACCTTGGTTGTGGCAACTATAGCTCTCAGCACTAACTTCAGCTTGGCTGAAACAACCCAAGATTCCGACATGGACGGCCTTACCGATGATGCAGAAATTACCACTTATCACACTGATCGAACCAAAGCCGACACGGACGAGGATGGTGTACTAGACGCACAGGAAATACTCGATAATACAAATCCTACTGACCCTGGCTCAAATCTACTTAATACTTACAAACTAGACGTTGCTCAGCCATTATTCCGAACCGGATCCCCGGTTATGTGGTATATAGGAAGAATTAGCGGAATCGCTGCGTTTGTTGTTTTTACCTGGGTGACATGCTTTGGCCTGTTAATGACCTCAAAGTTTTTGCTCAAGTTCAAGGTTTTTAGTGCGCCAACCGCATTAGAAACACACAGTTTTTCCGCCTCTATCATTGGATTGGCGTTGGTTGTTATTCACGCAGGCTCCCTCATGTTTGATTCGACTATTAAACTAACCCTCCCCGAAATACTAATTCCATTTACTGTAATTCGCACCTTTAAATCCGCTTTGGGATTCGATTTAAACCTGCCGATTTCCCTGGGAATACTAGCGACATATTTAGCTTTAGTGCTGGTAAGTACATCAAAGTTGCGGGGGAAGGTAATTAAACCCAAAATCTGGCGAGCAATCCACTACACAAGTTTTGGTTTTTATTTGCTCTTCCTTTTCCACGGCATCTTAACTGGGAGTGACTCAAACCAGCTGTGGGCACAAGGCATCTACCTAATTTCTGTCATTATCGTAACAACACTTTTATTAGTTAGAATCTTCGCTAAAAAGTATTTTATTCAATCTATCAAGTCCCAAGTATCTGCAGAAAAGTAGTATAATAGTAATGTATGAATTCCCTAGCTATTTACTTGCAAAATCCTTATGTGATTATGGGACTTGTTATTTGGGAAATGACATGGAAAGGTATTTCATTATGGGTATCTGCCAGAAATAATCACAAGTACTGGTACGCTGCAATTCTCGTTGTTAACTCGATTGGAATATTACCTATCGTGTATTTAATTATTCAAAGGTTAAAACTACGAAAAAACTCTCCCTCCCTTTCATAGCTTTATTTCAAGCAACAGGCCTGGTTATTTATATCTTTCTGATCTCTATTTTTCTTGGTACCTTGCAACAAGTTTTTAGGTATTCATCGGAATTTTTCGCACCTATTGTAATGTTGCTATTGTTTATAATTTCCGCAGTAATAACGTGTTCCCTAGTGCTTGGCAAATCAGCTATCCTTTTTTGGGAAAAACAGTACAAAGACGCATTCTTGCTGTTAGGCTGGACAATAGGGTGGGGGATTTTGTACTTGTCCCTAATTATCTTATTTATCTCGATAGGCTGAAGAACTCAACTCCCTCGCTTTTGCCTATTACCACTTGCCAAACTCATAATCCTATAGTATAATTACACCCATAGAACTTTTACAATAAACATTATAACTATCTTGTAATATCAGCCAAAAGGAGGCTGGAATGAAGACAAACTTGATTACCATTATCCTGGCTTTTGTTTTGGCTGCAGCCACTGTTGGTTGTGGTCAACCCCAGATCCAGGCGGTTAATCCGCAGGATTTGGTAGAAAAGTGCAATTCGATGGGGGACGGGCAGGGATCGGGTTGGCCACAATGCGAATCAGAGTGGGCTAATCTTTTCGCTGACTCTTTTTTCGTGGAAAAACTTAATCCCCAGGAGCTAGCCATAACAATGGCAGCTCTTAACGAGGGCACCCTAAAGATTCAACCCGCCGTGTTCGATTTGGAAGTTGGATTGCGTAATTCAATCAACAGCGCCGGAGCAGTATCTGTGCCAGTGATTCAAGTTAGTCAACAGGGAGCTGCAGCGTTCGGCCAAGCTATGAATTTGGTTTCCAACTCAAGTGGAACCATCGAGTATGTTTGGACTGAGGTATTGTTCCACTCAACGAATCACTTAGGGGTGACCGGTGTGAACATTTACAACCTCGCCGAAGTAGGCGCTACACTCAAGGCGATTTTCTCCTCAGCCTTAAACGGTGGTATTGTTGCCTACCGGCAAGCCGGAGGAGGTTACCAAGAGGCATACATTTTCATTGGTAAACTCAACGGCCGACTTTGGGCTTTTATTTGCAGCCCAAATGGTGCTCCAATCACCGCCTACGATACCGCTAAAAAGACTGTGGATGCGGCCATGAGCTGGGTATCCGGCCGGGGCTGGACAGTGATTAAGTCCGAAGGCGAGTTGTCTTCAGGCATTCGGACTAACTGGCTACAAGGTACTCCGCCTGTACTTCGGTACTGGTGGTGGGCGCTAAGTTACAACGCGGCACAGCTCGCGTTCAGAACCAGCATGAGTATTGGCGCCGTATTATCTGGGATTGCTCAGTTCGCTTCCGGAGCAGAAAGTTTCTTCTTTCTGATCTGGATCGATCCTTGCGAGGATTCGGTTGAAACACTCTGCTTCGCCAAGGGAGCGCTCAACCTGAAAAAGGAGAACTAATGTTATTCTTTCCAGCAATAATCTACCCTGCCAAAAAGTCCCAAGCAGAGCGGGATATGGAGTTTAGGGACTTGTTGTTTGATTCAAGAGACAACTTTGAAGAGATTGTAAAGTTGATCTCTGACCATAAGGACCCCAAAAGGGCCTACAGTTTGTTTAAAGAGGAATTACCTGGAATCGAGCTGTTAGTGAAAGTCGAAATTCAGCTCAAAAAAATGGGAAAACTATAAAGATTCACTACGATCCGGTTCACTGATTATATTTTATCAGCGGGCCGGATTTTTTTTGGCTTATATTTTGCCAGAAATGAAATAAATCTTGCCTTAGGAGTGTAATATATAGGATATGCGTAAACTCATAACACGAAAAAGGCTATTTGTAACACTTCTAATCACCGGATTAGCAATAGGCGGTTACTTCATTTATACCAACCAAGCTAAGTATAAGATCTTAAGCCAATCTAAAACTCAAACACTAACTGCTAAAGTACAGAGAGGTACTTTAAAGGACTCTGTATCCTCATCAGGCCAAATCGAAAGTGCTAATTACCTTCCGGTTACAACAGCAGTGAACGGAATTGTTGAAAAAGTTTATGTAAAAGAGGGGGAAGTAGTTTCAAAGGGCCAGAAGTTAATGAGTGTGACACTAAATTCCGACGGGCAGGAAAGCTTATCTCAAGCTTGGAACACCTATTTGTCTGCAAAAAATTCGCTGGATTCAGCAAATAATAAGCTATATGCTTTAGAATCCGCTTTAATAAACGCAACAGAGTCCTTTGATACAGAAAAAGAGGGAAATAGCTACCAAACGCATGATGAAAGGGTTTCCTACAAATTAGCGGAAAATACATACCTAACTGCTAAAGCAGATTATGAGAGTCAGGAAAATTCAATACAACAAGCTAAAGCTTCATTGAACAAGGCTTGGCTGGCTTATCAGGCGGCATCCCCACAAATATTAGCACCGGAAAGCGGTACTATCGCAAACATTGTCGTAGTAGAGGGAATGGATATTGCAAACTCACTTTCGGAAAGAACTTCTGCAACTGTAGCCTCCATAAAGCGTGAAGGGACTCCGATAGCCTCTTTGAACGTTTCAGAGGTGGATATTAATAAGATTAGTGTCAGTCAAACTGTGTACTTAACCTTAAACAGCTTGCCAAAACAAACCTTTAACGGAAAAGTTGTAGGAATAGACAAAATTGGAACGGTATCTAGTGGAGTATCTAATTATCCCGTAATCGTAAAGTTTGATGCGGAACAGGATAAAGTTTTGCCAAACATGGGTGTTGATGGCGACATCGTTATTGCGGAAAAGCAAGATGTTCTTTACGTTCCTACCTCTGCAATAACTACGCGAAAAGGCGAAACCAGTGTTAAGGTTAAAAAGGGAGAGCAGTTTGTAGACACAAAGGTTGAAATGGGAATCAAAACTACTGACTTTACCGAGATTCTGTCCGGAGTATCCGAAGGGGAGGAAGTTGTAATAAACAGTTTACCAACCAGCGGATTTACTACAACTAGCCCGCAGACTAATCGCCAGGGTGGGGGATTTATTCCCGGCTTTGGGAGATAAAATGATAGAAGTAAAGAACCTTTCCAAAATTTATATCGACGGACAGCTACAAACAAAGGCACTTGATGACATCTCATTCGGGATTAATAAGGGGGAGTTTGTTGCAATTATGGGCCCATCTGGATCAGGTAAATCTACATTGATGCACATATTAGGAGCCCTAGACGTTCCAAGCTCGGGAACCTACATATTAAACGGGAAAAACATAGAAAAACTCAAAGATGATGACCTGGCCGAAATCAGAAATAAAGAGATAGGCTTTGTGTTTCAAGCCTATAACTTGCTCCCACGAACATCAGCACTTCAAAATGTTACTTTACCAATGACCTATGCCGGTATTCCAAAGTCCAAAAGACATCAAAGGGCTGGAGAAATGTTAACACTAGTCGGATTGGGAAACAAACTTAAGAGTTATCCGAATCAACTATCGGGGGGACAGAAACAGCGAGTGGCAATTGCACGAGCTCTCTCGATGGAACCAAGCATCATTTTGGCAGACGAGCCAACCGGAAATTTACCAAGTTCGCAGGGGAATGAAATTATGGATATTTTTGAACAGCTAAACAACAAAGGACACACAATAATTGTCGTCACTCACGAAGATTTTATTGCTGCAAGATGTAACAGAGTTCTAACCTTGGCAGATGGAAAGATTAAAGGGGACAGATGAGAATAGTTGAACTAATAGAAGAAAGCATTTCTGTACTTAAAAGCAATCGAATGAGAACAGCACTCTCGATGCTGGGAATTGTTATTGGCATTGGTTCTGTTATTGCCTTAATAACCCTAGGGCAAGCCAGCCAACAAAGCGTAAAACAAAGAATTCAATCCTTGGGATCAAACCTGCTTATCATAAGGCCAGGTTCGGAATCCCGAGGATTCATAAGAGACTCCAGCAGCGGGGGAACAACATTAACAAGTGAAGACGCCATCTCTATGTCACAATCGCTACGCTTTTCAACAATCGATAAAGTCGCAGCCGAATATTCCGGAAGGGCTCAAGTTTCATATGAAGGCGTAAATGACAATTTAACTATTGCAGGAATTACTGAGAATTACTTTGGCCTTAGAAATATAGAAATGGACACAGGATCAGAAATTACTGAACAAGATAATCTACTTGTAAATAAGGTTGCAGTAATAGGATTTGGTTTAAAGGAATCTCTATTTAGCAACCAGGACCCAATTGGGAAAAGTATCCGAGTAAAAGGAACAACTTACAGAGTATTAGGTATTGCCAAAGAGAAAGGTTCAAGTGGCGGAGACGATACTGTCTACATTCCCCTGAAAACAGCCCAGAAATCGCTATTTGGGGTAAACCATCTTAGCTCAATTTATGTTAGCGCAAAAGATGAAAGTTTGATGGATGAAGCCAAGAACCAAGTGGGTTACTTTTTGTTAGAAAGGCACAATATTGAAAGCCCAGATAAGGCTGACTTTTCTATACTTTCGCAGGAAGACATTTTAGAAACAGTAAGCCAAGTTACAGGTACATTCACAACTCTTCTTGCCGGAATTGCTGCCATATCGTTGATTGTAGGAGGAATTGGAATAATGAATATTATGCTAGTTACAGTTACCGAAAGAACCAGAGAAATCGGGATAAGAAAGGCATTAGGAGCAAAAAGAAAAACAATTATTACCCAATTTTTAATAGAGGCAATTTTGCTAACAGTAAGCGGCGGGGGAGTAGGTGTTGCAGTAGGAATTGCAGTTTCGATAATTTTGACCAAAGCACTGAGTTTACCAACTGTTATATCTTTACCCTCGATCGTGTTGGCGTTTAGCGTCTCGACTATTATTGGACTTGTGTTTGGATGGTACCCTGCCCAAAAGGCATCTAAACTTCAGCCTATCGAGGCATTAAGGTACGAGTAAAAAAGGCCGGATAACACAAGAATCGTGTAACCCGGCCAAGGAGGAGAAATACTAAATCAGCGAAGAAAATGCAAATAGAATCATTAGAACTAGAATCACCGCCATGCCATACTTGGTGTTCTTCGATTCCAGTAGGGGATTTGTCCATTTATCAGGGAGCGCAATCAACCCACCCACCATCGTGCACTCGCCTGAAAAGAATGCGAAAACCATGCCAATAGAGGTTCCGAGCTGGTAGATGCCATAATTTACAGGCAAAAGCCCAGAACTGAACAAATAGGCAAAAATCATGAGGGTGATACCAAGGAAAAAGAACCCTGCGCCCACGCGATTTTTCTCGGTAATCTTCTTCTGGACCGCATTCGGCATCCAGGTCAAAAGGCAGAAGTGAAATACCCCCGACAACAACCAACTGAGTAATGCTACAAGCAAGGATAATGAAACGTTATTCATGTTTGGCTCCTTTATTTGTTTTCATCTTCGCAACCAAAGGCTGAAGTACAACCTTCCTCAAGCTGCCCACCTACTGATGTACTCGGAGTCAATACCATCCGAATGTAACCATCTGCCGCAGCTGCATACAAAGTGCAAACGGATGTCGCCGGATCAATGCCTACCCTAAATTGGTCTTTATAAAAACCATAGGGTGGAGGCACCTCACCTGCAAAAACAGCGCGATACGTATTGCAGATATTCAAGTTTCTGGTGGTGGCCTGCGAGGCGTCTGTAGGAAATCCTACAAACCCTAGCGGCAGCTCTTGCAAATTTTGGCTGTGAATAAGCTCTGCCAAACGGCTGTCGCCAGCTTGAACAAGATTTCGCAGATCGCCTGAGTACTTTTTATAGAACTCTATCACCAAGGCCGTACCAAGCTCACCTCGCTCAGTATCTGAAATAGCAGCATTAATCCGAAGCAACTCGCCCTTCAGGTTAACAACGGTAGCACGGTCTGCTCGCATCTTGATCACAGCAGAAGTGATGTTTTCCTGGCACTTTGGAAGATCGGGATGTGTCTGATTCAACACCAGTGCATTTATCCACGCTTCCGATTCCTGTTCTGCAGTCAACGAAAGCCCATTCTCCCCAAAAGTCGCAAAGGCAACACCTGTGAAAAAGCTCTCATAATTGGAGAAACAGAGTTTAATAAACTCCACTTCGTCTTTCACATTTGCCAGCATTGCATCGAACCCAACGGTCATCTGACCAAATACCTGGGTGCGCTGCACTTCCTTATCTACATAAGAAGAGTAGACCTTCGAGGCAACAACATAGGAAGCCCGAAAATCTTCAGAAAATGTATCAAGCGGGCTTGGAGGCTTAGGAGCACATGAACTCACCGCCAGCACCAGAACAAGCAACACACAAAGTACGTTCCAGATCTTAGTTTTCATCACAATCCTCCTGAGTTTTCTGATTTGTAACCTAGTTAGCTTTAGCCATCAAAAGAAAAGCTAAGCCAAGGAAAAAGTAAACCAACAAGAGAAGTTGAGGCCACAGAGTGTACCCACGAATAGTGTCTTGTTGCAAACTTACTTCGTGGTTGATTACCTCCTGCGTCTCCCCTTTTGAAAGCTGAATTTTGTCCACCAAGTAGCCAAAGTTGTCGTTCATCGACGGCTTCATGGCGGCATAGGTTTCCCACATACCCATAGGATGCCCTTGCGTGCCAGTTAATACCAGCTCGGGAACATCTGTTTTATGGGAGTAACTAAGCTGTGGATTACCAAAAAACCCCTCGGCAGTAAACGGAACATCCTGCATTTCTGCAGCCAGTCCCGAAGTGAATGCTTCTTTCAGCAGTTCATTCCCAATCGGTAACCCCACAACCACTCTGCAGTTAGCAGGTGGTATAAATCGGCCCCTCTCAGCGGTCTCTCGAACAGCACACACCGTGAGCACCGTGTTCTGCTGCATAATCGTGTAGAGGGTTGTTCCGTTGACAACTTGATTCCACTTAGACTCTCGGTACATATCAGCCTTAAGCAGGAACGTCAAGGCATCAATATCCAAACCCTGAGCAGTAATGTCGCTTTCAAGAGCAAAGGCAAACGTGTTCACAATGTGCAACTTGTTTCCCCAGTACATGTTTGGTTGGCGAGCAAATCTTTGAAACTTTGCCTCCTCAGCCTTAGGTACTTGAAGGGATCCTAAGAAATGCACATCATCCAAAAAGCCGGGAAAGTCTCCACCAACCGGACTATACAAAGTCCTAGGCTTGAGGAGCAAATTCGCAGCTTCCAACCTTGCTAAATCACTTTCATCAGCCATAAAATCGCTATTTGCAGTTGCGAGTAATGGATTGCTGTATTGGTGTAGCGTCGTGAATTCCATTACCTGCCATAACTCCTCCATCTGCCTGTACATAACCCAGTCAACAGGCGGGGCAACAGTCCAACCACCTGCAACTTTATGGTACTTCTTCGAGTAAAAGTGCAGGTCATAAAACTGAGGTATAGACCACCCAGAAAAGTACGCTATCGGCCTGTCTTGGACACCTTGTACTGCGACAAGCCTCGTTTCGGGTGTGGCTAAACGATCCAGCAACATAGAGACCTGGGCGGAGTACCGAACCAAGTGCGTAAACACCGGATCGTGCTGAGTATCGGAATCTTTACACTCCTTGTCTTCATCATCATCTGTGGGACACGGATCCCAATGGACATTCACCTCGTATGTGCGCTCAAAAGGATAACAGTTGGTACGGTCATTCAATTTGGGCTTACAAACCTTAACGTAGCTTGATCCAACAGTGGGATCATAGCCACTTTCAGGCAATGTCTGGGCAAAAGGGGCGTTAAGATACTCGAGGTATCTCATCGAGATCTCTTGCTTCTTCTTGTCGACTCCCTCGGTCATTCCGGCAGTTGCGGCTTTTTCTGCCTCAAGGGGCGCTTTTTTGATAATACTGCCCCTCGTCATCAAGGCCGCCAAAAATGCGACCACGAAGAAAAAACCCGCGATATACACTAGGGAATTGCCATCATTCTGCGACTGGAAGTAAATACCAGCAAGAATGCCTGTTGCTAAAATAGCCAAGAAGATCCAGAAAGGACCCCAAACGGCTACACTACGCCAGCTTTCCATCGACTGATTATATATCTGCTGATAAACAAACTTGAGACTTGAGGTACCGGTAACAGTAGTATCCGACATCCCTTTGGGCACACAAGCTGAAAGCACAATCACTAGCAGGGAAAGAAAAACAACGATCAGGAAATACTTTCGTAATTTCTTCACTTTTTATTCTCCTTTTCAATGTACCTACAGACGATTATAGCCAATAGTAATGGCACTGATTTTACCATAGTTACCGAAGTAACTCAACCCTATAGCATTGAGCTCGACCAGCGCTATCCTCTTTTTTTATTCCCGCTTTTAACTGTATAATTACTAAATGGAATCTAAAACGATACTTTGTGTTGATGACGTCGCCGACGTTAGAGAGATGTTCAAAACCTACCTCGAGGAAAAACACTACCAGGTTATTACATTGCCTAATCCACGCAGTGCAATCGAGGTGCTGGAGGCAAATAAAATCGATTTAATCTTTTGTGATTTAAATATGCCTTATGAGAATGGTTTTGAATTTTTGGAGCGGATCAAAGAAACCAAGTTTAAGGATATCCCATTTATTATCGTTACTAATATTCTTAACGAAAGCTACGTAGACAAATCAAAGCAGATGGGTGCCCAAGAGTATATTCATAAGTTTAGACTTAACAAGGAAATGATATTATCCCTCGCGGAAAAATACGCCGCTAATTAACTGTTGCCTCAGTTTCCGGAACGGTTCCTTTGAAGTGCACTTTCCCATCAGATACCTGTATACTTTCAGCGTTGAAACCTGAGACCTTGTCCATAAATGTTTCCAGCGCATCTATTACCAACACCTTAGCTTCGGAAACAAATTCCTTAGGCACTTCTATTCTCCCAACTTCGAGTTTATTAACCTCCAAGCTTATATCGTTGTTAACAACAAAGCCCTTCCCTGCTATGTAAAAAGGCATGCTCTCGGGAGAGTAGGGCAACTTCTGTATGGCTTCCTGTACGAGTTTTTCTTCGTAACCTAATGCTTGCACGTACGAGTATAAAGTAGTGATATCTACCAAACCTGCCGCCTCGACTGAGGAATCAGCATTTACTCTTATCTGTACCTGGCTAAAGGGGTAATATTTCCAAGGTCTGTTATTCGCCAGTGCTGATAGCTCTTGGCTCGTCATTTCGAAAGTTACATCCTTTTTGCCTTCGAATTTTATGCTTTCGGATATTGCGGTTTCCTTGGGAAGCGCCATCAGTTTTACTCCTGTTTTCGACTGAGCCGCCAAGGTGTCTCCCGGTGCGAAAACAATGCCCAAGTCCCTAGGTTTATCCGACCCGAAAACAGAACTTAGGCCCGGTACAATCCCAAGATAACCCCCCGCAAGGAGTATAACTACAACGAAAATAATGATCCCAGTAATCAGTTTGGAAACAGATTTAATCAATTTAGCAGGCCTCCAAAGGGCGAATCGGCCGCCGGACTCTTAACTGAAGGTGTAGTTTCTTTCTCGCTTCCATAGATAGCGGCCAATTCATCAACTGAGTACAGAACCTGTGAGGGCACCAATGATCCTTGAAACACGTATGAAAAGTATGGTTTGAGCTGTGCAATTTTAGCGTCCTCACCTTGCAAATAGCCTTCGGGAATTGGAACCTCGTTAATTAGTATGGCTTTTTCATTCGACGATTTTGAATAAAATACATCGGCAAAAATGAAACCGGACTCAAGCCCCTCTAGTAAGCTGAGATTGTTGGGAAAGCTTTTGTTAGTCTCATAATACGCAAGTAATTCTTTCTTAAGAACTTCCATTCGGTAGGAGGCTTCTACAAATTTTGTGGTGTCTAATTCAACAGAAATTATACCCATGTGTGGCAGGATTGAAGATAGATATTCCTCCTTAGAGATATACTGGGGAATTTCTCCAACTCCGGTTTCGGAATTGGGATTATTCTGTGTTATTGATAAATCAAAGGTAAGTTCTGTCGCGACTTGGTCCTGGCTGATATTAATGCCATATTTTTTTGGATCCAAAGTGACTTCGCATAAAGATACAACACCCAATTTTTTCAGGTAATAGGTATTTTTATCAATAAGTAATTCCAAAAGTACACTTTTTGGCTGGATAGCGGATGATGTAATGGAAAGATCGGAAATATCTTTATCGTCGAGGGAAATAGCGATTCTATACGAATCTTCATTTGTCGTTAGACTCATTTTATCCTTTCGGGTTCTACCGATCTCAGAAAGTTTTTCTAAGAAATTCGTATCCTGTGAGAGTGCCTCGCCCGCCTCTGGAAACAACACCCATTTGTTTAGGAAAAAGTTTTGGTTTTCATCAGAAATTTCGAGATAATCATACACCCAACTATCCATCTCAGTTAGCCTCCCTAATAAAGCTCTATCAGCTAGAAACAACTCTCCCTTTACCGCACCATCCACTTGAGTATCAAACTTAAACTTAGGATTTGATCTATCGCTAAAATCCACAGAACCCTTGAGTATGACTTTTTTAGCTGAATACAGATCCTCGGGCAATCCTCCTATCAAGCCTGTTAAATCATCAACCTTTAAAATAACTTCAAGATCTGGCTTGGTAACTGTACTCTGAGCCAAGATAAATGTGTTTAAAACGTACTTTGCTGATTTAGGAAAGAGTGGGACTTTAAAGAAAATTCCCGAGATTTGGTTTTGCAGTTTTTCGTTGTCTAAATTAATAACATCGTACGAAACTAAGGCCGAAAATCCGGCTCCAGCCGCTACTAATATCAAAAGCAATGAAACGAGTATGAAGGATAAAGCCTTTGCAAGGCCACCTGTTCGCGGCGGGACAGGAGCGGAAAAAGAAGGAGGTATACTAGCTTGTATCTTTGCCATATCAGGAACAACTGCCGAGTTCCCCGCCATTACCGGTTTATCCGGGAGTGGAGTATCAACTTTTGCATTTTCTTCCCTAAGGGTCTTAAGATCAATACTCGGAACTACCTCTGGCACAGGTTCTATAGGAGGGGTCTTTGGGGGCGTAATATTTGGGACAGGAATTTGCGGCTGCATATATATATGGTCTCAAAAAAAACATTAAAGGGCAACTCAATTGTGTTAGCAGATAATTTGTCATATCATGGAATAGTTATGATACCCGCCACTTCAAAGATAAAAAGTGTTATTTTGCTATCTTCTTTGATAGTAATTATCGGCATGGTTGCGGCCTCTAACTTTGTAGAACAGAGAAGTGTAGACAACTCCAAAATACCTCAAAAATTGGAAGAGAGTAGGGGATTTCAGAGGTGGATAACCAATATAAAAAATAAGGGCTTTGAAGATATTAAAGCCGATGAATTTACACTTAAAGAAGAAAACGAAATATATAACACAAAATGGATAAAAATTTATTCTGCAGATGATCCTGTAGAAAAGGAGAATTATGAAAGAACATTTTCCGAGCTGGAGGAAACAAAATTTCTAGTTCTCTCGCCAAGTAAAAGACTTTTAATTGACATCAGAAGCACCGAGCGAGCTGGTTATTTGCAAAACGAGGCCAGAGTATACGGCCAGTTGGATGATAAAATCATAGATTCCAGAATATTGGATTGTTCGCTCCGAGCTAATTGCGTGTTTGACAGAGCTTGGTTTTTAGAAAATGATTTATTTGCAATCACTGAGTTTTCTAGAGATATAGACAAAAAAGACGAAACAGCTGTTGAGTGTACCAAAGATCAGGAATGTTCTTACACTTTCAAAGTACATCTCATAGATATGAAACACAACAAAAGATGGACATATGAGTCACCTGAATTTAATGCTATCTCTAATTTACTTGTGCCCGAGCTCTAGTGTATGAAGGGAAAACTAATCACACTCTACGGATCGAATAACCTGGGCAAGTCTACTCAAATAAGGTTACTAGCCCAGGCTTTATATCAAAACAAAAAGGATGTTTTGTTAGTCAAATACCCCATATATAGTTTAAAACCTACTGGTCCGCTAATTAATTCGATTATCAGAACCGAAAGCCAGGAAACACTTAATACTCATAAAATGACTGATGAATTATCGCTTCAAAAGCTATATGCACAAAATAGAAAAGATTTTCAACCAACTCTTGTGGAGGTCTTAAAAGCCGGCATAAACGTAATAAGTGAGGACTATACCGGAACAGGCATCGCCTGGGGTATGACCCGAGGTTTGCAACGAAAGGAATTGGAAAAGATTAATAAGGGGCTAATAAACCCTGATATTGCAATCTTGTTAGACGGAGGGCGGTTTAGTCAAAGTGCAGAAAAATTTCACCGAAACGAAGGTAAGAATAGCGATAAGTGGGAGGAAATTAGACAAATTCATATGTTTAGATCACAAGAAGTGTGGCAGAGGAATAGAGAAATACACCAGGAGTTGGCACATATTTACGGCTGGAAAATAGTTAATGCAAATGGAAAAATTGAAGAAATTCATAGGGAAATATTGGGATTAGTGCTTAATAGTGAAGCATGGTAGAATTTGGCAGTTCTTCGGGATCGGGTACGATCCCTCTTCGGGGTGTAGCTCAGTTGGCTAGAGCGCGCGGTTTGGGACCGTGAGGTCGCAGGTTCGAGTCCTGTCACCCCGACCAGAAAACTGGCAAGCAGACCTACAGGTTTCATTGGCAGTTTTTTTGTTAGTGACAGAACGAAGAACTTTCCTCAAAAATAATTTGAGTTGATAAGATCAAATAACTATTGCTTTTTTATAGGTTGTCTGTTACTCTGATCACATATAAAAACGGTGGGAGTAGCTATTTATGATTACTCATTTTTCCTCTAGTAATCAGTCCCTCACACGTACAGCAATGCCGGTGTAGTTCAGTGGCTAGAACGATGGTCTCCAAAATCATTGACAGGAGTTCGAGTCTCCTCGCCGGTGCTGTTAGATTAAAAAGTAGTGCTGTATGTGAAAATTCACTGCGCACTACTTTTTTTTGTACCTTAAAAACTAATAATAAAGGAGAATAGTGATCATGAAAAATCGCATACTTACGGGAATTAGACCTACAGGACCACTGCATTTAGGCCACTACGTTGGAGCTTTACAGCAATGGGTTCCACTTCAAAGGAACAACGAGTGTTTCTTCTTGATCGCCGATTATCAAGCGATGACAACCCATGCTGAAGATCCCTCACTAATTCGAAGATCGGTACGGGACGTGGTTTTAGACTGGATGTCGGTAGGACTTAATCCTCATAAAAGAAACGTCCATTTCGTACTCCAAAGCAAGGTACCGGAGCTAAATCAGTTGTACACGCTACTGAGCATGGTAACGCCAAAAAGTTGGATCGATCAAAACCCAACAGTCAAGGCCGAGCTGGCTACACTTAAGCATGCTGCAACTCTGGGATTTTTCGATTATCCGGTTTCCCAAGCGGCTGATATTCTCATGATGTCTTTCCCTAATGGAGATCCCCGTTCCGAGAAACTCCTGGTTCCGGTTGGTGAAGATCAAGTCCCACATCTTGAAGCAACGAATAGAATTGCTCGTGCGTTCAATCGAACATACAACAACAAAGTCTTTACTGAATGCAGAGCGTCCGTCGGAGAAATCGGGAGACTAGTGGGTACCGATGGACAGACAAAGATGTCGAAATCCTTGGGTAATGCCATTATGCTCAGCGACTCACCCGAGGAGGTACGACGCAAGGTAATGTCGATGTTCACGGATCCCAAGCGTATCCGTCCAGATATTCCCGGGACAGTTGAAGGCAACCCGGTGTTTATTTATCTCGATGCATTCGGCAAAGACAAGCGAAAAATCGACGAATACAAGCGCAGGTATCAAAAAGGCACTGTCGGGGATGTTGAGGTAAAAAAGTACCTTATCGAAACTCTGGAAATTTTCCTTACGCCTATCAGAATTAGGAGGCAACTTGCTCTCAGAGAAAATATGGGTACGATTTTGGAATCAGGTACAAGGGCTGCTCGGAAAATAGCCAAGATTACTCTAAATCAGGCTTTAAAAGCAGCCGGAATGGATTATGAAGACTTAGAAAGTTAGAGGAGAATACGATGAACGCAATTGCTTCGCGCAAGTCGAAACCCTTATGGGCTGATTTCTTAAGTGTCATTCTGCTAGCAGTAGTATCTGCATTGCTGGGTGCTTTTGTGAACGTAATGGATACGTTCGTAATCAACAAAGGTTTCCTAGCAGTCGATCAGCTGTCATCAGGCTTTGTTATGACACCAGAGTTTGTCAGGACCAATGTATTGGCATACCTAATACTTGGTAGCTGGGTTGGGATCCTAGTTAACATCGGCTTCAACCATACAATCGGAAAGTCTCTACAGAAAGACTTCAAAAGGGAGAATTGGGTATCTTGGAAAGCTCAAAAATCAATGTTCCTAACAGGCTTTCTAGCGGCATGTTTTACATTCACCCAAATCTATGTGGCAACAGGTCGCGATCCATCGTACCTTATTGCACTTAGCGGATTCAATATCGTCTGGCTTGTAATATACGAAGCCATCAGGGCAAAAACTGCTTTGACGAGCATGCTTAAAAAGCTGATGTTCATTACTTTGGCAATCGCGGGATCCATTTTAACATCTCTTGAAAGCGTTGAACTTGGCCAATTCCGTTGGGAGCCGGTGCTTTTGATGACCATTGTGGTGGGAATCACGATGGCAATAAGCCGAGTTATCGAAACTGAGACATGTAATGACTGTGGCGGAGAAGTCAATTTTAATTTCTGGAGGTTTCTCTGGCTTGGGGTCACAGGAACGGCGATCTCCATAATTTACGCATACCTAACAAACACCTTGTCTATGCTAGTGGAAATACTCAAAGACAGGGCTATGATCGCTTTGATTTTCGTGCTTATCACAATGTTCCTAGCGTACGGAAATAACTTACTGCGCATCAGCGCGGAAAAGCACAGCGGTAAGGGAAACGCAGATCGCGTATCGATCATATTGTCTTCTCAGGCTGTCTTTGCTGTACCGCTGGGGATTATGGCATGGAAGTTACTTCCAAATATCTATAGTTTCCCACAGGACCCCATCGTTTGGGTGTTACGAACTCTTGGCGTCCTTTTGGTGTTAGTCGGAGTATTAGTCCTTGAGAAAACTAGAAAAAAGGCCGTCGTTTAGTTTAATTACTTGAAGCTTCTAAGAGTTGAATATATTTCGCTCTTAGAGGCTTCTTTTTTTATGCCCTCAAGGTATAATGACCCCATATTATGACCAGCTATAAAAACTTATTTGAAAACAAACACACCCTTATTGGCATGGTTCACCTAGGCCCCTTGCTTGGTTATCCTGAACATCATTCTCTCGACCCCATAATAGAGAACGCTATTTACGACGCCAAAATTCTTCAGTATGCAGGTTATGACGCAATTTTAGTCGAAAATAATTATGACCTACCACATAAAGAATTTGTGGAGCCCAGTGTTATATGTTCGTTGTGCAGGTGCATTGAAGAAATAAAAAAGGTGGTAACTATTCCAACAGGAGTATGTGTACTGTGGAATGACTATAAAACAGCTTTATCTTTAGCAAAAATTTATAAACTTGATTTCATAAGAATCGCAGTCTTCGTAGACCATGTAAAAACTGATTTTGGGGAAATTGATGCGTGTTATTCAGAATTGCGCAAATTTAGAGAGGAGATTGGTGAAAAAGATACACTAATATTCACGGATATTCAGGTTAAACACTCGGAATTACTAAACAAGCAGCCTATCAGTAAAAGTGCTTTGGATGCCATCAAGGAGGGAAGTGACGGTTTAATAGTTACCGGAAAGTGGACAGGTGATGTACCAGACTTGGAAAAAATCCAAGAAGTCCGAACTGCTGTCGGCGATTTTCCAATTATCATAGGCAGTGGTACAGACGAAAACAATATTCCAAGTTTGATGACACTCGCAAATTGTTTCATCGTTGGCACCTCTATAAAAGTCGGAGAAAGCAAGGATAAAGCAACAGAACGGAATTTAAAACCATACGAAAATCGGTTAGATGCAACAAGAGCATTGAATTTGAAAAAAAAGCTGAGTGCAAACCTATAATGGCTTAACACTCAGCATTGTACTACTCCCAAGAAACAAACTTACCACCTGAACTCTTTACATAGTTACGCAGCGTGTCAAAAGCAGCACCTTGTTTAATAAATTCCAAGGCAGCTTCTGCAAATACAGGTAATGACTTAAGGAATCTATCTCCTGACTCAAGATAGTGTGCTGCAATGGCAAATGCCGCGTTCAGTGAAAGGTACTCTGCAAATGGCGATTTGCCCCTTAAAGCAAGCTGGTTGGCCCTCATCAGAGGATCAATCTCATTAGTCACCTGGATGTCTTTGTCACTGAAAGAAACTCCAAAGGTTTTGCTTGTATTCACTAAGTGTGTACCCAAAAATTCACTTCCATACGAGAGACTTACCAGAGTTTGCTCCGGTGAGACTTCATCAAGATAGCAGTTTTTTAGATACCAACTCCGATTTTCGGGGCCAATGTGTTTTGGCGCCTTCCCACTTATCCCAGCTAAAATTACCGCACCTCCCAGATTGAGCACTCCCATTCCATGCAAAAGAGCATAAGCTTTGGCGATAATTTCCGGGTGTACATAATGGTTTACTCCCATTAACTTATACAACTTAGTACGCTGTGAAACCGGAGGAGTCATCGGTCCTACGATATGGTTTACTGTTTCTACCATTAAACGGTGCGACAAATAGTGCAGTGTTTTTACCGAGTGGGCATCGTTAAACCAAAAACCACATTCGCGCAGAATTTGCTCTATTCTATCCGGGTTCGACTCACAAATGTTGGCACCGAATTGTTCGGGTACGTCTGTAGACCCTATCTTTGTTGTGTTACCATACGAACCGTGCTTAATCGATGGATAATCCATAGAAGCCAGTACTAAAGCTGTAAGTGTCGACGCGTTTATTGTCTTTACCCGCTTACCCTTCCAGCCCCTGTCCGCACCCATACCGGAGGTTTCCGAAAGCTCTGCAGCAGGGGGGCAGTATACAATGTCTAACAACCCGGCCATAACCATGCCAGCAACTTCGCCTGGAGTTAACCCAACATACTGTTCCTTCGCTGCCATTCTTGTTAGGTAAAAAGCCCCTTTGGTCCGACTTATGTCTCCAGATATCTCTGGAAAAAGCAGCTCTTGTAAACGGTTGTTTGTACCTGCAACAACGTGGAGCATACCTGAGAAGGCTTGAACTATACTTAAATCATTACCTCCTCGTAAGCTTGTGTCTATATCACTTATCTGTACACTTAATGCCTCCGTAAGCATCCCAGAGGGGATTCTATCCAGATTTTCTTGTGGATCCCATCTCTTTGCTAAGGTGTTAAGCATCTCCGACTTATCGCCGTAGCGGCTGTTAAGAAAAATTGAATTAATCATCTTGTCTCTCCTTTTATAGATAACTTTTCAAGGTACAAAAAAATCCCCTTAACTCAAACACAATTTGAGTAAGAGGACGACTAGAAGGTACTTAGCCGTGGTGCCACCTCATATTAGCTAGGAAATACCTAGTTCTCTTTTCGGGTACTTGACTCGCAGTGATACCCTGTTGGGTTATAACGGCCAACCTCCGGCAAAAGCTACTCTTGGGGTTTCCCAGTTTCACAAATGCAGCTCATAGGACCACAAAGGCTTGTAAACTCAAGCGTCTCCTAATCATCGCTATTAAGAGAAAATCTTAACACATGTTTATCAATTGTCAAACTCGTACTATAATTAAAACCGATGCAAAAAATATCGAATTCAATCGCAACCTTCCCAAAATTTCTAAATAAAACAAGCGGTATACTAGTATCCCTTATAACTCTCTCCTCGATATATTCCACCTATCTGTTAAACTTTTTTCCCATTACACCCTCGGATAGTTTCTTATTTGAAAACGTTCCGCAGAAAACTTTTACCTCATGGGTTTTTTTACGAAATATTGGTCTAATTATGCTTTTTACTACTCTGATTTATAGAACATATGAACTTATTAAATCAGCTGAGATAAATAAATTTGCTACGTACTTTAGAAATCTATTAGAAGTATTCAAAAGCTTGGTATTGTTAGTTTTTTCCTATCCAATAGCAATGACTATCTCAGCACTAACTTTATCGCTAAATCCCTTTAACTTTGAAAATAAGTATTTATTTTTTATTCAAGTGCTAATTGTACTATCAATTGTTATGGCGCCTTTAACTGTGATTAACTTTTTGAAGTTTGTTTTCGCAAAAAATACAAGTAGTCAAAAAAGTATTTATAAACGAAAGTTGCTACTGTACGGAACTATCAACTTTATTTTGCTTAGTAGCTTGTTATTGTTACCCATCGTTATACCCTTTATATGAATTTTAACTGTTCGAATTGCCAAAAAAAGGTAGATTTTAACGCTCCGGGAACTAAAAATCGTAATCATTGCCCTTATTGTTTGTACTCGATACACATCGATATCGAAATAGGGGATAGAAAAAATAAGTGTATGGGGTTGATGAGACCCATTGGAAAATTGCTGAAACAAGATGGGGAAGAAGTATTAGTACATAAATGTGAAACATGCGGAGAAGTGAGAAAAAATCGGATCGCAGGCGATGATGATTGGGACTTAGTCAAAAATTTACCGATCCTTGAAAAAGATGTACTTTTCACGCCAAATCACCCTTGTAATGAGACTTCTATATGGTAGCCTAGTCTCTACCAATTGATTATGGAACAAAAATACTTTAGGAAAAACGGCAAATGCTTAAAAAGCTTCGATAGAAGGTTTGATTACGATTTTTTCTACAAAAGAAATAATCTACCAGAAGAAATATTTTCATTAGCAGATATTAATAAAGCCTGTTGTGTAACAAAACCCACGCTTATTTACACTATATGTGCAAACTTAGGAAATAGAATTAATGCCATTTTAGAGAGTACATACTTTGAAACCAAACAAAAAACTTCAAGTAAATTAGCCTTCGCCTGGATTAGCGCTTCTACGACTGCGTTCGCGTTGCTTGTTTCTTTTACACTTATCATCCCGTTTAAGGTTACACCTGAGCGTACTGCGAAACAGTACTCATTTACGTCCAGACCTTTAGAAATGGAAGCAGTGTTAAACGATGTTTACTCAAAGGACTCCCGATCACAACGGATAAATGAGGTTTTTAAATATTATAAATGTCCCTTAGAAGGCATGGGTGAAGTATTCGTACATGAGGCTGATAAAAACGACATCCCTTGGTGGATAGTTGCTTCTATTGCATTTCAAGAATCAAGCTGTGGGAAAAACACGCCTAAAGCAGAGGGACAGGAGTCATATAATGCATGGGGTTGGGCTGTTTACGGCTCAAACGTACAAACCTTCGATAATTGGGCTAGGGGAGTGGAGTCGGTATCCAAATACTTAGGCCAGAAATTTTTCTCAAAGGGAATATCGGAAACCTGCGAAATTATGAAGGTGTATACACCTCCATCGAACGGGTCGTGGTGTAGGGGGGTAAATTATTTTGGGGATATCATTCAAAACTACAAATCACCGGAATCAGTTGCGAGCGCAACAAGGTAAGAAATAGTAAAGAGAGGGTTTTTTACGGTGTAAAAAACCCCTTCTACCTAACATTCTCAGGGAACATTAATCTTAAGCACGGGCCTTAGATCCAGGTGGTGGCTTGGCGATTCTCCTACCATCTGACCAAGGAAAATATTAAAACCATTGAGTTCTACCTCCGCTATAGCTACAGGGTACGGTGAACCGTAGTTCCTGTACATCCAAACACTTACCAGGGGTAATCTGGACAAGGTTTGGAGGACAATCCCAAAGTCTACCAAGCGGGGCTCGTCGGTAAGGGATGATAAACACGTAATTTCCTGGAGATGACGCACATCTATCGGTCGCAATCTGCTGACATCACTTTCCCAGAAGGCCATCGAACGTCGGTCACCTATGGGGCACAAGCCCTCAAAATCTAGGAAAATCCCGTCCGGCAACTTTACGTGCACGCCTTCTCCACTAATTTTAGCGTCAAGCCCTTTTGAACGTAGTACTCTGCTTAGGATTACTAAATACTCAAATGGCATACTTCCTCCTTTGTCGATATATTCGTTTGTATAATACCAGTCGGCACACTGTTTAGCAACCTGTAGTGTATTGGTCCTAAATTTGCTTATTCTCCTTTGTTCAGCTAGAATTAATGATCGGAATGTAAAATTCCATATAATGAACATACAATTTAACTCAATAGCCTTGCCGGCTTTTATTTTTTTCACTTTTTTTTCAAACACCGAAAAGATGGTGCAGTTGTCTAAAATGGAAAACACGCCGGTAGAAATATCAGAAGTTCAGTTTCACATACAGGCTGAGCCTCTTTCAAACCCGGAGGTAGACATCAAGACCAAGAATTTAGAGGCATTTTTTGAAAAATACAATTCACCCCTAAAAGATCATTCAAAAGTATTTACAGATACAGCCAGCAAATACGATCTAGACTATCGTCTACTACCGGCGATCGCATGTATGGAGTCATCTTGTGGAAAAAAACTTATTCCTGGATCTTTCAATCCTTTTGGATGGGGAATTTATGGGGGTAAATACATTGCTTTCCAAAATTACGAGGAGGCAATCGAAACTGTAGCTAAGGGAATTAAGGAAAATTATGTGGATAAGGGGTTGGTTTCCCCTGAAGAAATGGCTCCCGTGTATACTCCTCCGGCATATGGTCATTGGCTCAAAGGTGTAACATTCTTTATGACTCAAATTGGGCAAATTGCCACGCCAGTTGCTACTAAGTCGTAAATCAACACTTATCAATGTGATAAAATGGGAAAGTGGGTATGGGCAAGTGGCGGAATTGGCATACGCGCACGGTTTAGGACCGTGTTCCGAAAGGAGTGAGGGTTCAAGTCCCTCCTTGCCCACCAGCCTACGCTTTGCTACGGCTGGCAGGCCGCCCTACGCTTTGCTATGCTTAGCCTCGGCTATTAAATCCACGGCAATCTCAATTGATTCTCTCAGAGACTCAAGATCGGACTTATCTTTTGGCCCATAAAGAAACTCCACTAATGCAACAACATCCTCGCTGTCCAAATTATTTTGGGAAATAATCGTTCTCCAAGAGTTCACGTTTTCAACGAGTTTCTCCTTTAGTTGTTCCAAAGCGATTGGAACTAAATCAACTTCCCCGGACTGTGAGTTTCCTTGATATTCAACCCTAATTTTAGATGGTATATGAAAAGCATTTTGAACCGGATATTTTACCCCTCCAGATCGCAGGGAGCTCATGCCTAGATGAACTCTGTCTCCTTCCAATTCTTTGTTTAAATCAAGATTTTCTAACGCGGTGACTACCCAGGTAGAGTACTCTTTTTTAAAAATAGCCCAAGCACTATCAAGCATTTCCGGCAGTTCCTTTATGTGGGTCGACAAGATTTCGAGTGACCTGGTGTATTTTTTCGCCTCCAGCTCTTCACGAGTTTCTTCTTTAGGGAGAATTTCAATCGGCCGGCTTAGTCCCGCTGCCCAAGGCTTTTTTGGACCCCTCGATTGGTTCCTCTCTTTAGTATTAGTATTCGTAACTTGCTCCTCCGAATCCGGTCCCGGAAGGTATTCATTTAACTGCTTATAGGACATGGCTGTATCGCTCAACTAAATAATCGTACACCTCTTTGGTTCGTTCCTCCAACTTACCTAAGAGAGGCTCCCCAGTGCAAAGACCCAGAATAAACCGCCAGGAATCCAAATACTTATCCATCGGAATGTCCCCAATATATTTATCTGTATCTTCAAATGAGTCACCTCGTTTTAACATTCCCCAAATATAGGCTCCTACGTTTTTTTCCTCATCCGGGGAAAGCATTTCATGGAAGAATCCATGTGCGGTTCTGAGAACTTTCTCATGCTTCTCGAGCACAGAATCCGCAAATTCACACATCGTACCCCGATTAACGTCTATACTCTGTACTTCCAAATCCCCGTTTTGGTACATCTTAATAACTTCGTAGGTTATATCCAACCTTTTTTCCTCAATACACTTCCTAAGTTTCCTTACCTCAGGGTGCTCTGTTAGGTCTGATTTATCTTTAAACTGCTCATATGTTACACCTCGTAAATTTGGTAATGAATCAAAGTCGGGAAGTTTAAACTCCGCCGGAATATATAGTCTCATTCCAGCGTTAGGATCCAGTTCGATTGTGTAGCCAACAAATTTACTTGGATCTAAACTATGCTGTAAACACAGCTCCTCATCAAGTAATACGGGTTTTAGCATTTGAGTCATAGCGTAAATTCCCTCCCTCGCACTCACACCCTTGTGAGTTTCGTTAATCAAGTCTCGTTGCTGTATTTGGGATAGATCTTCGCGAGACAATATATCAATCACATCTTGCCTTAGTCCACCTGATTGCCTTAAAGCACGCTTATTGATTTCAATAGACTTCACCTCTCCCAATCGCTGAATTAGAATTTTTTTGTGTTCTGTCTGAATTTCTAAAAAAACAAGGTCGGGATTCCGAAAAATTGCGCCTTCCCCAAAACCAAAATTTTCGGGGTGATTAGATAAATCAACCAAAGTTTCGGAATAACGCAGTGCTTCCTCATTTGATAACACTTCGTTTTTTATTACTGCCAATTTCACAGCCTTCTCAAAACAGTGTCCTCTTAACATAACTCTCTGCCGCCCAATATATTCTGAAGGGTCAATTGTCTTTTTAAAAATCGCATTATTCCGATTTTCGGCAAAAACAACCTCAGCAAGCTCCTTTTCAATATCTCTGGGAAGTCTTTTCTCCGCTTCGGTTAACTCTGAAAAAGATACACCTGCTTCTTGTTTCACCACTTAATACTACCAAAAAATCCAATTTCTGGTAAACTACCCATATGTTTCTATTCCCAAAACCTCTAAAGCATGCTGCAGTTGTAGAAAGTAAGAAAACACTAAATTCCAAGGTAGTAGAGTTTGTTTTTAAATTGACATCACCTCCTGAAATTGCTTTTCTTCCGGGGCAGTTCATCAATTTGAAAGTGGGTGAAACATGCTTTAGGTCTTATTCAATTAGCTCGGATGCCGGCATCAAAGACTCAATAAGTATCTTAGCCGCTGTGGATCATGATGGGATAGGGTCGAATTACCTTAAAAACCTGTCGGTAGGCCAGGAGATCACATTTATAGGCCCTTCGGGGAGATTTATACTGCCTGAGCTGTTGGCCGAAAGCCTAGTATTTATTGCCACGGGAACAGGAATAGCTCCGATCCTTTCCATGCTTTCCTCTTTAAGCCATAGTAAGTGCGAGTCCGCAATTAAAGTTTATTTTGGGGTAAAAGTGTGTGAAGAAATATTCAAAAAAGATATTTTAGATAAAATGGCTAGTGAATTACCCAATTTTTCTTACGAAATTTGCATATCCAGAGAACAAGCCACCGAAAAGAATACTAAACAAGGCCGAGTAACCAACTTTATAGAGATTCAAAGGGAAAACACTCAATACTTGATCTGCGGCCATCCGGATATGGTACAGGACACCTTAAATATGCTGGTTGAAAACGGAATTCCAGCGAATAATATATTTCACGAAATGTTTACAGTATCTATAAAATAGATATCCGAGCACACATTTCTGCATACTCGGTTAGCCTCTCATCAGTACTTATTTTTCCTTAGCCTCGTAGACTTTCTAAAGTCATAATTCTCCTCCTTATTTTAGATATGTGCAGAGTGTATCCGATAGTACGGGGATAGTCAAAAGAGCGGCATCATGCTACAATGAGCCGGTAAATTTGAAGGGAAAAACTATGAAAACAAAAGTTGAAAAAATGCCAAAATCTACTATAAAACTCACAGTAACCATAGAATCTGCAAAAGTTAAAGAGGCTTACGACGAAGTTTTAGAAGACACTGTTGAAAATATCGAGCTTGATGGCTTTAGAAAAGGAAAGGCACCGAAGGATATGGTGGAGCAAAAGATTGGAGTTTCTAAACTATACGGTGAGGTTGTTAATTATCTATTGCAAAAATACTATCCACAAGCTTTGAAAGAAAACACAATACTAGCAATTGCCAATCCCAAAGTTGAGATAAAAGAATTCGACTTGGAAAAAGATTTCGAATTTGTCGCTACAATCGCTATTAAACCGGAGGTTAAAGTGGGAGATTTTAGAAAGCTGCTTCGTAATAGCTATAAAGATAAGGTTGAAAAAAATGATAAGGGTGAGCACGATCATGTACATATGGGATCAAACGAAATTATTGATGCAATAATGAAAGAAACTAAAGTCGAAGTTTCAGACATGTTAATCGACGACGAGGCTAATCGAATGATGTCCCGGCTAGTAGATCAGGCTCAAACGATAGGTCTATCTTTAGAACAATATTTAAAGTCCCAAAATAAAACTTCTGATCAGCTTAGAGGCGAGTACAACAAAATAGCTGAGAGAAACTTGGTTGCGGAACTTGGGTTACTCAAAATAATAGAGGATGAAAAAGTAGAGGTTTCGGATGAAGAGATCGATCAAATGATTCAGGCGGCAGGAGACCCAAAAATTGCTGACAGAATGAAAAGCTTCTCCGAAAGAATGTACATAAAAAGTATTTTACAAAAAAATAAATTAATTTCGCAACTTGCTGAGGAAATAGAAAATGACAAAAAATAAAATGAGCGCAAAAAATACGTTAATTCCATATGTGGTAGAAAAAGAAGCAGGTGGTGAAAGATCCTACGATATCTACTCCAGACTTTTGAAAGACTACATTGTGTTTGTTACAGGTCCAATTGATATGGCTGAAGCAAACACGTTTATTGCGCAACTTTTGTTTTTAGAGAGCGAAAATCCCGATCGAGACATCAGCGTATATGTAAACTCAGAAGGTGGAGTGGCCTATGCAGGAAGAGCTATGTATGACACTATGAAGCACATTAAGAACGATATTGTCACCATAAACGTAGGGCTAGCAGCATCAGCGGGGGCTTTAATACTTGCTGGAGGCACCAAAGGTAAGAGATATGCCTTGCCAGGTTCGTATACTATGATTCATCAGGTGTTGGGTGGGGCAGAGGGGCAAGCAAGTGATGTAGAGATTACAGCTCGTCATATGATTAGGTTGCGGGATCAGTACGCCGAAATTATTGCCAAAGAGTCCGGAAAAAAGATGGAACAGGTAAAAAAGGATATAGATAGAGATTACTGGATGTCTGCTGAGGAAACCCTAAAATACGGTATTATTGATAAAATGATGTCCCCTAAGAAAAAGTAGCTGTATCTTGATCGTGGGCGGTTAGCTCAGCTGGTTAGAGCGTCGCAGTGACATTGCGGAGGTCACAGGTTCGATCCCTGTACCGCCCACCATTTAAGAATAGCTCTCTATTTACACTTAAACTCATTCGGCTATTTCTGATATCATATATACATGCAACCATTCACAACAAACATCGAGGCTCAAACCCTTGAAAATAATAATTTCCGAAAAGTACTATTTACTGCCAAGCACATGCAGCTAGTAGTTATGTGCCTTAAGCCCGGTGAGGAAATAGGCATGGAAGTTCACCATAATGTCGACCAGTTCTTTAGGATAGAGCAGGGGAGCGCACAAGCAGTGGTTGACGATGAATCCTACACCATCCAAAAGGAAGGCGTACTAATCGTTCCTGCAGGATCAAATCATAACATCATTAATAACTTAGCTGATGACTTGAAACTGTATACAATTTACTCACCTCCCAATCACCCCGAAGGTACAGTTCATTCTACAAAGGCAGAAGCTGAGGAATCCGAAAAAGCCGGCCATTAACTACGTATGCCTGCCCTAAATGAACAAAGAATAAAAACACTATCTTTGCTTGTTCTTTTAGCGGCGTTATCGTACGCAGTTACTCGAAATATCTCTCAATTTGTTCGCAGAGTAGAATTTCTCAAAATTACACCCGATGTAGCCATTGCGACAGTGTTGCTACTACTCTTGGTTTGCTATATCTATTCTTTTTTACTGTGCTCAAATAGCAAATATACCGAGTTGCTCCTTACTCCTCTGGCACTAGTAACGGGAATAATTCTTGGATTTCCCCATTACGATCTTGTTAATACCCTGGTTTTAGTAGCAATCGCATTAGCTATATCAATTTCCGGAATCGAGTATGAAAGATCGTATAAACATGTTTTCTTAAAATTCAACCCCCGAACAAACTTTAGAATAGCGATTAGTACTCTCACCACAGTTTTTAGTGTTGTAGCAGGATTCGCTTTTTTAGTAAGGCCACAAGATATATCAAACTTGGATGTCGGACGAACCGTGGCTTCTGTGATTACAGAGCCTATTCATAAAGTAGTATCTCAAGAAATCGAATCCACAATTGAGCAGGCATTTAGCGACTCAAATTTGATTCCCAAAAACATGTTAACAAACAACTCCTCGTTTATCGCTTCAAAAGAGGAATTTGGCAAGTATATTACAGAGAAAATTAATAAAGCCGTGCAACCGTATACGAATTTTTTGCAGCCGTCATTTGCTGTAGCAGTATTTTTAGCTTTCCAGCTGCTGGACTGGCTTGTGATAATTCTTTTTACTATTACGATAAACCCACTTATCCAACTTGCCACCAAAGCAGGCATTTTAAAGGTAACTAAAGTTCAGGTTGAGCAAGAGCAGTTAACTTTTTAGCGTCGGCAATAGTGAATTCTCCCACCTTTGTTCGTAAGAGTTTTACAAGCATACCACCCGTCCCAAGCTTATTTGCCATGTCAAACGCCAGTGATCTAACATAGGTGCCAGAGGAACAAGTTACTCTACACTGCAAAATATTAACCTGTTTTTCGCCCTGAGTAGTAACAATAGTCTGAGAAACAAAACCCAGCTTTTCTATATTGTGTACAACTACTTTCTTTTTAGCTACTGGCTTTGTTGGTTCTAATCCTTTTCGAGCGAGTTCGTACAGATGTTTACCATCAACTCTTTTGGCCGAATACATTGGTATTGTTTGCTCGATTTCCCCAATAAAATTCGGAATTAGCTCATCAACCTGTTTTTCACTGGGAATGTTTCCAACAAAGTCGGGAGTTATTTCCAAATCCCAGGTAGGCGTAGTAATTCCAAAAGCAATCTCTGCCTCATACTCTTTTACCTGTTTCATAAAAAAATCCTGCTTTTTGGTGTCGGCATCAGTTAGTATTATCAGGACTCCCTCGGCCAGGGGATCTAATGTACCAGCATGTCCGATTCTTTTAGTTTTTAAAACTCCTCGCAGTTTGGCAACCACATCAAACGAAGTCCAGTTTTTTTCTTTATAGATATTAAGTATCACGAGGATATTATACAGGGTCTGACCCTACGTTTGTCAAAACCTATAGTATATGATATAATTCAAGAATATCTTTTCAAATCAAAAAATCCCTAAGGAGGATTACATGAAAAAGCACCTTTTCGCTATTTTTTCTCTGATTTTGATGGGCTCTATTCTGGCCTCCGGATGCACGGTAGCAGCATGGGCCGCCGGAACGATCGGGGATACCCCTGATCCCTGCAAACTGTACCGGCCCAATGGCTCGGTAAAATCGGGGGTGGTGGGATACTGGCAACCAACTGGGGATCGGGTTGGTGCTTTCCAAAGCCCCTTTGGGTATAACCCCGGATCTGGGCCGCTATTTACAGTGAATGCCGGGGAAACTGTGGAGGTTGTTGTTGGGGGAGATATTAATGACTGGAAGGCAGGCGGAATGATCCGAGTGCAAAACCCCAACCCCAATTATGACTCTTCCAAGGGATACGGATGGGTGAACGAAGACTTAGGGTGCTGGGTACCTGAGTGAATGAGGCGGTGAGCAAGAACTATTTTTGCTCACCGCTTTTTGTTGACCGAAATACCCGGCCAGTGTATAACAATTCTTAGTGTACAATCTGTTTTTACTCAAAACTACACAAACTACTACAACCCCGTTTTGGGGTAAATAACTGTTTTTATCTTAATAGCTTTCCTTTTTAGTAAATTAAACATAAAATAACTAAATACTATGTCTAAAATAAACACTGAATTAAAAGATGATCCTTTAATGCCTTTGCGCCATACGGCTGAACATGTTTTACACACGGCTATGCAGCTGCTGTACCCAAACCTTAAAAAAGTAATGGGGCCGCCAATAGGAAATGGCTTCTACTTCGATTTCGATCTGGATCAAAAAATAAGCGACTCCGATTTTGAAAGAATCGAGAGTTTAATGGCCGAAATAATTACTGCAGATTTACCTCTCGTTAAGAGAATTATCTCTGCTGAAGATGCCAAAGAATTATTTGCGTCAAACCCCTACAAGCTTGATACAATTTCTGAAATTGAGAGCAGGGGAGAAGAAATTACAGTTTACGAAATGGGGGGTGAAAGCAGCAGATTCCACGATATTGATTTATGCTCCGGCCCTCACGCTGAAAGCACTGGTTCTGTAAAAGCATTTAAACTCTTATCTGTCGCCGGCGCCTACTACAAAGGCAATGAGAATAACAAAATGTTGACCCGCATATACGCTACAGCCTTTGACTCACAGGAAAATTTAACTAACCATTTGGAATTACTTGAAGAAACCAAAAAAAGAGATCATAGAAAGATCGGCAGAGAATTGGAACTGTTCACATTCGCTGAGGAGATTGGCCCCGGACTTCCACTTTGGCTACCCAAAGGAACAATAGTTAAGGAAGAGCTTGAAAGATGGGGCAAAGAAACCGAGGACAAGTGGGGATATGTTAGAGTCTCAACTCCGATTATGACTAAGCGTAAACTTTTCGAGATTTCAAGCCATGTCCCATACTTCGAAGATGAAATGTACAAAGTTCAGGTACCAGGCGATAAGGATGAGGAATACTTCCTTAAACCAATGAACTGTCCTTTCCACCACATGATTTTTAAGTCAAAAATCAGAAGTTATAGAGAACTACCCTTAAGAATGGCAGAATACGGGACCGTGGCAAGGTACGAAAACGCAGGGGCATTAAACGGTATTTTAAGACCCAGATACTTCGTTCAAAACGACGCGCACGTGTATTGCACACAGGAACAGGCTATTGATATGTTCGTGGAAATAATAGATCTACACAGATTTTACTATGACGCCCTTGGACTCAAAGACTATTACATAGTATTAGCTTTACGAGACCCAAGTAAACTAGATAAATACCACGGCAACGAAGAAATGTGGAAAAAAGCCGAAGAATTATCTAAGGCTGCAATGGATAAGGCCGGAATCAGGTACGAAGTTGTGAATGAAGGTGCCGCACACTATGGCCCTAAAATGGATTTTAAAATCAAATCGGTCATAGGCAACGAGTACGGTATATCTACAAACCAAATTGATTTATATATGCCCGAAAGGTTTGATTTAAAATACACGGATAAGGACGGCCAGGAAAAATACGTAGTGGTTCAACATAGGGCACCTTTAGGCTCATCCGAAAGATTCGTGGGTTTCCTGATTGAGCATTTTGCAGGGGCCTTTCCACTTTGGTTGTCACCGGTTCAAGCAATTGTGATCCCTATATCAGAAACCCACCTTGAATATGCGTATAAAGTGCAAAAAGAACTGCAAAAAGAAGGCTTAAGGGTTGAGGTAAGCGACAGAGAAGACACAATGCAGGCAAAAATTCGCCAGGCTCAAGAGCAAAAAATACCGTATATGCTTATAGTAGGGGATAGAGAAGCAAAAGAGGAATCCGTAAGCGTACGCCTAAGAACTGAAGAAAAGCCCGGTACAGTATCAGTTAAAGATTTTGCACAAAAAGCAGGAAAACTATCAAAAGATAGATCATTGACACTTTGGTAGATAAGATCTTGCGAAAGCCCTGCTGTTGTGGTAATTTATCCTGGTCTGAGGAGGTAAAAACCTATACGAGTTGTAAATAACAAAGCCAAACAAAAAACGGACTATTATTATATTAATGATAAAATTCGAGAAAAGCAGGTCCGCCTGTTGGCTGAGTCTGGAGAAAACTTGGGTGTAGTACCTACCGAAGAAGCGCTAACTAAGGCCAGAAAAGCAGAACTAGACCTGGTCCTAATAGCACCTCAGTCTAACCCGCCTGTAGCGAGGATCATGGATTTTACTAAGTTCTTGTACATGGAACGCAAAAAAAAGAGCCAGAACAAAGTAAAGGCAAAAAAAAGCGAGCTGAAAGAATTCAGAATCGGACCCACAATAGGGCAGGGAGACCTTGATACCAGAGTGGAAAGAGCGATAGAGTTTATAAAAAACGGCGATCGTGTTAAAGTAACAGTTCAGATGCAGGGAAGAGAAAAAAAGTATCCTGAGGTAGCGATGGATAAACTAAAACTGATGGAAAAAGGGTTAGAAGAAGTAGCTAAACAAGACGGGGAACCTAAAACTACTCCCGGATGGATTTCTACTGTATTTGTTCACAAATGAAATGAGACCAATGTATGCCTAAAATGAAAACTAAGAAAACATTAACAAAAAGAATTAGAGTCACTAAAAACGGTAAGCTTATGAAGAAGCAGTCTAGAACGGGTCATTTAAAAAGAAAAATGGACTCTTCTAGGAAATATCGTAAAAGAAAAACTGTTATTCAGGAAAACAAGGGACACATAAGAATTCTTAGAAAGTTATTAAACAAGTTTGCCTAGGTTAAGGAAAATATATGCCAAGAGTTAAAGGTGGATTTAGAACAAGAAGACAACACAAAAAAGTCATAGGCCTTGCAAAAGGTTATAGAATGAGTCGCCATTTGATCTTTACAAGAGCTAATCAAGCTGTTCTAAGAGCGGGTGAGCATGCATTCGCAGGGAGAGCTAAAAGACGAAGAGATTTAAGACAACTTTGGATAGTTAGGCTTAACGCGGGATTAGACAAATTCGGTATTAAGTACTCGAGATTTATTCCGGCCTTAAAAAGAGCAAATGTTGAATTAAACAGAAAAATGCTGTCAGAATTAGCTGTAAAAGATTTTGGAGCATTTGAAAAAGTAGTTGAGTTGGTTAAACCTCATCTTAAATAAAGTCTCCAAAAAGTGTAAGATTAAATAGTGCCTTTAAGTCTCGAAGATATAAAATTATTGGAAAAGCAGTTTTTAGCTGACCTAAAAGAGTCTAGCCTGTTAGGTGAGTTTGATGAGCTCTACCTAAAATACTTCTCTAAAAATCATGGTACTATAACAAAGCTTATGAAGCTCGTCCCCGAGTTGTCTGCTGAAGAGAAAAGGAAAGTGGCGGCTGAACTAAATAAAGTATCCGAGAAAATTAAAGCACAAATAGAAACTGCAAGAGAACAAGCTACACTGGAATCTATCGGTGATCCTATGATTGATCTTTCCTATTTATTACCCCCGCAAAAAACCGGCATGATGCACCCCACGGAAACCGTTATTAGAGAACTGGATAAGTTTTTCAGATATTACGGGTTTTCAGTTGTTGACGGGCAGGAAATTGAAGAAGCGGAATTTAACTTTAGAAAACTAAATTTACCCGAAGGCCACCCGGCAACGGACTTACAGGACACGTTATTTATTAGCGAACCGGATATTTTGATGAGAACACATACTTCCTCTATTGAATCAAGAGTGTTAACTCAATATGATCCGCCGATTAGGGCAGTTGCATCGGGAAAGGTGTATCGAAATGAAACAGCCAGCCAAACAAATACTCCTTTTTTTCACCACTACCAAGGTTTTGTTGTAGACAAAGGAATTACAATTCAGCATTTAAAGGGCACTTTAACTGAATTACATAAGTTTCTGTTCGGAGATGATGTTGTATTAAGGTTTAGATACAAGTATTACCCGGAAGTTTCCCCGGGAATGGGTACTGATATGCTGTGTAAGTTCTGCAAAGGCGCTGGATGCTCAGTTTGCAAGGGTAGGGGATGGATTGAGTCGCTGGGGTCGGGGATGATCCATTACAACACATTAAAGGCGTGTGGTATTGATCCTGATGTTTACACGGGATACGCGTTTGGATTGGGTCTGGACCGTTTAGTAATGCAAAAATTCGGATTGGATGATATTAGAAAGTTTTATGGGGGCGGAATAGTATTTAGATAGGCAAAAGAAAAGAACTCCCCGAAGAGAGTTCTTTTCAACCGTGACTTAAAATTAAGTCAGCCTGTCAACTAAAACTATTCTAACACAGATTGGTACGTAGTCAATACTCTGGGGCCACTGGAGGGGATCGAACCCTCTTATACTAGTTGACAGGCTAGTCGACTTAACCAATAGTCCACAGTGGCAGGTGGCCCGCAGAGCAAAAGTAATTATATAAAAAGAAAATGAACCAAAGATGAAAATACCTATTGAATGGCTAAAAGAATATGTACAAACCGACAAATCTCCAAAAGAGATCGCTGATTCATTCACGGCTTTGGGCCTTTTATTAGATAAACCCATTTATGAATACAAAAACGATGGGTATGAAACAAGTGTTTTAGATTTGGAACATAGAATGGACAGATCGGATTGGCTTTCGATTATTGGATGTGCAAGAGATTTTGCGGCTTTTGAAAACAGCGAACTAAAACTGCCGTCTCAAACTAGAACCGAGTGCAGAAAGCAGGGAAATGACACAAAAGTGGAAATTAAGGTTGAATGCCCCGACTTAGTTAACCGTTTTTACACCCGTGTTTTTACAGATCTAAAAGTTGGACCCTCGCCGATTTGGCTTAAAAACAGATTAGAAGCTTATGGAATACCCAGCATAAATAATGTTGTGGATATTACAAATTACGTGATGGTAGAAACAGGCCAGCCGATGCATGCCCAAGATATAGATAAAATGGAAAAGCCCGAAATTATCATTCGTAGGGCAAGACAGGGCGAAAGCGTTGTTACTCTTCTTGGTGAAACTGTAAAACTCGATGAAAGCGCATTTGTGTTAACGCAAAACGACAAACCCACTGTTATAGGCGGCATTGTAGGCGGGGCTGGAACGGGAGTTGATGAAGCAACTACGAAAATTGTTTTGGATGCAGGAAATTATAATCAAACAAATATCCGAAAAACTTCGAGAAAGCTTAAAATTCAAAACGAAACTGTTTTAAGGTACGACAAATATTTACACCCGGAACTGGCCAAAATTGCAATAGAACGTGCATCACAATTGATATTAGAGCTAGCCGGCGGAACTTGTTTCGATAACGAAGACTGGTATGAAAATCCTTTGGGATACAAGCAGTTAGACTTTACTTATTCAAGATTGGAAAAAGTGTCTGGAATGCTTATACACCTGGACAAAATAGATTCGATTTTGAGTAAGCTGGGATACAAGGTGATAGAGAAGACAAATGAAGGGTTGAAATTGGAAATTCCATATTATAGAACTGATATCGAAGTTGAGGATGACATCATAGCGGATGTTCTTAGGATAAATAATTACGCTAACATTCCCACTGCTATAGTGCCGTTTACTCCGCCCAGTGAAATCACACCGGCTATTTATATTTTTGAGGAAAAATTAAGAGATATATTGGTTAATTTGGGATTACATGGGTTTATAACGGATCCGTTGGTAAAAACGGATGATAGAAAGGATTCTCAGGTTTTGTTGGAAAATGCTTTAAGTTCTGAGAAAGGCGCCATGCGAACTTCACTGTTTGAAACTTTGGAACCGGTGATTTTGGAATATAAAAAACATAAGCAAGATAGCGTAAAACTTTACGAACTAGGCAGGGTTTACAATACAAGTTCTGTGGGAAGCAGAAATTACTCGGATTATTCTGAAATCAGAAAGGTTTGTGGGGTTTTTTGGGAAAAGGATAAAACTCCTTACGAGATTAGTAAAATCACAAAAGAGATATTAAGCGGATTGTTGTTTAACTTGGGAATTACAAGCTACTCTGTTGAAAACAAAAACCTACTTATTAACGGAAATGAAGCTGGTGTAATTAAATATAACGGTTTTGAGCTAAATACCGAAAGCTTAATAGCAAATCAGGCCTTACCGACAAGAATTTTGACTTCGTATGATAGTGAATCGGAAAAAGATTTTACGTTTAATATTCCTGTTTCCAAGGAATTTGGGGAAATACTTGAACAGATAAAGAACAGCTCGAATTCAATTAACAGAGTTGAAATAATTGGGGAGTACCGTAAGTCCAATGAGGAAAAGGCTATTACTGTGAGGGTTTATTACACGGGTGAAATTGACTCTAAAGAAATTCAAAATATCGGGTAGGGACTTGCCGACTACTGGCTGTTATACCACCCAGTCGGATAACTCGCATACGAAACTTCCTCCGAAAACTCTCCTTCTCTGCATCCGTTAACTCCCCTAAGTTTTATCTTCTGCCATGAGGCAACATTGGGTAAAAATTCATGTCCATCATTTGATGCTTTGCTCATTTCCCATGGGTAATTTCCTGTTCCATCATCAATCCTTATTCTCACATGTTGGGAATCATATTGTGTCCAGGTTAGATTCATCCCATTGTCTTTAGGTTCAAGCTGAATCCAAGTAGTTTCTTCCGGTTCTCTATCTTTGCAGGAGGTATCCTTGAGAAACGTAAGTGTGTAATAGGGTTTCATGAAGAGAATGTGTACCGCTCCCTTATTAGACCCACCTGCATCGTCTCCTGTGGCACCCACTACTAAATCTCGAATGCCGTCGTTGTTAAGATCTCCTATGGAGGAGATCCCATAACCTAACATGTCGCCAGTACTTAGTAGGGGACCGTTAGGCGTGTTCGTGTTTATTTCCATAGTATTTTTAATCGATCCGTTCCGGTTCATAAAGTGAATATGCACAGTACCACGCGCATTCCCGCCGTTGTCATCGCCATAAGCCCCTACCGCGATTTCCTGTATGCCGTCCATGTCCAAATCGCCAATACTTGTTATTGATATGCCGTAATAATCTATGTCATTAAGCACGGGCCCCTTCGTTGTACTACCATCAATTTTGACTGTACTTTTCACGGAACCGTTCCTGTTTAAGAAGTGAATGTAAATGGTTCCGCGATCTTGGCCACCACTATCCGAGTATATTGTACCCACTGCTAAATCCTGGATACCGTCTCCATCCAGGTCTCCTATATTAGCTACCGATCTGCCGTAGAAATCACCTGCTGTCAGCACAGGACCGTCTTCGGTACTATCGTTAATTTCCACAGTGCTCTTAATTGAACCGTTCTGGTTCATAAAGTGAATATGCACAGCACCCTTTCCACTTCCACCATTATCATCTCCCGCCGCACCCACCACCAAATCATTTATTCCGTCACCATCTAAATCTCCAATATTGTCCGTTGAAGACCCGTAATTGTCCGAGTCAGTTAAGTCAGGACCATTTGTGGTGCTGTCGTTAATCTCGACTGTACTTTTAATGGAACCGTTTCTGTTCATAAAATGAATATGAACCGCTCCCCGACTACTTCCGCCATTATCATCCCCAATAGCGCCCACTGCGAGATCTAGTGTTCCATCGCCGTCCAAATCTCCTATTCCCGTAATTCCTTGTCCATAGTAATCCTCGTTCGTTAGTACAGGACCATTTGTTGTACTATCATCGATTTTGACTGTACCCTTTACGGATCCATCCCTGTTCAAGTAATGAATATAGACGGCACCTTTTAAACTACCCTGGCTGCTCTCTCTCATTGCAGCCACTGCAAGATCCTGTATACCATCTCCGTCCAAATCACCAATATTCGCTGTTGCAATACCATAATAGTCATTAGCAACGGTAACAGGACCGTTTTCGGTAGTATTATTAATTTCCACCGTAGACAGCACATCCCCATTGTTGTAAAAATGCTTCTTGGTGCTGGCGGAAACAGGTAAAAGATAAACAGACAACACAACCAACACAAGATAAAAATATAATCTATTAAGATAGGGCATTAAGATAAAGTGTAAACAAAAAAACCGGTAGAAACAACAATAAATTTGATGACATCACTCCCGCGCGTAGCCTGTTACATCTAAGATAAACTTAGTCTCACCTTTATTACCTTTTTCATCGGTTGCAGACACTTTAAACTCGTGCTTACCTATATCGGAGGCTCCCAATGAGAAAGTATATCCAAAAGGCTCGTTTGAATCTTCCCCAACCTTCTCACCATCCTTATAAAACCTAATAACCTCAATATCCTCGTAAGTTGAAGTTTCCACTTTTATACGAAAGTCCAGCGGAACAGATTTTCCTTCTTCAAACCCGGTAACATAAGCTTTTACAGACACATTATCCTTATTTTTCACTTCGTCCCCTTCGAATTCCAGTGCTGACACCATCGTAGGAGGATAATACTTACTATCTCCGCCTTTTTCCTTTTTGACCCACTCATCAACATATGCCTGCCATTCGGGTTTGTGTTCCCTAATGTCAATGTAGTTTTTTTCCTCAGTCTTGTCTGCATTTCTGCAACTGTCGTTGGCTATTCTCCCGTCCACTTCACAAATTTCTAGTCTTTCGTACCATGCACTTCTGGTTGTTGGCTCAGTGCCTTTTACAAACCACTCCCCACGCGTTGGTTGGTCTTCGTAGGGAAGCATACCCGAAAGAGAATCCACAGTAATTTTAGAGACATTTGCAGGGGGATCGAATTTTTCAGGAGTCTTGGCTTTTTCATCTAAAGTAGCCAAATATTCCTTCATAAATCTGTTCCAAATAGGGGAAGCACCCGATATACCTGACGCAATATACTGATTCATAGGTTCATTGTTATTATTGCCAACCCAAACTCCGGCAGCAATATAAGGCGTATACCCTACAGCGTAGTTGTCCTTTTTTTCATCTGTTGTACCGGTTTTTACTGCTACCTGATACCCCGGAATATATAAGAGGCTGTGAGTACCGAATGCTTCAGAGCGAGCCCCATCATCAGATAAAATATCGGAAATGATAAATGCTACGCCCTCATCCAAAACTTTCTTGGGCGGAGTAGTAGGCCTGTAGATCACCTCGCCTTTTGAATTCTGAACCTCTAGAATCGGTGTTGGCTTATTATATGTTCCTTTATTGGCAAATACAGTGTAGGAGGCAGTTAGGTCTAACAATCTTGCCTCAACACCCCCCAAGGTTATTGCCAAACCATAGTTTTGTTTATCATCAAAGGTTGTAATTCCCATTTTCTCAGCCTGATCCACCATCGAACTTATACCAACCAAATCCAAAGCTTTTACGGCCGCAACATTGAGTGAATTTGCCAAAGATTTTCTTACCGGCATAACCCCCCTATACTGACCATCATAATTAACAGGAGAGTAGGGTTTATCCGGGGCACTTCCTTTAAATTTAGTTCTCACATCTATCAGCGGTGTAGCTGCAGTGTAGCCTTTAGATAGCAATGTCGCATATGTGATCGGTTTAATTGAAGACCCCGGCTGTCTCCTAGAAGTTGCCACATTAACATACGGATCAAATTTACAGCCTGCTGTTCCTGAGCCTCCCGGAGTACAACCCAAAGGCTCTGGATCAAGATTATAGCCTCGGCTACCTACCATAGATAATATTTGCCCAGTCTTCGGATCAAGCACAACCATTGACCCGTTATATAAGTTCAAATTCGCATCCTTCGCTTTATCCACCTCTTCCTCAACTATTTTTTGTGCCATTGAGTGAGTATCCAAATCCAAAGTTGTCATTATTCGCAAACCACCGTTTTCGACCAGTTGCTCACCCAAAATATCCGATAAATACTGCTTTGTATAAAAAACAAAGTGCGGTGCTGCCAAAGGAATTTTTGCAGTCTCAAATGTTAATGTTTCTGCTTTAACCTTCTCGTACTCCTCATTATTCAGAAAATGCCGCTTTCCATCATCCCCGACCCAACCTCTAGAGTTCATCAGATATAACACATAATTTTTTCGTTCGATACCAAGCTCGGGAGTTATACCAAATTGGGAATACCTACTCGGACTTTGGGGCAACCCTGCTATATAGGCTGATTCCGCAGTTGTAAGCTCTTTGGGTTCTTTGTTGAAGTATGCTTTGGCCGCAGAATAGATTCCATAGTTTTGGCCACCGTAAGGAGTTTCGTTTAAATACATCTGAATTATTTCTTCTTTTGAGTACCGATTCTCCAGCTGTAAAGACAAGATTAGTTCTTTAATTTTACGCACTACGGTTTGTTCGGAGGTTAATAGAGTATTTTTTATGGCCTGCTGTGTAAGTGTCGACCCGCTTTGGATGCCACCTTCACCTGTAATCATGTTTCTAATGGCTCTTAGCATACCGCGTGGTGAGAATCCTTGATGTGTATAGAATTCGGCGTCCTCGGTGGCAAGTGTGGCGTCAATTACAGATTGAGGAATATCTTCGTATTTAACTAGTGTTCTGTTTTTTTCTCCGAATTGCTCAAAAATGAGCGTGCCTTTGCGATCGTAATACCTTGTAGAAAGCTCGTCGCTTCTCTCCAGCAATGTGTTAGGGCTTGGCAACTGGCGGGAGAAATAGGCAAAAACGAAAATTACCCCAAAGAATACTATTACAGTTGTGGCCATCACAAAAGAAGACGCGTATGTTAAAACTATTAATAACTTTTTTCTTGATCTTTTAGGCACTTTTTTAAATTGGGAAGTAACGTAATTTGTTCCCAGCTGTGTAATTTTGCCAGAAGTTAGTCTATTTAAAAAGGCCCTAATTTTCGTACCAAGCCCATGAGGCTGATAAATCATGTGATCATTATACCAAAAAAAGACCCCGGTTCGTTTTTCGAAACGGGGTCAAATAACACTAAAACTTAATTTCGCCGGGATCTGCCCAGTAAGCGTGATCCTTGGGGATGTGCACACTAAAAAGCATCTTTCCTCCCCGACAGTATATTAAGTTGAAGGATTCGTCGATGATCACTGTTGGCTTGGCTGATGCACACTCGAGCATCATGGATGCCTCTTGTCCCAAAACTGCTTCGATCCCAACATGATTCATGTTTAGAATCAGATGCAGGTATGCCTCCAATATCCATGCTTTCCTGCCGGTTTTGTGCACGGTAGTCCACAAGTTCTTCATCCAAGTCTGGTTCTGAGTAGCCTTAATCTCGAGCTTGGGAAAAATTGCATCGACTTCATAAGACCGTTCCCGAGCTAGGACCTTGAGTAGTGTTTCAGAATGACTTTTTAAAGTCAGCTCATCCGCCACAGGATCCGCTTCGCACATCACGACTTGGTCACCATTATCCAGCTCTACCGAAATTATAGGATGCGCTGAATCCAGGAAATAACCATTGGTACCACCTGTCATCGTAACTGCTGGGTACCCGCTGGGAGTTTCCGAAGAATAGCCCTCGAATTTCCACTTAAACTTGAGCGCCAAAACGCATGCCATGATAAAAGCATCCGGAGGGAGACTATCGATTGAACTCTCGATTCCGTAATGGGCGAGGAACTCTACAGCATCTTCCAAAATAAAGGTCACAATTGTGTCAAATTCCTGATCCCTACCAAACTTGACCTCCTTCGACGAAAGTAGCCAAGACACATGCGTGATCCACTTGGGCAGTACTACTACAAATTGCTCCTGCAGTTTGTTACCTGGAACAGCATGATAAACCCGATCCGGACCCAAAATATCCTCCCCAGCATTAAAAGCACCAGGAGTGGCAATACCCGTGAAAACCAGTTTATCCTTCATAAACATACCTCCACCTATTCTTAGGATTTTATAGGGATGACCCCATAGTTGGCAAATATTGTACCACACATTGCACTTTGACCCAATTTGTGCTAATAATCTATCCCTGGATTACATCCCAACAAAGGAAGGAATGAGAAAATGTGCTTTTTTGATAACCACCCCGTAGTAAGGACCATCCGCGAGTGCGGCGGTAGGACATTCACTTTTGCCGGTGGGGAACTTGGAAAAAGCGGCACCATTCTGGACAATATTTCTATTTTGGTGGACGGTGTGGTATGGATTTGTGGGCTACGCGCAGAGCGTGTACCCGCGAATGCTAAAGGTAAGTTCGAAGCCCCTAAACTTAAAGCCACTGTTATCGCTGCTCTGGGCAATGGTACATTCGCTTGCCTGAAACTCAACAATGAAGCAAAGAAACAAATTGCGCAAAAACTGCAAGAATCTCTACTGCGCGTTTTAAATAGCTAGTATTCATGGATCCCGGAGGAAACACAAATTTCCCCGGGATCTATCTTTTTCACACCGAATTAATATATACTATGAACACATGGGTAAAGTTTTAACCGACGAAAAGCTAATAGATTTATTTTTAACCCGAGGTGTCGAAGCAGTTTATCCTACAACCGAGCTTTTAAGACAAAAATTAATGTCGGGGGCTAGAATCAGAGTGTACCAAGGCTTTGATCCCACCGGTCCTTATTTACATGTAGGCCATGCTATGGGTATCCGCGCCATGAGTATTTTACAAAAACTAGGTCACGAAGTGATTTTTTTGGTTGGAGACTTTACCGCAAGAGTAGGGGACCCCGACAAAGATAAAACCCGGGACTTTTTAACAGCCGAGCAAGTTGAACACAACATGAACGAATGGAAGAAGCAGGCAGCCCAGCTAATTGATTTTGATGGCGAAAATCCTGTGCAGTTTAAGCATAATTTCGACTGGCTCTCTCAACTTAAACTTGAAAATATAATCGAACTTATGTCGATGACTACTGTTCAACAGATGATGGAAAGAGATTTATTTGCAAAACGATTGCAAGCAAAAGAGCCTATTCAGCTTAGAGAGTTTATCTACCCGCTACTCCAAGGATTTGATGCAGTGAATATGGAAGTGGATTTACAAATGGGGGGAACTGATCAAACCTTTAACATGTTGTTCGGCAGGGATATGGTAAAGCGAATGCTAAACAAAGAATTGTTTGTGCGGACTAATGAGCTAATGGAAGCACCCGATGCCAGAACAATGAGTAAAAGTAAAGGAAACGGCATTAATTTGGGAGATACTGCTAACGATATGTATGGAAAGGCCATGAGCTACCCAGATGAGCTAATTTTCAAAGCACTGCGCTTGTTAACCGATGTTTCTTTGGAAGACATCGCGGAAATGCAAACAGACATGGACTCGGGAAAAAACCCAATGACTTACAAGAAAATAATGTCATTCGAGGTGGTTAAAGTAATTAAAGGCAAAAAAAGCGCTGAAGATGCACAGAAACATTTTGAAAACACGGTGCAGCATGGCCAAGCAGACGAAGAAAATGCAGAAGATACAAAAGTGGCAGGAGACATGAGTATTTTTGAATTTTTAAAAAACGTAACAAACGGAAAAGAGTCCGCTTCCCAAATAAAGAGAATGATCGAGCAGGGCGGAGTAGAACTAAACGGAAGCAAAATTATCCAACCTGATATTGTAACTACATTTTCTGCCGGTGATGTTGTTAAGTTTGGAAAGAGAAAATTTTATAAAATATGCGAGTAAAAGAGATAATAAAATTCACTCGTAAAAAAGTAAGACGCGCATTAAGACCACAGAGTATTTTCAAAATGATCATCATCGCAAGCTCTTTGGCTCTCATAGCCTCAACTTTTTTGCCCTACGTTTTGAGATAAAAAAAGCAGCTAAGAATATAATTCAGAGCTGCTTATACTATATCTAGTCAAAACTCCTGGTAGCCGGCTGTTCCTCAACGTCTTCCTCGGCTACGTCTGAAGGTTGATACGCATCATAGCCTGCAAAGAACGGGGCGATGGGAAGAGGATCGTCACCTTGCGTGAGCCACCCGATAACCGGTCCCTTTAACTCCAACGGAGTTTCGCGTGGCATACTGCGAACCATTCCAACGCCGCTCGAGACATCCAAAATCAACCCTTCCTGATCGTACGCCAACTCTGCTTCCTGAAACGCTTGATTGATGAACCAAATCTTGTCTTTATCATCCAGCGTATAAGATCCCAAGAGCCAAGCCAGCTTGCACAATCCTGTTTTTATTTTCACATCGGCAAGGCGGATACAAGTGATTTTTTCATTTGTAGCTAGCCGCTGGTAATGTGTCATCACATAAAAAGCAAAATCTACTAGATCCAAAGGATCATTAACATGATTTTCCTTCACCCACAAATAGTAGGTTTTACCCTCGAAAACTCCTTCAATACGTACCAATGGTCCATGAGGAGTTTTGAACACTGTGAAACCCTTTCTCACCTCAAACGCACTATAGCGTTTGCCGTTTCGACAGACCAGAGTAGTCTTTTTGGCTTTATAAGCCCAGCGTAGTGCGATTTTGATAATCGCCACTGCGCCAATGCCCCCTAACGACCCGCTAAACATTGGGGATCTCTTTTTTTCCGTAAGAAAGTCATTTAACACCATGTAGTCGGTTGAGGCTTTGCAGATTACATTCGCTAAATCCTTAACCGCATCGCGCATGGCAGGGAACTTTTCGAAAAAGTATCTTGCCAAGCCAGTTGCTACCGGATGCCAGGTCCTTTTAGCACCTAAAAATTTCTCCTCGAATTCCACTAGGGCCTTGAATAGCGTAACAAAGTCGAGTACATAACTATCATCCATATTTCTCTCCCTACCTGCTTATTGAAATGAAAGGGCTGTGATGCAAAATAACACAACACAGCCCCTAACAACTAGCTCATTGCTCCCTTGGGGGCTTGTTTAAAGACGTCTCCCTTGAGTACCCAACCTTCGGCCTCACACTGAGCCTTGAATGCATCAGCAAACAAAGCATCTTGAAATTGAAGCTCCTGGTACACTAACGAGGCCCATCTTGGGATGTCAAAAATTAGGATCGCCCTCGCGGCAAAATCTTTTGGATCAGTGTACTGCTTGGCTTCGAAAGTAATCCACTTCCACGCTTCTGCCTCGAAAGGGTCATCCATATTAAACACTCTAGGGACACTCCAAACCGGAGGTGCAACATTTGGCATCATACTAAACTCCTTATAGTCAAAAATGCGATTCCTGCGCATTATACATTGAAGCCCATAGCACGTCAAAACCTGTTAATCCCTTTTTCAAGAACAAATTTCTTGGCATTCGCGCGAACGGTAAAATGGCTCTCAATTCTGGCTCGAATTTGCTCCATCCCCTTCATACCTGCAAAAGCTATTTCTCTCTCTGTTATTGCCAGAACCCCACACATGTAGTACATGTTTATTTCCAGCTCGGTCAAGTTCACCAGCTCCTCGCAAGTTTTACTTTTCTTTCTGTAGAGGGCACGCCACTTCTTGATCATAGAAATTGCTATGGAATACAACAATGCATACTCAGCATGCTTGTCAACTGAATATCTTATTCCTAAGAGGGCAAATAGAGCTTGGCAATACCCAACACCCATAATTGAGTGATTTCTGAAGGTGATATAGAAATCTGGGGGTACTTTCGACCTCCTTGCTCGAACAAGTAAACGTGCAAATTTATCTCTACCAAGAGTACGAACCACAGACGCATTCTTATATCCGGCAACATCTACCCAGCTTCCGAGTTCCATGTCTCCTCCTTCTCTTATTGGCGCGATTGTCTAAAACTGATTCTATATGATAGTATGCTTAACAACAATAGTGAGAGAAAGGAGAACTATGCCTACCAGTAAGCGTAAACATACGTTTTGGACTTGCCCTAGGTGTAACATTGAAATCCTTGAAGAGTTTGAATTTTGCCCATTTTGCGGGGTAGCTACCCCCACGGAATTAGTTCAAGTTTGGTGGTGCCCTGAAGAAAGGAAAGAAGTTGTAAGTGAGTATGAAACCGAGCGAGGCGTCTGCTCAATCTGTAATTGCGCCTTGGTTATCAATACGGTACCAAAGAAAGTACTACATCAAACTCAGTGAAAGGATAATCAAATGTTTCCATCATCAAGTCCTCTTGTGGGATTCGTACTACTAGAGAGCACAGACGGATCCAAAACAGTGATGATACACTGTGTGCCCTCCTCAATGCATCTTAAGGGATCTGTAGCCTACTCTGATGCCGTAAAAAAGACGCTTTGTGCCAAACACGAAAAAGTTTTTGTGAATCTTCACGGGTCAAGTTGGGAGTACCCTTACTACACCATTGCCTGGACCAAATCTCCCTCCGGGCAAATAAGTCTGCGCGAAGCATTCGGAAAAACTCTGATGGACTCCACAAAAACCGCGAGGCTCTACCTTAACCCTGTGGCTACTTCCGAAGTTTTCTTTCAATCGGTTCACTTTCAAGCGGATCCAAGGGGAATTAAGGTTACATATTTTAGTAGTCCCCCAGGAGAGCCATTAGAAAGATGGGAAGTTCTCGTGGACGCCTCAGGAAAAACGGAAGGCTACACTCCTGATCGTTTCGTTTAGATTCCACCCCGGAAACTAGCTGTTACAGCGCTGGTTTCCGGTTTTTTTGTTACAATAACTTCCAATATGCTACTCACATCCCCAATACAACGACTGGATAAAATAGGTCCTAAATATGCACGTCTTCTTGAGAACTTGGGTATTTTTACAGTAGGCGACCTCTTATATCACTTCCCTTTTAGGTACGATGATTTGTCGGATATTCGAAAAATCTGCGATCTCGAACAAGGTATTACCGTAACTATCGAGTGCGTTTTGGAAAAAATCCAAAATATCTACACGAGAACCGGTAAAAAACTTACCAAAGCAGTATTTTCAGATACCACGGGAATGATTGATGCAGTTTGGTTTAATCAACATTTTATAACCAGAATTTTAAAACCAAATACGAATTACTTTATTAGTGGCAGAGTAGGGGAGTCGAATGGAAAAATAGCCCTAGTAAATCCACAGTTTGAAGAAATTACTCAAAATAGCTTAAATACAGCAAGATTAGTGCCGATTTATCCCGAAACAGCAGGAGTTAGTTCGAAATGGCTACGCACTAGGATTAACGACGTGCTATCTCAGATAAAATCCGGAGCAGCTCTTGCAGAAGAATTCCTCCCGGAAAAACTTATTGCCAAGCACAATTTCTACGGGTTGACTCTAGCGCTAGAGCAGCTCCACTTTCCGGATAGTTTACCTCAGGCAAATAAATCCCGCGCACGATTTGCTTTCGAAGAGCTTTTTGTTCAAATGCTAAAGGTGAATAAGAAATCATATGATTGGAAAAACAAGCTAAAAAGCCACAGACTAGTAACTGACCGAAAACAATTCGATAGGTTCGTTTCAACACTCCCTTTTGAGTTAACTGAATCGCAAACCAGATCAATTAACCAAATAACAACTGATCTTTGCCAATACCACCCCATGAACCGTTTACTGGAGGGCGATGTGGGAACCGGCAAAACCATAGTTGCCATAGCAGCCTCGCTTGTAACACATCAAAATAATCTAAGAACCATTTATATGGCACCTACCGAGATTTTAGCAAGACAGCATTTTGAAACTTTTAACAACTATTTAGCCAAAGAACGTGTAAAAGTTAAATTGCTCACAGGAAACTCTAAGCCTAACGGACAAGACTGGGATATTTTGATAGGTACACATGCTTTGCTGTTCTCTAAGGAAAAATATAAGGATGTGGGTTTGGTGATTATAGATGAGCAACACAGGTTTGGAGTTGAACAAAGGGAAAAAGCTGTACAACTGGGAAATATAGAAAAAACCCCTCACCTTCTTAGTATGACTGCAACCCCAATACCAAGAACCTTAGCCCTTACACTCTACGGAGATCTTTCGATATCGGTATTAACTGAACATCCAAACAAAATGCGCAAAGTTACAACCAAGGTGGTAGCTGATAACCAGAGAGACAAGGCTTACGAGTGGATAGCAAATAAGAGGGAACCCACTTTTATAGTTTGCCCATTCATCCAGTCCAGTGAAAACAAGGATTTTGCGGAAATTAAGGCGGCAGAGGATGAGTTTTTAAAGTTATCACAAACATTTTTTAAGAATATTCCAATAGGGTTATTACATGGCCGAATGAAACCGAAAGAAAAAGAGGATATCATCCAAAAATTTAGAAAGGGGGAGATAATGGTGTTAGTTTCTACCCCAGTTATCGAAGTGGGAATCGACGTACCCGACGCTACAATTATGGTTATCGAAAGTGCCGAAAGATATGGGCTCGCAAGTTTACATCAATTAAGAGGACGAGTTGGGAGAGGTGATAAAGAAGGCTTTTGTTTTATATTTATGAGCGATAATTCAAAAACTGGCTTGAGTAGATTGAAAAACCTAGAAAACATTAATAACGGTTTAGAATTGGCGGAAATAGATCTAAAAATAAGAGGCCAAGGAGACTTGTTCGGAACAGTGCAACACGGAAAGCTCACAGATTTTTTTGACCTGGAACTGCTCGAGAAAGCAAAGGCCGAAGCCGATGAATATTTCGATAAGCTATCGTTATACCCAAAGCTTGGGGAGAGGGTGGGGAGAGGGTCTCACCTAGTAATTAGGTCTCTCCCCGCTTGAGATGGTAAAATGGCAACGATGATTAGAGTAACTACCGGAACAGCAAAAAACAAAAAGCTTATCGCCCCCAACATTGAGGGGTTTAGAGCTGTACAAGATGTTGCTAAGCTTGCGTTATTTTCGATTTTGGGAGATAAAATAATTGGAGCTGAATGCCTTGATTTGTTCGCGGGCAGCGGAAGTGTTGGAATTGAAGCTCTAAGCCGTGGCGCGGCATATTGTGATTTTGTTGATGAAAACCCCAAAGCTGTTGAGGCTATAGAAGTTAACCTGCGAAACTGTGGTTTTGAGGAAAATTGCGAAATACACAGAAAAAATGCAGCTAAATTTACCGGCGATACCGATAAGAAGTATGATGTGATATTCGCCGATCCCTTTTATGACGACACTAAACACGTGTTTTTATTTAGCAATATAGAGATGGTGCTAGAGGATAATGGGGTAGTGGTATTTTTTCATGCTCCGGAAACTGATATTCAGGCCAATTTGGCCAAGACCACGCTAAAAATCATCGATCAAAGGAAATTTGGTAAAAGTGTTTTTTCGGTTCTTAGGAAAGGGTGAGACCTGGCTACTAGGTGAGACCTACTTGCAAAATACTATAAGCTGAAGTATAATTGCACCAGTTGTATTTAATCACCCAAAATATAATAAGGAGACCGAAATGGGTACACCACGTAAAAAAAGACAGTATGGACAAGGGGTGCATGCTAACGATGGAATGGCTCCGAAGGAAATCAAAACACGTGAAGAATACATGGCGTGGTTGATCAAAAACGGACACACTGAGGAGAATGCCTCCCGCCTGGCTGCCCAGTGGAATCCGCGATAGGTTAGAAAATGCCGCCATGGATTCGAATTCAATTCGATTTCCTTGGCGGCATTACTTTTGCTACTGGGACACGAGCCTAATCTCTTCTTCCGAAATGTTTCCCTCACGAGTGGGAATATAGAAATTACCCTGGTCGTCCGTAGAAATAGCAGAAGTCAATTTCACATTAGTACATAAAATGACTGTAACTGCGGTTCCCTTTGCAATAGGACCGTGGATCTTAACAATCTGTGCCATTAGGCCTCCTCACATGCAATAACGACTTCAACTCCAGTCTCAAGAATTTTCTCGGCGCGGCGGATCTGCTCCTTGGTGACTTGATATCCTTTACCTGCAAGGGCTAATATCACCCAGGGCTGATCCCTTTCGCACTGCAACGCAACATATGCTGCACGGAGCAGTTCTCTTGAGATACCTGCCAGTTTGGCAAGTTGCTCCTTATATAACCGAGCTAAAGACTCAACACAAGTTCCCCGACGTGCGCCATGTACGTTGATACAGACAGGCTGAAACGGGCAAGAATCACAACCGTTTCGACAACCGCGCGTGTGTATCCTGCCATTACCATTTCCAATATCACTGCCGGCCATCTTGTTTTCATCCTCTCTTTCTAAAGTGGGTTTGATGTATCCACGATTATGCCACAACTTGGCGAAATTTCAAAATAGCTCGTAGTTGACAAATCGCCTTTTAACACTTAAATTAAGCAGGTATGGCAGTACCAAAGAGAAAACATTCTAAACAAAGAACAGCTAAGAGGACTTTTATTAACATGAAAAGGGATCATGTAACTGTTGTTAAAACAAAAGACGGAAAAGGTTACAAGAGACCTCATGTGGATGAGTATATTGAACTTTAACTAAAAAAACGTATGAAAACGGCAACTGACCCTAGACATACAGCAAGAAAACTGTCGTTATCGGCGATTTTTTGCTGGTTGTTTAGTGATCCCGATACAGATCAATGCGTTGTACTATCGGAAGAACTGTTAGGTTCCAAAGAAACAACAACCGACAGTGAATTAATTGATTTTATTATAAGCGGGGTCCAACGAAACAGAACAAAAATTGACCACATTATAGAGGAAAGCGCTCCTGAATGGCCTCTTGATAAAATATCCAAAGTTGACTTAGTAATACTTAGAATTGCAGTGTTTGAATTGCTTTACGGCAATAAAGCTCCTGTGAAAGTAATAATTGATGAGGCTATTGAATTAGCCAAGGAATTTGGTAATGATACCTCATCTAAGTTTATAAACGGAGTGCTCGGATTTGTAGTAGCAAATTATATAGAAACTGCCGACAAGGAAGACAGTAAAAATGAGTAGCGGATACCTAAATAAAGTACGAAACATAATATCTTCGACATCCGGACTGGATAAAGAAGAAATCCATAGCGAATCCTATTTTGAGGATGATTTAAACATTGATGAAATGGAACTTGCGGAAATAATTGCCGATCTGGAAGAAGCATACGATATAGACATTATGGATAGTAAAGATGAAATTGAAACGGTACAGGATTTAGTTGATCTTTTAGAAGAGCACTTGGAATAGCTATGGCATTTGACCTCGAAAAAGCATCGCAAATTTTGGGTACAAACCTTAAAAACACTGAGCTGTTTACCACAGCTTTTACACACAGATCATATTTAAACGAGCATCCGTCTTATGAAAACACTTCTAACGAGAGGCTGGAGTTCTTAGGAGACGCAGTATTACAGCTTTTATCATCGGAATATTTATTTAATAATTATCCAAATAGAGACGAAGGGGATTTAACAAACTACCGATCTTCTATTGTATGTACATCTTCATTGGGTGCCGAGGCTAAAAGACTTGGTTACGGGGGACTATTGCTGATGTCAAACGGCGAGGAGGCAACCGGTGGTAGGGACAGAGAGTATATTTTAGCTAACACTTTTGAGGCAGTTTTAGGTGCCCTGTTTATCGAAAAAGGGATTGAGGACTGTCGTAACTTTGTTACGAAGGAACTTTTTTATAAGATTGCTGAAATAATTGATAATCAGGACTATAAAGATTCGAAATCCAGTTTTCAGGAGATCGCCCAGGAAAAGTTTAGCGTTACACCTGCGTACAAGGTTCTTGATTCATGGGGACCAGACCACGAAAAGCAGTTTAGAGTAGGTGTATACCTCAACGATAAAGAGTGGGGTATTGGTGAAGGTAAAAGTAAACAAAAGGCTGAACAGGCAGCCGCCACAGCCGCATTAGAAAAGATAGAAAGGTAATATCTAGCATAATACCTACCCTTATGCTACAATTCGAAAGTTATGTCAGTCACAATTAGATTAGCTAGAGTCGGAAGACGACATCAGCCATCATATAGAATAGTAGTGTCGAATACACGAGATAAGCGTAATGGTAAACCATTGGAAATTCTCGGCAACTATAACCCAGCAATGGGTATTGAGAAAATATCTTTAGATAAAAAGAAGTTAGCGGAATGGCAAACAAAAGGAGCATTGACGTCAAATGCAGTTTCGCAATTATTAAATGGCGAATACAAGTACGAGCGCTATATTGGAAACCTCAAAAAGGGCCAAAAAGCGAGTTCGGGAAATGAGAACACAGTAAAAGATTCAGCGGAGGAACAGTCCTCTGCCCAAGAGGAGTAAAGAAGTATGAAGGAGTTTATAGAATATTTAATTAAGTCGATTGTAAAAAATCCTGATGCTGTAAAGATTTCCGAATCACAAGGTGAAGAAGGAAAAGTAATATATACCATTACTGCTTCGAAAGAAGACATGGGTACAATAATCGGGAGAAAAGGTAGAAATATCCAAAGCATCAGAAATGTTGCCCGAATTAAAGCTATTAGAGATGATGTTCATATTCAAATAGAGGTTGTCGACGAAGATGGCAGAAGATCTCCTAACGAAGCTCCAAAAGGCGAAGTTAGCGATGTGGACGCAGATGTTGATGCACTAGAAGCGGAGATTGAAGCCGAAGATAACGCTTAAGTTATCTACCAACTTGAAACAAACTAAAAGGACCGCCAAAAGCGGTCCTTTTCGTTGACAAACATTTAGCTATTTTTGACAGTCTGATATACTAGCTACATGCTAAAAATCGATATCATAACTTTGTTCCCTGAGTTAATTAGGGCTCATCTGGGATTTTTACCATTTAAAAAAGCGATTTCAATGGGTTTATTAAAGGTGGATATCACAAATTTGCGTGACTTTGCCATTGATAGTCGAGGAACTGTCGACGACAAGCCTTTCGGGGGAGGAACGGGCATGCTGTTAATGGTAGAACCAATATTTAAGGCTTTAGCCAAAGTAATAGAGCAAGCCCCCGACATCCCAAATAAAAGAGTCATTTTGCTTAACCCACGTGGCAAAAAATATAATCAAAAAATGGCCGAGGATTTTAGCAAAAGCCAGCATCTAATATTTATCTGCGGGAGATATGAGGGTGTTGATGCCAGGGTAGAGAAGTATCTGGCCACGGACAATGTCTCAATAGGGGACTACGTGCTATCCGGAGGAGAAACTCCCACCTTGGCAATTTTAGAAAGCGTCACTCGTTTGATTCCTGGAGTTCTGGAAAAAGAGGACGCAACAGTTAAGGAGTCTTTTTCAAACGGAAAGCTGGAACACCCGCAATATACTCGGCCTGCTGAATTCAACGGCTGGGTGGTTCCCAACATATTGCTTGGCGGTAATCACCAAGAAATAAAAAGGTGGCAGGAAGAAAACTCAGAAAAAACTAGCTAAGTACCTATTCCTCTACTGGAACCACAACTTCCGGTTTTAGTGTTGAGATAGAATTGGTAAAAGTGTAATACCTTAAACTTTTTATCATGCTAATTAAATCAATAAAATCACGACTAGCAATATCAAATTCAATGGGTTCGTCCGTAACAGCTGTGGATGTGACACTTATATAGGGACCGGAAATTGATAAATCTACTTGCCCTGACTCCGACTTCGTTCCTGTGCTGGAATTGCTAAACCGAACATCATTCACGTCTAGCACTCGCGCGGCTCTCTCAAGCTCCTCAAGAAACACTACAACCTGGTTATAGCTTGCACTTGCACCCAAGGTTGCTGTGATTTCCTCATAAGGCGCGGCCGGAACTGCGGCAGCACCAGCTGTTGGGGGGACAACTACATCCCTTGGTTTTGAACTACCAAACCGCGAAATATCAAATCCGGAGCTTTGAGCAATCTGGGTTATTTCATCCAAAAATAGCGGCGCAGATGATTCGGATACGAGCACTTTATCAACTAAAGCAGAATTTTCCAGAACGGCGGTTTTAAAATCTACTAGCTTTTTGAGTTTGGCCACTTTAGTTTCCAACTGGACCTTCATACTCTCGTTTGTACTAATCTCCTCTTTTAGAGGCTTCCAGGACTTATAAGACGGGTAAATCACAAAAACACCCATCGTCAGTATTAGAACTAAGCAAATCAATGGCACAACAAAATTGAGAAGAGTCGATACTAAAGGGCTAGCATCAACTGATTTTGTAGGAGGTGTCGGAATTGGAGTTTGTACTGGTATAGTATTTTGATCTGGCATATTATAATCCTCTATTCTTAACACTTAATAAGGAAGCATCTACATCCAAAGATAATCCGAAGTTTAAAGTTTGATTAGACTCAACCAAGTTCACTGAAGTGAGGGAAACCATTGTAAATAGGTTTTTAAGCGCAGGTTCTCCGCCGGCAAAGTCTTTATTTGTCAAATTCGATACAAAGTTTTGAATATCAGAAAAATTCTCAGCGGTTCCGCTTAGCTCAAAAGTGTTGTTTCTAACCGTGAGCCCTACCAGTTTAATAGCCCCAGGCTTACGCGAATTAATTTCCTTAAATAAAAGCGAGTAGTGTACTCTGGTATCGTAAAACTGCTTAAGAGCAGTATATTTTTTACTCAGATTTCTAGCTGCTATTTCGATCTCAGAAAAGGAGTTAACATCGTTTCTCAGCGAAGAAATATCCTCCAAGAGCTGGTTATTTGTTGCCCTTAGATTATTTGTATAAGTATAAATATATGTGCTGGCAGCAGCGATAACAACAAACAACAGCACAGTTAGTATTGTGCTAACCTTTACTGCAAGTTTTTTCTTTTGCTCATAAATTTCTTGTTCGGGGATAAGATTAATACTTGATACCATGCTATATTTCCTTTAATGCTAAACCAAATGCGATAGAGTAGAGGGGACCCTGTTGCACAAGTGAATTTCTGGATTTTTCGATCTTTTGATTAAGAGATATGTTCTTTATCGGGTTAGCGAGTTCAACTTCGTATTCTAAATTACTTGCAATGTATAATAGTAGTCCAGGCATAAGGGCAGTTCCTCCTGTTAGTATCACTCTCCTAATGTTAGCAGAGGGATTATGATTTGTGAAGAAAATGCTTGCACGGTTTATTTCTACGATGATGTTATCAATTAAAGCTTTCACTGCGTTAAAAATTTTAGCCTCAACTTGAGAAGGATCCATCCCATAAATCTTTTTATATTCCTCAGCCTGCATGTAATCCAAACCCAAACTCTGCATTATCGATCTTGTGAGCGCATCACCTCCTATGGGAATAGCACGCGAAAATCTTACGTGTCCTCCATAAACAACTATCAAAAGAGTAGAGGAGTAGCCCATTTCAAGAATCATCGTCCCAACAGGTGATTCTGCATTATCGCCATAGATACGGCCTAAACTTATTGTTTCGGGTTCTATTGCTCTAGTTACTAACTTGGCGTTTCGCACGATCCTAACGTATTTGTCTAACACAGTTTTTCGAGCTGCTACAATTTGAACATCTATTTTGGACCTGTCTTTATAATCAAAATCTAGCTTTTGGTAGGATAAATTTACATCATTGATTGGAACCGGAATGTATTGCTCAGCTTCAATTCTTATTGAACTTTCAAGCTCTTTTTCGTTCATGGCAGGAAGCTTTATAACTCTCATAAAGACATTATCTTCGTTTAACCCTACAACAACATAGGGAGTGCTGAATCCGGTCTCGTTAAAAAATTGGGATAAAACTAATGAATAGTTTTCAAGTTCCGCGGGGTTTTCAGAAAATAGGTTTAGTCCATGACCTTCGTAAGAACCAAACTTATTTACAATAATTTGGTCTTTCTTTTTTTCAAGCTCTACTGCTCGAAAATTACTCCTACCTAAATCTAAACCTACAATGGGCATAAAATAATGTTACATCACAGACCAGAATTAGACAATGGATCGGTAAGAGATTTTTGCAAAACCACCATATCGAAAATCGAAGGTAGCATAGGTGATGTTTTTTCAACTTTTACATGCCTTGTGGAGTCTCCGGAAGTCCCACTTACCTCAATCAATATGCCCTGAATCGGGAAGGTACTCCCAATGGAGGAAAGCGCATGAACCAGGCTGTCCTCATAATAAGGGCGTACCCTCAGTAACCTAGGCGTATTAGTAATAGGCACATCAAAGCAACTGTTGTAGCCTTCACTGGCGGCAGCTGTACTAAAGCCGTTTCCCAAAATAGATGATGTTGGGTTATAAGCGTATGTATTCATCGATGTTGTGGATCCGGAGCTGTAAATATAGGAAGCATAAATCGAAGCGTTCGTATCCCAACAAAGCCTAACAGCATTTCCCGTGTAGCCCGAAAGCGAAATTTCGTAAACATCCGACTGGTTCACATTAAAGCTCAACACCGCTTCAGCAGTAGAAGTCTCGGATAGGGTAGCTACAGCATGCATGATCTGGCCTTCGGGATATGTAATATCTAATATGCACGAGCTACCACACGAGTTATTTGAAATAAAATCCTGCAAAACGGCATATGAATTTGCTAGGAGTCTCTCCGCCAAAGATTCCGCCCCCGCTAAGGCTCTCACAGAATTATCGGTTCTGATAATAGATCGAGTACTTCTGATATACCTTGTGGAAATGGTTATGCCTATGGATAATGCTAAAAGCACTAAAAAGAATATGATAATTAGCGTTTGCCCCTTTTTTGCTGAATTCATAAGCATTAGTAACCTGATCTGGAAACTATTACATTTCGTAACACCGAGGAAGAGGTAAATCCTGGCAAGGTAGATGAGGATCTAAAGAGCATGCAAATTTCGATCACTGCCCTTTGAGCGGATAAATTCGACAACTTGTTAAAACAAACATTATTACACTCACCACCGCAGGTTACATTCACCCCTCCCGCACCAAGTTTATTAGTAAGTTTGTCTGACTGCTCATTTGACCCATCAACATGCCTTAACACCTCGTTATTTGCCACTTCATATACAATGCTTTGAATCGGGGTTCCGGTGTCAAAAGAAATACTCGCGGCACCGGCGGTAACATTACTTGCCCCTTTAAGCTCTTTATCAAGTTTAAGCCTAACAAAATTTGCCTGTTGTTCTATTTCGTTTAGTACCTGGGTTTTATTGTAACTTCTTATCAAACTGGCCAATACGTCGCCGGTTACACCTACCGAAATTGCTAATAAAACCACAACTATCATCAGTTCTATAAGTGTAAAACCTGTTTTACTATTTTTTACAAGCTGTATTGCCATAACTAAAAGCCTTGCCAGTTGGAGAAATCAGTAGTTACACTAGTGCTTTTGGTCTTACCCGCATTCCACGTAGCCGTCGACGTAATCCGGACAACTTCGGTTGCAGGTTCAATTGACCCTGCAGTTTCCGCGTCGGAGGCCATAAATGAAACCGTGATACCATTCTGTTCAGGTAAATTAGCGGGAGCGGAAACGGTGCATGGATCACTGAGTATGTTTGCACAGGTAATAATACATTTAGAGGTAGCGGAGTCACAGCCTCCCATGTCGGCTTTAAAAGCATCCCAGGTACTTTGATCTCTATTTATTCTAACTAACTCTAACTGCCTGCTAACAAGCTCTGTCCCTTCCATCAGTAATTGGCTTTGCAGCGAGGATCTAAGAGCGTAAATAACCATGGATACTAAGGCAGTTAGAGCAATTACCGACAGCGTGAGCGCCCCTAACACTTCTATTAAACCCATTCCTTGACGATTTTTTAGTCTCATCATTAATAAATTAACCCCGAACTATTTATATAAATATTTTGCGACAATGCACCATCTTTATCCAATTTTATAGTAGCCAGCGCGGTGCCGGCGTCAACTGTTAATTCCCAAAAAAGAGCGTCTCCTTTTGCCCGATCAAAGAAAATACATCCCACGGTGTAGGCCCCATCGTTCCCTTCAAGAGAAGTTTCGTCGATAGTGATTCCGGTCTCCAAGGTTACAGTATACTTTTCGGCTCCCCCGGGGGTAGAGTAACCTATACTACAAGCAGTGGACTCCGGCATACCTGGTGCCGAGGAATCTTCTGCTACCGGGTACATTATATATTTGCTAGGTCCTCCGTTCGAATCTGCAGCAAGCAAGATTCCCCAAAAATAAGCTCCCGTATCACTTAAAACGCCAGTTAGAGCCTTGTTCTGGACACTCCGCAAGTCACTTTTTAGTGTCTCTTGAGCCTGTTTCACATTTTGGTTCTTCAGATACCCCGAAAAAGAGGGCACGATTGATACCGTTAACACAGTTAACACAGCAATGACGACCATAACTTCTATTAACGTAAATGCCTTATTACTCTTCATATTAGTTTGTCACACAGTAGCAATTTAAACCGGTAACAATTGTGCCACAAGTGCTCTTGGATAAAACAGGAGATTCCAGACTCGCCATCAAAACATAACCTTCTTGATCTGTAAGATTCCCTACCGACATGTAAACGTATCCGGATAAAACAGGCGAAGCATTATACCCTGAAACTGCACAGTAGGTTCCGGGAGCAGGAATTCCCTGTGGAGTAAAAAATGATGGAAAGGAAGGTATAGTATCGATATACTCAGAACACAGCTGTTCCCCCAGAGAATATCCGCCAAAATCCGGCCTGCAGCTAGGTAGCCAATCTACAACCGACGGACTTGTGAAATCGGGATAAGCTCTTTTATCAGAATAATAAAAATCGATCGCAGTTTTTAGTAATCTAACACCCGATATTCTTTTGGAATCACGAGCTTTTGCTAAAAAAGTTTGGGGATTTAAGATCGACAACCCCAAGCCGCCCAGTATTCCCAAAACCACAACAGTAAGCAACAATTCGATCAGGGTGAAACCTTTTTTGGGCATACGAAAATGATAACACAAGTCAAGGAATCAACGTAAGATTATCTCCGGTTTCGAATACAGTCTGGTTATTTCCGCCATCGTTTTGGGATTTTTCGGTGAAATATTCCAAAACTGCGTTTAGTTCATATGTATTTGTATCGTGTTGGTAAGAATATCTGTATGTATCATCGTTAATTGGATCAACAGGTAGTGTATTGCCACAAAGGGAAAGGTCAGCGGCTATCCACCCAAACTCAGATTTATAAACGGCATATCCGGCTGTAGTGGAAACATCGCTGGTACGAAGGGTATCCGGCAAATCAGGATAGGATCCATTGTCGATTTTAAACTCTATAACAGCTTGCTCGATGGTATTTAGGTTGGATAATCTTTTGTTGTCCCGTGCTTTTGCTGTGAGTTCCGAACGATTAACATACAACACAATAACACCGGTAGCGATCATAATAATAATGGCAGACAAAACAACTTCGAAAATTGTGAACCCCTTTTTCACCACGTTAAAACGGACTGCTGACTGCATAACACAAGAATCTTGTTTCGGCAGTCTGGCCGCAGTATGAGGTGTCGTTTTTATATGCCGAAAAATTTGTACAGGGGCTGTCGTCCTTTGAAGCCTCGATCTCCATGATCGAGGTTAAGACATACGAAGTGGGTAAAGTAGTGGAATTCACCCAATAGTTATATCTCTTCTCTGTCGGGTAAGAACAGGGACCTAGCCGGGTAGCAACAACACCACTGGGGTCGGAGGGGATTGCGGAAATATAGCCTCCTGTGGTAAGCGCATTTCTAAACGCAGCGTCAACCCCTACGTTTACCCAGCCGCCAAGATTTGTTCCGACGCTTGGATACTTGCGATTGTCACTAAAATATTGCTCCAGTGCTCCTTGTATAATCCTAAGATCTCCTTTGCGGCGGCTATCGCGACCCCTACCGAACAAAACTGCGGGATTTAATACTAATAGAGTTACACCGGCAAGAATGCCGATTAAAACCGCGGCTATAAGTAATTCTATTAACGTAAATCCTTTTTTATTTGGCTTTGCCATATATTAAGCTCCCAAACCCCTCCCCACTGGGCAGGGGTTTAAGAAAAAAACACTATTTCACACCAATCAAACAGTTCGCTGTAGTAAATATAGTTAGATCTGTAACTGTCTTTGCCGTGAAATTATATGCCCCGTAAAAAGTACAGTAAACACCTGCGGATACTAGTCTAGACCCGCTAACTGTAATTGTGTCACCAGCAGCTACCGGCGCACTAGCAGTGTATTGCGCCACAGTACAATCCGCGGCGGCTGTGTTCTTAAGACAATACAACGTCGACGTGTCAGGTTGGTTGGCTACGGAAGGTGCAGCAGTACCACCGCTAATTCCAATTTTATCAAAATTATTACAATTAGTTGCGTCTTCGGTTGTAGATGCGCACGAATTTAGAGCTAGTAATACCTTCTCCACATTGGTTCTCAAAACAGTCTCTCTTGCTCTCCTCTGAAGCTGAGCAGGATCTAGAACTGTTAATACGATGCCGGCCAAAATACCGATCAAAACAATAACTATCAACAACTCAATTAAGGTAAATCCTTTTTTAGTTCTATTTGTCATTTGCTTGCTTCACCCCCCTTCAACTTTTAATCACCTAACTTACTACAATTAATGTCAGTATCAATATCAATAGAGCTTGCCGGGCAAATATACGATCCCTTTTGAGAATCGAAAATGTAAATTCTAGGTACAGCTTGATCTCTATCATCATATTGAACCGGCCAAAGTTTTGTAATTAGTCTAAATCTTCCCGCACCCAAATCATCACCTTCAAGGTCACCGGTGGAGTAGACATAAATGTAACAGGGGCCTAAAATATCTTCTCTTGCCCCACCTCTGTACAAACTGGTGTCACAAGTTTGGGGAAGGTGAAATTTCTTGCTTTCCAAAAAGCATATTAATTTGTCTTCAGTGTCATTTGCAGGTAAACATGTAAAAATCTTCGAACTGGTAAGAATGCTTTGTAACTTAGAGTTGCTTGGTAAACCGTTAAACTTGTCCAGGTTTTTTAATAAATCATCTGATATTGCTTCAACCTCTTTTACTATCTGTTTATTTTTGAAGTGATTATCAAGGACGCTCGGATTAAACAGACCTAATAAACCGGACTTTAGTTTTATATTAAAGTTAACATTTGAATACAAGCAAAATGTAACTAATATCAAAAGAATTAAGAGGGTAAATATGCCAAAAAAAATAACTCTGCGTTTTTTTGCATGCAAAAGGGCAATTTGATCGGGCATTAATCTAGTATGAATCTTGTACTATTTAGTGTCAAGCAGAAGCATTCAACTGATCTTCAGCTATTTGCTCGTCTTTATGATAATTCTCAAAAAAGTTCTCGACTTCGGATATAATCCTTCCGGGATCGATCTCTGATTTAATCAGGTATCCGTCGGCATTCAACTTGAATGCCTCCTGAATAATGTGCTCACTGTTTAAATTGGTTAGCATAATAATCGGGCCTCTTTTATCCGCCTTATCCATTTCTTTTAAAATCCTTAACCCATCCTTGCCGGGAAGCATAATGTCTAATAAAAGCATATCCCAGGGAAAGTTTTTAACACTATGAAACCCGATCTCCCCATCAGGAGCTTGCTCAACTATATACCCCGCGTCTGTCAAAACCTCAGCGTATAGAACTCGTAAATCAGTCTCATCTTCAACTATTAAGATTTTTTTGGGTTCTTTTGTATCGTTTGGTTGCATACTCTAATTATATACATAACTTACTTGCGTTAGCTATATTTTCTATCTTCGAGTTTCGAAAACTTTCTCTTTACTAGCAATAACCCAAGTACCGCCAATACCAAAGAGAGAAGCCAATCCCACCAGGGGCAAAAGTTTCTGAAGTAAATATATATAGCCAAAACGTTCGCGACGCCTCCAAGCAAGTAGAATCTACTTTTCTTGTTTATGTGGTCTTTGGTGACGTAAGGGTAAAGCACACCGCTAATCAGTGCCTGAAATACAAAGAATACCCACCACCACCAAGGATCTGTACATTTCTCCGATTCGGCACCGCCTACATCTCCTCCTAAAATAGTATTAATAACCGGCTTTCCTAAAGAGGGAGTAGACTCTCCAGCTACCTCACCTATTTCTTCGGCGGGGGATTGAGCGAAAAAAGACACTAGCCCACCAATAAAAGTTTGAGTCGGAACAACCTCCTCTTCTTCGGTGTCGCTATCATCGCCCTCATCGTTATCATCGTCATCCTCTGATGAGCCTTCATCAACACACGTAAAATTCATATCAAAATCAAAAATAGTATTTGCACCCTGAAACTCGTTTCCTGCAGTAGGGTCAAATGTCACTACCCAATTAAATACAGTTGTTGCATTATGGGGGATAGTTCCAAAACCTAAATTAGTAGTAGTAAACACCTCATTTAAATTTTTATTGCTGCTTGCTGCGGATGAACCGTCTCTAACACCAAAAACATCGGTTGCTCCACTTTTAATTACTGTAAAAAGCCTGCTTGCAAAACCGTTAGGTGTTTGAACCTCATCATTGGTGTTTAGAACCAGATTACAGTCGTTGCTTTGGCCATTCACAACAGTAAGATTTTGAGAAAATGACTCTCCCGGCAAAATATTTTCTTCTTCAAAAATTTCACTTAAAGTTCCGGAAGAACTCAAAATGCAGTCGGTTTCAGAGCAAGTTAAAGTTAAATCGTTCCCTGCATAGGCAACCCCTATAAGCGATAATACAACTAACATGTTAATAATTACTTTTTTCATAACTGTTCTGTGGTCGATGTCTCCTTTACCAATTCAACCAACGGTACTTCAATAACAGGTTCGGGCAGAGAAATCTCCAAGGAGGGATCGTTTTCCGAATGATTTTCGCCGGCAGGAGTCCCATAATCATCGCCGTCATTTGTATCCCAATAAGTTCCATCGTTACACACCACATCTAAACACGAGTGCCAACCGCTATCAGGATCATCATTTCTTTCCATTGATCTATTCCCGGTCTCATCATCTCCTGCAGGCCACTCACCTGATGGAGTGGAGTCGATTGTATTTCCAAACGCATCTTTTAGTTCCAAAGCTTCACCGTCATCTTCAAGGTCAATATCAGATGTAACCCAGTCGACGCTCACATTTAAAGCTGAGTTGCCATCATCCTCTGTATACCTTGATATCAAAAAGTATCCGTGAGCTGGCAAAACAGCGTCGTTGGGCAGTACCAGGCTTGCATCATCATTTCCCGCCCTCTCAATAACCCAATTTTTTAGTTTGATATCCGATGATGTGTCGTTGTAAAGCTCTATCCATTCATCATCTGAACCTACGGTAGAACCTGTCCAAAAAACCTCGTTAATTATCACATCACCTTGTGAGGCGTCTTGAATAGTTCGGTCAAGTGTAAGCTCACACCATTCGGTAAAGGCACTGGCATTTCCACCTTCATCAATGGCGCTAACCCTATATTTATACGCCCCGTCCTCGTCACGAATATCTCCGGTGAAGTGTGAAACCGTAGGCTGAGAAATAGTTATTTCGTCCTTGTTTTGATAATCATAATGAGCAAGATCAAATTCCGGATTGTCATCCCAGTCAACTGTTATTGTTCTATTGTTTGTAACACCGCCGCAGCCTAAATCGGCTCCATTATGATCTAGAATATGCAGTCCTGTAGGAACCTGGGGAATCCAATCACCTGTTGTAATCTGGGAAGTGAATTCCTCTTGATCCCAAAATCCCTGAGTTTCGTCTGAAAACTCAGCTTGCCAGGCAACAGTTATAATCTTAAACTCGCACGACTTTTGTGAAACAGCATAAGGGGCATCCGATGGCACCTCAGCTGTATAACCCAATCTTAAATTATCGGTATCAAACGTGGAATTTAACACATAATCGTCTAACTTACCGTCGTAAATCTTGGAGGCCGTTCCCATATCGTAAACTTTTAAATCTAATTCGCCGCATAAGTCGTTGGAGCCGGATACAAATTCGAAATATTGTTTGTAAACAAAAGGCTGTGAACCCATATTAACAAGTACGATATCCCTATCCGTACCGTCATTCCTAAACATATTATCGTAGGGAGTAGACCAATTATCATCTCTATATAAAACTCCAAAATCCAAGGTTCCTGCCTCAGCAGAGTTGTCGGTTGATAGTTCGTTATTATTTAAGCCTAAAGCGTAAGAGCTAACGGCAGTTTGGTTGGCAACAAAACAGAGTACCAATAATATTGAAAGCAACTTAGTCTTTTTAGCTTTTATTTTTTCCAGTACTCCCGCGAGTAATTTCCCTGATTCTTTTTTTACATTTAATATCTCGGTATAAATTAGAATAGCAGACAAAACTATTAACGATATAAAGCCTGTAGGAGTTCTGGCAAACGCTATTGCCTTTCCAATGTAGGGGAGCGCGAAAACAACTTTACCTAAAACCTGCTTTGAGTAAACCATCTCTAAATCGACGGTTTTGTTGGCATCACCCTTTGTAGTATAAGAAACTTCAGAGGGAAGTTCCCCCCTGTTTACACTTTCTATTCTGTGCGTAACAACATTTCGAGCGTTTTTAGGATTTGCAGAAGGGTCGGTTAAGAAAGTGATTATATCTCCGGCTGTATACTCACTTTGAGATTTCACTAAAACTATGGAATCGGTCATAACAGCAGGTTCCATACTCCCCGAGAGTACCGAAAACATTCTAAATCCTCCCGGTGCCTCAAAAGTGGAGAGAGATGTACCGGCAATAATTGCAATGACAAAAATAATAAACAGGAAGTAGCCGAAATTGGCTATTATTTTAAGTATTTTAACTATTTTCGCAATATTAAGTTTCATGCTGTTTCTGCCTTAGTCGGAAGCCGGTTTTCCTAGGATCCGGCCTCCTCAAAGTCGAAAACGAAGCGATAATTACAACCCGGGGTTAACCAAGTTAGCTTCCCAAAGTGTATTAGGCTGCGACCAGTCGTTAGGCCTTAACCAATACTTAGCACCAGCAGCATTTGTTTCAAATGCCGGATAGGTTCCTGATATTGTTAAAGCACCTGCTGTCGGAGCAACGTAGCCACTGACTCCCACTTCCGATGTTCCGAAGTAAGCGAGCCTGTAGGTCTTGGTGTTATCCAAGCCCCATGCTCTTAAGGTGTAATTTCCCGTCGTTTGATCCCAGTTAATCAAACCCCATGTGCCATCAAGTATCGCTGTCCAATGGGTGTCTTCCTTGTTCTCAAGAACTAAACCATCTGTTGTAGCAGAAGGTCCAGTACCCATATACTGTTCGGCGTACAATACGATATCAAAGGTAATCTCATCTCCCTGATATGCGTTGCCTGTTTCCGGGTCAAGATTGTAGCTTTGAACAATTGTGGTTGAAGCTCCCGGCTCCAAAGCCGCCACCGGAACCCAAAGTCCCTCTATATCACCTAATTTTAACTCCCACGCCGGATCGATAACCGTTACTCCGCCTGAAGTCATAGAGTAGGTGACATATTTAGAGATATCATTGGCATCTGTTGCAGATCCCCAAACACAAGGACCGGAGGGATTTGTCCAGACTCCGCTCTGATCTGTACACTCAGGCTCGGATTCTGTTCCTGTGGACTCAGCTGTAATTTTGAATTGTTTCCTGATATTCAAGGGGTTTGTGCCCACATTTTTAACTGTGAATTCAATTGTTTGTTCGTGACCTCCTGGCATCATGTTGGATAACACATATTCACTTTCGGATGTCCAGGGATTTTCATTGTCAACTGCAATATCGATTGTTCCCGCTTGTATTGTGTTATCTGTACTTTGTTCAGTGTCACTAAAGTAAGCGACAGTGCCAAGGACAGTAACCGCAGCAAGCAAAGAAACAATAGTTAAGCTTGTAAGTAATTTTCTCATATCACTATATTATTCTTTTCACCCCCTTACAAACAAAAAAACAGCCCATAATGGCTGTATTAGAGTTAAATTATTACCGTATAGATATATCCATCACCCATATTATTTAGCATAACAAAAATGCCTATAAAGGTGGATCATAGGCAATGCCATTAGGTTAGTCTTGAGAATTAGGTTTGTCAAGGGTTAAAGGTCTCACCCGGTAGTTAGGTTTATCCCTTCATCATTTGGTTTGGTAATAAACGTAATTTTCTCATTTCGTAGATAAGCCCTCTGGCTGGAGTAAGGGTAGAGGCCGTATGCTTTCCATATTTCCTTAGGGTTTTCATGAATATAGTTGAAAACTTGCACAAAATCTTCTACTGATTCTACCAATCTGCCCTTATAGGGCCCCTGAAATAATCTTCCTACTAGATTGTATTTACGATTAAATATCATACTGTAGCTAGTAGTTATACTTTGCATGAACTTAGCAATATCTGTGGTACACGCTTGCTTAACTAACAAGTGGAAATGGTTAGGCATCAAACAATAAGCAAACAGTCGGATCCTCCCGTGGAAATTTCGTCTTGAAGAAGTTTTGGGTGTATAGGAAGATAAGTAGCATTCAAGCAGGTGCTCGAATAACATATAGTCGTCGGGTACCACAAAAATTTCTTTCTTCCTATTACCCCGATTATAAATATGGTAGATCCCTTCGGCTAAATATTTTTTAATAGTGTGCTTCCCCGGCATAGAAAAAATATACAAAAAAAAAGAAACAAAAGTAGCGGGTAATTTCCATCGAGGCTGGAAAAAGGGTGAGACCTAACTACCGGGTGAGACCCTTAAAACAGAGAGGCCGGAAAGTTTTTGTAAAAACTCTCCGGCCGGAAGTTAAGAGTCTATAAGCAGTCCCCTTGCCCTTAAGGTTTCAATTGCATACCTTGGGGCGACCCCTCTTACTACTTTGAACAAGGGATCCCTTGGATTCTTCCAAACTGGCACCAATCGAGCCGCAGATCCCCATTTCGTATGAGTGATCTCTTGTACAACGACCAGATTCAAATTTTCAGCCGGTTCCGTCGCCAAGTAAGCGCTCAACATTGAAGGTGTAACACATGTAGGCTGTCCGGTGAGGTTGCACGAAGTAGCAATTAGGCATGACCTGCCCATAACCCGCAAAAACAGGTTACCCCATTTTACGATTTTGCCCAAGGTGTCATATTGCGGATAAACAATTAACTGCAAAACATTGTTTGGTCCAACCATGCTTCCAGGTAAAAACCAGGGTAGGCAGGGGAGTCCTATCAATTGACCCTTTAATATTTTTCCAACGGCATCGAACGTCCCAGGATATATCCTAGAGAAGTCAACGAATTTCCGAATCTCGTTGATATTAGTAACGATCCCGCCAAACCACTTTTTCTCCTGAGGGTCATCGTGCGGACCTTTGGCAAGAATGTGAAATCTGTTTTTTGCTCCGGCAGCCTTTCGGATACTTCGCTCATAGGGCGCCGTAAGAATACAATAATTAAGCGTATTCTCAACTACAACAGGATTCCTTTTTACTAAAAGCTCCCAAAGGGCTATCAACACGACAAAACGAGTACGCGGGTACACAATTTTGTACGCCATTTCTCTTCTCCTTTGCTATGATTGTTGACTGTTAATTAAAGTGAATTATACATCACAGCGATCGTACAGTAAAGCCTATAGTTAATGAGCCCTTGCATTACGGAAATGACAATAATAGAATCCTTCCATTGCCATACTCTGAGATACACAAAATTATAAAAAAGAAGCTAGTTAAAGGGATCCCGTCCCCAGGGAATTTGGTCACTATAAATATAGATGACACATTTACACAAGATGCCCTTGGTACTTTGGTCTGGCTTGAGGTTGAAAAAATGAAACCCAAGAAGCTACGTACAAGAACCATTAGTTTTATTGATCACAACACACTTCAGTTAGGATTTGAGAATAGTGATGATCATGATTTTCTTAAGGATATTGCAAAGAAATATGGAGCAATATTATCTAAGGCGGGTAATGGTATATGCCATCAATTATATCTTGAGCAATTTGCAAAACCTGGTATTTCGGTCATCGGCTCAGATAGCCACACTTCTATGGCTGGGGGTATGGGCTGTTTGGCAATTGGAGTAGGGGGACTGGACGTTGCTTTAACAGCTTGTTCGGGGCAGTTCACCTTTGAGTACCCAAGAATTATTAAGATCAATTTAATAAACAAGCTACGTAAATGGGTGTCAGCTAAGGATATTGTGCTTAAAGTTATCCAGATACTGGGAAAGAGAAATAAGGGATGGGCTATAGAATATTCGGGAAAAGGTTGTAGAACACTGAGTGTCCCTGAAAGGGCAACAATCTGTAATATGGGTGCTGAAATGGGGGTAACTTGCTCTTTTTTTCCTGCAGATGCTATAACATACAAATTTTTAACTCTGGTAGGAAGACCTACCACGAAAACGCTTAATGAAAATTATGAAACCATAGAGTTTGACCGGACAATAGATATAGACCTTTCCGTGATAGAGCCAATGATTGTACTTAATCCTGAAAAAAACCAAAAAGGATTGGGTGATATAGTACCCGTCGCTTATGCAAAAGATATAGCTGTTGATCAGGTATACATAGGATCTTGCACAAACTCTTCCTACCATGACATTAAAGTTGCATCTGAGTGCCTAAAGAATTCTACAGTTAACAAAAGTGTGGAATTAGTTGTTACTCCGGGAACCAGAAGTCTGCTCGAAGTGCTAGAAAAGGAAGGATCCATTAAAAACTTAATAGGCAAAGGAGCGAGAATCACTGAACCCGCATGTACAGGCTGTTTAGGACAAGGCTACTCACCGCGATCTGGAGGAGTTAGATTATCTACATTTAACAGAAATTTCATAGGTAGGACTGGTACTAAAGACGCTTTGCACTACATTTCAAGCCCGGAAACAGCTGTGGCCAGTGCAATTACAGGGAAAATTTCCGACCCACGAGTAGTTTTTAAAAATATCTCATTTGTTCGTCACCTCACCAAAATGTATGAAAGCAACAATGCTCTTATCGAGAATAATAAAACTGCTGCTCCGAATACTACCGTTCGTTATGGACCAAACATACTGCCCATTCCAATGTCGACTCCTTTTCCCAATAGTTTTTCAGGACAGGTTGTAATTATGTTGGGGGACAATATAACAACTGATGATATATGCCCTGCAGGTTCGTGGTTGAAATATCGAAGTAACGTGCCATATTATTCAAAGGCTGTATTTAGCAACATCGATTCAACTTTCGTTGATAGGGCAGAGAAGTTTAAAAAAAGTAATATTCCTGGGGTAATAGTTGCAGGAACAGGGTATGGGGAAGGTAGTAGCCGAGAACACGCGGCTTTATGCCCCACTTATCTTGGTATAAAACTAGTTTTGGCCAAAGGTTTCCAAAGAATAATGGAGGCTAATCTAATAAATTTCGGGATACTCCCCTTAGTCATCACCAACGAAATTTTTAACACTTTAAAACAAGGTTCTACAGTATCAATCAGTAAATTTGTGGAAGGAGCAAAAAGAAACAAAGCAATCACACTATTGGTTGACGATCATACTTTCATGATCAACCATCATCTATCAAGTGATCAGATAGAGTTAATTTCCTCAGGCGGAGTATTGGATTGAAAATAAGGTGAATTGACAAAACGACAGCTATAGGGTATATTTCCCGGGCTATGTGTTTTTATAATAAATTATGATAATTTAACAAAGTATGCTGAAACACTTCGAAAAAGAACTAATTAAACAAAGTAATACACACCCTGATCAAGCTTTAAAGGAGTTTTATTCCGCCTCTCTAAGTTTCCTTAAGGTCAACAAGGAGTTCAAAAACCTTCATAAAGATTTGTTGAAAAAAAGAGCTGAAATGCCCCCGAAGCACTATGTGAACTTATACTATAGAGCTTTTCAATACGTCCAGCTATTTAAAAAAAACAATAAAGAAATCTACAACTACACGAGGAAAGAATGGGCGATTGAGTTAAACAGCTTAATGCAGGAAAGCGACGCACTAAGCGTGTTTACACATTTAATTGAAACCGAAAGTACCCAAACCACAATATATCAAAGATACATAGGCCCTAAAGCAGTTCTGAGAGCTGTTTATAGTAACTCCCCTATAATTGTTGCAGATATAGGATGTGGTCTTAACCTTGGTCTTCCGGGAATTGAACTGAATTATCCGTTTTTAGACATCAGAGACGAAACACCTGGAGAATTTGTGACTCAGGAAGCAACCAGTGAGTTAAATATTACAGATGGAATTTCACTCGACATTAATAACCCCAAGCTTAAGCGAAAGTGGGCACTAGCTTGCGGATTTTACCCCAAAGAACTAGCCAACCTTCCAGAAACTGCAAGATTATGCGACTACTTATGGAAAAAAACTAAAACCTCCTTTGTTAAGGGTTCCATATTGGATCTCTCAAAAATTTGGACTCGGAGGAAGTTACCAAAGTGTGACGCGGTTATCGCAAGCACAGTTCTGTACCAAATAAGTGATAAGGACAGAGAAAGCGCCCTTGCGGAGATATGGGAAATCTTAACACCGGGAGGAATATTGATCATTAACGACTTCTTGGCGGTAAATCATAAAATACTTTGGAACGTAGAGTGGTTTGGAAATAAGGGAAAGACTTCGTCCTATACTACTGTTGTACTCCAGAAAGAGGATAAAGCATTTAGCAGTCCTTACGAATTTATTAAATGGGACAATGGAAGATGCAAAGTTGCTTACTCTGGTAAAGACTTCAAAAAAGTTTTAGAATTGCAATAGAATTATATTGTTTCTCTGCCTAAGGTGGTGACTCGAATTGATAACATTAGAAAAAGCATTAAAAGCAATTGAAGCTGCCGAAAAAAAAGCCGATGAATTTAGCATTAAAATTACTACAGTAGTGGTAGATGCTAGCGGTGTACTAGTAGCAGCTCACAGAATGGATGGTGCCTTTGTTGTTAGCCCAGATTTTGCAATGGCTAAAGCTTACACCTCGGGAACGCTTGGTATCCCAACAGCAGGCTCCGCAGAATATTCAACTCCAGGCAAACCTTATTATGGAGTTAATAGCCTCGCAGGAGGAAAATTTACGACCATGGCGGGAGGGGTGCCTATCTTAGACGGAAAAACCGTGATAGGAGGTATCGGAGTAGGGGGATCCTATGATACAGCCCAAGATAATCTGTGCGCTGAAGCTGGCGCAAAGGCCGCTTAAACTAACATGGATAATATGGCGAACTCAAACGAATTTTTAGAAGTAGATTTGGATTCTGTGGATTCTGTTGCCGATCTTTCAGAGAGCATAACTGGTCAGTTATTGATAGGTAATCCGGTTGTTATTGCTTTCGGCGAGGTTTACGCATTAATTTGCGATACTTACAACGAAGAAGCAGTAAATAAAGTTAGAGGGATAAAAAATAGAGAAACGCAAAAAACGTTTTCACTCTTAGTTGATATTCCTGACTTTCTCAATTATGCACAAATTATCAACGGGCAAAGAATCCCATTGATAGACTTCAACTCTATGCACGAATCATCCAGGGACTTTATTTCAAATCCAGAGGATGTTGCAATGGTGTTTGGAAATACTGCATTTTTTAGGATACCCATTAACCCAAAACTTAGCTCACTTATTCCTGATTGGGCACAAAATCACTTATTTCAGGTTCAGTGTTTTTCATTTGCAGGGGATAAGGCAGCATACGAAGTTGAGAAAACTGTAAGATCAAAACTACAGAGTAGCTATCCGGATAAACCGGCAAGCATATTGATTACAAGCTTTAATATCAGCCATAGCACCTCTATCACCGATAGGGAGGCAGCAATCGATCTTGCCAAAGCCAGTAGTCCTTATGGATTAACACTCCAAGTAGATCGGATGAACAACAAGGAAAAAAAGGGATCCTATCCTATTTTCGTATTTACAAGTGAGGGAGTAGTTCTTGAGAGGAATGAAGTTGACGACCCGAGGGTAATCAAAGTGACTACTGAATTAAAAAACTACAAGGTTAATTTTAAAGAATCTCTTATTTAACACTTTACTCCAAAGTGATAATATTCTAGGGTATGGCTGCCCAGAAGTTCTCGCTTACATCCTACGAAAATCTTCAATCCTTATGGAAGTTAGAAAGGCTAATCTTAGATAGCCTCGATTTCCATACAACCACCGAACAAGTGGTAAATTCGATTCTCACCGAGTTGAATTATCTTGATCCAAGTTACAAGGTCGCGGTTTTGGCGCTGATAGACCAGGAAAATCAGGTACTTAAGAGAGTTGCTTTATCTCAAACGCAAGAAGCAAAAAAAACCCGTGAAGTTTCTAATGTTCCTTTCGAAAAAATAATTACCCCGCTTAGTGCCAAACAGAACCTTTGTATTAAAGCAATGGATGAAAATAAAACCCAAATTACAGATTATTTTCCGGATATTCTGACTCCCCCCATTTCCCCGGAAAACGCAATCGAATCTCAAAAAAACGCGGGTCTGAAAAGCAGCTTAATCTTTCCACTGCAGGTACGAGGAAAAACCATTGGAATAATGATCTTCTCATTAACCAAGAATACTAGTGAAATTCAGGAGGATGAAAAAGAGTTATTGGGTCATTTTACGGATTTGGTGGCATTAGCCGTTCAAAATTCAAAATTATACTCTCAGCTTGATAGAGATAGCAGGGAATTAGCTCTAGCCAACGATAAACTGCAAATTCTGGATAAAACCAAAGATGACTTTATGTCTGTGGCATCTCACGAACTTAGAACTCCAATGACAATTATCAAAAGCTATCTTTGGATGTTAAGAAACGGCAAGGCGGGAGACTTAAATCCCAAGCAACAGGAATATCTTTTAAAAACAGCTAATAGTACCGAAAGAATGATAAATCTGATCAACGATATGTTGAATATATCTAGAATTGAACAGGGGAGAATGAAATTTACCGTAAAACGCATAGATATTTGTAAAACAATTGATGAGGCTGTTGATGGTTTCGAGCTAAAAACAAAAGAGAAAAATATCTACCTAAAGATCGAGAATACTTGTAAAGGAGTAATGGTGTATACCGATGAAGATAAGATTAAAGAATCCATTATTAATCTGCTCGGAAACGCACTTAAATTTACTAAACAGGGAGGTATAACAGTTTCCACAGAGGAAGAAGGAAATTTCGTAAAAGTTAAGGTCACTGACACCGGAGCAGGGCTTTCAACGGAAGATCAGCAAAGACTCTTTAAGAAATTCGGAAGATTAGATAATTCTTATCAAACCGTGGCAGAATCCGGCGGTACCGGGTTGGGATTGTTTATAGTAAAGACATATATCGAGAAGATGGGAGGGGAAGTAGGGGTGTACTCTGCGGGAACAAACAAAGGCAGTACTTTTTGGATTACGATATCCAAAACGCGCCCAAATATTGAGGACGGCGAGATCAATCAAGTAGAATTTGTTGAAAGACCGGAAAATGAACCTATTACAACCTTAGTTGTAAATCCCAAAAAAATAGGCTAGAAAATACTCAAGTACCACCTCAAAATAACATCACCCCATCCGAAAGCGACCAGACTTCCCAGCAATAAAAATGGGCCAAAGGCTATGGTATCCTTCATGGTTTTTCTTTTTAACACTATTAAAAATACACTGAAGACGGATCCTAGTACAAATCCTAAAAATAGCGCTAAAAAGTTCGCGGGAAACCCATTGAAAATTCCTATTAACAACCCAAGATTGATGTCTCCATAACCCATTCCTCTCTCTTTTGTTAATTTAACAAGTACCCAAAAGAAAAAAGCTATGACAGCGGCACTACCCCAATCGAAAGCGACATCGCGCAAACTATACTTTATTTGCTCTGTTAAGTAACCGGCTTTGATCATATATTTTCCGAGTTCTTGCGTTTGAAAGCGATCGTAGATGCTCCAAACATCGTAAGTTTTAAATCCAAGAGTGAATATCACTACACAAGCAAGTGCTATATAAATGATGACATCAGGTACCAGCTGGTACTTTGCATCAGCCATAATTAAAATTACATATAGAGAGAAAATAATTAGGATATAGACCAGTTGAACCACCTGAATTATCTGGGTTCTAACGTTGAAAATGCCAAGTGCGTAAAAGGCAAAAACAAATAGCAGTCCTGTCAAAATTTCGGAAATGGGGTAAAAAACCGATAACTTTGCCCCGCAGTGAACGCATTTTCCTTTTTGCCATATAAAAGAGAGTAGGGGAATAAGATTTTTCGGACTTAACACATTTTTACAACTATCACATCGGGATCTATCGTTTACGATTGGTTCCCCATTTATTATTCTATCTGCAACGACGTTTAAAAATGACCCTATGCAAGCTCCGGCTATGAATATAAAAAAATAATATAGGAAGATTTCCATGCTAAGAATATAGCAGACTTTGCCCGCAAATAACATAGCGCCCGCTTATTATAGTGTAAGCAGGCGCGTTAAAAAGACTACACCTTTACGATCTCGAACTTCACAGCATTACTACCGAAAACCAATGGTACCCCGGTTGGCAAATTGCATAACCGATCGATATCGAGCTGTGGAATGAAGCTGCGATCATGTACATCTACTCCGAAGACGACTACCTGGCTTTTTCGGCGTATTTGAAAATAGGCAGCCCTCCCATTTCTTTGCGCATCCAATTTCGCCCTGCTAAGCAGATATAAAGCGTCGACGTCTGAAGTGTCTTGCTCGAGACCAACCGAAAATGAATAAGGATAAGCTCGCGTCCCTGTTCCAATAAGCTCTGTCATGTCTCCTCCGATTACACTCTCGTAATCTCGAACTTATACATGGGATTTTCATACGACCTTTCATGCCCCTTATCAAGATTACAGATTTCCTCTAAACTTACCCTAGGCGCAACACCGGAAACAATAACGTCAACTTTGAAGAAAAAGGGCTGAAAGTCACGGAATACGCCGATAAAAGTAGGCTTTCCGGTTCGCAGTGACTCGATCTTTGCTTTCTCCAAGATGCCCTCAAATTCCTGGGGTAAGGTATTCTGGGACCAGCCGACAGTGAACGGATTAAGCTGAGTACCAATTCCCAGTATCGTTTTCTGATACATATTTTCTCCTCCTTATGAGAGATTTATTGGATTGTAGGTAAAAAGTGCTTGGTAGTCAAATACAGAAAACAGGAGGGGCCCGCCGAAGGCGGGCCCCAATCTCGTACACACTATGCTCTTGCAAGAGCTAACGTATGTGTTCACATGCTTTGTAAATGCACGTTACATTAACAAAAAACGCATGTTGTTTCCTACAGCAAATCTAAACCTGCATCAGAACCAACTTCGTAAACAGCCGGAGCATTACCACCATCGGTACTCTCCTTGCTGTCATTGTCAGCGTGTTCTAATACTGCATTAAACTCAAAGCCATTTAAATCAGACGCAAATGTGTAAACATTTGGTGCTGTGTTTAAAGGATCCTGGGGTAGGGCAGAGATAAATTTAGCAAGTCCTGTTTTTAGAGCAGGTGTACCAAATTTAACCCATCCGTTCACTCCATCTGTAGCTTGAGTCCCTGTTGCACTTGTACATGTTGCACAAGTCCCGGACGCAGATAATGTTATTTCTCCGTCAGCTAAAGCTAAATTCATAGCTTTCACAAGTGTACTTACGTCTTCCATTCTCTTGGCGTCTCTACTTTTTTGTATCAACGACTGAGGATTAATGGCTATCATTAAAATACCGGATAATATTGCAACAATTGCGATAACTACCAACAACTCGACTAACGTAAAACCTTTTTTAATTCTTAACATACAACTTTTCACCTCCCTTCTTAGTTATTAACTTGTTAAATACCTTTTCCATATTTAGAACGAAGTAGTAATTTTATAGATCGGCGTTATTACCGACAAAATCATGAAACCTACCATTATACCCAAAAGAATAAGTATCATAGGTTCAAGAGCCGCCGACAATCCTTTGATCATCCCATCCAATTCTAAGTCGTAATAACTGGCAACTCTTTCTAAAACGTCATCCATTTTTCCGGTCTCTTCTCCTACCGCAGCCATTTGTGCGATTAACGGAGGAAACGCGGTGCTCTGAGCAAAATACGAGGAAAGACTATTCCCTTTTTCAACTTGATTTGCAGCATCCTTTGCTGCTCTTCTTAATGCTGAATTAGTAACGACGTTTGCGACAATATTTAAGGCCTCAACTATTGGTACAGCTGCTGAAATTAAGAGCGATAATGTTCTTGTAAACTGTGCTTGCTCCTTTGTTTTAGTAATTTTTCCGAATACAGGAGTTCTAAAAAGTATCTCGTTAAAAAACTTTTTCCCTTGGATTGTCATTGAGAATTTTTTTACAGAATATGCACTAACTAAAGCCCCACCAATAATCAGATACCAAAACTTCACCATAAAATTCGATACAGAGATCATCACCTTAGTCATACCCGGGAGCTCTACCGACATGTTGGCGTACAAGTCGGCAAGTTTCGGAATAACAAAAATCATCAACACCAAAAACACCCCAATCATTGCCATAAAAACGACAGCGGGGTAAATCATAGCCGCTTTAAATTTTGTATTCATTTCATGCTCGTCCTCCATATTTTGGGCAAGCCGTTTTAAAATATCTTCCATCTTGCCCGAAGATTCTCCGGCGCTTATCAACGCAACATACGTTGAGTCGAAAACATTCGTATTCTGAGCCATAGCGTTTGATAGGGAAGAGCCGCCCTCAACCAATCGTAAAATATCGAAAATCACTCTTTTGAATAACTTATTTGAAGTTTGATTTCCTAAAATCTCAAGCGATCTGGCTATCTGCAATCCTGCGGATATCATGGTAGAAAATTGACGCGTGAACAACACAAGTTCTTTTTGAGGAACGCCTCGTAAACTTTGAAGCTCGTCAAAAAAGGATTCTTTTTTCTCCCTTATACTTACAACATATAAGTTTTGGGCTTTAAGTAAAGTAATAGCCAGATCTTGATTTCGGGCATCAACCATTCCTAGTTTGGTTTGTCCTTTTGGGTCTTTAGCTGTGTATGAATATAGTGCCATATATTACTTCTTTGTACGCTGCCCCAGCATACGTTTTAATTCTTCAGGATGGTTGGTATATTTTAGTGCTATTTCGTAGTCAACTTTTCCTTCACTAATTAACTGTGCCAAGCTTCTTTCAAGCGTTGTCATGCCTAATTGAAAACCCGTGCTAATAGCGTTATCTATCATGTGTGTTTTGTTGTCCCTAATCATTGATTTAATGGCATCAGTGCCTAGCATAATTTCTACGGCAGGTACAATTCCTCCCTGGAGCGAGGGGAGCAGACGTTGAGATATAACTATTTCCGTCACCTGGGCAAGCTGGGTCCTTATTTCGACTTGTTTCTCATTCCCAAAGGAAGAAATTATTCGTTCTACCGTTTGCGCCGCTGAATTTGTGTGTAAAGTGGCAAAAACCAAGTGGCCTGTTTCTGCTATTTGCAATGCCGCCACCATTGTTTCGGAATCACGCAACTCTCCGATCAAAACTACATTTGGATCTTGGCGCAAAATGCTTTTTAGTGCGCCATCCCAGGAGTTAGTATCCAAATACATTTCTCTTTGTTCAACCAAGGACTTTTTATTTGTAAAAACGTATTCAATAGGATCTTCGATAGTAATTATATGTTCTGCCCTTTGCTCATTGATTCTATCTATCATAGAGGCAATAGTTGTAGATTTACCTTGGCCGGTTGGGCCTACAACCAAAACCAATCCCTGATGGATATCAGTTATGGAAACTAGATTTTGCGGAAGATTTAGCGAATCAAAAGACGGAATTATAAGCGGGATATGCCTCATAGCAACCGATAGGTAACCTTTTTGATAAAAGGCGTTAACTCTAAAACGAGCTTTATTGCCTAAGGAAACTGAGAAGTCGATTTCTTTATTTATTTCTAAAAGTTGTCTTTGCTGATCGTCGATCAGTTGAGATAAAAAGTATTCCACGTCCTCGTTTGTAATGGCCTCATAACCCTCAATAGGCGAAAGCCTTGTAGACACTCTCAAAAACGGCGCTACACCAACCACAACGTGCAAGTCCGAAGCCTGTCTTTGAATAACTTGGTCTAGTATTTGGGCAGAATTTAGTTTAGACGACATAGGCAGTTTTTTACTTTGTAACTCTCATTACCTCCTCGATAGTAGTGATCCCTTCTATTACCCGCAAGTAACCGTCCTGGAGTAGGGTAATCATGCCATCCTCTATACCTGCTTCTTCAATCTGTGTAGCGGGTTTATTTTCCAAAGTGTAGAGCGATATCTTATCTGTTGACGGTAATACCTCAAAAATTCCAATTCGGCCTTTGTAGCCCACATTTCCGCACTTTAGGCAGCCCTTGCCTTTTTTAATCTTGAACTTTGCAGGATCAAATGTTTTTATCACCTTAGCGGCTTCCAGATCTTTTGCCATAAGAACCTTATTCGCTTTCATTTTTTCGACAACATCTGAAATGCTTTTAATTAACTCCTCTGGGGTTTCGACCTCTTCAGAGCAATTCGGACAAATCTTTCGTACAAGTCTTTGGGCTAATACAGCGTTTAGGGTAGAAGCCAGTAAAAAGCTTTCAACTTTCATATCCAAAAGTCTTGGAATTGCACCCGCCGCTGAATTTGTGTGTAGTGTTGACAATACTAAATGGCCTGTTAACGCCGCGTGAACTGCCAGTTCCGCTGTTTCGTTATCTCGAATTTCTCCTACAAAGATTATGTTCGGATCCTGCCTTAAAAATGACCTTAATCCAACGGCAAAAGTTAACCCAGCTTGGGGGTTAACCTGAACTTGGTTTACACCCGGTACTCGAATTTCTACAGGATCTTCGATACTAACTATGTTTACTCTAACCGTGTTTAGTTTGGATAGGGTAGAGGCAAGTGTAACGGTTTTACCAGAGGAAGTAGGGCCGGTGGCTAAAATCATGCCGTTTGGCTTCATTGCCGCTTCTTCGTATCGTTTAAGGGTTAGCCCTCTCATGCCTAAATCTCGGTAACTATAAATCGTACCTTCGGATTTTAGTAAACGAATAACCACTTTTTCACCATTTACAGTAGGAAGAGTAGAAACTCTCAAATCTGTTGTGATTTTTCCAACTTCTACTTTAAATCTACCGTCTTGAGGTACACGTTTCTCATCTATTTTTAGCTTCGAAAGAATTTTAATTCTCGCAACAATTGAATCGTGCATTTCCTTTGGGAGAGTTCTCTTTTCGTCTAAAACACCGTCAACACGGTATCTTAATCTCGATTTATTTTCACCAGGTTCAAAATGAACGTCGGAGGCACCCAATTTAACAGCCGTTTCTAATATCATGCCTACAATACGGGCAATGGGAGCATCTCTTAGGGTTGCTTCTGTAATTTCCTGGCCACTCTCTTCGATTTTTAGAGTAGTTTGGGTGATTTCTTCCAAAGCCGCGGTTATTTCTGCACCTAATTCCTTACCTTTTTGTTCCTCCAAAAGCCTATCCAAGTTTTTAGATGCTGCAATAAAGGGAATAACCTTAAAACCTGTTTTTCGTTCGACAAAATCAATTGTAGGTAAATCCATTGGGTCAGCCATTGCTAAAGATACCGAGTTATCCTTCATCTCGAAAGGAACTATTTTGTATTTCTTGGCCATTTCGATAGGCACAAGATCAAAAGCACTGGGATCTACTTGAGTGGGAACTAAATTAACGTATTGTATGCCGTATACTGCTCCAAAGGCTTCTGCGTAGTCTTCTTCTCCTACATAACCTCGTTCTTTGATAATGTTCTCAACTGTTTTTCCGGTATTAACATTTTCAAACTTAACTGCAGACAGCTGATCCGAGGTCAGAAGGTTCTTCTCATATAATACATCGGCTACTGTTTTAACTGTATCTATCTTCATAAGGCAGTCTGCTCAAAAAGCATTAAATAAATTGTAGCAGGTAGCATCTAATTTTGTACAGAGTCTCCGGTATTTGTCGGGGTTAATACTCAATGCCTAGCCAACCAAGCACCGTTTGCCACAAAGTCTTATTTACTCGAATTTTAGGTTCATCACTTTTATTAGCCTGGGATTGAAGAACCAAAGGTTTTACTTCTTCTATTTCTATTTTGTTACTCGCTATTATTTGGTTTTCAAGCGGTGCTGGCGGAGTGGGGCTAACCAAGGTTGGGGCAATCGGCTCACTATCGTCGTCCTGAGACTTTGTTGTTATCTTAAGTGTTTGCTTAAAAGTATCAGAAACATTACCCGCATCATCTTTAAATCTAATAAATAGATTTTTCTTTCCATCGTGATCAAAACTAAGTTTGATGTCCCCGTCATATGCCTTCCATTTCGCACCCTTAAAATCATCCTTTTGGGAAAGCATTAAGTACTTAACCTCGGTTGTTGAATCCTTAACATCAAAGTACAAAGTTAATTCTCGGTCATCAGATTTTAGCGTTTTAGAACCAAGTTGCACGAGATTATCCTTGGATAGACCCACTAGTTGGTCGCTTTCACCGGGACTTTCTTTGTCCAAAGTAAAATCTTTATGCATAATCAACCGTTCCGGCATGTACACATCATTTTGGTCATAGGATCGCAAATATATTTCGCTTTCCCCATCTTCAAAACTGGAAACATTGCACGAAAACTCCTCGGTAGATTCGTCGAAAGTTCCATCTTTGGGCGTGCACGCGGTCCATGTACCGGATAAGTTGGCTGAGGTACTCCACTCAACTCCCTTAACAGTGTAGCCGGGATCTCCGGAAATAGCTTCCCCTTCCATTTCACTTCCGCTAGACGCGCCAGCCACGCTTATGGTCGGATTTCCATGGTCAATCTCGAAAATATTTATATACGAAGCCCCGCTTCCGCCTACCCATTGGCCTCCAGTCGTTACATTTATATCCACCCAACCATCGCTATCTAGATCTCCCGTTGACACAGAAGCGCCGAAACTGGTGGTTCCGCTAGTCTTTGCATAAGTAAGCCAGGGAGAACTAGAAAAGGTTTCCCCGGTTCCTTTATATATATATAAAGCCCCCCTTTTTGTTGCCCCCCACTGAGTTGCTCCCGCTAATAGATCCGGCTTTCCATCATTGTTAACATCTGAAATAGTAAGGCCTCTTCCAAGATAGTCACCGGCATTTGGACCGGTTAATGTGATATCTGCAGTACTTTGGGCGTAGCTTGATAAAAAAGTCTCTCTCCCAAACCAGCAAAATACTGATCCCCTATTAGAACTGCCTGTGTAAATGCTAGCGCAAATATCCTCTTTCCCGTCCAAGTTGATGTCCGACACATCGTACGAATTGGCACGGCCATAGGCACTGGCTGAGGAACTCTCGGGAAACGATGTTGTAGTTCCAAAAGCTGTTGTGCCATCCCCAAAACTAATGTTGAGGTCTTTCCCTGTATAGGAATACCCCCAACCATCAGACACTAATATATCGTTGAAACTGTCATCATTGAAGTCGTACGCCATAGCTCTGCTAAATACACTATATGCAGTGGAGCCCGCCAGCGAAAGTATCGCCCAACTAGCTGAAAAATCCACCACTCCTGATGAATTCGTAAATATATGAAGTTTGGAGACCGCCTGAGACTCTGCTATGGATCCAATAAGTAAATCCATATCACCATCATTATCCGCATCGCCATAAGATACCGACCTACCAAGTTGTCTCCTGTCGGTTAAATTACCTACAAGCGTAGTATTCGCCACGCTGGCCGCATAGGTACCACTGCTTAAAACACCACCAGTATAGATGTAAATTTTCCCAACATTACTTCCTCCCGCATCGTTATAAGGAGCTCCCACTATTAACTCGTCACTCCCGTCTCCGTTTAAATCAACCAAAGAGATACCATCCTCCTGACTTCCAAAAAAATCGCTGGCGGCCTCACCCGTAATTGTGATATCAACTGTATTATCAAAGAGAAGTCCGCCAAAATAGATGTAGACCTTGCCATTACCAGTCTGGCCGTTTGAAGTAGCATAATCGTCGTACCCGTCCCCGTTATAGTCACCAAAGTATACTCTGGAGGCGTATGGGGTATTAGAAGTACCATCCGTTGCAGTGCCCTTTAAAGTTAGCGAAGGAGTTGCAAATGCAACAGGACACAAAATGCACAGGAGAGTAATTAAAAAAAGCAGGTTATATCTAATTACAGGCATAGATTAATCGTAACAAAATAAGTTGTTAAGGGATAGAATGTGACCCAAGAGCAGTGTGAATCCAGAGCTGCTCTAGCGTTGGAGCAGCTCCGTCGTTAGAAATCTACACGTGTCTTTCCCTAGATAACAACCATAACTAGAATAGGGGTAATCCTCCGGAGTAGCTCCTACTTCGGAAGGGTTGATGTGTATGTAAGATGCCACGGTGCTTATCTCGGATTCTCTTGTGATAAGACGTGCTTTGTACACTCCTTGAAACAGTCTGCCAACCTTCTCATACCGTTTGTTAAATATCATAGAATAACTCAGACAAAGACCGTGCATGAAGCTGGATATAGCCCTCTCTTGGATCTGCTCTAGCAGTAGATGAAAGTGATTGGGCATCAAACAAAAAGCGTGTACTTTAATCTGGTTAGAGTAGCTCTTGCATCTCATAGAAACAGGACATGGGAGTAAATATCTTTCCAATAAATAACAGAAAATATCATAGTCCTGAGCCGCTAAAAAAATTTCACTTTTCCGATTTCCCCTGTTGTATACATGATAAATTCCACCTTGAACGTATTTTTTTAAGGAGTTAATCGCAGGCATATATACCTGTATATCTAGATTTTAGGGAAAGGGGAAGAGAGTAATTTCCATTCCTACAGGAGTAGCTCCGCCTTTGGAGCTGCTCTAGCGTTGGAGCAGCTCCTGTATAATAAGTAGCATGTCAGCATCAATATTAATCTACGGTGGATCGGTTAAAGACCGTAACACCAAAGCGGAACAGATAATCAAAGAGATCACAAATGAAGATATTGATCTTGCAACCACCAAGTTAACCGATATTAAGCTTGTCACGCCCTCAAACAAATCAGGATATACCGTTGAAGATGTGAAACAAGCTATAGATTTTTTAAAGAAAAAACCTTTTTCGAAAAATTACAAGCTATTAATCTTCCCAAAAGCAGAAGAACTTAGTACAAAAACACAAAACATGCTGTTAAAATCCCTCGAAGAACCTCCGGAGTACGCAACTATAATATTGATAGCAAAAACTGTCAAAGATCTACTGGAGACTGTTATATCCAGGTGCAAAAAGTTTCCGGTGAAATCCGGCCAGCAAGAAGAAACCCTAACTGAGGCTGATTATAATTTTTTGCTCGAAGCAGACTTAGGCACAAAGTTGGAATGGGCAGAAGAAACTGCAAAACTGGAAAAAGACGAAATTTCTGATATTTTAGAAAATCTTATTAAACAGGCACGAGAACAATTAGCCTCAAAACCGGTCCAAACGGCAAGCAATTTGCAAGCTTTGATTGCGAAATTAGAGGATATCGAAAAAACAAATGTAAATGTACGACTGGCTCTGGAGTGCCTGGTAATAGAAATCTCATCTCATTGAACCTACACAAACCACAATGTATACTAATCCAGCAATGTCAGATCCAAAGAAATACGATTATAATGCAGACCAGATACAAGTACTCGAAGGGCTTGATCCTGTACGAAAAAGACCAGGTATGTACATTGGATCCACAGGCCAACCCGGACTTCATCACCTAGTTACAGAAATAGTTAACAACTCAATGGATGAGGCAATCGGAGGCTTTGCAAACCATGTAAAAGTAGAGTTCTTCAAAGACGGGTCTGTTGCTGTGTACGATAATGGTCGAGGCATCCCTTTTGAAATTAAAAAAGGCTACGGAGTGAGCGGGCTTGAATTAGCGTTCACAAAGCTTCACGCAGGGGGTAAATTCGGCGGTGGCAGTTACAAAGTATCCAGCGGTCTTCATGGTGTCGGATCTTCAGTTGTTAATGCCTTATCTAAATGGTGCAGAGTTGTAGTAAAAAGAGGAGATACTATAGTCATTCAGGAGTATCAAGACGGTGGCAAGGTAGTGCGACCGGTAGAAAAGATAAAGCCGAATAAAAATGAGACAAAAGTTAAAGGAGCAGAGTGGAACATTGATGTGGCAGGGTGGAACTACGAATCGGGTACAATTGTTCAGTTCATGCCCGACTCAGAGATTTTTGAGACTACCGACTTCAAGTACAAACACTTCATTGCTCAATTAAGGGAATACGCTTATCTAACAGCCGGTATAAGATTTGAGTTAATAGACTACAGAACTGACCAAAAAGAGACCTTCTATTTTGAGGGCGGTATTAAAGCTTATTTAAGAGCTTTGAATCGAAATAAGAAAATATTAAACGATACTCCGTTTCACGTTCGCCAAAATTACAAAGACGATAAAGACGATATTGATGTAGAAATAGCTTTTCAATACAACGATGCCTTCACGGAAAATGTCGTTTGCTTTGCAAATCACCTCAAAAACGCCGAAGGCGGCACTCATTTAACCGGTTTTAGAACTGCATTAACAAAAATGATCAATGACTACGCCCGCAAGGAGAACTATCTTAAAGAAAAAGATGAAAACTTCAGCGGAGACGATTTGAAAGAAGGGTTGACAGCAATTATTTCGATAAAACTTGACTCCTCAACTTTGCAATTTGAAGGCCAAACTAAAGCTAAACTAGGCAATACGAACGTGAAAACAGCTGTGGAAATGGTAATGAAAGACTCTCTTGAAATATTTTTGGCAGAACATCCAAGAGACGCTCAGGCAATAATAAGCAAGAATATTACAACATTAAAAGCCCGTTTGGCAGCTAAAGCCGCCAGAGATACTGTTATTAGAAAGTCGGCATTGGAGGGTGGGGGAGTGCTACCCGGAAAATTGGCAGATTGTTCCAAAAAAGATCCCGAACATACCGAAATATTTATAGTAGAGGGGGATTCCGCCGCAGGCCCAGCAAAACAGGGCAGGGATAGAAACACTCAGGCTATATTACCGCTCTTTGGTAAGATATTGAACACAGAAAGGTCTCGTTTAGACAAAATAGTCGAATCGGACAAATTAAAGTCCCTTATAATTGCTCTCGGAGCCGGAATAGGGGAGCAGTACGATGAAAAGAAACTGAGATACGGCAAAATTATTATCATGGCCGACGCCGACATTGATGGCGCCCATATTATGACCTTGTATCTAACGTTATTTTATAGACACATGGTGGAATTGTTACAGTCTAACAAGATATTTGTTGCCGTTCCGCCTTTGTACAAGGCTTCGTGGGGTAAAAATAAGAAGTATCTTTTTGACGACAGCGATCGTGTTGCCTTTTTGAAAACAAAAGAGGGAAGTTCCGCGGTAATACAGAGATTTAAAGGTTTAGGAGAAATGAACGCGGAAGAATTGTGGGAAACCACCATGGATCCCGCAACCAGAAGATTAAAAATGATAACGATAGGGGATGCTGAAAAAGCTGATGAGGTGTTTACAATGCTGATGGGTGATGAAGTAGCCCCTAGAAAACGCTTTATCCAAACCCATGCAAAGCATGCGAATGTGGATAGGTAACAGAAACTAGGAAGTAAGAAACTCTCTGGGATCTTCCATCTTTCTTATCCTATCCCAAATTTCCCTCTCCTGTAGTTTTGTGATTTGAGACTCTTTTCTCACTTTCTGGGTAAATACTTCTCTAAATGCCATGGCTCTGATCAGAGCTTCATCCATGGAGTTCACCATGCCATCTACTTGTTCGAGGTAAGTGGCGCCTAATATTACTCCCAACCAAGGTCCCCCGTTTTTTTCGCCCAACTTTTGCAAATATTCCTTCCCCGTCAATATCATTTCCGACTTTTTTTGCTCGACTTTTAACTCCTGGGATCGCGTTAACAACCAATCTTGCCAGTTTACTAGGTCCGGCACCTGATCTCTTGCTAGATAGGAACTACCTGCACCGTTTCTACCCCTTTGGTCTGCCTCAGCCAATAAAGCTAATGTATAAATATTTGAGCCTCCGCCATCTGGGTAATCTTTGCTGTCCCCATCGGATAATCTCTTGGCTAAACTCCTAATAGCTCTGGTTTGATCTATACCTTTTTCCACTTCGTTTTTCCACAAGTCCTTCGGCTTCAAGTGGTCTGCTACCAAAGGAAGAACCCTTTTTGTTATCTCAGAAAACGCTCTTGATTTGGGATCTCCGAATATGCGCTCTATAAACTCCCTCGTTGGTAAAACACCTGCCGGTTCGTGACCCCTTGCTCTGTAAGCACCATCTATAAACTCAGTAGTTGAGGGTTTACCAAAATCATGACAAAGGGCTGCTGTTACCAGCACCAACTTATCGGCTTTTTCCATTTTTCCGGCCTTTATTTCTCGGTCCGCAATTTCTGCAGCGGCGTCTATTACTTGAAGTGTGTGCGTCCAAACATCTCCCTCCGGGTGCCAATCTTTTTCTTGTGTAACTCCCACTAAAACCCCCAATTCTGGCCAATACCTATCTATAAAACCAACTTCTCTTGCGAATTCAAATCCAACAGAAGGCCGTTTTCCCTTGGTTAATAGTTTTTTAACTTCCTCGGCAATGCGCTCTCTTGGAAGTTCATCCATATCCCCACGTTCAACCATCTCCCTACACAGCTGTGTAGTTCTTTCGGATACTTTAAAACCAAAGCGGGAGGCAAACTGCATAATACGCATAACCCGTAAGGGATCCTCTTGAAAGGCTAAGATATCTGTAACTTCGATTGTTCTGTTTTTAATATCCTCCACACCGCCATAGGCATCATAAAGCGTCCTTGTTAAAGGGTCGTAAGCAATAGAGTTAATTGTTAAATCTCTACGCAGAGATGCCTCGTCTATTGTCATTGACGGATCGCCTTGAACTGAGAATCCTTTGTGTCCTTCACTGGTCTTGGAGTCTCGTCTTGGGATACTAAAGTCCAAAGGTTCCTCCCAACCTTCGATTTTTACTTTAATGATTCCAAATGCCTTGCCAACAGTATTGATATTTTCAGAGCCAAAAGTAGTTTCCAATACAAGTTGAAGCTGCTCAATAGACATACCATAAATTTCCAGATCAAAGTCCTTAGGCCGTAAATCCATCTCTGGAAATTCCTTTGTAATAACGGCGTCTCGAACACTGCCTCCCACTAGTAAAGAACGCCCCCCAATACTTTGTATTTCTTTACAAACTTTAAGCACTTCCTTTGGGACATCCACTTCATAGACACCTTCATATTTTTCTACGTTTTGTTCAAAACCCGGCTTTAAGGTAGAAATTGTTTCACCATACTTCTTAGTGCTAACATAAAATCGATCGGGGGAATTCTCCTTGGAAACAGCTTCCGGGGTTAATACGGTTAATTTTGAAGTTTCAGTAGTCATGGCAATCTAAATCAGACTACTCGGCTTCTCAAAAATTTGTCTTATCACATCCTCAAGTTTAGGCTCGTTAATGTCTAAATCATCAACGTCGTACTTCTCCAACACTCTGCCTGCCACAGAGGCGACTCGATCCCTAGGAACCTTTATAACAGCCCTGGGATGATCAAACTCAACAACCTCGCCCAGCTCCTCTAGCTCAGGTTTTGTTACAGCCGAATTGAAAATAGGTATCAAAATCTTGTAGTCGGCATAATCCTTTGTTAACTGCTTTAAAGCCCCGTCAAAAGCTAAAGTTCCCTCATTTATTATAATTACGCGATCACAAATTTCCTTTACATCATCCATATAATGAGAGGTCAAGATCACCGTAGAGTTATACTTCTTATTGTATTCTTTTATAAACTCTCGAACCTTTTTTTGCATAACTACATCAAGGCCAATTGTGGGTTCATCTAAAAACAACACTTTGGGGCGGTGGAGTAGGGAAGCTATTAACTCACACTTCATGCGCTGACCAAGGCTCATTTTGCGTACTTGTTGATGCATTACTTCTTTCACATCTAAAAGCTCAGTGAGCTCTTCTAATGTTTCTTTGTAATCTTTATCATTAATTTCGTAGATCTCTTTATTTAAGTTGAAAGTTTCAATTGCAGGTAAATCCCACCACAGTTGGTTTTTTTGGCCCATTACAAGGCTTATTTGCTTTAAGAATTCGTTTTTTCGATCAAATGGCGTAAATCCCAAAACCTGTGCGGCTCCAGAAGAAGGGTAGAGAAGCCCTGAAAGCATTTTTAGTGTGGTAGTTTTACCCGCACCATTTGGGCCGATAAAACCTACTAGCTCGCCTTGAGCAATTTCTAAATTTAGGCTTTTAACAGCGGATATAGTTTTATACTCACGCTTGAACAGTGCTTTAAAGCTTCCTGCTAGCCCAGGCTGTTTTTTATATGTTTTGAAGTTTTTGGTTAGATTAGAAACTTTTATTGTGGTAGACATATGTAAATGATACTACACCGCACAGGGTCTCGCCTAGCTATCAGGTCTTGCCTCACACTTGTTGTCACATAGGATCGCAAAAAATTCGCACTAATTTTGGCCATGGGATTTTGCTCTTAGGTGGGTGAATACACTATAACGTAGCTGAGTGTACCGAATTTACAAGATCTGAATTGCCAAATTAGGCCAGTATAGACCTGATAGCTAGGCGAGACCCTTCCATGAGGTGCGATAGTACTATAAAATTATCTATGTGAAGTGTAATTTAAAACCCTGTCTTAAATGTGTTGTAGCTGTTCTTGCCATTTTTCTGGTAAATACTAACTCTTTGGCAACTCCAAGTATTGAACTCAAACAGTCTGCAGGGCCTTTATTACCATCTGCCGGATCCAATTTTAGCTGGTATATTTCCTACGACATAGCGGGGGACTTCAATGGGGATGGCTATATAGACTTTGTACTAGCCGACCCCACAGCAAGTAGTAACAGGGGAAAGCTATACTATTTCCAAACTTCCTCAAACGGTACACTAGCCACTTCTCCTACGGCAACAGTCACAGGAGTTCTTGGGGACTTTAACATGGGATACGAAATAGATAAGGGAGATCTAAATAAGGATGGCGTAGATGATCTTATTGTGGGCAATCCTTGGTACGGAAATCAGACCACCGGAGCTCAGGGAAGAATAGAGATATACTATGGCGGAGACAGCCTTTTGAATGGCATAGACGCAATACTGCAGGGGGAGTTTGGCAAGATGGATAGCTTAGGTTATGCAAACAAAGTGCTCGACTTCAACATGGATGGCAATCTCGATATAATTGGTTTTTCTAGAAGCTATACAAACCCAACCCTTACGGGAAGATTATCTTTATACCTAGGGCCTATTCAAAATTTCCAATCTCCTTCGTCAACCTATGTTTTTCCAGAGGTAGGTAGCTTTAGTGGTTCCTACGGGGAGTTACAGATAACTAATGCCAACGAAGACGCGTACCCTGACATAGTTATTGGCCAACCTTATGACGGTACCTTGTATTCAAATGCGGGTGCATTGGGAGTTTTTTATGGGAACTCGTCAGGGGTGCTATCAAGGGATGCTAGGTATTTTGGCCCTTCTGCGGGGGCTATATATACCTGGCTTGTTAATAAGGCAAGAGACTTTTTTGGCCACGGCACAGACGGAATACTTGCCACAGGAACAGGCGAAACCTCATTTAGGCTTTACAAATCAACTGATCTTTCCACACTCGAACGCACCTACACCCAAGAAAATGCCGCTGATGGCTATGGCCGACATGCCTTAGGAATCGGAGATCTAGATAACGATGGGTATGGCGAAATGCTTATAGGAGCCTGGGGTTATGCTTCTAACGCCCGCAAAGGGAAAGTATATCTATATCAAGGGGGAACATCTTCTCCGGCATCTCCCTTTTGGACAAACTTGGGACAATCTAATCTAGATAGATACTCAATACCAATCGATGTTGGGGATTTTGAAGGCGATGGCTGGGGCGATTTTGGCGTCGTTGCGTATGGGTATTCGGCTGGGGCGTCTAAAGCGAAACTCTATCTATACAGTGTAACTCACGGTACCCCTACAATAGATTTGAGTAATAATGATGTTATAGAAACAGGTAGATTAACCGGAACAGCAACTGATACAAATGTGGCTTTTACCGTTTCAGGAATTCAGTGGAATACGTCAAACACTACGTACGGTGCGTGGACTGCCTGTACTGCTGACGATGGAACTTTCGATTCGGGAACCGAAAAATTTACATGCGATGTTTCTTCGCTAGGGGATAACATAGGAACAATCTATGTCAGATCTTATGACCAGAATACCGTTTATATGCCTACCAACTTATTCGCCCTCTATCCTAATAAATTAGATTCGGAACTGGAACTGGGACTAAATAAGCAAGATAGGTATGAAGTGGGGGATACTACAATTTATACTAACCAACACAGAATAAAGCTTTACTTTGATACATCAAACAATACCACAAAAGCGAAATATATTAAGATAGCTCAGCACCAAGACTTTAGTGATGCTAACTGGCAGGAGTACGACAGCGATATGTGGATACATTTATCTTCTGGGGACGAAAAGAAGAGATTGTACATAAGACTAAAAGATCGGGCCGGTAATGAATCGGATACGTTTGAACAGCTAATAAAAGTGGATACCACACCCCCGAACCTTTCTATTTCGAAAATTGGTACTTTTGAACCAAACTTTGAGATATACAAGGATTATTTCTATACTGAGCAAAATCCCACTATTATAGGACACACCGAGAAAAGCGCTATTCTTGATATAAATGTGGACGGAAAAATAACGGTCAACGAGGAAACGGGAGAATTCAACCTAAATCCAACTAGTTTAGGTGTTGGAAAACATGAAATACTAATAACCTCGGAAGATAAAGCCGGAAATAAAAGTGCTTTGGCGTTTAACTTAAATATTGATCCAACAGCCACATCTTTCCCACAATCTCTTGGCATAGCCACACAATCTCTCGGACCGGCAAACAATCCCGAAGAGCAGCGTCAAGTTAGTTACACTAAGGAAGAACTCAAACCTCAGGTTCAAGGCATACAAACCAAAGATGAACAAGTTAAAAAACCGTTGTGGCAAACAATGTTGGGATGGTTTGGTATCAAATACTAGCTGCTAACACTCGAATAAACTTTTTTCCCCATACCCCAAAGCAATAGTGTCAAACCAAACAGCATTACAGTAACAAACAAATATACTAGGATAAGTGACAAATCAAATCCCTTAACAAGCACATACGCCGGAACATAGGCTGTAAGAGCAATTGGAATCACATAGGTAAAAATTGCCCTTATGGAGCCTTGGGGGTAAATATCTCGGGGAAATTTATACAAATCCTGAAGTCGAATTCTAACTCGGTGGATTGATCGCACATCAGTTAACCAAAAAGACAATAAACTGATGCATAAGTTATAAAAAGTCACCTGCAGGCAACCCACTATCATTAGTAACACACACAGGATCATACCGGCCAACCCTGTTTCCGACTCCAAATGAATGTATCCCCATACTAGAACGGCCCCTGTAAAAATAAAAGAAGGAATGGTGACAATAAAATCCGGGCTACAAACCGAAATATTATATAGGGCATTAAGAGGGTAGAGTAAAAACCTATCCAAAGAACCTTCCTGAATAAACTTACCAACAGCTTCACTCACACTTCCAAAAAACGACCAATTTAAATAAAAAACAAGTTGACCGACCGCAAATAAGGTAATAGTTTCGTATTTATTCCAACCCCCTATTTCTGTAACATTTCCAAAAAACACAAACAAAAAGACCAGGCTCATAACCATATAGCCCCAAGAGGCTAAAAAAACCATTATCATGTCTGCCCGATACTCGGCGTTTTGCATAGCCTGCATCTCGAAAATCTTTTTAAAAAAATTCCAATATCGCTTAATTTCCAACAGCTTCATAGTTTTTCATAGCTTTAGGCCACAGAAATAAGTACAAAGCGAGTAAACCGGCAATCCATGCAAGTTGAATTAAAATCAAAGCCGGCGACATTTCCAAGCGGCCCAAATACACTGATACAGGCACAAACATCATGTATTTAAAGGGAAGGTAGTTTAACACTCCAATCGCCCATCCCGGTAAAAAATCTAACGGGAAAATCGAACCGTTTAGGATATCTGCAAAACGACCAAACAAGCTTAATATTCCCCAACTTTTTATTGTCCAAAAACTAATTAGCCCAATAAGTGAAAAAATGAGGTGGTTTAACATAGTAGATAGAAGTACTACCAAGATAAATATACCCGGATTGGTAGGGGATTTTATCGTATCACTATATAAAACTGTAGCTGCTATCATAAAAATAATAGGGAAAATTACAGCTAACATCTGTGAAGCAAAGCTATTGAGGAACATATAAAGGTTGTAGCTAATTGGCTTTAGTAAAAGGTTTGATAAAGTTCCGTCTCGAATATGATCGGATAAGACCCAAGAGATCCCATTGTTGTTTGTAAAACTTTTCAACAAAAAGGTTAGGACATAATATGTCATCATGGCACCGAGTGTGTAGCCTTGAATTGTACTTTGGGAGGAAAAAACGTATTTCCATAAAAAAAGATACACAACTAAATAAGCGATGTTTCCAAGGGTATTGCCGAAAAAGCGGGTTCGATAGGAAGCTTGGTTAAGCACTCCGGTTTTTAATACTGAGAAATATTTTCGCGCTGCCTGCATCGCATTAAGTATAACAAGAAAATCCCCGGCATAAAGAAATACCGGGGATAAAAGATCTCACCTAACTACTGGGCCCTAGAAGGTAGGAAAAGCGTAGAAGCTTTGCATGCTCTTAATTCCAACTTTCCCTTCGTAGTTGGCTAAGTACCCGGTAGCAAAGCTCTTCTTCGGATCATCCATATCTACAATCCTGCCAATCCAATGACCTCTCTTATATCCGGGCTTAATCACAATGTAGCAGCTATTCGCCAACAAGACTTCACGAGGGTGCTCGGATTTACCAGCCAGTTTCTCAGTTTCATTTTTTGGCACAAGAACCAGCCCCTTGGAGGTTTTACAAATAAAGTACTTCCTGTACACTCCCCACAAAAGAAAAGCACCGGTTACCAAAAGTGCACTAACAACACCAGCGATAGCTATCTCATTCATTTTCCAACTCCTTCACCTAACTCTGGTCCAACCTCATCACAAAAACCTCGCCCTGGGCAAACATGTCTACGCATCCCGGCGTGCCGTCGATTAAGTACAGCTTATATCCACCCATCCCGAGTCCACTCTCATCTAGCAGGCTAACCCACCAGACACCTTTCTTCACTTTTGAGGCCGTGACCGTATAAAATTTTGCGTCCAGATTACGTTGTTTATAAACCGTGAGTTCGCCGGGAAATGGTTCTAAATCTCGTATGGGTACAAATACAACTTTTCTAGTTAAACCACCAAGACTAAACCTGGCTCGGACATAAAATGCAAAGTGCGTTTTCCGGGTCCGCTCACGAATTAAATCGGTAACGACACCCTTTCCAACAGTAGTAAAGAGATACAACACTGGTACAACTATAACCAGCCACAACAAGCTTGAAAAAATCACTGTGTAAGTATCCATTTCCAAAATCTCCTTTGTTATGATTTCGTCCTGTCTTCAATCTTGTCCGATAGTATATCATATGGGGACTTAACTCCCAACACTACTGTACCCATGTAATCCCCATTTCCAAGCTTTGATTGCCACCACAAACAACATTGCCAACGAGCCAAAACCCGTGCAAACCCACGGCCAGGTCAATAATCCTAGTACAGCCTTAGCTGGCAACGATACAATGATAAAAATCGGAACAACTGATGTCAAAAGTACAGTCCAACCCAAGGAAAACACCTCGGGAGGAAACTTGGCTAGATACATAAAGTCTCGATATATTCGCATAATAGCCTCGATTTTGATAAACCTAAATGCTAATGACGACACAATTGTGAAAAAACAAAAGGCCACACTAAGTCCCAAAAATACAAACATCAAAAAAATCGGCATGCTAAGTAAACTAAAACCCCCAACAGTAAATAACTTGGAAACCAAAACAAATAATATGGGAATCATGACAAGAATATCATTCCAATCAGTAATCCTAAAAGCCGACAAAAACAACGAATTAGCGGGGAGTAATAATAAACGGTCAAAGTCACCTTCATTTATCCAACCAGGTAACAGCTGAAACCCGCGATAGAAAAACACCTGAATAAGCTTATCCATTAAAAAGGATACAGCGAAAAATACTATTACTTGATCCCGCGAATAGCCATTTAGGTCGCTAACGTGCCTAAACATTGAATTTACCCAAAACATAAGGATATAGAATATTACCAGTTTTCCGATAAGCAATAGCAAAAAATCAAGGCTCGAAGCAAAAAGGCTGCTCAAAACGTTTGACCCAAATATCTTATAAACCTTTAAATACTTTTTGAGTGTTACACGCATACGCTAACTTCCATAGGCTCCATAAACTTTAAGCCCTCTTTTTAATATATAGACGTATAAAAGACTCATCGTACTGATCCACAAAATAGTAATCCCAAATGTCGAACCTATCTCTTTTGGGGTAGCCAATCCAAAGTAAACTGAAATCGGAAAATACAAAACATAGCCAAAAGGCAGAAACTTTAGAATCTGTACAAAAAAAGCAGGAAATATTGTGAGCGGGAAGAACTTGCCGCTTAGAACCTCCAAAAATGTTTGAAACAAAAATCTCGGACCATGGGCACGCAGCAACCAAAAAGCCAATAAGCCAACCGTAGACTCCATAACTGCAAAAAGAGCTGTTGCTAACATCAGCAAAAGAACGAAACATACGAATAGAGTAGGGGAGTGTTGTAAAAAAAACGGGGCTCGCGTAATAATCAAAAAGAGAGCTACTGTGACAAAAGAAGTACCAAGTTCAATTATTCGCTCACCAACTCCCCGAGCCAGGTGATACCAAAAAATACTAATAGGCTTAAGAAGCAGGGAATTTATCTTGCCGTCGGCAATGGAATCTGCAAGTGCATGCATTTGGTAATTAAAAACAAAATTGGCAACAATGCTTGATAGAATTATATAAGTAGAAATTTTTACACTGTCAAAGCCAAACAAATTGCCTTGAGTGCGAAAAAGGGAAGCATATAAGTAATAAAGAGAAAACATAAGGATAAGGCTCCTGAGCTGCTCCATCAAGAAATTCATCCTGAACAATAACACCCGCTCCCAACCCAACTTAATTACTTTAAGATATACCCTAAAGAAATGCATAAATATATGATAGCATCCTGCAAAAGTGTGATAAACATGAGATAATACTGGGGAAAATAAGCAGAAAAGGAGACTGACATGAACCTGACCCCTGTAAAACCGAATGCTGTTGATGACTCACTGTGGGATGAATTTCTAAAATACTTAGCTTGGGTACAGGATCCAAAGAGCAATCCTCCCGGAGGCAATGGAAGATGCCTTGGGCACCCTTCAGATATTTGTTTCTGCCCTTACCCTGCTGAGAAGAGGTATAACCTGCCATCGTGCAGAACTACAGGAGGCACACCTGTACCTCTTTGTAAAACACACGCAAGGCTGATAAGAAAGGCTACGGGTATCTCAAGACGGACTTGTATAAAAGGAGCCTAACATGGGACTGGCAATGCCTTATATTGGAAAAGCAGGTCAACCTTTAGATGTGGTAACTATCCGGAGCGAACTCCCGAATCTAGTTATCTCCAGACCACCAAACGACAAATATGGAACTTTTGTGATTTGGGCTTGTGATAAACCCCTAGCGGTGGTTTTTGTCGACAGAGACGGTAAAGTTAAAGTAAAGGTAACCGATAACAACTGCTGCGAAATTGTACACAAGGAAAATGGAAAACTTGTAAGATTGACTGAAAATACAGCCGCTCAAGTTTTACCTCACCTGGAACTGGCAATCACAGAAAAGGGACCTGACGGAAAGTTTAGACTAGTGATAAAGTGATCAGAAAATCAGTAAAACCTTCGAAATCTAACAGTTTCGAGGGTTTTTTTGTATAATAGCGAACATGGATGGCAAGAATAAAGAAAAAACTAAAATAGAAGAATTAAGAGAGAGAATAGCTGAGTTACAAGAGGAACGTAAACACGTGATCCTCGAAAAGGGTTTATCAGCCCAAGAGAATAATGACCTACGAGAAAACGCACAGTACGATTTCTGGGATCGGAAAGAGCACAATTACAACAGCAGAATTGCCAAACTGACACATGATCTTGAACTTCTTAAAATTAGGCTGAAACCTAAAAAGTCACCTAAGAGGTCAACAAAAAAAGAACGGATTGAGAAAATAGATCTTAAAAACATACCCAAAAGCAAGTGGCTGTAGCTAGAAAAGGAGCCGAATTGAAAAATTCTCACGAAGTTACAATTATCTGGCGGCAAGAAAGCCCTTATTTTGGCAGTAAACGTCGTGCGATTCAGAAAGTGTTAGCCCGGATTGATGAAGTAGTCAAAATCTGGGACTACACAGGGACCAAACCGAAGAAAATTCAGGGACTTTCGGCAATAAAAGCTTGGCTGAGATAACTACCCATGGCTCCGGGAATTATTGTTACCCGGAGCCTATTATGTTAAATTATCCCTCAGGAGGAATTAACCATGAATATCTACTTAATAGGACATATAGCACCAGATTTGGATTCGGTTGCCGCACCGGTGGCATATGCTGAGTTTTTAGATAAATCCAAAAGATACGAAGATTCAAAGGTAATACCTGTTTTATCCGGAGACGTTAATAAAGAAACGGAATTTGTTTTTAAAGAAGCAAAAATTGATTTACCTTTAAATATCAACGATATTTCAATTGATCCTACAGACGCTTTTATACTTGTAGATCACAACGAGATATCACAAAGACATCCTAAAATACCTCATGAGCAGGTGATAGAGATTATCGACCATCACAAGATAAATATAGATTTCGTATCGCCAATTAGGCTCGACGTAAAACCTTACGGATCAACTTCAACGATTGTTTATGAACATTTCGACACATACGGCCAAAAACCTTCGGAGGGAATTGCCAAACTTATGCTGGCGGCAATTTTATCCGATACACAAGGCTTAAAATCAAGCACGACAACGGGTATTGACTCTGAATATGCCCATCAATTAGCAAAGACCACAGAGACAGACATTGAAAGATTTACTTTTGAGCTTTTTAAATCAAAATCGGACATAACAGGCATGACTCCTCAAGATATAGCCAGAAAAGATTATAAAATATTTGATTTTGACGGGAAAAAAGTGTTCATTAACCAGATTGAGACTGTAGAACCGGACAAGATTTTAGACATGCAGGAAGAAATTGCACGGGCACTGGAGGAAATAAAGTCGATAGAAGGTGCGGGACAAGCTTATTGTGTCGTAACAGATGTTCTTAAAGTAAATTCACACATTATATTTTCAACAGACGAAGAAAAGTCTGTAGCTGAGAAGGCTTTTACAACACAGGCACAAGGAAAATCCGCGGATATCGGTCCAAGAACCAGTCGTAAAAAAGACATTGCACCAGAAATAGAAAGAGTAATACTGTATACTAAATAAGTCTTATGGCAGATGAAATAACCCAGTTAAATGGCAGTTCCGCTGACCCCAAAGAGGTAGCTTTACCGGCAGGGGTGATAAAAAGAGAAATATCTGAAGAGATGCAAACGGCATATCTTGATTATGCTATGTCTGTAATTGTATCCAGAGCTCTCCCCGACGTGAGAGACGGATTAAAACCGGTACATAGACGAATAATTTACGCCATGCAGGATCAGAATCAAACTTTTTCGGGCAAATTTTACAAATGCGCCTCCGTCGTTGGCGAAGTCATGAAGAAATATCATCCACATGGAGACTCGGCAATTTACGAATCGTTAGTTAGAATGGGCCAGGACTTCTCGTTGAGATATCCCCTCATAAAACCTCAGGGAAACTTCGGAAGTATTGATGGCGACCCTCCAGCCGCGATGAGATATACCGAATGTAAAATGGAAAAAATAACCGAAGAGCTGTATGCAGATATTGATAAAGATACTGTTGATTTTGAATTAAACGACCTCCAGGTAATGGAACCCTTGTATTTGCCGTCTTTAATACCTAATCTGCTTATAAACGGCTCAGAGGGCATAGCTGTTGGAATGGCAACTAAAATTCCTCCCCACAACTTGATCGAAGTAATCGACGGAATCAATTTTTTAATAGAAAAGGCTGATAATATAGGTTTAGCACCCGATCCCACGCAAAAAAAGCCGGGTATAGATCAGGTAGTAACCTTGGGCTTTTCTTCAAACGCTAATGTTGATGACCTTACACAGTTTATCAAGGGACCTGATTTCCCTACAGGTAGTACTATTTACGACCAAAAGGAAATAGTACAGATGTACGCCACGGGGAAGGGTAGGGTAGTGACAAAAGCAAAAATGGAGGTCGAAGAGACTAAGAACGGAAAGACCAAACTTATCGTTTCCGAACTTCCATATCAAGTAAATAAGGCAACACTGATTTCCAAAATTGCTGATCTGGTAAAAAACAAAAAAGTTGAGGGCATTTCTGATTTACGGGACGAGTCAAACAAAGACGGTATTAGAATCATGATAGAACTTAAAAAAGATGCCGTTGTTAAAAAAGTGCAAAACCGGCTATATAAGTATTCGCAGTTACAGGATACTTTCAATGCAAACTTTGTGGCTCTCTTAAATAACGAGCCAAAACTATTTACTTTAAAAATGATTCTTGAGGAATTCGTCAAGCATAGACAACAAGTGGTGGTCAGACGAACACTTTTCTTACTCAAAAAGGCTAGAGAACGCGAACACATACTTAGGGGATTAAAAATTGCTTTAGATAATTTAGATGCCGTTATAAAACTAATCCGAGCCAGTAAGGATGCCGACACAGCTAAAAAAGGCCTGATGGAAAATTTTGACTTGTCGGAAATTCAGGCACAAGCAATACTCGACATGCAGTTAAGAAAGTTAGCAGCCCTCGAGAGACAGAAAATAGAGGATGAACTTAAACAAATAATCGAGACTATCAAAGACTACGAGGGTTTTGTAGCATCGCCAAAGAGAATAATTGAAAAAGTTAAGGAGGAACTCAATTACATTAAGGAAAAATATGGCGACGAAAGAAAAACTAAGGTAGTAAAAGGTAAGATAGGTGACTTGAGTGATGAGGATTTGATAGTTGATGAGGCATGCGTTGTTACCATTTCTGATAGCGGGTACATCAAGCGAATGAAGGAAGACTCGTACAAAAAACAAGGGAGGGGTGGCAAGGGAGTCAAAGGCCAATCTCTCAAGGAAGAGGACAGTATTGAACAACTCAGGGTTTGCCAAACTCACGACTGGGCGCTTTTCTTCACCAATACAGGAAAAGTATACAAAATGAGGATATGGGAAATTCCGGAATCAGGAAGAAATGCAAAAGGAACGCCAATCGTTAACTTCTTAAGCATATTACCAAAAGAAAAAATTAGTGCCTTTTTAGCATTAAAAACAGAAACTCTGGAATCAGATACCGGGTACATAGTAATGACAACTGAGAAGGGAAGGGTTAAAAAAACCGACATGAGCCAGTTTTCGAACATTAGATCTTCGGGCATTATTGCTATTAAACTTACATCCGAGGATCCGTTAAATTACGCAGGAATTACATCAGGAAACGACGATATTATGCTTACAACATCACTTGGGCAATCGATTAGATTTAGTGAAAAAGATGTTAGACCTATGGGAAGAACGGCCAGCGGAGTCACCGGGATAAGACTGGCTAAAGCAGGGGACTATGTTGTAGGAACTGCAATTGTGAATAGAGACTTGAACAAAGCAAACCTATTGGTTGTTTCAAACAGAGGATATGGCAAGAAAACTCCGATAGCAGAATATAAGGTTCAAAACAGAGCCGGAAGTGGGATATTGACTTACAAAGAAACCCCAAAAACAGGAAAATTAATAGTTGCACGATTACTTGACCCCGCAAGTGAACCTGACATATTGATAGCTACAGCATCCGGGCAAATTATCAGACTTTCTGCCAACCAGGTCTCAAAACTAGGCAGAGCTACTCAAGGCGTTCGCCTTATCAAACTTGATGACAGCGATAGAGTAACATCCGTGGGAGTGTTCGAAGAAGAACCTGAGGAAGTTGAAAGTGAAGCAATTACTCGACTTTGAAACTCAATTATTTAACCAAGGAAAGAAATTCATTGCGGGTGTCGATGAAGTGGGTAGGGGACCGCTCGCAGGCCCTTTGGTTGTAGCGGCAGTAGTATTAAATCTGGAAAGCATACTCACAAATAACGACGTGCTGTCTGAAAATTATTCGAAAATAAACGACTCAAAGAAACTTCCTGAAAAAATGCGCATAAATTTGGATTCATTTATAAGAACTAATGCTATTGAGTTTTCTATTGTGGAAATAGGAGTAGAGGAAATAGATAGAACGGGAATAGGTAAGTGTAATCTGCTAGGATTCAAAAGGGCGATCTCACGGTTAAAAATAGCGCTTGACCATGTACTCACCGACAGTTTCATAGTTCCAAGCTTTGCTCCCGAAAAGCAAACAAACATTGTGAGAGGTGACACTAAAAGCATTTCAATTGCGGCAGCCTCAATTGTTGCCAAGGTTTATCGTGATCAAATAATGAAAACCCATGACAGTACTTATCCTGAATACGGTTTTGCTAAACATAAGGGGTACGGCACAAAACAGCACATAGAAGCGATTACACGAAATGGACCGTGCGAACTCCACAGAAAAAGTTTTGAGCCGGTTAAAAGTTTTTTAAACTCCCAACCGGCCCGAGTTATCTAGGAAGCCAAGCGAGTACAATTCTCCTTAACGTATGTTGCCAATATCTCATAAGCGGGCTTGGATGCAGAAGCTGACAAGATACCCACAAAGGTCTCAAATTTCAGAGTGCACTCGTAGAGTACCGGCTTGCCTGCAACTTTTTCTAAGTAGCGTACTGCAAGGGTACCTCGACAATACCCCTGGGGGCTTATGAAACACTTGTGCCCCTTGGTTTCAATCAAAAGATATTCCCCCTTATCAGTGCACATATAGAATTTGCGATGATTTTGTGCAGCCGCGATTACTTCTTGGGTTTGAGCCTCTGCCGTAATATCCTGAACCATATTTACCAAAGCCACTTTACTCATGTGTTATGTGTTCTCCTTAAGCTTTTTGGAAGGTTTGGAAGCTAACTGATAACCGATTCTACCACATCTTCAGCCATTTCGCCGGATTCGTTAACATCTTTATGGAATTTTTTATGAACCTCTTTAAGCTGAGTATTCGTAACGTGTGTATATATTTGAGTGGTAGAAACGTTTGAGTGGCCGAGCAACTCCTGAACACTACGTAAATCGGCACCTTCACGCAGTAAACCGGTTGCAAATGTGTGCCTAAGAGTGTGAGGGGTTGCATCTATGCTTATTCCCGCACGTTTGGTGTACTTTTTCACAAGCCTCTCAACACTTCGGGAAGTTAGCCTTAAAGAGTGTCCCTCAAAATCATCCTTAACCATATGTACCCCCGAATATCTAATAAATAACGGCAGAAAAGGATCTTTTCTTGTTGTCAAATAACGCTTTAACCACATTATTGCTGACTGCGATAGGTATACGATGCGCGCCTTGCCGCCCTTGCCAACTACTGTAAATTCACCTGTGATAAGATTTACATCATCTTTATCCAAAGCTACAAGTTCGCTGACGCGTAAACCGGTGCTAAATAAAGTCTCCAATATTGACCTGTCGCGCAAACCCGATCTTTTGCTCAAATCTTGAACCTGAAAAAGTCGTCCCATTTGCTCCTCATTGAGAACTTTTGGCACACGATCATCACTTTTGCCCAATATTATCTGTTCAGGAGACATTATTTCCAGGTTTTCGATGACAATCAGATACTTCAAAAAAGCCCTAAGAGCCACTAAAAAGGTTTTCTGGGTAGACCGCTTAAATTCCTGATTCGATTTGGTACTAATCCTACGATTTAGATCAAGACGGTATTTTTTGACATTTGTATCATTCAAATCCGAAATTTTCGGCGTTTGGTTCGAGGTATAAGTTTTTAACCAATCTAAAAAATCGGTCAAATAAAAATAATACATCTTGATTGTATTCTGAGATAAGTTTTTTTCTATTTCACAATATTCAAGATACGCAACTGACACTTTTTCTAGATCGGATGACAAAGAAATGTTACTCATAGATGTGTTACAAGTATATCCCACGACGAGTTCGTTTAAAAGATGATACTAACTACAACTTTATACTAAAACATGCTTAAAATCGATTCTAGAGGCTAACTGCCACTTTACACTGCAGTGGCAATATAAAAGTAGAGAAACCAACATATCTAACACAGCCCAAGGTAAATAAAAACGAATTAACAAAAAGGGTGAGGGAATTACCACATAAGAACGCGAAATAGAAATAATAGGGGAGCCTAAAATTTTTTGGAGTCGATTAGTTACGCTTTCTACCATCAATAAAAAAACTTAGCTCGTAATTCAAAACAATAATCAAAAAACAAGAGAGTAGGGAAAATATAAGATATTGACCACGTCGTATAATGTATGTTTAACGACGTGGTAGGTGGGAAAAACGACAGCACGCACCAAATACAAATAATAGGATACTTAAATAACAGGGGGGAGGAAACAGCGGAAAATATTCCTTAATTAGATATTTTCCTTTTACGTTCTTATTTATTTAATTAATTCTAAAGTAAATAATTATTTGATCGGAGAGGCATGGACACCCGTGCTTTCAATCACCTGACTAATTATCCACAATGCGGGGTAATCAGGATCTCCGAGAAGTATGACAACCCTACCCCAGGAAGTATGACAACCTTACAGAAGCACGTATGACATTATGGCCGAACCGGCAGAGGCAAAGTAAGCTTTAACTACAAGGTAAATGCCTATATGTATGACATTTGTACCTAGGTTGTATGACAAACGTACCCTATAGTTTATCACGGCAGACCCTATAGTGCTAATAAAACTACCCCACTCCACTACTCTACCTTTGTTCACTTAAATTTTTTTAAGGATTAAAAACTAATAGGATCGAGAAAAATACGGCTATTATAATTGCATATTGAATGAGTACTCTTTTAGTTATGCTATTTTTTAAATACGCAGTGAAATAATTTATCCCAAACAACATTACTGTAGAAATGACTAAGGCTCTAAGAAACTCCTCACCGGGTATAAAGACCACGCAAAAATTTGCAACCACAACGAAAAAACATATTAGCAGGTTCAAAAATACAGCCTCCCCTACCCTAAGTTTTTTCGAATCGGTATCAAAACTTAGAACCCAAAATTGATAGCAGATAAAAATAGTAGTAAGAAGAATTAGGACTATAGTATAAGGCACCTTTATGTTGTCTGCTTGATATATGCCTGCCAACAATGGAATGGCAACCAGCATCTGTACAACCTGACTCCAAGACAAAGCAGCTCGATACAACGGTATAGCCTCTTCTTTCTCGTGTACCACTAGTACTACGTTATCTACAAGTGAAATCAAATAATATAAAAAGCCAAAGCCCGCACAGATAAACATTTTAAAAAAAGGCCCCAAATCACTGTACTGGGAGAAAAACACTAAGGAGGCAACTAATAGTGTAACCGGCATTATAGTTGCAGGGGCAAGAGTTTTAATTTTTATATTGGGAAAGTGTAATACCAAGGTCGTAATAGCAATTACTCCAACGAATAATATTCCTGCTTGAACCCAGTTAAGAGGAAGTACTCTTGTTGATAGCAACACTAGAAAAATAAAAAAAAGCGCGGATTGCAACACAAACTTTAGCTTCTTACCTGTGTTAAGCATTAGTTTAAGTATATTATTTAGACTCTCGATCATTCACCTAAGCTCCTTAAAGGCATAACAAAGCGCCATGGCAACTGCATCATTCGCATCATCTGATTTTATCACCTGAGTAAGTCCTAATATACTTTTTACCGCTTCTTGCATTTCCTTTTTATCTGCCCTCCCATAGCCTGTAATATCCTTTTTGGCCTCTAATGCAGTGTATTCGAACACTGACATTTTTCTCTCAGCGGCCACAAGCATGGCCACTCCCCTAGCCTGCCCAACATTTATGGCAGTGCTCACATTTCTATTAAAAAACAATTTTTCGATAACCATAACCTCGGGCGAAAAATCCTTGGTGAGGGATTTTAGATTTGAAAATAGCATTTTTAACCGCTTGGGCATCTGAAATTCTTGAGGAGTAATAAATGTGCTGGAATCCAGTAGCGTTATCTTACCTCTTCCTTGGTAATTAATAAGTCCATACCCCATTCGGGCTGTACCAGGGTCAATACCTAAGATGATCATATCTCTTCCGGAAAATTACAATTGGTGTATACCTCTTGAATATCATCCTGGTCTTCAAGCTCTTCCAACAAATTCATAAGTTTGGCGGCTAACGCATTATCATTTAAATCCATGGAGAAGATCGGATTATCGGGATCTGGAGTAAAAATGTAAGAGGTACTACCTGCTCCACCTAAGGATCCCCCAAAACGGCTAAAAATCGATCTAATCTCTGCAACTGTTCTATTTTTATTGTCTGTAAGAGCAGTTATATAAAAGGCTTCTCCGTTTGGGCCAAATCCTTCATAAATTGTTTCAAAAAAACCCCCGCTATTTAGCTCGCCTGTACCTTTTAGAATAGCTTTTTCGATATTTTCCTTGGGCATTCGATATTCCTTGGCTTTTTCTACGGATAATCTCAATCTGGGGTTAGAATCAGGATCTCCCCCACCCTCACGAGCTGCCACCATTATTAACCGGCTAAGCTTAGAGAAGATTTTACTTCTCTTCTCATCGTTAGCGCCTTTTTTTCTTTTTATATTTGCCCATTTGGAATGTCCTGACATTGCCTATATATTAGCACTTTCGGAATTCAAGGGAAACTCTGGAATCTTTGTTGACAAAAATTAATATTCCTTTATCATCTACACTTATGCAACATACGCTTTCATCACTTTCTAAAAAAGCGATCGATGCTGCCCTTAAGGCCGAGTGGGATTCGGCTGTAGAACTCAATTCAGAAATACTCTCACTGTACCCTAACGACATTGCCACCAAACTTAGATTGGGTAGAGCATTGATCCAAACTAGGCAATTCCCCAAGGCTACCAAGGTATTCAAAGAAGTGTTAGATAAGGATCCCATTAACTCGGTTGCCTTGAAAAACTTAGATTTGGCCAAAAACCACCAGACAGATGCAAAAACAAACGAGGCTGTAAACACGCGATCATTGCTGATGGAACCCGGTAAATGCACCGAATGTATTGGTATAATCACTGCAAAAGGCATAACCGCTAGGGAATTTGCTCCGGGAGAGGAACTTTACATTAGAGTTAAGAAGAAATCGTTAGAGCTTATAAAGATCCGAAAAGGAACAAAGGTTTCTGTTGGAATGATTGACAATCCCGAAGTTGTAAGACGCGCAAACGAAGCATCGGATATGGACGGAAAATTCACTGCTGCTTTTGTAAAAGGGGAAGAGAAGATGATAACTATACTACTACGATCTACAATACCTGTTTTTAGATCAGGGAGGCAGGAAATCAGGCCTTATATCAAAAAAGGAACCTTAGACGACGAGGAAACTCCCCCCGAGGGAAGCGAAGTAGCTCAGTAGCCCGATTTTTACCTTAGATCATCATCAGCCAACGAAATATCGGCAACGAATTCTTTGTTTATTGGTCTTTTTTCTGCGGGCTTTGGCGCTGGTGCAGCAGCTTTCTTGGGCTCAGGCTTTTTTTCACTTTTTGGCTTGGAAAGCTTTACCTCAACCTTTTCGATCTTTATAGGAGCTGTGGCGGGAGATCCTGCCGGCTTAAAAACTCTATCTAGGGCGGCAAAAGGGACATTATGATTATCTCTTGGAATAATTGCCACAGCCTCATCATTTACTTCGGCGTGATTGAACTCAGCAGCAGTGTCGGAAATCTTAAACGTTCCTTTGTCAGTTAAAACATACCACTGACCTTCTTTCTTGTTCAAAACTCCCTTTATTTTATCTCTGTCTACCTTATGAATTTGCTTATATACCACACCTTCATTGTCCTCAATTCTTTTTAGCTGATCGCCATGCACTAATCTAGATTTGGCTGAATAATTATTTGGAACGTCATGCTTTTTTCCGGAAGAGTCCACAAGAAACTCTCCGTCAAACTCCCCTTCCACTCCGGGTATGGTTTGATAGTACTTTCTTTTCTCTTCCTCCTCAATTCTCTTTACTGCGTCCAATGCTTTGGTGATATCTTTTTGAAGATCCCAAAGTATCTGTCTTACTCTCTCGAAACTTTTTAGTTCTTGTGGTTCGTTATCTTGCATAAAAGTTATTTTACCATATCAGGAGTCCTTTTCTCCTGGGCGATTGCCATACCTTTATCGAATGGTGTTTCGACCCACTTGCCAATTTTGGCCTCCACAGTGGCTCTATCCGATCCATACTTTTGGCGGCTCAACTCTAATACACGTTCCCTATTGGGAGTTTTTGGAATCATAGTACCTAGTAACTCATCCGACCATGGAATTAGAATCCTACCCGAAAACGGGTGTGATGTCATACCATCAATCATTAACTTAATATAAACTTGGAATCTTTCTAAGGATAGAATGTCCTCTTGAGTAAAGTAAGGCGCAAACTCATGCTCTAGAGCTTTGGCATCTGGCGCACCAAGCGAAAATGCAAGTAAAGTACCTACATTGCCATATACAGCATGCAACAATTCTTCAGGTAGCTGCTCGGTGTACTGATGGGTAAGGTATAAACCTAATTTGTATTTCCTCGACTCCGAAAGGATCTCACCAAAACTACCTGATGCAAAGTTCTGGAATTCATCAACATATAAATAGAAGGGTGTTCTTTTTTCGTAAGGTATCCTGGCGCGTTGGAGGGCATAAAATTGGATTCTTGAAACCAATAGAGCTCCCAGCAAATTTGCATTATCTGAGCCAATTTTCCCCTTTGAAAGGTTAATTAACAAAATTTTTCCCGAATTCATTATATCCCAAATGTTAATTGTAGAATTCTTCTGGCCGAGAATGTCCCTAATGGTACTGGAAGCAAGAAATCTATTCACCTTGTTTTGTATTGGTGCTATAGCTTCGGTAGCAAATTTTTGATTTCCCTTTATCTCTTTGTACTCCTTTTCCCAAAACCTCACTACCACAGGATCTTTAACCTGATGAAGTATATATCTTTGGTAATTTTGATCTTCTAATAGTCTGGTAATACCTAGTATCGAAGTTCCCGGCACGTCTAACAGTGTCAATATGGCATAGTTTAGCAGGTATTCCAAACGGGGACCCCAGGAATATTCAAAGTGTTGTTTAATTGCGGCCACCAAACCCGAAGCCATAAGATTCTTCTGACTTGGATCCTCCATTTCAAGCAGGTTCAATCCAACAGGCCGCTCAGAATCTGAAGGATCTACTATAACAACATCATCAATTCTGTTATCAGGTATCCTCTCTAATATACTTTCGATAGTCTCACCGTGAGGATCGAGCACACCTACCCCGGCGCCATTCTTGATATCCTGACAAGCCATAGTATATATAAGAGTGGACTTCCCAGTACCCGACTTTCCTATTAGATACATATGTCTTAGTCTGTCATCCCCATTTTTAATGCCAAATTTGACTTTTTTATTCCTAAACATAGTTTCTCCTATGTATACACAGTCTTCAGTAGGAAGATTGCTTGGCGGCTCCGAACTTTTGGAGTATACCCATGAAATGTTCGGCGCTTCAAAACTTCCGGAGGGATAATGATAAACCGAGGCTAATTCCTCTGTGCTTAAGATGAAGCTTTCGGGATAAGATATCACCCTATTTGTATAGTCCCTAAAGGATTGCGCGTGATCTTTGTCTATTTCTGCAACAAACCCATTTAAATTGGCTATACTAAACTGGTTTAGTGACGCTAGAACGGCCCTTAACCGGCTGTCCACCTTTTCATTACTTCCGCAAGAAGCCAGGACTCTAACTGAGACGTAAAAGCCCATTCGAGACAATTTATTCTCGATTGCCCTTAAATCAAGTTCCTGAGAAGCTGAAAGCCGAGGAGGCAAAACGGGTTTGGGCGCTCCCTTACCGGATTCAAATTCCGATTTTGGAGGTGAGATCAAACCTATCAACGCACCTATTAAAATTGCTCCAAACTCTTTTTTTAGAGCCCCAACTGCTGTTCCAACGGGTGAGGGGTTAGATCCGTAAACTCTTCCTTCTCGGATAGTATTAACATATGTCATGCCTTCTTTTTGCCATACATCTGCCAAAGGCCTTACCACAACCTGTATCCAAACCTTTTCATCTACACTTAGAGAAGAAATAGAAGCAATTAGTGAAGCCAAGGGATCAACCTCGAATTCTCTGAAGCTTCTTATGGGGAAAAAAGATGGCTTTCCCAGTTTTAAAAGGGAAGTTTGATAATTTTCTTTGGTAGGTAACAGCTCCTTGGTATAGTCAGTGACAACTTCGATACGAGAATCAGGTAACTGTGCATATATCTGACTCTCGACAAATTTCATGATATTTCTGGGCACAGCAACGTAAAACCTAACACCTGTATCTCCTGAGGCCGCAATCTCAAACGAAAAGTGTTCCTGCACTGTGGGATCCGATCTTAATAGTCCGTGTAGTGCTGAAAACATATTTTCCACAAGCAGTGCCGGGGCCTGTGCCTCACCTTTCTCTTCCGTATCCCTACTCAGCTGTATTTCCAATACCTCAAAGTCACCCATCTCAACCTTTCCGAAATCGGTTTTATCAACAGATCTTAGCTTCTTAATAATTATGAAGATTAAAATGACTGCTACTGTGCCTAATATTACTAAGTATTGTGTATTCATTTTAAAACAAATAAAACCCCCGCCCTAATTTGGAGCGGGGGTAGAAAGGAGAGAGTACAGGTGTATTTTAATACAGCTTGTTAGCGATGTCAACACCAATAATTAGTGTCATATCCGCCCTGTCTACCTCGCTAACATCATATAACTGAGTTGTATCCTTTGACTCCACTACCGAAATACCAAAAACCTGTTTCAAAAACAAAGCACTGGCTGAATCCAAGTCGTCAACTATTAAGCTGCTCGTTTCGAATTTCCTTACTGTATTCCCGACTGCAATTACGCTACCACCCATGTTTTCAACTATTTTGGCTGTGCGGCCTGCTATTCCCGACAATGGAGTACCGTTCAATACCGCGATGCTCTTTCTTTCCCTGGCTAGAACAGAATCCATAGAAAGATCACTCATCTCTTCCAAAATTGCACCGGAACCGTCTACAGCTATCTTGTATACCCTATCCTCCGGCAACCCATTTATCAATGTCGAAAACTCATACAAGTCTTTTAAAGTAAGATCCGTACTCACACTGCTCCGTACATCATGTATAAATGCAGGATTCAGCGCTTTCAAACTGTTTCCTTCGATAAAAAACCGATTAAATTCCACGCTCACTTTATTCTGGACCACAATATAGTGATCAACATTATAGGAAAATATTCCAAGCAACGTGTTTCTTAATAACTCTGTTAACTTTTCCTCGGAGTTCTCTCCTTTTAAAGTGGCAAGCAAAGGTAAAGTTCCGATTTTTTCATAGCCAAACCCACCGGGAACATCGAACACCATATCGGGAGACATATCATAGATAAACACCCGTTGGTTACTCTTATCGAATATTATGTATCTGATTTCATTAAGTCTTTCCCCGTCCTTAACAGCGTAGGCCATTGTAACAGTACCGGTGCCAGTTGGATAGGACGACTTCTCTACAGCCCATGCATAATTTTGATTTAAATACTTATATATTGAGGATAGCGCTAGGAATAAACACGATAGTCCTACAAGAATTAGTAGTGTAGAGTACTTCACAACTCTCTTTTTAGCGGCTCTTCCAAGCACCGCTCTCTTCAACTTAACTATTCTTTTTTTCAATTTCTTTCGGGCAGCAGCTGACATCACACACTATCATAATACATCAGCATAGGTTATGAAAAGAGTTTTGTTATAGATACTTTTCAAGTAAAAACTCTGTGGGTACCGGGGATATAAAGTTTTCGGCTCTCTGAGTTATAGGGTGGATAAAGGAAATCTTATGGGCATGCAACATCATCCGATTGAATAGCTTGTCAGTCGCTCTCAGTTTTTTTCTGGAACAGTAAGTAACATCCCCCACCACAGGGTGTCCCAAGGCTGATAGATGTACTCGTATTTGATGGGTTCTGCCCGTCACAGGGTAGGCTTTTAGGTATGTGAACTCATCCTCTCCAATTACTAGACTCTTGATTTTCTCGAATTTAGTTTTTGAGTCTCTGCCACCTTCTACTATTCCGAATTTCTGTCGGTCGACAGGATTTCTTCCTATAGGGGCATTAATTACAAAATTTGCTTCTTTTATAACTCCGTGTACTAGTACCAGGTATTCTTTGTTTATTGTCTTCTTTTTGAACATGGCTAGTAACTTAAGAAAGGTGGTTGTGTCCTTGGCTACTAATAGCAATCCAGACGTATCCTTATCTATTCTATGTACCAACCCTGAGCGTCCTAGATAATCGTCTGCTATTTCCTCAAACCCCGAATCCACCTTTAGAGTGATGTTTTGATCTATAAAGTCTTGTAGCGTATAAACCGGTGCAGTCTCTGACCGATTCACTACTAGCCCCGATGGTTTATCTATAACTGCAAGAAAATCATCCTGATATATTATTGTTGGTTTTATCATATACTATTACTACGATTAGAACTGCTATTCCAAAAGATACTAAAACGTCATTTACATTAAAATGAACCATTCCCATAAAATCTAGATAATCTTTTACACATCCTGTTGTTCCTCTTTCTACTAAATTGCCCATTCCTCCCAAGAATATAAGGAAAAGCCCTACATACCCAAAAAAAGACGTGTTAATCATCTTCCTTAGAAGTGCCATTGAGACAAGTAGAATTATGACACAAAGCGACAAATATATCCACAATGGTAAGGAGTTATTGAATAAGTAGTCGCAGTTGAATACGGGTACTAAACTAGGCCTCATCTTCAGCACATTCTATACATTTATCAGCTTCGGGATATACCTCCAGGCGAGCTTTATCGATAGGTTTTCCGCAAACTGAGCATATACCATATGTTCCTGCCTCAATAGACTTTAAAGCACCCTCAACGTCTTCCGAAGCGTCCTCAATTCTTTCTTTTGTCCTCTCAATGTCCACCTTTCTAGCATCTTCGAACACAGCCTCCTCCAGGGCCTCAGAGCTTTCAATATCACGCCCTTCCCTTTTGTAGGGATCTTCCTTCTCAAGCAAATCTTGCTGCAAATCCAAGTTCTTTTTCTTTGCCAACAATTTATTGCGAATCTGGGCTATAAGATTTGATGGTAATATATTTTTTAGCATAAATTTCCTCGAAAAAAAGACTAAATTCAGCATCCCAATGATAACCAAAATTAGGCTCAAAGTAAATCGTGATAAGTCTTCCCAGGAATATATCGAAAAGAGTGCTAACATAAAACAAAACGCAGAGAAACTTAACCCCGAAACGAACCTTCTGCTTCTATATCTTGGGACTAACAGCAGGAACGCACCTAATAATATAGTCTTTAACGAAAATGTGGACATTGATATAAAAAGCAAAAAACCTGCCCATCCTAATGAATAAATATCCAAAATTCTATACAAAGACCATCGGGATTTTCTCAACCCGATTAGTACCATTGCCAACATAAAACAGAAGCAAAGTAATAAAATTGCAGGAACTGTTAGTAACTTAAGTAGGATATTGTTAAGGTAATAAATACTAAGCCAGTTTCTAAGAAAACCCAAACCATAATATACAACGTAGCCTATTATTGACGAGGAGAATGCGATGTCAAAAATCCTATGATCGTCAAACCCGTCTTTTCTCGCCTCGTACCAGATAACAAAAAGCCCAAATACTACCCCGAGTATTTGTAAAATTAATGCTGAATCGGTTAGCGATATAGAAATAGGCATAATTAGGCTTTAGATACGTACGAACCATCTCTCGTATCTATTTTAACCTTATCGCCGATTTTAATAAAGATAGGAACTCTCACTTCAGCACCATTATCAAGTGTGGCACTTTTTAAAACGTTCGAAACGGTATTCCCTTTGTAACCGGGCTCCGTGTATGAAACCTCGAATATCATGGAAATAGGTAATTCCATCGACACTGCATTGCCATTGAAATATAGTGCCTGCACTTTTTGGCCCTCGACTAAAAAGCGGTAGCTATCCCCCATTACTTCCTTATCAACAAAGAACTGCTCAAAACTGTCGGGATCCATAAAATAATAATTTTCGCCTTCCTTATACAGGTACTGCGCATTTTTCCTGTAAACGTCTGCCCTCTCGACATGCCCAGAAGCAACATATGACTTCTCCAATACTTGCCCGGTGAGCAAGTTTTTGACCTTCACTTTTACAGTTGCCCCTCCCCTACTCACCTTTATATGCTCGTATTTAACAACCAAAAGAGGTTGTCCATTTTCCTGATATATAGTTCCGTTTTTTAAGTCTGTAACATTCATATAATTAAATCCTATGGTGCCGTGGGTGAGAGTCGAACTCACATGCCCAGTGAAGGACAAAGGTTTTTGAGACCTTCGCGTCTGCCATTCCGCCACCACGGCCAACGCAGATATTGTACCACTAAACTTATTCCATATATAATAGTGAAATGTTTAACCTACCTACTCGAAATCTAGCGGCCGAAACAAAGTTTCAACAACTGCTTTCCTTAGGAATGCCGTCAGGAGACTACGCCATTTTTGGAAGCGCTCCTCTGTGGGTTTATAACATCACCCAAGAATTACACGATTTAGATGTAATAGCCCGGGGAGCTGCATGGGAGATCGCAAAAACCAAAGGTGTGCTACAACCCACAAAATCCAATCATGGTAGAGAACTCATTCTGTTTGAAGGTAATATAGAAATATCAAATAAATGGATCACAGGTGAGTGGAATATTAACGAACTGATCGATACGTCCGAAATAGTACAGGGGGTTCGGCTAGTTAATCTTGAATACATAATAAGAGAAAAGCTGATCAACCATAGAGAAAGGGACAAGGAGGATTTAAAAAAAATCGAGGAGTTTATAAGTCTAAATAGGCTGCCAATCCCTTTACCATCTACTGTAAGGCCTCTATGGGAAGAAAAGATCTAATCTTCTCTTTGTCTTTCAACCTCGTAGAATCTTGTGTATTCCTGCTTAAAGAAGAGGTCAATTTCTCCGGTAGGCCCGTTTCTGTGTTTCGCTAAAAATAAGCGAGCGGATGTCCTATCCTCATCATCGGGACGATACACAAACATGACCACGTCGGCATCCTGTTCAATAGAACCTGAGTCCCTTAGATCCGATAGTTGAGGTTTATTTGCTCCCCCTCTCTGCTCTACTGCTCGCGATAGCTGGGATAGAGCTACAACAGGAACTTTCAACTCCCTAGCTAAGTTCTTTAGCGCCAGGGAAATTGCGGATACTTCCTGTACCCTACTTTCGGCTTTAGGTGGCTGAATAAGTTGTAGGTAATCGATAACTATCAAGTCTATTTTTCTTTCCGACATTAGTCTTCGGGCTTTTGTTCTCATTTCCAGAACACTTAACCCCGGAGTGTCGTCAATATATATAGCGGCTTCCGCTAACTCCCCCGATGCTATTCCATATTTCTCAAAGTCTTCCTCACTTAGATTTCCGGTTGCAATTTTCCAGTTATCAATACCTGCTTGGGATGAGATCATTCTATCCACAATGCTTTCTTTGCTCATCTCAAGTGAAAATATGGCAACACCTGCATCCTTATTCGTGGCGGCATACTGTACCATGTTAATCGCCAAAGCCGATTTTCCCACCGAAGGTCGTCCTGCCAAAATAATTAGATTTTCCTTCTGAAGCCCGTTCAATAGCCTGTCTAAATTTTTGAGACCCGTTGGAATTCCTCTCATCTCTCCCCTATTTCGGCTTAACTCCTCGAGCCTCTCGAACGTAACTTCCAAAGTTTGCCTCACCGGCACAAATTCCTGATACACCCTATCTTGAGCTACTGAGTACAATATCTGTTCAGATCTGTCCATAACCTCTGATAAAGGCGCTTCACTAAAAACCAGCTCGTTTATATCAGCCGCCACCCTAATCAAATTTCTTCGCGTAGCACCCTCATGGATGATTCTCGCATAAGACTCCACGTTAGCTGTTGTTGGAATGGAGTTGACTAGTTCTGTTAGATTTGCCACTCCCCCACATCGTTCTAAATTCCCGGTTCGACGTAATTCGTTAGGTACTGTTATTAAATCCGCCGGCTCCCTCTGCTCATAGAGGCTGAGAACTGCTTCAAATATAAGTTTGTGTGAATCTTTGTAGAAGTGCTCTGGGCGCAGAAACTCCACTACCTTCACAATAGCGTCTTTATCTATTAGGATAGAACCAAGTACCGATCTCTCGGCGTCGATGTCGTGAGGCGGAACATGTACTTTTGATTGATCTAACATATTACTAACTGGGGCAGTTAGAGAATCACAACTTCAGTTTCTTCGGGAATGTCGCTTCTGTTACTTAGCTTAAGTGTATTTTGTTTCTTCATACCAACATCCACTCCCATCTCATCCAAAAACTTGTCTAATTTAGCCAAATCTTTAGACAGTTTGGTAACTTCAGAAGTTTGGTAGTGCATGGGAACTACAAAACCCGGCTCAATGGAAGAGATTATCTTAGCGGCAGCTTCGGCATCAATGGTGTAGGTACCTCCCACCGGAATGAGTAGCACATCTATATCCGGTATGTGCTCCAGGGTTTCTTTTGACAACTCATGACCCAAATCTCCACAGTGCATTATCGTAAAATCATCTATTTCTATTACATAGAGAGTAGACTTGCCTCTCTTGGCTCCATTTTCGTTGTCATGGAAAACTTCGATTCCTTGGATAAAGACCCCGCCAACTTCATATTCACCTGCTCCGTCAATTAATAATTTATAACCTGATATTGCATCTTTATAATTGTGATCAAAGTGTTCGTGGGTTGTGAGCAATATATCACAGTCTAGCTTGGGCATTTTATAGCCGGTTTGCTCAGGATCATAGGGATCTACAATTAAGGAAACTTCCTTTCCTTTTATCTTAAAGCAGGAATGATTAATAAAATTGATTTCCACCATGTCGATATCTTATCATATTATTTTAAATTAGCCCTTAACAATTTTTTGATGTAACTTCTGGCTTTTTTGGTTGTCACCATATTGATTTTTTTGCTTCCCGGTACTTTTGTCGAATTACTTTTCTCAATCAACACTCTGTCACCCGTAGAAAGAACGTGATCCAAAGGAACGTATTTTCCATTCACATGTGCACCGGTTGCCCTTAAACCAAGGTCAGCATGCAAAGCAAAGGCAAAATCTAGGGCAGTAGCTCCTTTATCTAGCTCTACAATATCGTTTTTTGGAGTAAACACGTATACTTGCTTGCCAAACCTACCTACTTTAATCTTTCCTTGAGCCTTGAAAAAATTTAATTCTTCTAATATTGAGGGATCTTGAGAGTATCTTTTTTTGAAGTCCTTATATTTATACCAAAAGTGGGCAGCTTGCCCGAATTCGTTCCATTCATGCATTTCTTTAGTTCTAATTTGGACTTCGAAAACTCCCCCTGTATCCAACTTGTAATAGGAATGAATGCTTTTGTACCCTCCGGGCTTAGGCTTTTGAATATAATCATTCCTCTGTTCACCTTCAAAAACATCCAGTAAGCTGTTCAACAAAGTTTCTACAGCATAACAATCCTCGATTTTATCAACAATCACTCTCATCGCGAACAAATCCGACAGGCTGGTCACATGCAAATAGTCTTTTTTTACCATTTTCGAATAAGCAGAAAACACTCCCTTCACTCTCATCGCCACTTCTGTATTAATCTCTTGTTCCTCCGCAATACTGGTCAAAAAAGCACCTGTCTCTTCAAGTTGTTTTTTAACACCCAACTCTGCATCTTTAATTTCACTATCTAGTATATGGAAATTTTGTGGATCCAGAATTTTGAAAGCCTCATCCTGAAGAATTCTTGATAAACCGCCCAGGCCCAAGATTTTGGCTATTGGTGCGTAGATATTAAGTGCACTCAGTGCCATTCTCCGAGATTCCTCGGGGGCAAAAACATGCGCACTTTTAATATTTTCGGCCTTATCGGCCATCCTCACAATGGCAACATTGGGTTCGGCAGCCAAACTTAGGAATGTTTCTAACAAAATTGGCAAAGGATTGTTCTCTAAGTCGATAGAAGTAGACTTGTTATGAGACATGTTGATGTAGGATCTTGCTTGGGCCAATACTTTTTCCCCGAAGTCCCCCACTCCATTTTCCTCCATAAGGTGTGTGACATACAATAGAGTATGTATTTCTATGTCAGTTATCCCCTGCTCTATCAATAGCCTTTCTACTTTCTGTACATGAGCATATTTGGACTCCCCGTTGTTACGGATTTTATTCGACAGCGTTATTTTTGCTAAGTTCTTAACCTCTTCCAGCATATGCCAATTCTACTACAATTGATAAAGTTTACTTCATGTAGGAGAATACGCTCATGACTACAAACTGGGATCTCTCAAACTTACTCGTCTCAGACCTTGATGAAACCATTAAGGCTAACCACGCGTTTATAAATAAATGGAGAAACCGAGAGGATTTCCTAAAAGACCCCGAAGTATTAAAACAGGCTCTGGATGAATACGAACAGTTAGAAAAGCTTTACGGAACAACCGGTAAAACCGGATATTATTACTCACTTAGGCTGTGTCTGGAACAAAATAATCCTGAAATTAAGGCAAAATATAATCAGCTGGAGGAAAAGAGTATTAATATTTCTAATGCCATCATGTTTTTCGAGCATAAATTGGCTAGAATTAGCATAGGTGAACAAAAAAAGTTTTTAGGATCACAAACTCTAAAACCCTACCATCACTACCTAGAACAACTTTTTGCCCTTTCCAAGTACCTCCTCTCCGAGCCGGAGGAGAAAATTATAAACTCTCTATCTCCCATGGCTTACTCAAAGTGGACTGATATGACTGAAGAGTTCTTGGCCAAAGAGCAGCTGACTATTATTGACGAGAAAGGTAACAATGTAGTAAAGACACTCCCGGAAGCACTCAAGGCTTTTGAAAGTTCAACTAAGAAAGTAAGAGACACTGCTGCCCAGGAAACAAATAACGTGTTCAAAAAACATCTGGATACTGCTGTTGCAGAACTAAACGCCATTCTCCAATACAAAAAGACCATTGACGAACTAAAAAAGATAGAGAGACCTGATTTGGCCCGACTTATTAGTGATGATATAGAAGCTAATGTTATAGATGCACTACTCCAAGCCGTAACCGAAAAATACGACGTAGCCCAGCGTTTTTACATGCTGAAGGCAAAAGTTTTGGGTGTTGAGAAGCTGGAATATCACGAAAGGTATGTAAAAATGGGTAACTTAGCAAAGAAATATACTTACGAGGAAAGTGTAGGCTTAATACGAAAAGTTTTTGGAAACCTAGATAACGAATTTTTGGATATATTTAACGACTACATTATAAATTCCAGAATCGATGTTTACCCTAAAAAGGGTAAGACGGGAGGTGCTTTTTGTACGCACAGCATACCTACCCTGCCCGGTTATATTCTAACTAACTTCACGGGGAGCATCGAGGATGTAACTACTCTTGCCCACGAGATGGGACATGCTATCCATGGTGATTTAAGTGCTAAAGTGCAAAATGCTTTAAATTGCGGCCATTCTTTGGCAACCGCAGAAGTTGCAAGCACTTTTATGGAAGATTTTGTATACAAAGAAATAGAGAAAAGCATCCCGGAAAACAATAAACTTTACATGAAAATGGAAAAACTGGGCGCTAGCATAGCAACTATTTTTAGACAGGTCGCTTGTTATAAATTTGAACAAGAATTGCACTCGGAGTTTAGAAAAACCGCGTACCTGCCCGGAGATCAAATTGGGAAAATTTTTCAAAAACATATGAAAAGCTACATGGGTGACTACGTGAAACAGTCGGAAGGATCGGAAAATTGGTGGGTATATTGGAGTCATATCAGGAATTATTTCTACGTATATTCTTATGCCAGCGGTCTGCTAATTTCCAAGGCTATGCAAAATCTGTACCAAGAAAATCCTGCATTTATATCAAAGCTTAAGGAATTTCTCCGGGCGGGAGACTCGCACTCACCGGTGGAAATATTCGGAAAGCTTGGCTTAGATATAACTAAACCTACCTTCTGGAAGGCGGGAATCAGCGAAATTGAAAAGGAATTAAGGGAGAGTGAAAAACTATTCGCCAAAATTGACACAAAGTGATGCTTGTGTTACCGTTTGCACTGATATGAGTATTGTAACTCTTTCCAACATGCATCATAAGTTCCATAAAACCCCTTTTATAGCGGGCGTGGCCTTATTTGTGTAAGTAAAGAGTAGTACTCAATATTTTTGGCTAACCCGCAACAAGCGGGTTTTTTTGTTGTCTAGAAAAGGAGAGAAGCATGTTAAAACCAAGTGATATAAGAACATTAAAAGGCGTGGCCAACACAAGGAATCTGACACAAGAGCATCTTCAACTACCACTAGATCTGATTTTTTGGATATGCCCAAATATCAGAAAAAATGGGTGGAGATTCAATAAGGAAACCAATAGCCTGGTAACAAGATTTGACCCCGGGTTATCGGATCGGGGGAAAGTTGCTCTAGAGAAATCACTTTCTCTTAGAGGAGAATTGCAAAATCAAGGAGTGGAAATTTCAACTACCACGGCCTTATTTGCTACAGCCGACGCCATATTATTAGTTGAAAATCCATTGGAGGTCCCGCAACCTCCTCGGGAGCTGGCCAACTCAGGGGCAGTTATATCAACAATAGAGTTGATAGACTACCGCTATTTGCTGGAATGGAGTAATTGGAGAAGAACTAAACCATGGAACAATGTGCCGGGTTCGTTTACAAAGATGGAAACCGAACGATTGAGGACTATTCCCTGGAACTCAACTCCGGCCTGGGCAGTTACCAACTGGATTGAGCGTATTTTCGCGGGCTATGCACAGGATGGTATATGGAGCAAGAGATTTTTTGTTAACCCAGTAATAGCAGGTGTTGAAAGCCCGGGAGTTAGCGTATTACAAAATGCTGCGCTCAGCAAATCTGAGTGGATCCCTGTGATCCAGCTTAAATAATAGATTGGAGGACAAATACCAAGTAGATATTTGTCCTCCAGAAAGAAAAACAGATGAATAAATATGACAAGATGATTACACAACTAAATAAAGTATCGAAGATGCCAATTCAAAATGCTGCAAAGATCAAAAACTATTTTGCGGATCCTTACAAGCCTATTACCCTATTTAACTGGGAATGTCCCCCGCGTTATATAAAATACGACAAGACTTCAGGTACGCCTTACATTAGCTTTGATGTGGCTATGCCCAATATCGCCAAAGGAGTCCCTATAGATAATTACACAGAAATACCAAGAGCGGTATCTATGAAAAAAGAGGAAAGTGATATCCTAAAATACATAAAGGCATCGGGGATTAATTTCCAGTTTGTTAAACTAATCGCAGATACTAACTCCAGATTCATCTACCCTTCCTCACTCAAATATGAGGACAGTAAAGTTATTACTTTGAAAAAAAATGAGTTTAGGTCGTTAATTGCTAATAGTGTTGCAGACTACCCCGCAACTGTGAGGGTCTATAATTTTTGGGACCTACTAAAAATGACCGGGCTACAAAAAACGTATCGTAACTTGTTTGACCTGGTCTACAAGGAATTAGCTAAACCTCGCCAAAAGCTGCTAGCATCTTCCATTATTAACAAACAGATAACTAGAACTCGGGAGCACATCGGCATAAAAGATAAAGTGTTGGCAAAAGAAGTGGCAATTAGAACCGTAGCAACATATGGGGTTGAGGGGATAATTCTTGAGAAGCTGGAAAAAACTAAGTATATGTCAAACTGCGTCTGGTTCAACACTGAAGAAGTAAGTAAAAGAGCTCTTGTAATAACGAATTTTCTTAGACGATCTATAGGCGCGGATCCCCTTCCCATGATTTTTCCCGATCCGGGTTTAATTAGTAGTGTGAAAACAAATACTAGTATATTATTTAGAAAGGCTAATTATGACTAAACTAAACACACAACCATACAAAGGCGCGAGAGATATTTATCCTGAGGAAATGCGCTTACAGAATTACATTTTTGACACCTGGAAGCGGGTATGTAATAGGTATTGCTTTGAACAATATAGTTTTCCGGTCTTAGAAAATTTTGAAGTGTTCTCTGCCAAGTCCGGACAGGAAATCGTGAACGAGCAACTGTTCAGCTTTGAAGACAAAGGCGGAAGAAAAGTCGCACTTCGTCCGGAATTGACACCCAGTACAGTCAGAATGATTGCCGAAAAGTTCAATATTCTACCCCAGCCTATTAAATGGTTCATGATAGGAGACAACTGGCGATACGAGAAACCGCAAAAAGGTCGAGGCCGTGAGTTTTATCAGCTGGAGGTTAATATTTTCGGCATAGACGAGGTCACGGCGGATTTTGAAATACTTTCGGTTGCTACAGATATACTTAAAGAATTTGGGGCTAACGAAACCATGTTTGAGATCAGATTCAGCGATAGAAGACTTGTTAATCTGCTTCTTAACGACGTCCTAAAATTGGATTTTGAAACCGCCACAGAAGTAAGACGCATAATGGATAAAAGAGCAAAGATGTCGGAAAGCGATTTCGTGTCGATCCTCACTGAAATGGGCCTGTCACCTGAATATGGGGAAGCAGTCGAAAAGTTCCTGGGTTCATCCCTGGAAACATTACCTGATGTCATTGACCTAGATGTGCTTAAGACAAATAAAGGTTATGAGAATATTATGAATTTATCTCTACTACTAGGAAAGTCGGGGCTACTCAAATACTGCCGTTTCGACCCTTCGATTATCAGAGGTTTTGAATACAGTGACGGGCTAGTTTATGAAATATATGACAAAAACGTCGAAAACTCCCGCTCCCTGTTTGGAGGAGAACGATTCGATGGCCTGATCACTATTTTCGGCAATTACAAACTTGGAGCAACTGGCTTTGCAATGGGTGATATTACCTTGGCTGAATTCTTAAAAGGCTGGAAACTGATTCCAAACTTCGACGATGCACTCGACTACTTTGTCACACTGTGGCCGGGTACAGACAGTCGCTATCTTGAAAAAAGTTTGGAGGTTGCTAGTAAGCTAAGGCAGGACGGTAAAAAGGTTTTTACTTGGCTCCAATCCGACACCAAAATCGATAAACAGCTAAAATATGCCGACAAAAAAAATGCCAAATTCGCAATAATAATAGGGGATGCTGAAATTAAGTCTAATAAAATGATAATAAAAGACATGCGATCCGGCCAGCAAAAAGAGTTGGAGATGTAGCAATTCACTGCTAACATTTACAGTTGATGCCCAAAACAATGTCCACCAATAGAATATCCCATTCGGTGCTGTCGGCTCATTTAGCTTTAATATCCGCCAGCGTAATATGGGGAATTGCCGGACCGGTTATTAAATATACTTTAGCCTACATACCTCCTGCAACGTTCCTATTTGTTAGGATGCTAATTGTATGTGTATTGGTACTGCCCTTTTTAATTATCGAACTAAAAAGAACCCCAATTAACACCAAGGACTATGTCAATTTCTTCTTGCTTGGCTTGTTTTCACAAACCCAGCTTATAATCGTTTATTTGTCATATAAATATACAACGGCAATCGATATCGGAATTATAGGTATTTCGGGCACAATAATTACAATGTATTTAGGCCATTATTTTTACAATGAGAGAATCGATAGAAAAGTTGCTGTTGGTGCTTCTTTGGCCGCGATTGGAACTTTAGCAGTTATCTTGGAACCACTTGTCACCGGAAACAGGGCCAACGTTAATCCAAGCTTTCGAATAGTAGGAAATCTATTAGCTTTTATATCTGTGGTAGCGTGGTCTTTTTATCTATTATGGTCCAAGCTGAGTATGGGGGAACGATCGGGTTTGCTGAAAAAAACACTTAGTTTCGTCCATATAAAACCCATGACAAAAGTCTACTCCCCTACTCTTATAGTCTATATAACTTTTTTTGTCGGATTGGCAACTGTTTTACCCTTTGCTGTTCTGGAATACTTTGGCTTCTTCGGAGAAACCAACTTTTATTTGGGTTTTATAGACCCTAAGGGTATTGCCGGTATTCTTTACATGGCGCTTCTCTCTTCTGTTGTAGCATACTTAGCTATCCAGTGGGGCTTGCAAAAAGCCCACGTAAGAGACACAGCCGTGTATGGCTACCTATCAACTCTCATTACTTTCCCTGCGGCCTACTTGTTACTCGGCGAAGTGCCTTCTAAAATAGCCATACTAGCCATGCTAATTATCTTCTCTGGGGTTGCAATTGCACAGTACGACTCCATTCTTTACACAAATAAAGATAATTGATATACTGCCATCCGTCGTATGAAAAAAGATATTCAACCAAAAGTAAATAACAACTGCGTGGTCACATGTGCATGTGGAAATTCCTTCGTGACTATTTCAACACTTGACTCAATTTCCGTCGATATCTGCAGTGCCTGCCACCCGTTTTTCACAGGGCAGCATAGATTTGTAGACACAGAAAAAAGGATAGACAAGTTTACACGAAAGCTAGAAATGGCGACAGAAAGAAAGAAACAAACACAGGCTCTAAAAGTCGCTAAGAAACAGAAAGTGGTTGAAGCACCGGTTCAAAAGAAAACTGTTAGGCAAATACTGGAAGATCTAAGAAAAGAAGAATCCGAATAGATAACTATGGAATACCTAGAAGCCGAAATAACCCGCCTTGAAAAAGCGCTGCAAGAAGTGAGACTGGCATTGGAAACAGAAAAAGATCCGCAACTTACTCAACTGCTGGAAGACGAAATTACCTCACTCCAGGGCCAGATAACCGGCCTAAAGACACCCCAATTTACACTTTCTGACCCCGATACGGATACAAAGCAGGATTCAAATATCAATTCAAATATCGTTATCCTAGAAATTAGGTCCGGAACCGGAGGTGATGAAGCAGGGCTCTTCGCTTCGGATTTACTAAAAATGTATACGCGATTTGCAGACCTAATCGGCTGGAAGTACGAGGAACTATTCAGATCGGAGAATTCTGCTGGTGGGATTAAAACTATCAGTATCGAAATTCATGGAAAAAATTGCTACAAAATGTTGGTGGGCGAAGCCGGTGTTCATCGAGTACAGCGAGTACCCATTACCGAATCCGGAGGGAGAATACATACTTCTACTGCAACCGTCTCAGTCCTACCAAAGTTGAAAAAAATCGAAATTGAGGTGCATCCCGATGACTTGGAATGGGATTTTTTCAGATCCGGAGGTAAGGGAGGACAAAACGTGAACAAGGTTTCAACAGCAGTCCGACTAACACACAAACCAACCGGACTGATAGTTGAGTGTCAGGAAGAACGCTATCAGGGAAAAAACCGGGAGAAGGCTTTGGAGGTACTAAAGTCTCAGCTTTATAACATGATGCAAGAACAGCAGGTGGGCAATGTTACTGAACTGCGAGCCGGACAAGTAGGATCAGGGGATCGGAATGAAAAAATTAGAACTTATAACTTTCCTCAAGACCGAATAACCGATCACAGAGTAGAAAAAAGCTGGCATAATCTCGAAGTTCGTATGAATGGAGATATAGAAGATATGTTAGCAGAAGTGATGGAAAATCTGAACAAAGTTTAATTTTGGCTTGTATATGTTTCTGGCATTTCTTCTAAAATTAGTTTCAATTCGCTAATTTTCCCCTCCCTATCCACCGTAAGAGTAACCGTATCTCCTATTAATAGCTTTGCTAGTAGTTTGGCCACAGAAACACTTGATGTAATAGCTGTATCATTAAGCCTAATTATAATATCCCCTCTTTTTAAGCCGGATTTGTCTGCCGGGGACCCTACAAAAACCCTAGTTATATAGGCCCCCTCGGGAAGGTTTTGTGAGCTTGCTATATCTTTAGTAACCATCTGATACTGTATCCCCAAATAAGGCCTTACAATCCTACCCTGTTCTATGAAACTCTCTAGCAACGGCTTTAAATCGTTCACAGGGATAGCAAAACTTATATTGTCGGCACCTAGCGTGGTAGCCACATTTATTCCAATCACCTGCCCTGAGGAGTTTAATAAAGGCCCGCCGGAATTTCCGGGGTTAAGCGCCGCATCTGTTTGAATAGCGTTCTCATACACCTTTTCCTGAGTTCCAAAACCGCCGGAGGCACTAAGTTGGCGTGCTATTCCGCTTACTACACCTGTTGTAACAGTGTTTTGGTATTTTCCTAAGGCATTTCCAATAGCAATAGTCCCCTGCCCTACTTTTAACGAGTCGGAGTCACCCAATTCTACTACAGGTAGGTTGCGCGCCGTAATTTCTAATATAGCCAAATCCGACACTTCATCCATATTTACCTTCTTAACCTCAAAGATTGTCCCATCCTTCAAAACTACCGAATACTGACCCGTTGGATCGCTCACAACATGACTGTTAGTTACTATTAAGCCATTAGCATCAACAATAAAACCTGTGCCAATTCCTGATTCCTGCTGAGTTGTCCCCTCAAAAAAATCGTAAGAAGTCTGCTTAAGTAGAACACTGACTACCGAAGGTGAAACTCTTTCAACAACGTCAATTATCGTCGATTCTTCCTGTACTACTTTTTGCTCCACAAGTGACTTGGGGCCTGTATATGTTGTTTTTAGATTTAAAACTGGGCTGTAATGTAAGGCTAAAAAGAACAGACCACCAGCAAACACTATTGTCCAAATTACACCTATCACTACCCTGATATTCTTGTTTTCATGATTCATAGGCTTATATTTCCTGGGCTAGTTCGAGAGCTTTGTCTAATTGCGGATCCTGACCCTTATCAAAGTCCTCATTTGTACGTTCTACCACAAATTCAGGTTTGATACCAATCTTATGGACCCACTCTTTCTTTGGAGTGAGCCACTTTGCAACCGTTACATGAACACTTGATTTATCACCAAATTCTATTGGTTCCTGTACTGTTCCTTTGCCAAAGGAGTTTTCTCCTATTAGAATGGCTCCTGTATTATCTCGAAGCGCTGCAGCCAATATCTCAGAACTGGAGGCACTTCCTGCATCAATTAGAACATACAATGCGGGAACTTTTTGAAAGTTCCCCACCCTTTTAGTGTTAAGCGGGATCTGTTCACCCGCGGCATTCTCCTCATATAACACCGGCTTATTTCTAAAAAACTCCCCAGCAATATGCACCGCCGACTGAAGATATCCCCCTGGATTGCCTCTCAAATCTATGACAATGACATCCAGTTCGGTGACTTTAGTGTTTATTTCCGCTACAGCTTTATCCCAAGCGGTATCAGTATCTCCACCGAAGCGGCTAATTCGTATGTATACAGTTCCTTCTCCTTTATCTTCCCATTTAACGCTGGCAACCGAAATTACACCCCTTGTTATATTCATTTTTCTGGGTTTGTCATCATTTGTCTGGATTGTAAGCTCTACTACAGTACCGGCGTCTCCTCTTATTTTGTAAACTGCCTCTGTTACTCCTAAGCCATATGTTGTATCTTCTCCAATCGCAAGTATTTTATCCCCAGGCTTTAACCCCGCACTCAAGGCTGGGGATCCGTCTAGAGGCGATACAACAATTAATTGCCCATCTTTCACATCCAGCTCAGCACCAATCCCCTGGTACTTCCCGTTTAACGAATCATCGAATGACTGATTAAGCTGAGGAGGCAAAAATTCGGTATGGGAGTCTCCCAAGGATGAAACCATTCCCTCTATGGCACCGTATATCATTTTCTGCGCATCGATCGGCCTTTCTAAGTACTTATTGTTTACAATATCCCATACCTCCCAGAATAAGCTAAAATCCACACTCTTCTCGGTGGGGTTTTTGTTTACAAATTCAATCTGCGGTGGACTTTTCTTTAATTCGATTTGAAATCCCCTACGCCCAATATAATACCCACCATAAAAGAAACTTACAGCTATTAATAAGGATAATAAATATTTTTGAAACTTCTCAAATGGACTCATAATAGGGACTACTCAAAACAGTTAATCCTGAAGTATAAAAAAATTCGGAGATAAGATCTCAATAACACTTTTATCTTCAGTCTTGAACCTTACAAATATACTATTTTCACCAACTCTGTCAACCGTTCCTATATTACCAAAATAGTTTTTTTGGAAAACCTGCACCTTGTCGGCAGGGAGAACTTCTTTGATCAAGACACACCCCTTGTCATTATTTTGCATAAACTCTTCAAGTGGAATCGGTACCCTCAGTATACTTCTCTCTCCCTCAAAGAAAACTTGGCGATACGAAATCTTACTTAGGTAATTGTAAACACTCGAGGGAACCTGCATCTTACCGTAACCGCTAATTACTCCCAAACCAAACTTATTCTTCAGGGCATAGTCAAACGCTTTTTTGGTTGTACTGCCGCATATTGCAGCTCCAATTCCCAGCTTATGGGCTTTTTCAACAACATCTTCTTTCACATAATTTCCTATATATACCACTTTGCCTAACGGATTCTTTAAGAAACTCTCAAGATAATACTCTTCAAGTATCTCCGTTGGGTTTGGAAAGATCACCATTTCCCCCGACGCAACAACCGGAGTGGCCAGGGCAAAGGCTATATCAGCGACCTGTGTTTTAATAAGCACCGACATAGAGGGAATTACCTCCGAGACCGTACCCCAAACTCCCGATAACAAACTATGTTTTTTTTCGATTTCCTTAAAAACATAGACTTCTCCGTCGAACACCAAATCTCCGTCAAAAGGTGCAATTATTCTTTCTCTGGCTAAGTGCCCTACTACTGAATCCCTTCTAAAATTCTCTCTACCTCCAGGAACTATTTTCTTTTTTGGCTTAAATTTATCGGGCAGCGGCATCATTTGATGGGAAAATAAGCAGTCACCCACTTTATCGAATGGCCTAAGCTCGACCCCCGGCTTCACATATATAGCACCACTAACCGGTAAAGCCCTTTCCACCAGAGTATTAATTGAAGTATGAATTTTCTTTAAAACAGGTACATACATAACTTAAACGCCTTTGATAGAGGACTCGAAAAACTTGATACAATTGTTTAGAGCTTTCCTATCATCTGAGATGAGGACGTTTCTTTGCATGGTGTCAAAAATAATTCCCACCTTTCCCCCTTTAACATTAGCCACAACACCTTTTTCGACATGAGACCCTCTAACTTGCACTTCCGCCATCGAATTTTCATCCAGGGGCACCACGAATACTTCGTTTTCGATAAGCGTGAATATCTGGCCAGTACTACTACCGGATTTTATTAAACATTCAGTTTCACCGTGAGTTCTAATAACTGTTCCCGCCTTCTCCAGGTATTTGTCGAAGTTGATTTCTGCGTCGGTTTTATGCAAACTGAGTAGTGACAAAAGTATAAATGCATTATTTCGGTCAATATAAACCGAATATACTCCGGGATTCTGGATAAAATCCAACGCCAAGACGTAATCCAGTTCGGGATCTAGAATTCTATCGATAAACCTCGCCCCCATGAAGATCAGTTGATTACTGTCGGCACTTATACCAATATCTGTCTCCTTGGTTACCATATTAACGATATTCCGATCCAAATCAATTCTGGTAGACAAGTCCACAGCAGATATTTGAGGGTAAATCTCGTGGTTGTAGATATACTCGAGTTCGTTCGGGCTAAATATCTTTCCAAAGTTAAGTTCAAAATTTTCGTGACCCGACTGAGTTTCCACCCCTTTAAGAAGGTTTATGCCAATTGCTGCCTTTTTGGTTCTAACTGAATGGTTAGAAACATATATTGGGTAGGGACCTGATGTAGCCTGGAATAGTCTGTTGAGAGTTACAAACTGGGTTGGCTCGAACGTAACACGGGGGTAGTCGTAAACGTCGGTAATTAAAATATCAAAATCCGACAGTTTTGCTCCAAAATCCCCTGCTATTTTCTCCATAAGGTAAGTATTAAACTTTTTGGAATCACAATAATCCCCACATATCGCAGGAATATAAGTATAGGGAAAGGTCACGAAGTTGAATTCACTTTTCTTATTTTTAGGTGTTTCGATTAAAAAGTAAGCTCCGGAATATCCAAAGCAAGCAGCTAGAACGGGCATGTAGATATGATACCTGGTAGATTAGAAGACTACAACATGTGTCTGTCTGTATAAGGTAGCAATCCCATGAAACGGGCTTTTTTGACCTCTGAAGATAACTTTCTTTGGTTACGTGAGGACAAGGAAGTGTATTTCTGAGGAAGAACTTTTCCACGGTCATTAATGAACCTTCTTAAAACCAAAACATCCTTGTAGTTCGGTTCAATATCTAATCTTTCAAACGAAGGCAAAGCTTCCCTTGTATTTTTAGTATTTATAGTCTTTTTTCTCGTTGTTTTTTTTGCTTCTTTCATATTTTTCTGTGGTGGAAGGGAGCCGAAGCCCCCTTCCTAAATAAATCTTATTCTGCAGCTGGTACTGACAAGTCTTCGAAATCCAAGTCGTCGAAATTAATGTCTTCACTTTCGCCTGTGGGCTCCTGAGAAGGTGCTGTCTCCGCAGAGGGAGTTCCTGTCATATCTTTTCCACCTTTAAGTAAAATCATGTCGTCTATCACAATCTCAGTTTTGTAGTGCTTCACGTTCTGCTGATCCATCCAGTCCCTGGTTTGAATTCTTCCTTCTACATATACTTTAGACCCTTTATTTAACAGTTGACCGCAAATTTCAGCCAGTTTGTTCCAAGCTACCACATTGTGAAAATCAACAGCGGATTTTTTCTCTCCGTTTATGCTCCACTCTCTATTTGTAGCTACTACAAAACTTGCTACGGCAACTCCTTGAGGAGTGTATCTCAACTCAGGATCTCTTGTGAGATTCCCAATCAATATGGCTTTATTTAAGTTTCTTGATGCCATAATCTCCTTTTAGCTCAGGCTTTATTTTGCCAAAGCTGTAATTAAATATCTAACTACTCCGGAGGTTCTATTAAGTTTAGTTTTCAAATCGGCCAAACTGGCGCTTTCTAAGGTAACCTCCAACACACTATAGAAACCTTCGGATTTCCCTTTTATTTCGTACGCGAATTTCCTTTTCCCCCAGTAATCCTCTCTAACTATAGCACCCTCCATTTTTTGGATCATATCCTTTACTGAGACAAAAAAGTCCTTTGCACCTTGCTCCCCAAGGTCGATATTCGCTATTAACATTAGTTCATATTTTTTCATAAGCTCAATCCTCGTACGGTCTGCATTATATACAAACTGCAGTGCTTGTCCACGATTAATTTCTAAGCAAAATGGAATATACTATACATTTATTCTAAACTCAACTACATCGCCCTCTTGCATTAAATAGTCCTTCCCTTCAAGTCTAACTAAACCCAAGTCTCTTGCTTTTCTAAGGCTTTGAATCTTATCCAATTCATCAAAATTTATTATATCCGCCGCTATGAAGCCTTTTTCAAAGTCGGTATGGATCTTTGCAGATGCCTTTCTGGCGTTAGTGCCTTTTTTTATCGTCCATGCCCTAACTTCCTTTGGTCCCATCGTTAAGAAGCTCTGCAAGGATAGCAGTTTATAGCCTTTTCTGATTACCCTATCTAATCCGCTCTCTTGCAACCCTAAATGTGTGAGGTATTGAATTTTTTCCTCCTCGGAAAATCCCGCTAACTCTGATTCAATCTTTGCACAGAGAAAAATCGAACTATCAGAGTCTGCTTTAGATTTTTCCGCTACTTCATCCTCATCTACATTGTATAAATACAGCTCCGGCTTCAGAGTTAATAAAGGAACGTCAAAGATTACTTCTATTTCTTTCTCTGATAAACCTATAGATCTGGCAGACACACCTTTTTCGAAATTGGTTTTCACTGTATTAAGGATGTCAATTTTTTGAGTAACTTTAGGGTTCTTAATAGACTTATTCCCTGCAGACAAAGTATTAATTATTTTTTCTATAACTGCCAAATCCGACAAAATAAGCTCGGTTTCTATGATTGATACATCTTCTTTAGGGCTAACAGATCCGGATCTTATAATATTTTCGTCTGAAAAGTCTCTTACAACATGAATTAGGGCGTCTACCTCTCGGATGTGACCAAGAAATTCGTTACCTAGTCCTTCACCCTGGCTGGCTCCCTTAACTAAACCTGCGATATCGTAAAATTTCACAACAGCGGGAATAATTTTCTCGGGCACTTCCCTATCCCCCAACTTTCGACCATAATCATTTCTCACATACTCCGCCATTTTATGTAATCTACTGTCAGGGACGTCCACCATTCCTATATTTGGCTCAATTGTCGCAAAGGGATAGTTTGCAACCAAAGCAGCCTGTCTCTTTAACAACGCATTAAATAAAGTAGATTTGCCTACATTAGGCAATCCAATGATTCCTATGGATAGGACGCTGCTCGACATTTAGGATATCCTCCTTTGTATTAAGTTTTTTAACGGGTATGTAACCATAAATAATTGCTTCCTTTTGTGTGGCTGTAACCTTCTCAACCACCGTTCTAAGTATCTCTTGTTTCTGTTGAAATGACAAACCGTTTAACGCTGCTGATGCAAATTGGCAATAAGTGTCAACCATTCCCTCTGTTAAGTGAGTCCGTTTCGCTTCGTCTGCACTAGACTTTTTAACACTTATTTGAGCCTGTAACAATAACCTTTTATTGTCCAACTCTACTTTTAGCTCCTGAAACTGTTGAAAGTCGAGCAATCCAGCACCAAATGCTTTCACATACCTTGCAGATTCTCGTTCTAAGCTGTCTAAGCCTCTTTCTAAGGGCTTAACTTGAGATTCATAAGTATTGTGTTTAGCATTTAACGAGTCAGTCCACCTATTGTAATAGTCGAGTATCAGGTCTTTTTGCAACAAGAGCTGAGAAATTTCCTGCCATACCATAGAATCTAGCATGCTGGAATCAACACCACCTTCTGTACAGGACTGTTTTACTGGAAATGTATAAATACGCTGGCTGCATCTGTAATACCTTCCTTGCTCCCCCACTCTGTTGTAGCCACATGGACATGCAACCAAGCTAGTTAACAGGTACTCATGTTTTTTATTCTTAGGTGCAAATTTTGAGTTAACTTCCATCCTAGCTCTTACTTTGTTGTATAGCTCTTCTGTAATTATAGTTGGAACTTTTATTAGTATCCAATCCTCTTTAGGTCTAAGAACACGGCTAGTCTTCTTTATCCGCTTATACTTTTCAATCTTTAATGGGTTTTTAGGTTCTATAGCTTTAGATTTTCCAAAATATGCCGTCCCCATATATGTTTCGTTGTGTATAAAGTTATTTATTGTGGAAGTTGCCCAAACTTTACGCATGCTCTTTCTTGGCTGTATACCTTTATCTGTAAGCCTTCTTATAACTTCTCTGATGCTACAACCCTCTTCGCCAAGCCATGTAAAAATCATTTTTATTACTTCTGCTTCGTAAGGCTCTATTTCAATCCTAGTATGTTCTTTGTCGGTTTTTTTAAAGAGGCGATACCCAAAAGGTGCATGTGAAATTATCAATTGCCCTGAACGAGCCTTTCGTAACTTCCCTAATCTAAATCTTTCAGAAATTTTGTAGCGTTCATATTCACTAAACAAGCCTTTTATTCCAAACATCAGACGGTCTTCATCATTTTCGGGTGTCTTAATCGTAACAAACAATAGCTGCTTCCCTGCCTTCTCAAACTCTTCCTGTAGGATACACAGGTGCATATACTTGCGGCTTAATCTATCGGTATCGTACATTGCAATGCCCTCCCATAAGTCAGAAGCAGCATCAAGCCTTAATTGGTCTAAATCAGGTCTCTCCAAAACCATCCCCGACCAATTTTCATCGATATAATCCTTAACAAATACATGACCTTCCTTCTCAAATTTTTCTTTAACTACCAAAAGTTGGTTTTCTATCGTTTCTTCTTTTTCCTGTCTTTGAGTGCTTACTCTGCCATAAAAAGCTAATCTCATAAAATACTTCTTTCTGGGCAGATACAGCGTCAGATTATCTTTATCGATAAAGGATACATGACACTATGTGTAATTATAACTTAATTATTCTCTTTTTAGTTCCTCTAGTAACCACATAAAGTCTTCTTTTAGCACAAGAAGTTTCTCACTATTGCCAGGGTATCCTAGTGTTAGTTCTTCACGGTAGTCACATAAGCCTAGTATTTTTAACACCTCCATTTCTTTTAATGCTGTAGGCTTTGAGCAATTTAATAACTTTTCAACCTGGCTGGTTTTGAGACTACCTCCATTCTTCAGAAGTCCACGCATGATTGAAGACCTTACATATTCAGAACTTTGTATTGCCAACTCAATTACAAACTTCAAATCGGTGTCATCAATGTAATCTCGTCCACAAATAACAGCATGCCCTCTTGAAAGATTGTAAAAAAGTTGATTTAAGCGGTCTGGTTGCTCAACCACAGGCATGGTGAAGTTATATTCGTCCGAACTCCAATATTCGTTTCTGTCCTTCCAAATGTTTATCACGCCCCTAAGTCTTGCCAAAAATATGGCGGATTTTGCTACCAGGCTTTTTGCTCTTGGCGAGTCGGATTCTTTTTTCCAAGTAATGCCTTTCGGATGCTCGTTCCATAAACTATAAACAAAATCTTTTGTTACCTCACGACATTTCTTCTCTTTCTGCTTATAAGAGCTTGTTGTAATCTGCTCCATGAGTTCTGATTCCGTCTTTGCGGGACTATCAATGTTGTAAAAGAAAAGACGGCTACCCAAATTGCCCATCATTTTCCATACTCTTGGTGAAACTGGCGTTGTTGCACCTAAGAACATAAACAGATATTCACCTTTGTAACCCCTGTGTCCGTGAGTGCCTGAATCTGTAAAAATGCCTTCACCGTCAAATACTCTTGTAAGTAAACCGAGAGCTTCATTCAAGTCGTCGTCACGCTTACTAAATAGAGTCGCTAAGTCCCGCACTTCAAAAAGTTTGTAGCGAATTTTTGGCAAAAGGTCTATTTCGGCTAACTTTTCTGCCTTAACATTTGAAGCGTTGGAAACAAAAGCTGCTGCACTAAACTTGTCCGAGCAAAACACAAGCTCGTCAACATCAGAAAAGAAGTTGAGAGTAATGGTTTTTCCAGAAGAAGGCATACCTACCAAAACCAAACCGAAAGGATTACTAATATCGTTTATAAGTAGCTGCCCTAAAACAGACAAAGACAGCTCCGCAGGAAAAAGCAAGGTGGGGAAAGTTGAAATAATTATATTTCTCCAACCTTCTATCGACACATCTTTTTGTGGTTTGGGTACAGTTATTATTCTGTTTACCTTCCCAACATCTTCTTTCGTAAAACGAGTTGCCAGTTTATAAATAAGTTCATCAGGAGTACCTCCGCAGCTAGCAAAATAATCCGTAATATCTTTACCAACACCCCTAACCTTTTCCGATAAATCTACTCTGTAAAGTTCCGCATCAGGTGCAAACGCTAAAAGCTCCTTCATAACTTCAGTAGATGCGGCGATACCCGCAATATCGGCATCCAGACACACATAAATTTTCTTGATTTTCTTTAGCTGCTCCGCATGTTTTCGGATTTCATTTTTGTAACTACCCGCACCTGTAGAAAAAGATATTGCAGAGATTCCGTTTATGGTTGCAACCATAGCGTCAAACTCCCCCTCCGTTATCAGAAGTAAGTCTTGTTCTTCCCTCAACACTTCGATGCCGTATATGGCTGATTCAGCCCCGCTTGGGAATCGCATATACTTTTCGCCCTCACCAGTTTCAGGGTCTCGTCTAAGCTTTAGGTAGGAAAAGTTACCTACTGCATCCTTGTAAGGTATAACTATCCAGTTTTTCCCATAAAAAGAACCCCACCCTAGCATAAAAGTATTTTGCCAGTCTGTGGATATACCTCTCTTTTCCTCAAGATATTTTTTTATGCGGTCTGGTAGGGCTTTATGATAGCTTTCTATTTGCTCAAGAGTAATTTTGACGCCTCTTGCCGTTCCCACAGAAGTACTTTGTTTAATTACTGTTTTCTTGTCATCGCCTAAAAACTCACAAAGCGTGAAGATATTTCCAGTCTCACCGCATTTGAAACATTTATATTGAGAAGTGTCTGCATCAAAATATAAGTGTTCCTCACCTGCATGACTGTCGCTGTCGCAGCTATTGAAAACACATGCTGTTATAAGCTCTTTACCCTTTTCTTTGTATGGTATGCCTTTCGTATCAAGATATTCTTTAATTGTTATTGTTTCCACCTGATTCATTTTTATTCTTATTGCCTTCCTGGGTCATTCCCATGCTTTCCATTTGCTGGAAAATAATTTGATAAACTTTGTCCAGTTTTTCCTCAATACGAGCAAGTGCCACCGCCTTATATGAAACCTGCGGAACTTTACACCTGTTCATAAAGCCTCGCTTTCAGTTCCCGCATTCTGGAGAAAAATGACTGCGGTTCAACTTGGAGCTGTTTGTTCCAATAAAGTTCAATGGAATCAAGCAAGTCCTTGGTTTCTTCAAATACAAAAACCAGATTTCTGTCGCTACCTTTTTCAATTGATTTCAAGGGATAAATTAAGGACAGGCATACCGCTAGGGGTAATGTCGAAGTCTTATATAATGTTGATTCTGCCTTATCCATGTAACCAGAATCACATATAGAAAGGGGTTAGTGAGCCAATACGCACAAACTCGCATAAAACCACATAAACTGATTTATAAGGGTAATGATGGAAGATGGTTCTCTAAGGCATAACGCCTGGTAATAGGATTGACGAACTTAATCTGGGTTTTAGTAACCACAGGGAAAAATACTTCTCTATAAACACCCACAAATTTTAAGTCTTTTACAATTGCAGCTAAAGTACGCATCTTCTGGTCGATTGCCACCTCTATACTAGTTTTTCCCAATAGTATGCCAGGATGAGTGTAAACATGCTCAAACAGCATATCCGTATCGCTGCCAAAGTATGTCTTGGTCAAAAGTTTCCCGTTTATTTTTATCTCACGCATGTGGTCATCGTAGGTTATTTCGTAAATGTTTTCGTCTAGTGGTAGATTTTGAAGAAAATCGATTGCCTTACTTCTATAAAAATGGACTTTGTATTTCCAATCTTCTACTGTTCTACCATCATTTTTTATTCGGCGAATCTCATGGAGTATGCCAACACCGTACAAGTACTCTATTGTGCTTCTACTGTCGTAAACAAAGGTTTTAGAGGTATTCTGCTGCTGTCTGGAAACATGCTCAAGATATATCACATTGGTATCAGCAAGAGGTTCTGTCTTCTCCAGTATTTTTTGCACCAGTAAGACTGCTGCATGCGGTACTATTTTATATTTATCTGTGTTTATACTCATATTTATGTTTATGTGAAGACATTATACCTATGGTTTCGGATTTTTTCTTCTCATACGCTCATCAACGCTCGGCGGCGGCGTGACACCCCTCAAGCCCAAAAGCGTAAAGCAAAAACACACACTATGAGATTAAATCAGAGGTGTGTTACACAGAAGACGCATGAGTACAACTGTTTTTGCTTGATATTACAGCATTTGCCTCAATACAAAGATGTCGTATAAGCATCGAATAACGACATGGTTCTGGGAAAGAAAAATAAAACACACAGGCAAGGTAACCCTTTTAAGGGATGTCCTGGAAGTAAGCATTAACCGTTTATTAACTAGTTTCACCTTCCAGTATTGCTGCCCTGGTATTCGTATTACCCATTGCTCTGGCTACTTCCTCAGGACTTCTGGCTTTTATTAGCTTAAAACTTACATGAATATCATGAGATGTGTTATCAACAATAATATCTTTAAGTTCGCCACGAACTCTTAAAGCTAGCTGTGCTGCATACAAGCGTGTTTTGTGGTCTGGTACTTCCACTAAGTCCCCTACCCTCGTAATGATGGTCTTGTTAGCAGTTAAACCATCTTCAATTACCTTTACAATATGCTCTACCCTAGCTTTTGAACCAGGATAATCTAAAGCATCTCGTACTTTTTCAAAGATAACAGGATGATTAACATTTTTTGACGCTATGACTCTGGCTACATTACGATTTTTACAACGGTACAAGTCTTCGGCGGCAACTACAGGTGTAATACCAGCATTTAACTTTTCAATAAATTTTTGTTGCTTTTCAGTAAGCCTTCGCATACATATATTTTAACACCTACATAAAACAGAAAGAGCCTGCGAAAGGTTTTTTTACCCTTAACAGGCTCTTCTTCAAGCGGACTGGATGTGTTCTTGGCCTTTGGATTTAGTCCTTATTGCGTCAATGCCGTTTGGAGCTGCTGAGCGTAGGTTTCAAACTTGGAGCGTGTTTCACTCACAATGTCTGTACCGTCAGCTACAGCAAGCACAATATCGGCAACGCTTGGAAGTTCAAGGCGTGGAAGCTGCGGCAAACGCAAAAACCACCACTCTCCAACTCGTTGCAAGTTGCCACTATTTTGAAGGGCTTCAATGCAACGCATAGTCTTGCGAATATCCGTCTCTTCACCCATGAGGTGTCCAACAGCATCAGCCAGACCATCCGATTCCACTTCGTCATGACTAAAGTACCAGATGTTCTCACCTGGCACGCTGCCCGCCCACACAGGGCTAGTCGGCACAGGAAGGTTTCCCTTGCCTGTGAATGGGCATAAAACACCAATTGTGTCTTCCATTCTTTCCTCCATGATTTTTGATAGGAAATGCAGTTTTGTAAGGGGTATTATATCTTATAGTGGTTATAACGACAAACTTGGGTTTCTACTGTTCCTCTTCCATAAGTTTCTTAACTGCCGCTTCTATACCTCTTAAACTCAGGTCATACATAGTAATAACTCTTTCTACATCCGCTATTGTTCCAGAATCGTCTGCATCGTCTCGGTGTTTTTCTAAAATAGGATTTACCCACACAGTTGCTGGAAAAGCTTCGGTTATTGCTTGAAAGTTTTCGAGTCCTGTCCACCTATAACAAGGCTCAGTCTTTTTTGCATCTGGGTCTAAGTCCAAATAAGAGTCGTGAAGACCACCATTCATTGCATCGCTGTCAGCCATCCAAGCATCGCCAATAATAATAAACTTTGTGGAAGAATCTTTTTTCAAAATATCGGATACTGGCACAAAGTGCTTACCCCAATTGCCATCTTTCTGCGGCCATACCTCACCATAGATAGCATTGTGGAAATAATAGACCTCTAAACCTTCTAAATGGTCTTTTGCTGCTGAAAATAGTTTTTCAAGAATGGGTCTGTATTCGTCTGTGCTCCCACCAACATCAAATAAAAGCACTACACTAGGCTTCTCCTCCACTTCTTCCTTCCACAGCAGCTCTGGAGTCCCTGCATGCTCGGCAATAGCTCTTACTGTAGCTCTGGCATCTAATGTCCTAGTTTTGGCAGAAGTAGTTTCCTGTACAATTGTGCGTAATTTAGATAAAGCTCTACCGAACTGCTCATAGCCAAGAGTCCTATCATCTCTAAGCTCCTCGTATTCCCTCTGTTGAACTCGTTCTCTCGCAGATGCGTAACCTCCTTTACCGCTAGCACGCATAACACTTTCCTTTGATTTCTTTTTGTGTTTACCCCCGCCTCCTCCAGATTTACCAGTTCCTTTTTTGCTTTCTTTTTTTTCATCTGTTTCATCAGCTTCGTCTGTTTCCTCCTCTTCTTCGCCCTCACCTTCTTTCCCCATACCACTTTTATTTTTACCCCCTTCGCCAACAGTACCTTTCTTCGTCTTCTTTTCACCACCCTCACCTTCGCCTTTACCTTCCGAACCATCCTCGCCTTTTTCAGCACCTTTGTTTTCCTTGTTCTTGCCCTCATCAGCAGGGTTAGGTGAATCTTCAATATCCTTAGTCGCCTCATCGCCACCATGCTTATCTTCTGTCGTTTTAGAAGTCGCTTCCTCGACTTCATCAATATCCTCTTTTTCTTTTTGTATTGGTTTCTTTTTTTCTTCCTCTTTTTTCTTCTCCTTCTTTTCTGCTTCCTTATCCTCAGCATCATCCTCCTCCGCTTCTTTGTCTGTTTCAGGTTCGCTTGGTTCAGATTTTTCCTTTTTCTCTTTTTCTTCAACCTCTGCCTTTTCCCTTAAAGCATCCTCAGATTCAGTACCGTCTTGCGGGTCATCGTAATCATTTTGCTCATCATAGCTATCCTCATTTTCTTCTTCCTCCTCGCTTGGAGGTTCTATACCATAAAAAAGTTTTCCAAAAGCTACATCATATTTTGGATAATTAACTGCATCCTTAACTAAAACTGCTCTTGCTACTACATAAAGCTCGTCCAAACTCTGTACTTCTCCAGCCGCAAGCAGCGTTTGTAGGTCTAGCCACTCTCCTGTGGAAACTCTTATACCTTCACCCCTTAGGTGATACATAAACTCTTGAAAAGGATGCCTTTTTTCACCAGTTTCAGTACCTTCGGAAAGGATTATTATTTCTTTTTTTTCAATATCGATTTTAATGTCTGGGGATTCTGGTAGCTTTACTGAAACTTCAGGTTTACCCTTGCTTGCTAAGGGTTCTTCTTGAGGAACTTCTGGTTCTGGTGTAAATTTTTCACTCATTTGAAGCCCTTAGGAAACTTTTCACTTTTCGTCTTCATCGTCAAAGGAAAGCTTCTTGAGTGTTGCTGAACCTAATAAATCTTCGTCAGATGGTTCGCTGGACACCTCACTAGTAGATTTTTCATAAATATACTTGCCATCCGATGTTCTAAATATAGTTCTACCAGAAGCATCTTTACCTTTAACAAAGTACTGATTAGATGTTTCGACACCCGTAAATGCAACTGGCTGCTCGGTTACTACAAACTCTCCTGCAACTAATTTGCCTTCTTCCAAAGCTGCTAGGAGTCTGCTAGCCTTTTTTTCCTGGATTATCTGCCTTCTACCCATTCTTTCACCTTCTGGTTTATCCTGTTGCCTCTGAAGTATTTCGTCTGTAGATAAAGCAAGTTCTTCAGCACTAAGTCTATGAGGGAATACAAAAGTCATAGGAGCAACCATTTTCACGCCATCCACAAGTATCTCAAAAGGTTCTCTATCTCTTTCAGAATACTTAAATGCTACTCCCCCGTTAGCAAGTGCCATCAGTAGTTCCGAGGAAGGTCTGTCTCTGTAGTATTCCTCACCCTTGAAGTTAACTACCCTGCTTCCTCGTAAGGCTTCAATCGCTGCCGTTTCCATTTCGTACGCCTCTAAAACTGAAAACTCATCATAATCATCAGCTTCGTATACACCTGTTCGTGTTTCTTTTTCCCGTTTTCTAACTAAGTCCATGTCTTCTTTTATTTTTAATACTGCTTCTGGAAGTGGCGTTGCACCACCAACTTCTTCAATACCAAATTCCATCAATACTTTTACCCAATCCAACATTTCTGAAGTGGAAGGAGGTTTTTGCAAGCCTTGCGTTTCCCTTATTTCATAAAATCTTGTAACAGCACTTCGTAAAAGCTTTTCTTCCACATCTGGTATATGAGCTTTGACTATTTCCGTTAGTTGGTCTGGTTTTGGAAATTCCAAATAGCTGTAGACACATCTTCTTAAAAATGGCTCTGGCAAATCTCTTTCATGGTTAGAGGTTATTACAACAACAATGTTTTCCCTGGGCGAACTAACTTCCTCCCCTGTCTCCCGAATACGCATAGTCATGTGTTCCAACTCATCAAGCAAATCGTTAGGAAACTCTCTTTTAGCTTTATCAACCTCATCAAAAAGCAAAATTACTTTTTCACCTCTTGAACCTCTAATTATTGCTTCGCCAAGCTCGCCGTAACTAATGTAGTTGCGTACATCCGACACCCTGCCTAAATTTAGGAGTCTTGCAGCATTATCGAGACCACGCATAAATCCCTGAAATTCGGTGCTGTTGGGGTCATTTCCTGCTTTCAAATAACTTTCCCATTTTCCCGCTTCTGCTCGCATATTTTCTGGAATAGCTTGAGTGAGGGTCGCATCATTCAATCTGGCAACATAATCTATTTCGTACATTACAGATTGAGCAGTTAATGTACTCTTACCTCGACAATGTATTAAAGGAAGGTCTTCCTCTCCTGCTAATGCGTAAGCTAAAGATGTCTTTCCAGTACCAGGTTCACCCTCAAGTAGTAATGGTTTTTTCAAAACGGTAGCTATTCTTAATGTTTTTTGTAGTTCTGGGGATACAACATAAGGCGAGCTTAATCTTTCTGCTCTCGTTTCAAATGCACTTCTTGCTTCGGATGCTCTGTCTGCTAGCTCCTTCATGGCTTCCAACTCTGGTTTTGCATCTTCTCCAAGAGTTGTCTCTGCCATTTTTATAGCCCCCCCCATGTTTGCATGAATCATAGAAGTTGCTTCGTCATGTACAGCAGCACCCTCACCTAAAACTTCCTTTAAGTCTTCAGGTAACTTTTCTTGTCCTTGAGCTTCTGGAGCAGGATTTTGTGGCATAATTTCTTAACCTTTCTTAGATAAAGTCTCCTTTTGTTTTTCTTTATTTTGCAATCTTGAAATCAAAAGATGGGATTGGTTTGTAAGTGCCTGCAAGTATTCTTTATAGGTTTGAAGCTCTTTGTTTAAGCGTGAAATCCTGTTTTTATTATTATTCTTATTGATTATTTTATACTCCATTACCTAATAGTATATGAGTTACAGTTTCAGTTGTCTAGACATCTGGGGAACTTTTGAATGCACAATCCTTCCTAACACATCCCGCTCAACAATTACCCTACCCTTTCTAGGCTCAGGTAATACAATAGTTTTTTCAAAAGGAATACGGACTATTCCAGGTTCATCAATTAAAAATAAAGATTTATAGGAAACAAAAGAAGGCGTAAAAACAGGGTTGTTCAAAATTACGGTTGCGTACTGTGCATTCCAACTGATAAACTCATGGGGATGATTATAGCTTATATCAACTAAAATTTCTTTTCGGTCTATCACCTTTTTCTTCAGCTTCTTTAACCCTCATAGCCTCAAGAAAAGCCGATTCCATAGGGCCGGGAAGCTCTGCAAAAGTCTGTCTTCTTACTTCTGACCCCCTTTTCCAATCTTCCAACTCCCTAGCATAAGAATAAGTATCTTCACTAAAATCGGGCAACGGAAAAGTGCCAATATTTTCTTCTAAGTACCTTCTGTCCACTCCACTCAAATGACTTGTATCCAATATTTTACTGTCACTATCCTTAAAATGCGCCAAATAACTATAATAATAATCCAAGGGGCCGGTCAACTCCGGTTTAGATCTAAAGGTGAAGTTATCTAGCCGATAACGCAACCTTATTGCTAACTCAACCGATGAATCTGCCCTTAGGGATCCCGGAGGGGCTAACTCGCTCTGAACGACTATCCCTTTCAAAAGCAACGCCCTAAAAAAAGCTACCGCTACAGTGTCACCATTCTCAAAAGCCTTATCCAGCTGAAGTGCTATGTGAAAGAACGGTATCTCCCTAGAATCAAACTGCCAGTCCCCAACCCCTTTTATTTCGCTTTTGCCATACATACAGCACATTTCGCTATATAGTCTGAGCGACTTCATTACAAGCTTGGGTCCAATACCACCTCTCTCATCACGTTTTTTGTCGTACCAAGTCTCTTTCTCAAAATTAGTAGGCCAGATTATCTTATTCCTAAGATCACTTAAGGCATCCAATGTCATATACACGTCTTCACCTACAACTGCAACTTCATTCATGCCAAAATCTCTTGTTTCTAGATAGTGAGCCAGACTCTCAGTTTCAACACCATAACCATGCTTGGCATCATATGCCATATATTTTTGTTCTAGCTCCTTTGACTTTGATACATCCGGGGACTGGTCTGAAATAGCGACAATGTCGATATCTCTGGGAGGCAACACACGATCTCCTAACTCACTTAATACTACATTCCTAGCCACACCACCTTTGAAACCAAATCCCGCCGGCAAATCCACAGGTAGTTGCTGAGTATGCTTGAATCTAATAACTTTAAGCGTTTCCCCGGTTTCATTGTCCTTGTACTCTATTACCGAATACCTACGCTTTTGTAAGAACTCTAGATCCACTGTATCAACTTCTCCTTCTTCAAATAAACGCCCTGAAGTGACTAATGTCCAAGTGTGTTCCTCGTCATCCTCAACATCATACTCTTCAGCCACAGTGGTTACGACCTCAGGTTCTTCTACTCCAATTATTTCTTCCTCCTGTTTTGGCATATATTAAAGACTAAATTTACCCTTCTATAATTTTGCGGATTCTAACGTCTTCCCCACTCAACGGGGTATCGACAATATCATAGGTTGCTTTTCTATAGGAATCTACTACTTGGATTAGCAACTTTATGGGAGATGCATCGTTTCTTTTTCGAATCTCTTTGATTACTGCTTCGGTAGTTTCTAAATAAGCCGCGAGTCTAGTACCATATCCCCTCTCCGGGGTAATCAATTTCGCGCGCTCAGGATCTACCAACCAGCTATGTTCTTTACCTTCATTGGGCATGTGTAAATTATACACAAATAAACGCGGTAAAAGTGCTTTGACCGTAAGATAATTACCATGTTCTGTGATACCTTGAGTACACCAATAAAACTACGTATACTACCATTATGATTTCAGAGGCGATATCGCAGATTACTGCAGAAAGAGATGCACCGGAATTGTATCTGGCTCACGATAACATCGAGCTAATTGAAAGAGAAATGAAGAAAAACTATGGCAAATGGTGGGGATTCCATGATGACTCCTTTAACAGGGGTAGTCAAGAAATCAACGAGTCCGAATACATGCTCCCAGGAACAATCCGCCTTATTAACAAGACCCTTAACGAATTCAAACATGGGGATCCCTACGACACACTGATTTTCCTAGATAAATCGGGAAGACCTGGAGCTTACTTATATAGGCAGTTGGTGGAACAATTAACTACTAGGCAACTGCTTCCTGAAGGGTTCGTTCCGCCTAAAGTTAGGTTTATGGATTTGGGAAAAACTGACGATCCTTGGAAAATCAGAAACCCCGAAACTGCATCCATGATGACAAAGATGTTACAAATCTCCCCCGACGAGAAAGTACTGATAGTTGACGAGTTTAAGGATACAGGCGCTACACTCAACGGGGCTTTAGCCGAACTGAACAAAATATATGGCACGAATCCAGAGGGAACTTATCAATTTGAGAATAGCCATGGACCTTTCTGGTACAGAGATCCAGAACAAAAATTGGTTGTAGACGCAAGAGTATTCAAACGTACGAAAGAATTTATAGAGGAATTGAATAATTCAGATTTAAAGGAATCCCTTGCCTTTCTCGCTAAACAGCTTCAAAGAGAAGAGTTTAACAAATTGATAGAAATACGGATGCTTGACATAGAAATGAGCAAAGCCACTACTGAGGAAAGCCTACTTAAAGAATTAGCTGCTGAGTACAATAATAATGGCGGGGAACTGATATTCCCATACAATGTTACCAGACTTAACCCAGAAGAATTAAGACACCACTTATCCATACTCGCACATAATAACGAGCTACTAGATCCAGACTCTATTTATAACTATTATCACTATGCCGGAGGAAGATTCGCTGCACCAAGGACTGGAGACAGAAAAAAAGGCCTCGGATTGTACGAAATGATGAAAAGGATGGCAGTTCTCACTGCTGACATGATTGAACAAAAATCTTAATGAGAAACAACTTATTGTTAGCAATTTGTTCATTTTGCTCTATCATATACATAATGCTCAAGAAATTATTTTTAGCTGTTATATCCTTTTTACCGGCAATTTTTGCTTTTAAAGTGTACGCCGCAGATATAACACCTCCGGTATCTACCCTTACTTTAGATCCCGGTTCGCCAAACGGAAATAATGGATGGTATGTAACCCCTGTTACCTTCACGTTGTCTGCCTCTGATCTTGAAAGCGGGGTTAAAACGGTTAATTACAAAGTTGATTCGGGAATATGGCAAACAACGACATTCAGCAACACACTGAACCTGGCGACAAATCCTTCTTTCGAAACTTTTGACCCCACATCAAACATTCAAACCCAGGGATGGAATTCCCTCTCCCCGGATACCGGTGCCATCTATACGCGGGATTCTGCAATATATTTACCTCAATATGCAACAAAATCGATTAAAATAGACGCAACGGGAGCCGGTTGGCACTATATAGACAACTTCGCTAGCAACGTCGTAACTACACCGTACAACAACATGACCGCATCAGTTTGGGTTAAGCCCCAAGCTGTGACACAGCAAGCTTTTTTTGAGGTCTACGCCATACTGGGAGACAACTCACAAGTTCTCCTTAGTTCCAGCAGTGCTGTCACAGGCACAAGTGATTGGGTGGAAATATCATCGAATTTCACAGTTACCCAACCCTCAGCAATAGGGGTGTTTGTCAGAATAGGAGTTACCGGAACAGGTACTGCTTGGATTGATGGTGTTACTATAACCGATTCCGTGACAACAGCCAGTGTGGATTTCGTAGTAGGCCAAGATGGATCCCATACTATCCAGTACTACAGTACAGATCAAGCAGATAATCTTGAAACTTCAAGTTGCACAAGCCCAACAATTAATTGCAGAAGTATGAAAATAGACCAAACCCCACCTGGGAATTGGCATAACTCAGGCGCGTTTAGAGGTCTTTTCGGAGCTAGCCACGAGTTATATGTTTACACGGAAGTAGAGGATACAACTTCCGGACTCTCAACCTTCACTGATAAATACCAATACAAGGTGGACACTCAGGAATCTTTTGGCAGATATAGTAATATTCTGTCATGCAGTTCTACTTGGCAAGAAGGTTCCTGGGTAATATTAATATCGCCACCCTTTCAGCCGGGAGTACATTCAGCTTATTTGCTAACTCCCAAGACAAATTTTTGCAACAGTAATTGGAAAGTGTGCAAAACCGTCCGTTTTCGATCGGAAGACATGGCCGGTAATATCGCCACAAAGGATTTTTGCATTAACGGCCCTTGGATAAAACTCTCTGGTGAAGGTATTGTAAAATCTAATAACATAATAGATATGCTTTCGGAACCGGAGGAATACAATACGGATGGCTTAATTGAAACAACGGGAAACTTGTCTAATTTCTTTACATCTTCTGCAAATTTACGAGTTACAAGTGCGCCTCCAAACACAGGCGTGGATTATGATAATTTACTAGCCCTGGCGGCACAAAACCCAACTGAGATTTCAAATATTGTTTCAACTTCGGGAACCTACTTAATCGATGGCGATTACGAACTAAAAAACTCGACAATTCCGGGCAGTTATGACGATGCCAGCTTTACACAAATTGTATTTATAAATGGGGATTTGCTGATATCCAATCCCATCGAAATTAGCAACGCTTCCGCAGCATTGTTTATAGTTAATGGTAATGTGAACATCTCTAAGAACGTAGATTTAGTGGGGGTAGCAATATTTGCTGATGGAACCATAAACAATGCGTATGATGCGCAAGAAGGACAAACTACAAATACCCTAACATGGGAAGGGATTTTTGCAGCTAATAAGTTTATGTTGAAACGAACGCTTCAGGGCACAAATAATGCAAATACTCCTTCGGATGAATTTTTCTATGAACCAAAGTATCTTGTACAAGTTAGCGGATATTTTAAAGGCAGCAAGGCACGTTGGATTAGCGTTGAATAGCTTTAAAACTGTTTTTTCACTCTGAAAGTACCGTCTGATTTGTCTTCTACAACGTATCCCATTTGGAACAGTTCTTTTCTTACTTTGTCAGCTTTATCCCAAATGCCACTCTTTCTGTACTGATCTCTTGTTTTTGCTAAATCCATAACTGCAGAGGGCACAATATAAGCCACGTTTTGCTCAAGCCCTATGCCTAAAACTTTATCAAGTTCCAAAGCGGTAAGTAACTTCTCTGATTCGGGCAAAGAACTTTTAAGCAGATCCCAAAACACCGCCAAAGCCTGGGGCATATTAAGATCGTCGTTTATTGTTTCTTCGAACAGGTCGCGGTATTTCTGCGACGGTGTCATACCATCTTGAAGTTTATAGCTTCCCAATATTTCATATATTTTCAGCAGTGAGTTTTGGGCATTCTCTAATGCCTCCCATGTAAAATTCTGCTGTGTTCTGTAATGGGCCCCAAAGTAAAAATATCTTAGAGCCAACGGCTTGAAACCTTTTCCTACCACATCTTCTATAGTGTAGGCATTTCCTTCGCTCTTCCCCATCCTCTTTCCATCCACCTGCAGGAACGCCCCGTGCATCCAATACTTTGAGAAAGTTTTCTCGGTGGCACATTCACTTTGAGCAATCTCGTTTTGATGATGTATCATCCTCAAATCCTCTCCACCAAGGTGCACATCTATACTTTCCCCCAATTCATTTATTGCCATAGCCGAGCACTCTATATGCCAACCCGGAAAGCCAATACCCCAAGGTGAATTCCATTCTTGTAACCTATTAGTTCCCTCCGCCGAGAACTTCCACAGAGCAAAATCCGCAGGGTTCCTTTTCTCAGGGTTTGGCTCTACCCTAGCCCCTTCCAGGATTTGTTCAGAAGACATGCCGGAGAGTTTTCCATAATTCTTGAATTTAGCAGTATCAAAGTAGATACCATCTTTGGTGGCATAGGTATATCCTTTTTCTTCTAATTGCTGTATCAGTGCAATTTGCTGAGTAATGTACTCTGTTGCCCTGGTAAACTTGGATGGTGTAGAAATATTCAGGACCGCTAAGTCCTTCATGAACGCATTTATGTAAAAGTCTGTGATTTCTTTAGCAGTCTTACCTTCTTCTAAGGCCGCCTTCTCTACCCTATCCTCCCCGGTATCTGCATCTCCCAAATTATCCCCACTCAAGTGCCCAACATCCGTGAGATTCATCACATATTTAACAATATAACCATTAAATTTCAGGGTTCGTAGCAATATGTCACCTAAAATATACGTTCTGTAGTTTCCTATTGTAGGATAACTATATACAGTGGGACCGCAGGTATACATCAATACCTGCCTTAAATCGTAAGGTTTAAAGTCTTCGGCCTTTCGAGAAAGTGAGTTATAGATTTTCAGCATGTTAGTATCATACAACAAAAGTACTTAAAAAGAATATCTACCTTCCAACGCCCTTTGCAATGTAACGTCATCAGCGTATTCAATATCTCCCCCTACAGGCAATCCCCTGGCCAGGCGAGTCAGCTTTATCTTACTGTCATCATACCCTTCCTCTCGGATGAGTCGGGAAATATACATCGCCGTAGATTCACCTTCCATACTTGTGTTTGTGGCAAGGATTATCTCAATCGTTGAAGTGTCACGTAGCCTGTCCAGTAGACCTGAAATAAAAATATCATCCGGCCCAATGTTATTTAGCGGATCTATCACTCCGTGAAGGACATGATAAACTCCTCGATAACCTGTTTTTTCTATCGCCAAAACATCAAGCGGACCGGAAACCACCGCAATAGTACTCTTATCTCTCATCTGGTCTTGGCAGACAGCACAAATGTCATCCTCGGCCACACTTTTACATACACTACACAGATGGGTATTCTCTTTAAGATCAATCAAAGCTTCAGAGAATTTCTTAATTTCGGCTACCGGATAATGCAGGAGTTCGAATACCAACCGTTGCGCCGTTTTAGGGCCAATTCCCGGCAACCGTTGGAAGTGGTCTATTAACTTAGTAATCGGCCTGGGAATAGTCATGTTAGTGATTATGATAGTAAGGGCAAGCTACCGTCAAGTACATCAAGTACTGAGTTCATATCTATTGTCGAGGGCGCAATGTTTCTATCAGTAAGCTCCCCAACCTCCAAAGGTGAAACCCTCTTTGGACGGCCTTCTTTATTTACGCAGCACTGTATCGTAAGGGGAATAGAAAATATTTCGTCCAATAACTTCTCGCAAATCTGTATATTGCGGGAAGACTCCAAACGTTCTTTATGAAACGAGTAAAAAACCTCGAGGGAAATTTTATTCCCCTCTATCGAAACAGGTTTTGCCGTTTTTAATAGGGCCGAAATTGTACTATTCACCCCATTCATACGCGAGACCACGTTTCCCCACTCTTCAGACAAGTAATTTAATGACAAAGCAGGACTTTCTACCTTTTTCTTCGCGAGTTCTTCCTTTCTTCCAACAGGTATAATTGGCTTTTTATCGATAGCTGAAGAATTCGAGCTTTTTGGGTTTTCTCCCATCCCACAAATCCTAGCAATTGCTATTTCTAATGGGAGTTGCGGTATAAAAGACCCCTTAATCTCGCTTTGAGCTCCCATAAATATCTCCATAGCGTCCACAAGCCAAAGCAGGTTCACGTCATCTGCCTGCTTTGTGAACTGCTGCATTTCATCCTCCGTCAACTCTATCTCTAAAGTGCTTATACCAGACTTTATAAACACTAATCCCCTTAGATAGTTAAGAAACTCACCTGTCCAAGAATACAAATCCATACCTTCTTCGTATAGGCCATTAATATATGAAATAGCTTCTTTTATATCTGCCAGAACAAGGGCAGAAACAAACTCGGATAGCTTGTATCGGCTTCCTATGCTTAAAAGGAGATCAATAGAAACCCCTCCCTCAATAACTTGCTCTAACAGGGTCTCTGCGTCTCTGTAACCACCTGAGGAAGCCACTGCTATCTTTTTTAGATCTGAGGGAGTGATAACAAAATCCTCTTCTTTAGCAATAAGCTCGAGTTTACTGATAATCTGGGCATTGGAGGCTCTCTTGATGCGGAAAACCTGACACCTCGATTTTATTGTGTCCGGCACCTTATGAAACTCAGTAGTACATAAGATGAAAATAACATTCTTTGGAGGCTCCTCAAGTGTTTTTAAGAATGCATTAAACGCATCCTGTGACAACATATGAACTTCGTCCACAATATATACTTTCTTTTTACCCATTACCGGTGACAGCTTCACTCTTTCCCTAAGATCCCTAATATCATCAATTCCTCTGTTACTGGCTGCGTCTATCTCCATCAAATCGATAAAGGAACCTGTTTGAAGCGAAACGCAATTACCACACTTTCCGCAAGGGTCTCCATTTTTATTTAGATTCTCGCAATTAACTGCCTTTGCCAGTATACGTGCAAGAGTAGTTTTACCTGTGCCCCGAGGCCCCACTAGAAGATAGGCATGCCCTACCTTATTGGTTTTCACCTGCTCAACAAGAGCCTCGACCACATTGTTTGGTTTTAACACTTCGCTAAATTTTTGGGGACGATACTTCGTGTAGAACATGTGCGATTAGTATATATAGTAAAAATTAAAGAAACCAACTAACTGTATAAGAGTATTCAGTACTACTTGCCTACAGTAGGCTAAAACTGTAGATATTCTCGGATGTTTATTGAAGCTATTTTTCCCAATTCCTCGGTGGTGAAATCCTGTAGAACATATTCCTCAGGAGGGAGCTGCTGTGCCAAAGGGCGTCCTATACCCACCCTAACCCGATAAAACTCCTTGGTTCCAAGAACATCAATAATATTTTGAACTCCTTTGTGCCCAGCAGATCCTGCGGCATACTGCTTTCTTACCTCACAAAAGGGCAAATCCAGATCATCGTGAACTACAATAAGATCATTGGGGGAGAGTTTATAAAAATTCAATACTTTGGAAACAGCGCTTCCGGAAGAATTCATAAATTCACTTGGCCGGCAAAAAATAACATCTGATTCCTTAGCAATATCTGCTTTTAACTTCCCAACACTTTTCCAAGTATCTGCAAGGGGTGTTACAAGAATATACCCAACATTATGTCTGTTTTTGGCATGCTCCGGAGTAGGATTTCCCAAGCCAACTATTAGTTTCATTTCTCCTCCTCATGGTGCACCCCAAGCAGATGCAAAACCCCATGGGCCGCCAGGTCCGCAAGTTCGTGCTCCAGATCGTTACCATATTCAGCTGCCTGCCGCTGAGCCTGATCCTTGTTGATTATGACTTCACCCAGCAACATTTTTCCATCTTCCCCCACTCTCTCGTTTAACTCAAAGGAAAGTACATCAGTTGGAAAATCTTTCTTTCGAAAATCTTTATTCAACTTTTGGATAGTGGCATCATTCGTGATAGTTATTTGAATTTGAATATCCTTTTTACTGATTTGCATTCGCAGGTCTTCCATCTAAGTTAAGATCAAAAGGAAACAATTTGGCATACTCATCCAGGACTGCCAACTCATCTTTATGCTTGATCGCTAAATCACTCCTGTTTGCCTTCTCAGCGGTATCTAGTGCCTCACGAGTGTTTTTGATTTGCTTTCTCAATACTTTAAATGCGATTTCATCCGTTATTTCCTGTTTTTGAGATCTAAGCTCTATTTCTTTATACTTAATCTCCGACAACACGAATCTCAACACACCAAGCCTTAAATTATCACCGGCTTTTTGGTAATCGAACACTTTGGACTTTAATTGGTCTAAGATCATTATTCACCTTTCAGGTTTTCAAAATAAATCTTTCTCAACAATTCCTTGTTTTTAATACGCTTTAGTTCACTAGGCTTCCTGTAATGTCTCCTATCATTAACTTCTTGTAAGATACCTGATTTAAGAACTAATCTATTGAACCTTCTCAAGGCTTGCTCTAAAGATTCACCATGTCTAATTTTTACTTTTGGCATTTATTTTTCTTATCCGATGTCACTCGGTTTGGCGGCCAACAAAGCTGACTGCCAAAAAGACCACACCTCCCGACTTTATACTTAAATATAAGACCTTATTCTAGCATCACACCTATCAGTGTGATAGCAGAACACAATTGAAATCAAATTCCATCTCTATTCAACAGTTAGAGTATATAACCACAATTACATTTTTTCAAAACACTACTTTCACACAAAATCAACAAATAGTGCCACCGAAATACTAGTTCTTGCTTAAGGCGCAACAGATAGTACCATTTGTTTACCACCCTGACAATATAGGAAGTTAAATGAATAAATCTTTAATCGTGATCAATACAAGTAGCCCCAGGAGGAACATCATACCTACCTGGTGTACTAGCATCTCAATTTTAGGGTTTATCCTACGCCCTGCGATACCCTCAATCACTACAAAGAGCAGTCTACCTCCATCCAAAGCCGGAAATGGCATTACATTAAGAAATGCCAAACTAAGCGACATAAGGCCCATAAAGTCTAGCATCACCAAGACTGCCCTTCTCCCCCCTATATCTACGATCGTGTCAACGATTCTAAAAATACCTACGGGGCCCGCTACGCTTTGAGACAAGGGCTCGACGCTTTTTTCCTCTATGGAAACACCTAATATATTGGCCATACCTCCTATCGAATACGAAAGCACATTGTACGAATGTAGAGGTCCAACAAAAACTCGCTCTAGAAAACTATCGTAGCTTATCACTGCAGTGTCAGTTAAATATACCCCTAGGGAAGTTACCCCCTCCTCGGACAACTGAGGAACTAATGTCACACTTCTAAAACCGTCGGAAAAATCGGGATTGCCTATGTTTTCGGTAACTACGGTAAGTTCCTTACCCTCTTTGTTTTTTATAGCCTCCCTCAAACCCGCTACATCTTTAACCTCAATATTATCCACAGTTACTATTATTTCCCCCGGCTTTATGCCTGCCTTTTCAGCAGGATATCCGGGAACTACATCTGCTACCAGGGTGCCATACACTTTGGCATTTCCAAATGTAAACTTGTGATCAAAAAATAGAGGCATTTGAGAAGTTTTGAAGTTGTTTAGCAGAAAATATGCATAAAACAAAACCAGAGCCAGCATTACATTCATGACAACACCCGCCAACAATACCGCCGCCCTTTGACCAACGGATTTGGAAGCAAAACTTCTAGGATCATTGGTGGACGAAATTGTTGTTTCTTCCCCAGTGAGTTTTACAAAACCACCAAACGGCAAAAGATTAATAGAATATGCTGTTTCTCCTCTTTTTACACTAACAAGCTTAGGAGGTAGTCCCATACCAAACTCTTCAACTCTAATTCCGTTGAGCTTGGCAATAATGAAATGTCCAAATTCATGAACCAAAACCAATATGGAAAGCATTATAATAAAAATTATGACTGTCATTATTTGTATGGGTTAAACCGTCATGAGCTCTTGTTTCTTAGCCTCTGATTGTTCATCTGCTTTCTCTGTAAATTCCTTTACGACTTTTTCTATTTCCTCTTTTTGCCTAAATTTTTCATCCTCACCCATCTTTTTGTCGGCAAAATCCTTTTCCAGCTCCTTTATAGCTTCCTGGCGAATACTTCTAAAGGAATTTTTACAATCTTCATGCTTAGTAGAAACCATTTTAGTGAACTCAATTCTTCTTTCTTCAGTTAAAGGCGGAATAGGAATTCTCACTCTATCGGAATCCTCAATAGGATTAAAACCCATCTGAGACTCTCTTATAGCGCTAACAATAGCTGATACTAATCCCTTATCCCAAGGAATCACAGCGAGAGTTTGAGAATCCAGTGTTAAAATGTTCCCCAACTCTTTTATCGTCATCTGTGACCCATACGCGGATACCTTGATATCTTCAAATAATGAGGGGGATGCTCTTCCCGTTCGAAGCTGTTTCAATTCGGCCACAAAAAAGTCTAGTGATTTACCTAACTTAATTTTTAATTCTGAGGATAGCATTAATTGATAATACAAAATTATTCCGAAACACTCAACTTGGAAAATCTTCTTAATTCAATCTTCTCACCCACTTTTGCTATAACTTCATTGATTATATCCTGAATAGTTTTCGAAGAATCCTTTAGGTACTCGTCTTTAAGCACTTCCTCTACATTCGCATAATCCATCGCACAGATTTGCATAGCAATCTCTCTACACAGATTCATAAAATCATCGGTTTTCGCAACAAAATCGGTTTCACAGGCTACAACAACCAAACTTCCCACTTTCCCTCCCGAATGGATATAGCTTGCCACCAAACCGTCTTTGGTAACTCTATCAGCCTTTTTGGCAGCCTTTGCTCCAACCTTTGTCATAAGTTCTTTTTTGGCTTCTTCGTAGTTACCCTGGGCATCTTCAAGAGCTTTTTTAGCCTCCATTACTCCGGCTCCTGTTTCTTCTTTTAGTCTTTTGATATCTTTTGTGTCAATGGTCATTTTGCTGCCTCTTTCAACTTCTTACCGGCCTCTTCCTTTTGATCTTTCTCAAATTCTTCATAACCTACCTTAACAGCTCCGGCTAAAGCATTTACTATCAATGCAATGGACTTAATAGCATCATCATTTCCCGGTATAGGATAATCTATGCCAGTAGGATCCGCGTTAGTGTCTATCAAGCCTATCACAGGTACCCCAGCCTTTTTTGCCTCTTTAATGGCTGTTCTTTCTCTGCGCTGATCTACTACCACCAAAGCGTGAGGAGTACCTCTCATATTTGCAATTCCTCCGTAATTTATCTGGAATCTTCCTATCTGTCGGTCTATCAGTAAGCGCTCCTTCTTAGTATATCCTTCTTTTTCATAGGTGCCGTCTTCGGTATTTCTTATCATTGTAAGAAATTTATCCAAAGTTTTTCGAATTACATCAAAATTTGTTATTGTTCCACCAATCCATCTTTCAGTTATATACATGGCACCACAATTTTTCGCCTCTGATTCTATTATTTGTCGGGCTTGCTTTTTGGTACCTACAAAAATTACTTTTCCACCCTTTTTGGCAATATCAAATAGGGCCTCGCAAGCTTTTTTTAATAAGTCTTCTGATTGTTCCAAATCGATTATATGGACGTTTTTAGATACTGTATAAATATACTTCTCCATTTTAGGGTTCCATCTACGTGCTCTATGCCCGAAATGAACTCCGGCATCCAGCATATCTTTAAGTTTAGGCGTACTATATTTTGTCATTATTTTTCGGGGAAAATCAAAAAACGAAAGCAGTTCGCTTAGATTTCCCTCTTTTAATTTTGTAACTAATTTTTTAAGCGGGTTCACTTTTTCACAATAACCGCTTGTAACCTGAGCCCTATACTAGGGAGAGAGATTCAGGACTATTGAAATGTAGCATACCGCCGGAGTTTAGGCAATGGGATGTATCGGGTCTCACCCTCCTAATAAAGATCCGTCCCACAAATACATGAAAATGTGGGACGGATTATCGCACTATTTCGAGATTGCCGCTCTTATAGCTGGGTAAGGATCGTAGCCAACTAAGTTGAAATCCTCAAAATTAAAATCAAATATCGTTTGCCCCCTATTTAAAATTTCCATCCTTGGGAGCTTCCTGGGCTCTCTTGTAAGTTGCATGCTGGCTTGGTCAAGATGGTTCAGGTACAAGTGGAAATCACCAAAGACAATGATGAGCTTGCCAAGCCCTAGACCAAGTATCTGCGCCATCATCATCGTCAACAACGCGTAGCTGGCAATATTGAAAGGCACTCCCAAAAATAAATCAGCAGACCTTTGGTACATTTGGCATGACAATTTACCCCTGGATACATAGAACTGGAAGAGCAGGTGGCAAGGGGGCAATGCCATCTTATCCAGTTCCCCTACGTTCCACGCACTCACGATATGCCGCCTTGAGGTAGGGTTACTTTTAAGGGACTCAACCACCTGAGATATCTGGTCGACACTGATTCCTTCAGCAGTTTTCCATGCCCGCCATTGTGAACCATAGACCGGACCTAAATTTCCATCGTCATCAGCCCACTCGTCCCAAATGGTCACCCCGTGCTCTTTGAGATAACTCGTGTTGTCACCACCCTGCAAAAACCATAATGACTCGTATATTATTGATGGTAGGTGAAGCTTTTTGGTCGTGAGTAGAGGGAACCCTTTGCTAAGATCAAACTGCATTCTGTAGCCAAAGCAAGCCAGAGTGCCTGTTCCGGTTCTGTCCTCACGCTCGTCACCATTAAGAAGCACATACTTTAGAGCCCTAAGATATTGTTTCATGTATCTCACTCCTTCTTATAGATCGGATTCACAGACATGATACAATCATTAGCGTTTCACTTAAAGACCTAAATGACCAAGAAGAAGAAGCAAGCACAATTTGATGTTATCATTGTGGGAGCGGGACCAGCCGGTATGTTTGCAGCACGAGAACTCATCATCCGGAATCCTGATTTAAAAATTGCCTTGATTGACATGGGTAATCGAGTTGAAAATAGAAGCCCTAATGACGTAATGAGTGGAATTGGAGGGGCAGGAACTTATTCTGACGGAAAACTTCACTTTACACCAAAACTCTCTCATGAACGCACTTTTCACTTAATCACTTCAGCAAAATATCAAAAAATACTTGATGAAGTTGACCAAATATTCATGGGCTTTGGGGTAACAGCCGAGGAGTTCCCCAAAAATCCAGCCGAAGTAGAAAAGATGGTAGAGGAAGCTCAGAAACACGATATAGAACTGATAGTAAGAAGGGCAAAGCATGTTGGAACTGATAATCTAAAGGTAGTAATAAAAACGTTTCAAGACTGGCTGGAAAGAAAGGGTGTGACAATATTAGACAACTTGGAGATCTCTGATTTGATCCTCGATAAAAAAAACATCTTAAGGGGGGTGAAAACATCGAAAGGCAAAGTTATCGAGGGAAAAAAAGTTCTATTATCTCCGGGACGTATAAATGCTTTTTGGTTACAACTGCTGGGAGACAAAAGAGGTATTGAATACACGTACGACATGGTAGAGGTTGGTGTGAGGGTGGAATTCCCTGCTTATGTAATGAGAAGACACGCGGAAGCACTTTATGAAATCGTTTTTAAAATCAGAACAAAGACTTACGATGACATTGTACGAACTTTTTGTACGTGCCCCAATGGCATGGTGGCCCAAGAAGTGTACAACGGGTACGTTTGTGTGAACGGCCACTCAAATTCAGATCACCAATCTCCCAATTCTAACTTTGCATTCGTATGTGAAGTTCATTTGACAGAGCCTGTCGAAAATTCAATAGCCTACGCCAGAGCTATAGCCCAAGTCGCTTCCACTATCGGTGGGGGGAAACCAATACTTCAGCGATTGGCAGACCTGAAAATGGGCCGACGGAGCACAGAGTCCAGGATAAAAAAATCATTGGTTACACCTACTCTTTCCGACTATACGCCAGGAGATATATCTATGGCGTTACCACACAGAATCGTTACCAACATACTCGAGGGACTCGAAATTGCCGACAAAGTAATGCCGGGACTAAACGCCGGATCTACACTGTTGTATGCTCCGGAAGTAAAATTCCGATCTTCAAGAGTTAAAACAACTCCGGGAATGGAAACTACACTGAAAAACGTATTTGTTGCGGGGGATGCCAGCGGGATGTCGGGCACAATAACGGGAGCAGCTGTTACAGGGATTATGGCTGCGAGGGGGATTCTGGAATCTTCCAACTAGACCAGTCACAATCAGGATACCTACTACAACCAAAGAACTTGCGTTTTTTTGCAAACCTCACAACAACGTCGCCCTCCCCACAAGTAGGACATTTTATGCCAATCTTTTTCAGAAACGGCTTGGTATTTTTACATTTGGGATATCTCTCACAGGCCAAAAATTTTCCGAACCTTCCTGCCTTTAGAATCATTTTTCCTTCGTTGCATTTATCACACATTCCAAAATCCTCTTTTTCTTGGTCTCCTGATATATCATCCTCAGTTTCAATAGATTTTAGGTATGCACATTCGGGATAACCGGAGCAGCTTAAAAATTTCCCATACTTACCAAGTTTAAATATCAACGGCTTGCCACACTCCGGACATTTCTCATCACTCTCTCCCAAATTTGTGATGTCGTGTTTACTCAAGGTTTTGTCTTTTTCTTTAACCGATTTATCAAAGGGTAAGTAGAATTTTCTGATCAAAGGCACCCATTCTACTTGTCCCTCTGCAACTTCATCCAAATCCTCTTCCATCTCAGCAGTGAAACTGTAATCTACAATTTCCGGAAAGTGCTCAACAAGTAAATCAGTGACAACTAATGAAACTTCTTCGGGGACGAAATACCTCCCATCCTTTTTAACATAACCCCTTGCGCTTATTGTTGAAATGGTAGGAGCGTAAGTGGATGGCCTGCCAATACCTAATTCCTCCAGTTTTTTGATGAGTGTTGCATCACTATACCTTGCCGGTGGCTGGGTAAAATGCTGTTCGGGGAGAACAGCTTTTAGATTCACTATTTCAGATTCAAGGTAGTTGGGAAGTTGTGATAACCCATTTTCAGCAGTTTCCTCATCCTGAGAATTGATTCCCAGAAATTTGTCTAATACCATCCAGCCATCAAACTTTACCACTGATCCCGAAGCCTTTAACCCATATCCCGCTTTGGAAGCTACGTACATACTTGTTTGGTCGTAAACCGCCGGCATCATCTGAGAAGCTATCGCCCTCCTCCAGATAACAGAATACGTCTTGATTTCCTCCGACGTCATTTTCAACTTATCAGGTGTTCTGCTAACATCGGTGGGTCTTATTGCTTCATGGGCTTCCTGTGCATTTTTGGATTTAGTTTTATACATGACTCCTTCGTCGGGTATATAGGAAGCTCCAAACTGTTTTTTAGCAAAACTCCTAGCGGAAGAAATAAAAGCGGGTGCCAAATTTAAAGAATCAGTTCGATGATAGGTAATATATCCCTTCTCGAACAATTTTTGTGCCATTGTCATAGTTTTTTTAGCGCTGAAACCATACCCATTTGCCATAGCTTGCTGTAAGGTTGATGTTTTCAATGGAGGATAGGCGTTCTTCCTACGCTCTGATTTCTTTACTTCTAATATTGCATACTCATCACCTCTTAATTCGGCTTCTATCCTCTTTGCTGTTTTTTCGTTTGTGACCTCGATCTTCTTTTGATCCTTTTCTGCCAATATTGCAGTAAAGGGCTTTTTATCTTTCGAATCGATAAAACTGACAGTGATTGACCAGTATTCCTCAGGCTTAAAAGCTCCTCTCTCCCTTTCGCGCTCAACAATAAGCCTTACCGCTACGCTTTGCACCCTACCTGCTGATAAGCCATATCTAACTTTTTTCCACAACAAAGGGGACAATTTATATCCCACAAGTCTATCAAGCACTCTTCGGGCTTGTTGAGAATCTACTAAGTTTAAATTAACGGTACCTACGTTTTTAAAGGCCTCCTCAAGCGCCTCCTTTGTCAGTTCATGAAAGACCACCCTGCCAAATGTGGGCACTTTACCCTTTTTGGGAGTTAGAATATTCTGCAAATGCCACGAAATGGCTTCTCCTTCTCTATCGGGATCTGTGGCGAGTATTATTTCATCTATACCTTTCGCAGCCTTCTTTAACGCATTTATTGTTTTAGTCGCTTTTTCAGGAATAACGTATTCAGGAGTAAAATCATGGTCTACATCCACACCCAAACCACTTTTAGGCAAATCTCTGATGTGGCCATTTGAAGCCAATATTTCATAAGTATTTTTCGGCAAAAACTTAGACAATGTTTTTGCTTTTGTGGGAGATTCTACTATTACAAGTTTGGGCATACAGTGTTGAGTATAGCACATGTTAAAATAGCATCATGGCAGTGCAAAAAATCATAACAGAATCTGATAACAGGCTAAGAGCTCCAAACTCTAAGGTTATACTTATCGATGAGGAGGTAAAAAAAGAGATCCTCGACCTTAAAGATACATTGGCCAGTGCAAAAAATCCTGAAGGAGCCGGACTGGCAGCACCACAAATTGGTATAAATAAAAAAATATGTGTTGTAAGAAACTATACAGAGGACGTAGCTGATCCTTCAAAGGTGGTTTTCCAGGAGTTTGTCTTCATAAATCCGAAAATCACAAGTGCTTCAAAAGAAACAAATTTGGATTGGGAAGCCTGTTTGAGTGTGCCCAACAAATATGGGCGAGTGAGTAGACATAACAAGATTAAGGTGACAGCTTTGGATGAGGAAGGGATCCAATTTACCCTAAAGGCTTCAGGATATTTTGCCCAGGTCATTCAACATGAGTTGGATCATTTGATGGGCGTGCTGTTTATCGACAAAGTAGTCGGTAAAATAATCAGTGGTAAAGAGATGGAAGAAACTTATCATGGGGCTTACGCATAATGGAAAAACTACCAAATTTAAAAATTGCTTTTTTTGGAACTTCCGATAGATCATTGCCTATACTTGATAGCTTAAATAGCAATTTCTATCTAGTCTTGGTTGTAACAAAAACTGACAGAAAGATAGGACGAAAGCAGACAATCAAACGCACGGCTGTGAAGGACTGGACACTAGATAAAAATATTCCTCTTGTGGAATTAGATAAATTTAAAGAGGGGGAGGCCGAAAAAATTGTAGCGCTATTCAGAGAATACGACATTGACTATGGGATCGTAGCAGACTTTAGCTATATAGTGCCAAAGGAACTTTGCGCAGTTCTTTACGGTAAGCTCATAAACATTCATTTTTCCCTACTTCCAAAGTATAGGGGGGCAAGTCCGGTTCAGTACGCCATTCTAAGCGGAGATAAAAGCACCGGGGTTACGCTCCAGTTGCTGAATTTCAAGATTGACTCCGGCGACATATTACAAACCATTGAGTACCCTATTAGTTCAAAAGCTACTTCCGGAGAATTGTACAAAAAACTTTTTGAAATATCTGCAGAAAAACTACCGAAAATATTAGCGGGTTACTATAGTGGTGATATAAGATCTATCAAACAAGATCCTGGATTGATATCCTATACTTACTCCAGGTCTCATAACAAGAATACCTTTATTTATAAGGAAGACGCAAAAATAGATTGGAAAAACAGTTCTGTTGAGATTGAAAGAGCAATCAGAGCTTTTAACCCATGGCCAATTGCATGGACTACTATTGAAGATTTAAACTCGCAGCAAGCTCGTAGCGTACTAATTGGACAAGGTGTTAATAAGAAATTTATTGGGGAAGGTCACAAAATAGTGAAAATATATGAAGCGGATGTTGTGGAAGGCAAACTTAAACCAATAACTATCCAATTGGAGGGGAAAACGAAGACTGATTGGGAAAGTTTTTTGAACGGGTATTACAAATAGCCTACTCTGACTTAGATTCCATCTTTATTCTTTTTAGACAGGAGGAACATAAGCGGAGCTTAATCGACTGACCATTTATGACAAATCTTTTCATTCGGAGATTTGCTGAACGTAGTTTAATAGTTCTTCGGGTAACACGATTACCAATACCTCTAGCAACAAGGTTATTCTTTTGGGCAAATTTTCCGCATACCTGACATATTTTTGACATAGCAGGGTGTATTTAATCATAAAGCGCTGGGTTTTGGCAAGGGGTAATAGTAAAGCCCGGAGAAATACTTCTATTCCTTCGGGCTGACCGGGCTAGATACTGGGTATTACAGTGACGCTATACTCACCTTTTGTGGGTGCCCACTCACCTTTATCCGGATCAAACTTTTCCTCAAGCATTTTTGATAAATCTTCACCAAATTTGGTGGCCACATCTAAGTAGGCGTTCTGGCAATAAACGTAAATTTCAACTTTATTATTAGAGTTAACTGAAATCCCTAAATAGAAGACCGAAACAGGAGAAAATATCCCAGTGTCTCCCCTGCCCTTTTCGAGGCGCCTTACTTTCCAAGATGTGCCCCTACAAACTGCAACGAGTGAGCCCTTCTTCGCTCCTTTAGAAGGAAAAGCGTTTACCATAGCATGAATACAAAGGGCATAGACAGTGTCAATAGTCAAAACTGCTCGAGTTATTTTAACCACAGCTTAATCTCCTTAATTATAGTAGAGTAGGAAAAACTATGAATATAATACCGTAGTTAGGAGCTGTTAACAAGTTTACGGTGGTGCCGTGAGAGGGATTCGAACCCCCGTAGGCATAAGCCAGCTGATTTACAGTCAGCTCCAGTTGACCACTTTGGTATCACGGCGCACCGAAAAGAATGGTATCATCTAAACAGCATTTTCTCAATATAGGCAATATGTTAGAATTCTGTCTGTTGCCTGTAGTGCCAGAGTAGCTCAGTGGTAGAGCAATCCACTTGTAATGGATAGGTCAGGAGTTCAATCCTCCTCTCTGGCTCCAGGCCCACTTAGCTCAGTTGGCAGAGCATCTCCATGGTAAGGAGAAGGTCGGCGGTTCGATCCCGCCAGTGGGCTCCAGTTATTTTTCCAATGGCAATATTTAGCTAATTATGGTATAATCCCCTTTGTTCGAGCGGACAAAAAAGTATCTAATCGCTCAGAGTGTATTGTATCTTTAATGTTTGGAAAACATGTTAGACTAAGTCATACTTCGTTCTCCCTCATTAGATATGCATGCAAGTAGATCTAAAAGGTGGTGAAAGAATGTGACAAAATTATACGTAGGTAATTTACCCTATTCTACAACTGCAGATGACCTTAACCAATTATTCGCTGACTACGGACCAGTAGTATCAAGCACAATAATTTCCGATAAGGCAACTGGAAGAAGTAAAGGATTCGGATTCGTCGAATTAGAAGACGACTCTAAAGCTCAAGACGCTATAGCTAAACTAAATGGCACAGACTTCAGTGGAAGACCATTGAACATTAACGTAGCAAGACCAATGAGAGAGGATCGTTAATTTCTGAATAGGAAATAATAAAAACTTGAAGCGGCCGAAAGGTCGCTTCTTGTGTTGTAAATCATTGGTGGTTATAATCCAATACGTAACACCATAGGGACGTCGTTCAGTGGTAGGACTTCGGTCTCCAAAACCGATAACAGGCGTTCGATTCGCCTCGTCCCTGCCAAGTTATGATAAACGAAAAGGCCGGCTGAGTTTGCTGACCTTTTATATATCTAAAAAATCTAAGGTAATACAACTACCTTCTCCAAAGACAAAATATCAGATGTCTCTAAAGCTTGTACAACCTTATACAATTGCACCTCTTCACAGATACATGTCATAATTCCCCCGTCGCCAGTGTCTTTACCCGTAGATTCTCTATTTGTTACTGAACTAATAACAACTGAAGCTCTTGGATCGTAGGGTTTAATATATATCCGGTATGTTTTCACAAATTTTCTCCTTTAAACTTATTATTTAGAATATCTTAACATGAAGGTATATTATCCGGGAAATAAAAAACCTAAGTGCAGGGAGAAAAACACTTAGGTTATATGACAAACTATCAAAGAATCTCAGTCTTCTGCAGAGCAGCACCACAATTGGAACAATCAAAAAACTCTTCTATAGATAAACTAATTCTGCTCGCACAAGACGGGCAAACAGCTGTACTCGAATTGGCTGAATAGAAGATGTTCCTTCTTAGCGGTCTCCCACATTTAGGGCACTTACCTTCTCTACCAACATTCTCCATTGGTACACATCCACAGTGAGGACAGTTAGCTGACATATGACCTCCTTGTGTTAGGCGAACTCGCTTGCGGAAGGCCTCAGATAAACCACCTTCCCGTTGATGAATGCAAACTCAAGAGGCCAAGTGCACCCTTCTTCAGGATACGGTACCTCATGAACGCACGTCTCGCACATGAAAACATCGGCTGACACATTCCCATGCGGTGTGTATACATTCATTCTGCCCAAATTGATGACATGCCCACCACATTTCGGACAAGTTGACCCACGTTCAGTATCTCTACTGGCCTTCAATCTGAAATAATGCCCTGCTCTTCCGATCTCACCTTCCCTCTCGAGGAGGTTTAACATAGATACAAGTTCCTCGGGTGCGACCTCAATTCCCTTCTCTCTCAAGGTCTTCCAAATAGTAGGACCATTCGGATAAGAGTTATCGCTCACGAAAGCCTCAGAAATCGTTTCCAAAATCAGTTGCCTTAGTCGGTTACTATCCATTTAATCATCTCCTCTTTTAGCGTTGTACCACAGTTCCGGGTTGGTTACTAGCTGGTTCCCAATTCATATAAGTATCTTCTGATGAAATACGCAGACCAGGGGGTCATTGTGGCATATAAACTTTTCAGTTCAAATTCATCCGCAAAATGTACTTCTTCCTGCTCAACCCCTACTATTTCCCCAGCCCACTCCTTAACCAAGTAACATAACCCTAAACCAGGAACCTCGTTCGTACATTCCGGCAAACGAACAAAACCGTTATGGTGAAAACTAGCAAAGACACCTTTTCCCAGCACGGCTTCAATCCCCAACTCCTCCCGAAGTTCCCTCATAATAGCTTCGTCGGGCTGCTCCTCACGAGACACCTTCCCACCAGGAAGGTCCCAAAAGCGCGGGTAGGGTTTGACGGGTGAGCTAGTGGTGCGACCAATCAGGATATGGTTCGTATGCCAAATCACTAGGGCATTTACAAACGGTAGAACTCTGTGGAAATGTTTCATTTTTTTTCTCCTTTAATTCATATGACAAACTTATTAAGAAGATATGCTTAATGACAGATACAGTCAATATGGAAAATACAGTGATCCTGTAGTATAATTGCCCGAACAAAGCACCGTCATAAAAAAAAGGAGACTATTATGACTAACAGTTTATCGAAGTTGGAGGTAGCTATTGTTCCTCAGTTCTATATGGAACCCAAGTCCGCTGCGCTGGCTGTACTTACCGAGATTTGGCCAAATTGGTACGACAGAGGCATGGTAAGTGTAGTCAAAGTTGCTAGAGAAATAGGATCAGCACCATCTTTAACAGGCTATCACTTGGGAATTCGTGTACCAAAATTATCTGAAACACTCTCAAGATTAGTTACATGGGGGTTCGAACGGGGCATTACCCTGCAATTTGAACCAGCAGGATCAAAGGTTTTCATCAACTTCCAGGATGCCATGTCCTTGGAGCTCGTTTCTACTCCAGCCAAAGAACCGTCATTTGATCATTTCTCTGCGAACGTATTTAGAATGAGCCTGGCGGATGCTTTTGCAAAAGCACTGGGTTGTGAGTACGAGGGAGAAACCTCTGGGGATTGGGGTGTCGCCCACTTCTATTTTGACCCATCCGACAAAAAGCGCCTTCAGTTTACACGGCCATCGACTACATTGGACAGTCTTTCGACTCAGTATCCATATATCATCAGATCCAGCCGCAATCCCAAAGCACTTAGTTCGATTGTCAATTGGATCCGGGACACCATTGGGGATGATCCTTTCTACGATACGGCTACCAAATTAATTCATTGGAAAGAAATGGCTCCTTGGTATTTGAGGGTTGACGGATAATCTGAAATGCCCCCTGTATTTATTTATGGGGGGCTATTTTTTTGATAGAATCTACACACATGAAAAAACCTGCCTTCACATTAATAGAACTTCTGGTAGTTATAACTATTATAGGAATACTAGCCGGATTGGCATTAATGGTCATCAATCCTCAGAAATATCTCGGTGACTCCAGAAACACAAGGCGTAGGGTTGATTTACATTCAATTTCGTTAACAATTTCACAGTACGCTATCGATAAGGGAAGTTTGCCTACGGGAATAACTCCCACACCTATTGAAATCTGTAGAAGTGACAGTATGGCATGCTCGGGATTATTAGATTTAGGCTCCCTAGTGAGGGTTTCCAAATATATTAGTGCAATTCCTGTAGATCCCTCCTCAACCTCGGTAAACGGGTCGGGCTATTGGGTTCACTCGGAAAACGGCAGTTTTATAACACTCACTGCCCCTTTGGCTGAAAATGGCCTGCTTTTGGAAATTACCAGGTAAGCCTAAATACCTAGAAAATTCATTATCAGGTATCTTACCACTAAAGGCCCCAGACCCCCTGGAGATGGGGAAATTATGCCAAGGTGTGATAAATGTGAGGCAACATCAAAATCCCCCATTACTCTACCCTCAACAACTGCCGAACCAAAATCCACCACGTTAGCCCCTTGCTTAACATCCTCACCTTTTACTAATCCCGGAATTCCAACTCCAACTATTATCAAGTCTGCTGTTATTTTGTCACCCGTTTTGTAGTTGGTATTAACAGTTACCCCCGCTCCCTTTTTTTCGCAGTATTTAGCCAACGGCTTTCCGACTAAGTTTCCATCACCGATGACACATACTTCATTGTTTTTCAGTGATATTTTTCCCCAGTCTAAGAAATACCCAAGCGCCCTGACTACCGGAGAATCGAAAGTTAAAGAGTTAGTTAAATTGTCGATGTCCTTCTCGGAGGGGATCAGTTTTATTAGAAAATCGTATTTCCCCAACGGCAAGGGCAGCTGAATTATAAATCCAGAAATATAAGGATCTTTTGCAATAATTTCTACATGACTTTTGAGCTCTTCCATAGATAGCTCCGAATCATACTTAAATACCAGGCACTCAATTCCTAATTCCTCACACTTCTTCTTTTTAAGAAACACATACTTGGTTGACGAAGAATTGTCACCTATTTGAACAATCCCAAGCCTGTTTCTGCATGGAAAACTCTGTATATGTTTTTTTATTTGTTGATCTAGGAGTGACCCCTGGTAATTACCGTCAAAAAGCTGCATGTTGTTGATTATACACAAAAAGCTAAGCGGGTCTAAGTGACCCGCTTTAGCGTATGTTTGAATATTTATGATTACAACCCGATGTGCTGCTTTGTTAGAGCGGATCCCTCCTCAAATTTAGGTGGGTTCTAGACCGAAGCATTTAATCTTTGGTCATTTTAAAAACCCAAAAGGAGAAAATAGTTCAGGATTCTCCAGACCTCTAACTTGAACACAAACACATCAGGATTCTCTCCACAGAGATTTGCATCTATGTGTATCTAAATACTAACTTTTGGATCCAAGTTAGTCAAGTGGAAAAAGTAAAAGGCAATGGCACTTTATGCTATACCTAAAAGGAGGGAAGAATAATGAACAAGAGGATTTATTATCTTTTCAACATATCCGGTGATAATCAGAAGCATTAATATATAAACCCCATAATCCTGCAATTCCAACCATTGAATTGCTAGGCTGTTGGGCAAGAGACCAAGAACTGCTTTAAAACCATCGAGAGGATGTATGGGCAGCAGGTTAAAAAATGCTAAGGCCAGGTTCACATACACAGCAGTGGCTAAAATGCTTAACACGATTCCTCCGGAGAACTTGGCAGCCATTGACATGGCAATTGCTAATAGTAAGTTAGATAAAGGCCCTGCTACAGATATAAGAGCCGAATCTCTTTTTGGATTAGATAGCCGGGAAGGATCAAACGGCACAGGTTTGCCCCAGCCAAACCCCAAAAATAGTAGTGCCAAAGTTCCGATAGGATCTAAATGTTTCCTGGGATCCAAACTAACTCTGCCCTGAAACTTTGCCGTATCGTCACCCAGTAAACTTGCCACATAAGCATGAGAAAATTCATGGATGCTAAGTGACAGTACTAATATTCCGGCAAGCAGAATAAACAACAAAGGACTTTGAAAAAGTAGATTAATTAGCATAGTTCAAATATTATACCTTAAAATAGTTATATTATTGTTATCGCAACATAAAAGTGTTACAATTTGCTGCGTGAAAATAGCTGAGTATGCAAAAAGCTCTTTGGAAGAGCTAAGAAAGGTACAATGGCCCTCAAGAACTGAGGTAAAAAGATTAACTGCTTATGTAATCGGTGCAAGCTTAGTCATAGGACTTTTCGTGATGTTTTTTGATTACATCTTTGCTACAATACTTAACATAGTTTTAAGCTACAAAGGATAATATGGATCAAGATAAAAACCTAGATGCTACACAAGTGAATACTGACGAAGACAACGATAATGTCGTTGTAATCAACAAAGACGGTTCTGAAAATGCCAAGTGGTACGTTGTTCACACTTACTCCGGCCATGAAAACAAAGTTGCTATTACTCTTAAGCAAAGAATAGAAGCCGGTGGATATACAGATAGAGTTTTTAAGCTATTCGTACCTCATCAACAAAAGATAGTGGTTTCGGAAGGAAAAAAGAGATCAGTAGATGAGAAACTTTTTCCAGGATACTTAATGGTAAATATGTTAATGGATGACGATACCTGGTATATTGTTAGATCTACACCAGGGGTGACAGGCTTTGTAGGAATGGGGACTACCCCTACTCCATTAGCCGAAAGTGAGGTAAAATCGTTGATGAAATTTGCCAAGATGGAAGCGCCTAAATATGAAGCAAAGTTTTCAGTCGAAGATTCGGTAAAAATAATCGAGGGTCCGTTTAAAGATATGTTGGGTAAAGTGGACGAAGTGAATGAAAACCAAGGTAAGGTGCGTGTATTAATATCAGTTTTTGGCAGAGAAACACCTGTAGAACTTGACTTTGCGCAAGTATCCCGCCTATAAAATTTATAAATAAGGAAATATGGCTAAAGTAAAAAAAATTAAAGCAATAGTAAAATTGGCAATCAAAGCAGGGCAAGCAAACCCAGCTCCTCCAATAGGCCCTGCATTGGGTCAACATGGAGTTCCTATCATGGATTTCTGTAAAGAGTTTAACTCAAAAACTCAAAGCATGGGCGATGATGTAATTCCAGTGATTTTGACTGCTTACGAAGACAGAACATTCACTTTTATCACAAAAACACCTGTTACGTCACATTTAATAAAAAAGGCAATAAAAGTTGCTAAGGGTTCCGCTACCCCAAATAAGGACAAAGTAGGAACATTAAGTACATCAGATCTGGATAAAATAGCCAGCATAAAATTAAAAGACTTAAATACTTCGAGTATTGATCAGGCTAAAAAAATAGTAGCGGGTACTGCGAGATCTATGGGAGTAATAATAGAGAAATAACTATGACAAACACAACCTCATATACAATAGAAGAAGCCATTAAGTTAATGAAGGAAGAAAAGAAAAGAAATTTTGACCCTACGGTGGAAATTCATATCAATTTGGATTTAGACGTAAAACAAGCAAATCAGCAACTAAGATACACAGTGGTTTTACCTAAAGGGACCGGTAAAAAAGTTAAGATAGCTGTACTATCGATCGGAAAATATCCAGAGGCTGACATTGAACTTTCAGAGCAAGACATCCAAAAAATCGAGACGGGGTCGCTAAAACCAAAAGTGGACTTCGATGTGATAATCACAGAACCCGGATTTATGCCAAAGATAGCCAAAGCTGCAAAGATTCTGGGGCCACTTGGCATGATGCCAAATCCTAAAACAGGGACAGTTACGAATAACATCGCATTGGCAATCGAAGAGGTTAAAAAGGGAAAAGTAGAAGTCAGAACTGAAAAGGATGCTCCACTTGTTCATACAATTGTAGGTAAGCTGTCTTTTTCAGAAGCTGACCTTACAGAGAACATATCGAGTGTAATATCTTCTTTAAAAGCCAACCGTCCGTCAAAGGTAAAACCGGACTGGATCAAAGGTATTGCAGTTTGTTCCTCAATGGGTAGATCTTATCAACTAAAATTTTCTGGGGAATAAATCAGATTTTAAATCCCAAGATATACGGTTACAGCATTTTCATAAACTGACAGTATACCCTTTTCAAGTGTAATCGTTTTCTCAGATAATTTGCCCTTATCGACAATAAGAAAACCCGAGATGAGAGTGATGAAATTAGCGTGTCCGCTTAAGATATCAAAAGTTCCCAAGGTATTCTTAGAACTGACAGAGGCTGCAGTACCATCAAATACAACTCCCTGTCGGTCCTTAACGATAACTGATAAAAAGTTTGTCTTGCTTTTATACATTTAATCGCCGAGAAGCCCTTCCGCGGTCTCGATATACAAAAATTTATCCTCCGAAATTGCATCGAAAGTACCATCTATTATCCCTTTAACACCCTTTATAGTATCTTTTAGCTGTACAGTTACACCTTTTCTCCCAGTCTGCTGCCCAGACACATAAAAATTCTGGGTAAGAAAATTCCTAACTTTGTGGGCTCTTTGTAGTGTTATCCTATCATCTTCTGATAATTCAGCCTCTCCTACCAAAGAGGATATCCTTTCAAGCACTTCTGCCTGCGTCAGCAATCTTTTAGCCCTTATTGCCACCTCTAAGTGCTCCTCTGTTACGATTTTCTTGCTTAATGCATCCGAGGTAGAGGCTAAAATATCTACTGCAGGCAATTTTCCTTCTCCGTATACTGCCCTGGATAAGACTATGCTGGAATCTATATAGCCAAATACAGTTTGAGAGGCAGGGTCATAAAGGTCATCCTCGGGCAGATACACTGCCTCGATTGTGGTGAGATATTTATCGTGACTGCTTAGTAGTCTTTCATGAATGTCGGCTATTTCAGAGATTAGTGTAGGCTGGTAGCCTTCCTCTGAGGGAATATTGCCCATTAGTAAAGATACCTCACTTCCGGCTTGGGCAAATCTGAACATATTGTCAATAAAAAACATAACATTCTTCTTTAGATGATCCCTAAAGTACTCTGCTATAGTAACCCCTGAATATGCCGTTAAGTATCGCAACACCGGACTGGCCCCCATCGAGCCATACACTAGCGAAGTTAGTGGGAGAATGCCGCCATGATCGAGTTCCTCTACCAGCTCATGACCTTCTCTACTCCTCTCCCCCACTCCACAAAACACAGATACGGTATCTTTGTTACCCTCCGTCAGTATATTATGCATTATTTCGTTTAATAGGATTGTTTTACCTACCCCAGATCCTCCAAAAAGCCCTACTTTTCCTCCTTTAATGATGGGACACATCAGATCTACTACTTTAATCCCTGTTTCAAGCACGGAGGTTTGATCCATCGAATCTACTACGGGCTTATTTGATAAAATAGGAAGCGCAACCCCTTCTACGGGTAGAGCTCCTTTTCCATCAATCGGATTTCCAAAGCAGTCAATTACTCTTCCTAGCACAGCCTCGCTTAAGGATATTGAGAGGGTTCTTTGGGTTCTGGTGAAGATCATCCCTCTCTTTATTTCAGTAGTTAGGCCCTCAAGGCTTTGACAGTAGTACACACTACCTGCACCAACAGATATCACGAGCACTTCAATATGTACATCCCCTGAAGATTCTAACACTTCATATAACGAAGGCAGCTCCCCTGTTGTGAACTCAATCAGTACTATTGGATACTTAACTTCAATTACTGTGCCATTCATATTTTTATTTTAGCCCTTTTAGAATAAATTATATTCTGACAAATACCATAGCTTCTAGCCTTGTGAGCCTCCAGTCTAATCCTTTGCCGAAGTGAATTGACTCTAACATCAATCCGTTGCGACGCCCTATCTAAGCTGATCATTCGGGAAGCGTTTTTGCTAAGGTTGTTCTCTGAAACTACCTGATCTAACAAAAGACTCAAAATCTGGGACTCAAAATAGTTATTCACTTCTGCCACAGAAGGTTCAAATATGTAGCTTCTTTCACCTGAATCCGACTCCTGATCTTTAATTGAATCCACTCCCGAAACTAATGAAAGGGAAGAAGGCTTCTGCTCAGTTATCCCAACAAATACACTATAAAAAACTATGACTTCCGCATAACCCTCTATTAACTTTTTTAACTCCCTTGTCACAGTGATAGTTGTATCCCTATCAGAGATGTCTATGTAATGGTAGGGCATGGAAGGGTATGAAAATTCAAACATTCTTGCACCTAGTCGCCCCGCAATCACAACCGAAGGGGTACGTCCTGCTCTTAGAGATTCGTCCAGTTTCCTACTAAAGGTGTTAAAGGTATCCCTTATAACCTCTCCGTATAATCCTGCGTTCGATGTTATACACAGCATCATAGTACCAGCCCTTGTAGCTATTTTTCTATTACTAGAATCCTTTAGCATACCTGAATATGTCATATTGTTTAATAAAGTACGGTGATATAACTGAGTAAGACCTGTGAAGAATTCGGTCCTTTTTAGTACACCGTTTTTAACTTTTCGGGTAAACATGGATGCTATTTCTTGATATGAATTAATCATGTCACCCAAAGTAACTATTTGCTGTAAATAAACTGGCAAGGCATCAACTTTGCGCATGTACATCTCCTTCTAATAATAATTCAACCTTTTTGGCCGAAACTTTACCCAAGAAATCATTAAGGGATTCCGAGGAAGTGACCAGAGTATCCGTTAAAGTACGGTATGTGTCCTCTCGTATATACTTGTCCTTTGATAGACATATATATGTATGTACCGATGACTTTAATGCACCTATCCATACTAGTGCGAACGTAATTAGTTGTACACTCATTGGGACTAGAAAGTCCTCTTCCTGCGTGAATAATTGTTGTATAAGCTCGTTCATTTTTAACGTAGCCCCTATTCCAGAGTTTAGCTCTGTACCAAAGTGTACGAATTTTTCAGTCTTTTGGTTAAGGAGCAAAAATGAAGCACACTCTCTATTTACCCCCCACCTTAAGGATGTTTGAGTTTGCCTACCGACTCTAGTTACACTAAGAAAATTATTTATTGGTGGCCTATACCCATTTCCAAAGAATGCGCTGTCAAAGAAAATATGACCGTCTGTCATAGACATGAGATTGGTTTGAATAAATCCTGAAAAATCGCTGTTTACTGTTTCAGCGATCGGCAAGCAGGTAATTGAGGTCTCCTTTCCGTCAGGACTAATAAAAGCCCCCGCTCTTTCGAGAAGTCGAGCATGAATATGAAAAATGTTCCCCGGATAGGAATCCCGTCCGGGGTAATCACCAGATACTAATGATATTTCTCTGTAATACTTAGCGTGCGTAGTAAGATCATCCAAAATCAATGTCACTTTATGTCCTAAATCTCTAAAATGCTCTGCAATGGTCATAGCCACGTAAGGTGCCAGGTAAATTTCCGTCGAGGGCGAGGACGCATCAAAGAAAAGAATAACCGAGTTATTATAAGCTCCCGACTTTTCAAGATAACTCTTTACCTTAATTAAATCGCTCTTCTTTTTTCCGATACCGGCGTAAATGCAAATATCGCCTAAGGAAGCGCGGGTTGCTAATACCTGTAAGGCAAAAGCAGTTTTACCTGTGTTTCTATCACCCAATATTAACTCCCTTTGTCCTTCCCCAAGAGGCACCAGCATATCAATCTTTGTCACACCTGTAAAAAAGGGCTTCGATACCCGTCGGCGAACTGACAACAGTGGAATTTCACTCTCGATATATCTGGCATTTCTATCTTCCGAGTCGATGCAAAGCACATTCAACAAACTGCACACCACCGTACCTAACAACTCCCGTTCAACATTTATCTTTATTCCTGATCCGGTTCTACTTACAACCGACCCAACACCCACAGGTAAGTCACTAAGTAAAAGTACTCCACAAAGCCTTCTTTGAAGGCTACTAACGTACCCAAGTTGCCCTGAATCAAATACTACTAACTCCCCTATTGCTGCTCCAGGAAGCCCTTCAACGTAGACCACAGGCATTTGAAGCTGAGTGACGTAACCAACTTCTGAGTACTTCGCCTTGTACTTCTCGAATATTCCCTTATTCATTCCCCTATACCCCCTATACTAAGTTCCAATTTATCAGCCAAAATATCCCCAAAGGATCCTTCCACTATTTTCCCGTCATATACCAGACCAAATTTCAGCCCTTTGCACAACAGTGGTTGAACATCAATAACAAGGTCACTGGCTAATCTCCCTGTTATCAAGTCGTATAAACGATTGATAAACCGCTCACTAACCTCAAAACTACAGGCGAAGTGAATTACAGGTACTCTACTCATATATTGTCTCAGCCCGTCGATAAATTTAGCATCGGGTTTGTGTTGTAGGGAAGTTCCAGTGTAATGGGCCTCAAGCATCTTTATATGTTCCCACAATCTTGAAGTAGTCTTAAAATTTACTAGTATCTCACTATACTCGGATTTCATAGACCAACCTTTTTGAGACGCTCCTCTACCATGCGCATAATTATTTCCTCCTTAACTTCAAGCGTTAGATTCTCAGATAGGTACTCCTCAATGACGCGTGGTAACTCTGAGCTAATCCGAGCCGCAGCTTCTCTTGTGCGCTTTTTTACAAAGTCCGCAACTGCCTCCTCCCCCCTTTCATAACTATCGGTAACATGTGATGAAATAGTGTGTGTAGCTTCCTCCATTTTTTTCTCAAGTTGTATGGCCGCTACATCAAGGGACTTATTGAGTGTGGCTTGATAGTTGTTTATGACATTCCCCCCTACTGTATCAAGTGTCACGATCATCTTTTCAAAAGACCTCTCAAGGATATCTTCCATCTCTGTCTTAGCCTCTTTACCGATGGTGTCAGAAACCCTCATATTTTTTCTGGCATCCTCATAAGCACTCGTAATTATTTGCAAAGACTTTATTTTTGCATTTTCAATAACCTTTAGCGAAGAGTTGAGCTCGGTAGGAGATTCTTTTTTGAATAGAAATAGATCAACTACCAAAAAAAATAACGCTAAAACCAAGGCTGATCCAAGTATTATGAGTAACACTATTAAGGGCAGGTTCATACAAATAATTGTAACAGGTTATACTGAGATAATTAAGTACGCGATTACTAGACCTACAAACATAATTACAAAAGTGAGTAAGTAATTGAAAAATAACATCCTCTTTATAGACCCCCCTGCCAAAGGATTTCTTCCTAAGGCTTCCATACTAGTTCCAGAAACTTTGCCGAACGAATTAAAGCCTATGGCCAACGACACCAAAAAAATCAAAGACGCAAGCAAATACCTAAGTGCAGCTATTGGAGTCATAAAGGGAGAGGCAAATGCCTTTTGAACAGTGTCTATTATGTTCTTTGACACCCCACGAGCAAGAAAATTAACTTTTACATCAACCAAGACAAAGACTTCCCCAATTTCATCGGGACTATTCGGAGTAAACTCAGATGTCGCTACACCCAAAACATAACCGGCTTGTTCTGCCCTAACCCCTACTCCAGGAATATCAGAACTTGTCACATAATCACCCGGTACTATTGGGCCCTTATTTCCTGACACTTTAGTCTTAATCTCACCAAAAGATGCAACTAAATGTGGGGAGATTAAATTTCTATCAATTAGGTAGGTTGCTGGAGCGTCAACAATTACACCAAACATTCCTTCATCATATTCCCTTGATGAGAGCATATATTTTCCGTCAATATAGGAAACAATGCTCCCAACTTCCCCGGAATTATTCTCAGTGTTTAATGAGACAGCAGTAAATTCAGAAAGAGCCGAAACAACCGCAGTACTGACCACACAAATTAGCGATGCTACAACTATACGGTTAATAAAAGGCAGTTTTATATACACCTCATCATTTTAGAACATCCGAATATGGAAAGGCAAATTATTCCTAAAAACATTCTATTGACATTGATATAGTTGGTTTCTAAAATTAACAGTGTAATCCTTACTAAACATTGATATAGTAGGAAATTACAAGGATAAATATGGAAGTTCCTGCCCAACAGAACTCTAATGACATATCGAATATAAAAAACAGAACGCAACTAAGTGTGTCTGAAGCAGCATCTTTGCTTGGTATGTCAACGTCTTCACTAAGAAGGCATGAATCTCTCAAACTGATAAACTCAAAAAGATTGGATAACGGATATAGGGTCTTTGGCCTAGGGGACATCCTACAGCTTCAAGAAAAACTGGCTGCAAGCAAACAACAAACTAAAGTGACAACGTATTCTTCGTCACCAAGGGTACAAATAGTTGAGAAAAACATTCTGATTAAACCTTTAAGCAACTTATCCAGAGCTTTCAGACTAACGAGTTTAGCATTTACTATCTTCATAGTATTTCTTTTGATCTTTGGAGCAGCGGCCGGTAAGGAAAAAAACCCGGTAAAAAATCGCTCAAATTCCCTCGCTAATGTTCTTCAAGCAAGTGACTCGATAAAAGACTACCTCTTCGCGGTGACAGTGGACTCGAACTTCGCAAAAACACTAAGTGCCGAAGGCATAGCAACTTTAAAAGGAGGGTTAGACACGCAAGGGGCCTCCGGAAACTTTGGGACTGGAACAGTCACAATAGGACAAATGAACAGGCTCGGGGGAATCGACACAGTAACGGAAACCACTCTGGAAACTGCACTAGATATTAACGGAGACCTTGTCGGGACCGGACTAAATGATGTGAAAATTAAATCCGGAATAATTACTGAGGAGCACTTAGCAGATGAGATAACCTACGGTGGTGACTTAATACTTGAGGGCAGTGTAGATCTCCCAGAAGACTGGAGTATAGGCGGAACCACAATAAGTACAACTGCCCAGGAATTGAGTTATTTGAACGGATCAACAGCAACCGCCGGAGGAATACTGTTCGGGAACGGTAGCAAATTTGCACAGAATGTCACAAATTTATACTGGGACAATACCAACTACAGATTCGGAATTGGAACGAATACCCCAACTTCTCCCCTATCAGTTGGAGCAAGTTCGCAATTTCAGATTGATACAAACGGAGATATAATTAAATTAAAGAACTTAACATACTCATGGCCGACTTCCCATGTATCGAGCGGAATTTTAACTAACAATGGAACGGGAACTCTTTCTTGGGGAACCATAGGTGCCGGAGGAATTACCGCTGACTCTTTGGACTGGTCGGAGTTCAAAGATATAATGACATTAGATGCAACTACTACCATTGACATGGATACCAACTCCGCGGATTTTAATTTTGATGCAGGAACACTATATATTGATAATGCCGGATATGTGGGTATAGGTACAACTGCACCAACAGCGACATTGACAATAGCAGGAGATACATATCTGGATGGATCAGCAAACAGAACCATCAAAATGACGGATACGCCCGGATTCGGAAGTGGGACCGATTTATATATAACGGGAAGCTATGCGGGCGCATTTATGGCGTTTGGCTCCAGCGGCGGAGATGTATTTATAAGTGGCGGAGCCCCTAGAGGCTTTGGGAGTCGTGGGGACGTCGTCCTCAATCCAAGCGGAGGAGCAGTAGGAATAGGTGTATCGGCACCAGGGCTATTTACCTTCGAGGTAAATGGGGATTCATACCTGGGTGGAAACGAGATACCTATCTCAATCGGTCCACTAACTGGAAGTGGCGGGTATCTGGGTAACGGTGGCATCTTCACTGACGGGGAGTTTGGTTTGTATGATTCTTCTGCTAATGTCACCCTGGCCGTATATGATCCGGATATAGGCGCTGTAAGGTATGGTAATAGTGGGCTAATGACTATCTTGGATACGGGGTACGTAGGAGTAGGTACAACTGCACCTAACGCGCTTCTTACGGTAGGAGATGGGTACTTCACTATTGAATCCAATGGCACAACAACTTCCAACGGAAACGTAATGATTTACGGTCCAGACTCGGGATCTAGTTTGCTTATAAATACAGACTATACTGCTACAGGATCCGATATCTTTGCGCACTCGGAAGACTACGACTTTACAGACACAAACGGAGGAGGAGATGCAACGGGTGAAAAGATTCTTACCAAAGTTAGGGCGAATGCCCAATTATACGGAACCACGACAGGAATAGATAACGAACTGATACTCAAGAAAGGTACTAATAATAATCACAGCGGTATCTCCTATGCTGTATTTAATCTCTTGGAAGCAGGAAGTGCAGATTCCGGAGGGGTTAATACTAACAGCACGGTCGCTCTACAAAACATAAATAGGATATACGGACCAGGAACAACACATACTGAAGCCACCGGAATTTATAACCTGACATCGGTTTCAAATGCTCTCCCTTCTGGCTCGGGTGTAACAACGGTATCAGATATGTACGGAATGAAAAATCTGATCTCAAATGCCGCGGCTACATATTCTACATCGATCCCAAACGCATATGGTATCTACTCCGATTATCAAGGTTACTTTACTAACGCAGTAACTACAAATCTTTATCAAATCTATATAGCCAACCCCTACCTTTACTCAGGTGCCACTATTGCAAACAACTACGGATTATACATTGAAGATCAAACTTCAGGGACTAGCTTGGATTATGCAATCTACTCCGTAGGCGGAACCAATTATTTTGGTGGCAATGTCGGTGTTGGAACAACTAACCCCACTTCCCTATTCTCCATAGGAGCTACATCACCTTTTCAAATAGATGCCAATGGGGACATTATTAAACTCAAAAATTTAACTTACTCTTGGCCTACTGGGCATACTACAAACGGCGTACTAACTAACGGAGGTACGGGAACTCTCACTTGGGCAACAATTGGTGCTACCGGAATTACCCCAGACTCCCTTGATTGGTCAGAATTTACCGATACCATGACACTCGATGCCACTACTACAATTAATATGGACACTAACACCGCTGATTTTAACTTTGACGCGGGGACCTTGTACATCGACAATGCCGGATCTGTAGGTATAGGTACAACGGTACCCCGAGGTGCTTTTGAAGTAGCTGGAGAGACCATTTTTGGAAGAGACACGACGGAAATACCCCTTACCCTACATACCACAGCAAGCAACGGAGTGTATTTTTCAAACGGCAGTATTTCGTCAGTTGGCATTGGTGGTTTCGGAGGAAATGGCGATGAAATGATATGGTATCGAGATGATACCAATGGGTTATTTAGATATGCCGATGACGCTATCGTCGCGGATGCAGCAGATAATGTAGGAATTGGAACTACTGACCCCGACTCACAGATGCATATTGTTGGGGGAGACACATATATTGCCCCCGACACAGGATACACGTTTGATAACGGTACTGTTAACGAAGATTTATATGTGTATGGTAATTTAGAAGTTGATGGAAATGCCTATTTGGCAACATTATATCTTGGCGGAACACAGGTCACTTCCTCAGCGGCGGAGTTAAATATGCTCGATGGAGCAACTGTGACAAACGGTGGAATTATGTTCGGTAACGGAACATATATGACACAGGATGCTACGAATTTCTTCTGGGCCGATTCTACTGATAGATTAGGTATAGGAACAACTGCTCCCGCATCTAAACTGGAAATTTTAGGAACAACCGAACAACTAAGACTTAGCTACAATGCAGGAAACTACTCTTCGTTTACAATAGATTCAGCAGGCAATCTTACTTTTGCTGACACGGGAACTAATATAGCAACATTAGGAGCGGCAAGAGCTGAATTTTTTGTCCCAACAACATTTAGCGCCGCCGGAGATGTGGCTATTGCATATGATCTCAACATGACAAATCAGACAGCATCACAAATCGAGTCATACGGCCCGCTATCAATAATATCGGGCGAAAGTTTCGAGAATAATGACTTTACTCTCAAAACTTATGGTACAGGCAATGCGGTGTTCAATTTATCCGGTACCGGAGATATGCAACTGCTTGCCTCGGACCCCACCATTTTATTTGATACAAAAACCGCTACGGACACAAACTTTTGGATGGGTGTGCAGGAGGATGCCGGTGGAGATGATGATGATCTGTTTATGGTTGGTGATGGCACGACTGCGGGGACAAATGCATTCTTAACCATTGACACAAGTGGCAATACTGGTATTGGAACATCAACCTTTACCAAGAAATTGACGGTGTATGACACAAATAGCTCAACATCAGTAACAGCAGGTCTGTTAATAGCGAACGACAGCACCACGACAAATTCCAGGGCAGGTATCATCTTTAAAAATTATGTGAATAACGCTGCAGCAATTTGGAGTCCATCTACAGGGGGTTATACAGGGAACTTAATTTTTGGAACCACGAATGGTGGCGGAGACGGTAGCGAAGGGTACATAACAGCAAAAATGACGCTAGATGAACTAGGAAATCTAGGAATCGGAACCACGGATCCCGGAGCCTATCGACTTTATCTTTCCGGAGCCGAAGCATACTGCGACGGAACAACCTGCTGGAATGATGCCTCTGATCTTGCTTTTAAGGAAAATGTGGAAACACTGGATTATGGATTGGCAGAAGTTTTGGCCTTGAACCCGGTAAGATTTGATTTCAAAAAAACCGGGGACTCCAGCATTGGGTTAATTGCACAAGATGTTAAAGAAATAATCCCGGAGGTTGTTTCAGGAGAAGACGGCTCCATGGGTATTGCTTACGGCAGTTTAACACCGGTACTCGTTAAGGCAATTCAAGATCAACAGAATATTATTGATGACATACTAGCTAAACTTGATGCCACAACACAAGCAAGTCAAACCACCCAATCTACACAGTCTTTACCTGCCGACATTTTGTCTGAAATGAAGAAAATATATGATGAGTTTACTGAATTCAGTAATGCTCTTGGGCTAAGTACCTCAGATGGTGGATTATTAGTTAACAGCGATATGAGCGTGACAGGAAACGCAACCTTTTCGGATGTAACAGTGACCGGCACGCTGTCTGCAGGTTTAATGTCACTGGATCCGATGGAAGACTCTTTTGATATCATTGGACCTTCTTGTTACAACCAAGCAACAGAGAAAATCGACACAGCCTTGTGCGACACCCAAACCCTATATTTACAAAAAGGCTTGGCGGGGAACGTTGACATATTCAATGGAAAAATTGTCATATCCCCAGACGGCAATATTAAAGTTGAAGGACAGGTTGAAGCTACAATTATCAAAGCGGGAGAGATTATTGTTGATGATGCATCCGATGCAGTGGGATCCTCTGAACTGCAGGCTAATTCAACAAGTGTAACAGTAAATTCCAAACAAGTATCCGCCAATTCAGTAATTATGGTCACCCCTACAACACCAACAGGCGGCCAATCACTAATAGTTTCAGAAAAAACAGCAGGAGAATCCTTTACGATTGAGGTGGAAAACGAGTTTGGAACCGACATAAAATTCGATTGGTTAATAGTTAACAGAGAATAAAAAAATACAAAGAAAAACTTTCCTATTTATGGGAGCAAAAAGATTTGGTAAGGTTATTGCTGTGATTGAAAAGTACTTGCCTATCGTAAAAAGATTAAAGAAAACGTTACTTCCCTTTTTTGTTGGCACCTTGGTAATTCTAACCCCCATTATCTATATCTTGTTCAGAAACCCAGGTAACACACAAGCTATATGGTCCCCTACTCTGGCTGACTGGGCTCAGAGACAGCAGCTAAATATTGTGAACACTTCCGCAGTTTCCCTTTCGGCAAATACAACAATCGCGATCACGGTAGATACAAAAACCCTTGCAGCACAGGCAAAAATTAAGCCCGATTGTTCAGACCTACGTATAGCGTATCAACCAAACGATACTACTAACACTGTCCTCAATCGTCATATAGTTTATCCAAGCGGTGAAACTTGCGGCACAAGTACAGCTACAAAAGTATATTTCCCACTTCAAGCCTCATTATCCTCAGCAGGAACAGCAACAAGCTATTATGTGTATTTCGGAAACCAACAGGCAACATCCCCTACTAATACTCCTGATGCTTTTGACATAGGAGCTATTGACGCATTGCTTGTTTGCCCCTTTGAGGGTGCTACTACCTGTGCGGCAGGCGAAACACCATCCACCGCCACAGGCGCCCTCCGCTACAGCACTTCCAAAAGTGCCCTAGACATATCTGGTTACCCAAAAGAAGTTGACCTGGGTTCAAATCCGTCCTTAGATGATTTACCAAACGCTGACTTTACAATTGAGACCTGGATTTACCCTAAAACCCCCTATGCCTATTATTCTTATCTTTCTGGAGTTAAATCGGGTACCTCTGTTGGATATTATTTATACTGGCATGTCTCAGCCAGACAACCGTCTTTCACAATCTTTACAACAGGCGGAACCTACAGCTTTACCAGCGCCACAGGGCTAACCCTAGACCAATGGCAACACCTGGCTATAGTGTGGAACGCCACCGCCAAAACTGCTCAAATATATATTAATGGTGTTAGCCAAGTAGCCTCTCCAGTCCCCGCAACGGGCACTTACAATTCTGATGCTGCATATAATAAAGCCATTGGAAGTGCTACATATACCGAAAGGCAATTGAATTCCATTATTGATGAATATAGAATCTCCAACATCAAGCGTTATACCGGTAACTTCACCCCCACCACAACCCCATTCATCCGCGACGAATACACCAAACTCCTACTTCACTTTGACGAAAACGGAGACGACCCACGTAACACAGGTAAGGCAATTGACGACAGCGGAAACGGAAATCACGGTACGATAACAGGAGCAAAGTATATAGCAGGGTTAGTTGGAGTGGATAACTCCTCAACTACGACAGGTTATGAAAGTTCCGGAAGTTATGCCGGACACGGTGGGGTTTTTATGGAAGAAGGTACAACAAACAAAATCACCAACCCCTCCTTTGACCATGCCACTTACAACACAGGTTGGACAGCAACTTCTACAGTTACACCTGCTGAAAATACAACAGCTCCTTTTTATAAATTCGGTAGTAAATCGGCACAGCTAGTCGCAGCTAGCGATGCCGGTGCACTTGATGGCGGTGGTGGTGGGGGCGGTGAAGGAAACCCCACTATGGAACACCATTTGGAAATTATTTCGCAGGTTTTCGAAACAAGAGGAAACTCAGCAGTACCAACAGATAATTCGCTGGGCTTGGTTTACTGGGACGCAGATAAATATCCAGATTCCGCAGTCTATTTTGAAGTCGTTATGATGGAAACCGATACCAGCGGTTCCGCCGAGGCACAATTGTATACAGCAGCTGGAGACCCTTTGGGACCTTCACTGCTCTCTTACGCCGGATCTGATGGTGTGTACACAAGATACAGAAGTGACGCATTAACACTGGCAGACAATACTGATTACACGGTGAGAATAAGCAACTCCACGACCGGTCGCACGGCAATTAAGGAAGCGAGGCTGGTTATTGTGCAAACAAAAGAAGACGGAATTACAACAAGCCAATCCAACATGGAATTGGGATACCCTGAAGCTACAAGCAATGACACTTTCACGCAGCTTACATCACAAAAGGCATATTACTACGATTCAAGCAAATTTGACCCAATCCCAACTGCATACGTCGAAGCTACCGTGGATGTGGCCGAACCAAAGATTGAGCAGAAAATAAACATTCTCAATCAGGATTATAAGATGGCGGGCGCAGATGAAGATAATGGAGACACTCATGTATTCCTACCCGGGGATAATTCACTAGGAGTTGTACATTGGGACTCGACAAAATATTCAGGAGAAACAGTATATTTAGAGGTAGTAATGACCGAAAACGGAAACGGAGATTGTTTTGCTGCCTTATATGACACCGATGGTACACTTATTTCGAACGAAATCGCAGGAGGAGAGCCGGGAGGTGTGTATGTAACAAAAAGAAGCACTGCGTTAACACTTGTGGATGGAACTGCTTACACTGTACGGCTAAGAAATGATTCTGTGGGAGCGTGGTCCTTTCTCCGCTCAGCAAGTTTGGTGGTAGTGCAAAGTGATACAACCAAAATTACAGACACCGAAACGTTGGCTGAAGTAGGATCTGCAGAAAATACAAGCAGTGCTACTTACATAACACCAAGTTACCCAAAACTTTACTACTACGACTCAAGCGTATTCTCCCCTACCCCAACGACATACTTTGAAGCTTCATTTAGACCTGCAGAGGCAAAAGTGACTCAACAAATAAACATCATGGATCAGGTGTACTCAACCACAAGCGGAACGGCCGTACCAACAGATAACTCTCTCGGCCTAATTAACTGGGATGCGGATAAATTTCCGGCAGATTCTGTGGAAGTATTTTTTGAAGTCTCCTTTACTGAAACCGGATCGGGAGATTGCAGTGCCGCATTGTACAACACTCTTGGAGAAGAAGTTGACGGATCAGCCGTGACCGGTAGCAAACCCGGAGGAGTTTACGTAAGAAAACGAAGCAGCACTGCGATTTCTCTTATCGATGGCACCGATTATTCTGTGCGAGTCAAAAACACAGTGGCCGGACAAACAACACTTATCAAGTCGGCCAGACTAATAGTTGTTCAAACAGGAACGACTAAACTTACAACTACTCAAACCTATATTGAAGTCGGCAATAATGAAACCTCTACTCAAACCGCGTATACACAGTTGACGGATAAAAAAATCTATACCTATGATGCTGATGTATACGCCCCTGCACCTACTACCTACTTTGAGGCTACTATAGCAAATGATACCGCTGGCCAAACCACTTCGCTTGCTCTGTATGAAAATGCAGCCACATGTGTAACGGAAGTGGCAAGCAGCGAGATAACTGTAGTAGGAACAACGTGGGCCAGGGTAAGAAGTAGCGCAATTACCCTTTCGGACAGCGCAAGCTATATGGTATGTATGAAAACTTCTGCCAACACTGCAAAAGTTAGCAACGCTAAAATCATTCACGAACAAACGGATGCCGGAGGTATCACTAAACTAGAGTTGGTACACACATTGGATAATACTTTGGTAACAACAGTGTCAACAAGTTATGCAACAACAGGGCATGTTTATTCCTTCAACCCAATGGAATATGGTGTAGCACCCATAGTGTATTTGGACACAACTCAAAAAACCACCACAGGCAAAACCGCCTTCAGTACATTCCATGTGGATCCAGTGGGCAGCGACGGGGATGCTTACATTACGGAATCTGAACTGACAACTACCTCCACTTCGTATGTACAGTTGCGCTCACCTGAGCTATCAGCTGTTATGCCAAAAAACCCTCTTGATATAGCTACCAGAATAAAAAACACAACTTCTGGTGGGACGGGCTCTTTTAGCAATACAAGCGTGGTTTTACAACTACAAAATATACCCACCGGAGGGACTGCGGGTGGCGTGGAACTGTACAACTACACCGATACTGCTTCTGTTGCCGATTCGGAAGTTACCAGCGCTACCAAAGGGTGGCAAACGGTAAGAAGCAGTGCAATTACATTAACTACCGCAAAGACCTATACCATGAGACTCAAAAATGCGGTGGTGGCAAGTGCTAAGGTAGTTCTCGTTCAGTCGGCTGTCGGGGGCATTACCGATTTGGAAATACCCATTACCCTTGTAAATAATTATAAGACATCGGTGGATCCCAGCTACGGAGATGGCATAGAATACCCGTTCTATTTTGATAATGAAGCTTATGGCACACGCCCAACTGTTAAACACGAAGTGGTGGTAAAAACTTCGGATGCCGGTGAATCAACATATACCGATTTTTATAAACAAGCGATAAGCACGATTACCGCAGCTGTAATAACAGGCTCGGAACAATCAACTAACGCAATAATATGGACACGGCAAACAACCGGAGATCTGTATCTTGATTTACCTTTCAATACGCGGTCTTACATAACAAGATTTAGACCCACATCCGGAGGAACGGCATCCATTTCGCAGTCTACGATACTTATTCAGATTGCAAATCTTCCCAATGCGGGTGCAACAGGTTCGATAGGCTTGTATGACAAAACTACCGGAGCATCAGTGGCGGCTTCTGAAACAACTACAACAACCACAGGCCTAAGGCGGCTTAGAAGTGCGGGATTTACACTTACAACCGGCAAGGAATATGTTTTTGAAATGAAACAGGCAAGAATTGTCAGCGCCAAACTAATCTTGGAGCAAAACTCAACAATACTGGAAACCCAGCTAATGCACTATGCCTCGCATATACCCACTTCTGAGGTCGACAATAATTATGATAGAAAGTATGGGTTACTTAGCTTTGATCCAGCTAACTGGGCAGGTACCTCTGCTGTCGCAAGATACTTTCAAGCTTATGCTAAAGTGTCCGCGAGTGACGGCAACATAGATCTGTACAATGTTTCAACTGCGGCCACAGTAACAAGTTCCAACATTAACATTACTCCTACATCCTACACACGAACTACAAGCGGGGACATTGCAGCCGGCATGCCTGCAGTTGCCAATGAACTGGATATTCGAATGGATGCAACAAGCGGGAATTATGTTTATGCCCAATACTCGGGATTGTTAACCGACATAACATTCGCTTTGGCACAACCAACTGCCGAATATTCAACTGCCGTAAGCCCCGGAGGTATAACTACACATACTTTGTCAGCATATGTCTTTAATGGAACTACGGGCGAAATAGGAAGCCCCATTACCGAAAGCAATGCACGATTGGTTTGGGAAGGAGGCACGGTGGATGCCACAAGCGATGGTGCCATTTACACAGACGTTGGGGGCGGATGGTACAGAATCACCTACTCTCATGCCACAAGCGATGCAAGCAACGATTATGGAGTCGCTGTAGCTGCTGACAAAACTATGTATGTGGACGGAATGCAACTAGAGGAAAAAACTTATGCAACAAGTTATGCGGATGGAACTTTGGGAACCGGATATGCGTGGACGGATACAGGACATGAGAGTACGAGTACAAGAACTGCAGATACATTGCAGTATGCAGTGGAAAATAATATAAGTACTACCACATTTAGCCTGGGCTTCTGGACAAAAGCCGTTTCAGGAACCGCTACACAGGTAAGACAATTTATTGATCCCACCAGCGGTCAAACAGGACCTTCCATTAGATTTCAACCTGCTGTAGGAGGATTTGCCTTTTTTGACAACTCGGGGGCAACCATTGCCACATACACCTCGGCCACAATGACCCTGGACAAATGGTATTTCGTAACCGCCGTAAGAGACGGATCGGCAGGCACATCAACCATTTATGTAAACGGAAGCGCCGGAACCCCCCAAACAACCGCCTTCGGATTTGATACAACAAACTTTGGGGTTGGGTACAACCCAAGCGGAAACGGCGGACCATCCGACGCAACAATGTCGGATTTACGAATTTACAACGCGGCACTAACTTCAACACAAGTTGCCGATTTGTACAGTGCGGGACTTGTTAGTAGAAGCGAAACAGCCGGTTCTATCACAATAGACAGGTTTAGTGACAACAAAGGACAAGATATTACTTCGGTGTGGCATTTTGATGAAGGATATGGAACCACTGCTAACGATTCATCCATAAACTTAAATCATTTAACTACAAGTGGAGCCACTTGGACAAGAAATGCTAATAACAGCTACTTGTCATATGACGGCACTAACGACTTTGCTTATAGAAACTTTGACAGAGACTTCGATTTTGGTTCAAACGAGTTTACCCTTTCCGGATTGTTCAAGCACCCCTCTACTATTTCAGGAACTGACACAGTCTTGTCCCGTCAGTCGGGTACAACAGGCTACAAAATATATATGGACAGTTCAGGATATATGTGCTTTTCCGTAAATAGCGACTCGGCCTGTATTACCACTAGCTACGCAGACAGCAAGTGGCATAGTTTTTCAGCCGTGAGATCCTCGGCTTCACTTACACTATACATAGATGGCACCCCAGCAGTTGAGCTGGCACGTGCTGCCCCGGCAACAGTCAACGGCAACAACCCCATATATATAGGTATTGATAGTGATGGAACTGCTAATCCTTGGACTGGGTATATTGATGAGGTCAGCATTTACCCTTACGCACGCTCGGCAGCACAAGTTTTGACCGACAATTTAGGACAGCAGGTTGCAGTATCCATAGGCACTAGAGAAAATGATAATTTGACAGATGGGTTGGTGGGATGGTGGAAGATGAATGAAGCAAGCTGGACTGTAGACTGTTCCACATACTCCGTTTTGGATGCCTCCGGAAATGCAAACAATGGCAAAGCTTGCCCTAACAGCACCGGCCCCTCTGGTGGCGTTGTAGGTAAATTTGGAAATTCCGGCGACCTTGTAACCGACGATTACGTTCAATTTACTTCTGAAATATATTTTGCACACGGTGCCCCGTGGTCGACATCATATTGGATTTATCCGAATGACGTAAAAAACAATATCCCCCTGGGTGTAAATTTACAAGGCAGTTATATATACACCTATGTAAACGGGGCTTCCAGTAAGATTGGCGCAAGAAACCGCGACAGCCAGTCACCTACCGATGTAACTGTAACTATGAATAACACCACCTGGTATCTAGTTACAGCAGTTGCAGACGGCACTGGTTTAGTAAAGATGTACTTGAATGGTGAGTACAAGGGAAGCTCAAATCCGGGATCAAATGGCTCCGGTATCCGCTTCGATAGGTTTGGTAGAGCCTATCCAAATAATGACGCTTTTTCTATAAATGCTCGCTTAGATGATGTTCGTATCTACAACCGAGCCCTTTCGGGTGCTGAAATCGATCAGCTCTACAGCTGGGCACCGGCTCCTGTAGCACATTGGAATTTTGATGAAGGAACAGGAATTTCAGCAAATGATTCATCAGGTAACGGAAACACCGGCACATTAACGGGAGCCACTCACCTACCAACCTGGACAAAGGGCAAATTTGGAAAAGGAATTAAATTTGACGGAAACGATGATTATGTGACAGCAGGTGACATAAGTTCAGTTGAAAGTCAGGGCGCCCTAACAGCAGAAGCCTGGGTTAAGGTTGATGGCGCAGGGACACAATATGAAGGCATAATCTCTAAAAACATGAAAATAGATTTACTACGAGCAGGCGGTTTGGGCGGGAATGACGATATTTTTGTGAGAATCAACGACGGCTCCAACCCTTACGCCTACACTACCGGAAACATTCTAACAAATAACATTTGGCATCACGTTGCTATGGTTTTTGACGGGGCGCAAACAGGCAACGCTAACAGATTGAAACTGTACTTTAATGGTGCTCTACAAACTCTTACTTTTAGTGGCACAGTACCAACCTCAACTGGATCCGATAGCACTCCCTTACTAATCGGGAAATATACTGAGGGAAGTGCCTACTTAAGCGGAGCTACTGATGATGTTCGAATTTATAACTACGCGCGTTCTGAAAAGCAAGTAATTGCTGACATGAATGCTGGACATGCTGCACCAGGATCTCCTACCCCCTCTGCCCTTGTCCACTACAAGTTTGATGAGGGTTACTTAACATCATCTAATAATTCAGGCAATGGTGGCTCGTCGCTTAATGGCACATTGTCAAACGCCACATGGAGTAATTCGGGAAAGTATGGGAAGGCTTTAAGCTTTGACGGAGACGGAGATTATGTTCAAGTCAATACAGCAGCAGACTTATCGGCTGAACTGACTTTTTCAACTTGGTTTAAGACATCGTCTTTAAGCACACAGACTTTGATTTCAAACGAAAATATCCCTGTTAGAGCAGGTCCCATTCTACAAATACACAGTAGTGGTATGGTAATGCTATTCGACGGAGTTGCATGCTCCTCAGCTTCGGGGATCGGATATAACGACGGTGATTGGCATCACGCTGTGGCTACTATAAACCCCTCCGGCACTTATTCGATATATGTCGACGGCAACTTGGCAGATTATGATACATGTAATATATACGCAAACCCAACTGACAGAATTTTAGTCGGTGCTCACTATTCCAACAATGTCCCCGGAACCAATCCTTTCAGCGGAATTCTTGACGAAGTAAAAATATACAACTTTGCACTATCCGCAGAACAAGTAAAAACTGAATACAACCATGGAACGGCACAAAGCTTTGGAGCTCTCTCCACAGATGGAGATGGGGCAACCCCAGATAATTCGGCAGATCGTGGGTACTGTGTCCCCGGTGATACATCATCGTGCTCTGACCCAATTGCAGAATGGAATTTTGACGACGGGGCCGGAAGCACTGCTTATGACAAAAGTGGAAACAGCTACGACGGGATCTTAGTAAATTCCCCGTCCTGGTCTCCAGGCAAATTCGGCAAGGCTCTGGAGTTCGATTCGGCACTCAACACCTCTGTTAATATTTACAGCGCGAACTTTGCTAACGCTTTCGATACATCAGAAGGAACTGCAGAATTGTGGTTCAAAGCCAATAGCAGCATTTGGACAGATGGTGTAAACCACAGACTCCTATACATAGCTGCAGACACCGATAATCGAGTAACGCTGCATAAATCCACCCTGGACAACCAGTTACAGTTCTATTACATTGCCGGGGGAACAAATTCAGGGGTATCAACGTCCTCATCAAGTTACACGGATTGGACACATGCAGTTATCACATGGAGCAAATCCTCCGACGCAGTCAGAGCTTACATAAATGGAAAACAGGAAGGAAGCACAGTTAGTTCTTTGGGTACATGGACAGGTAGTATCGATGAAACACTCGCTAATATAGGCTCCCAACTATCAACAGGTTCCAGTGAATGGGATGGTGGGATTGACCAGGTCCGAATTTACGATTATGCCCGTACTCCCGCGCAAGTTGCTTGGGACTATAACCAAGGAGGACCAAGGGGCTGGTGGAGAATGGATGAGACTACAGGCACGGTGTCCTACGATGCCAGCGGCAACGGAATAAATGGAACCTTGACAAATGGTGTCACTTTACTAACAAATGGCAAGTTAAACTATGGATACACCTTCAACGGCTCAGACGGTTATGTTGATATAGGAGCAGGACCCAATGTGGTTAACTCCATTTCATTTTGGATTAACCCAACCTCCGCAACAGAATACCCAATTGACCTAAACGGTTCCGCATATGTGTGGATTAACGGCGGAACTATCACCGCTCAGGGCTTTTCATCGCCCACAATATTTGTAAACGGGATTCCATCAACCACATTATCTGCAGGAATATGGCAACACGTGGTAATCTCAACTGCAACTTCCCTAAGCGCAACAGATTTTGATATAGGCAGAATCGAAGGAATGGGAAATCTTGAAGGCGATATGGACGACGTCAAAATTTGGACCTACACGTTAACAGCTACTCAGGCAAAAATTGAGTACAACAATGGGGCAATAAACTTTGAGGAATGAAACATCGTACTTTTTACCCCTTTATCCTGTATTGCAGTGCCTCTGCCAGATGGGCTATCAGTATATCCGAGCTGTGTGCCAGATCAGCAATTGTTCTTGCTACCTTAAGCAATCGAAAATATCCCCTGGTAGACAAATCGTATTTTTCAACGGCTGTCCTAACAAGTCTTACACTCTCGGGGGATAAGCTACAATAAGTCGTTACCTGCTTGTTTCTCATCTGCGAATTAGTATACATATTCTCCCAATGCATAAGTCTTTCATACTGTAATTTTCTAGCACTCTTAACTTCTTCGAGGATTTGCTCAGATCTAACTTGGGCAGCAGTATTGTCCAGCAGGGAAGGCTCAACAAACGGCACATGAACATGAATATCGATTCTGTCCATAATTGGACCGGAAATTCTCTTTTTGTACCGGATAATTTGCGTTGGTGTACAACTACATACCTTACGTGGATGTCCATTATATCCGCACGGACAAGGATTGACTGCGGCGACCAGCGTAAAATTCGCAGGGTACTCTACCCTACCCAAAGCTCTGGATATCACAACCTTGCCATCCTCCATGGGTTGTCTCATTGACTCCAAGACAGAACGCGGAAACTCCGCCATTTCATCTAGAAATAATACGCCAAGATGAGACAAACTTACTTCGCCCGGTACGGGATGGGATCCGCCACCAATTAGCCCAACTAAAGACATGGAATGGTGAGGAGCTCGAAAGGATCGATTCTTTATGTAAGACTCCCCGGGACTTAGTAACCCTGCAACTGAGTATACCTTTGTAACCTCTAGGACCTCCCTAGCAGATAACATAGGAAGTATGGAAGGAAGGGCTCTAGCTAACATAGTTTTTCCAGATCCCGGAGGTCCGCTAAGCATTATATTATGCCCACCGGCAGCCGCTATAGTTAGGGCTCTCTTGGCTTGTTCTTGCCCTATCACCTCGCAGAAATCAAACTCAAATTTTCCGCGATTAAGATCAGTATCTATATTGATAACTCCCTGAGGCAGTATCTTTTTACTACCCCTTAAATGGTTCACGAGCTCTTGAATATTGGATACAGGAAACACAGTAGTGTCTTCCACAATAGCACCTTCCTTAGAGGAGTCCTTTGGAACGTATATCTCGTTTATATAACCGCATTCTTTTGCAAAAATGCTGACTAATAAAACTCCTTTGGTATGCCTAACCTTGCCGTCTAAAGACAATTCTCCGTAAAACAGCTCGTTATTTTCAGTCTCGTCTATCTCCCCGCATGCTTTTAATATTCCAATTGCTATCGGCAAATCATAGCTTCCTCCTTCCTTGAGTATGTCCGAGGGTGCTAAGTTTACTGTGATCTTCTTAAGAGGAAAGGCAAAGCCCGAATTCACCAAAGCAGTCTTCACTCTTTCCCGAGCTTCTTCTACTGCCTTGCCTGAAAAACCTACTATGTTAAATGAAGGCAAACCCCTTGAAGCAATATCCACTTCAACCTCCACTAAGACCCCACTAAGTCCTACAATGGCACACGTCTTAACCTTTGCTAACATAGTACTTTCCTCCTTCCTCTATAACTTCCCCCTTAAGCTGAAGCAAAGAAAGCTCAGCTGACACATCACTCACTTTTCGGCACATCTTCTCGGAAATCTCATCCATCGTTAGAGGTTCCACATCAAGAAAGTCGAGTAAAGCCAATTGTTTGCCGTTGGAAGGATGCTTCTCGGCAATCTTCCAATTAAAAAACTGAGTAATGTCATTAACGTCGGTGACAATGGATGCCAGACCGTCCCGAATATAGGTGTTCGAACCCTTGGATACGGTGGAGGTGATGGGCCCAGGAATACAAAACACTTTCCGGCCAAACTTTTTAGCCATATCGGCAGTGATTAAGCTTCCAGAATCTTCCGAAGCCTCAATAACTATTACTCCCAAACTAAGACCCGCTACTATTCGATTTCGTTTAGGGAACATCCATAATTGCGGCTTCAAATCATTTGGATATTCACTGACAAACAGCAGGTTTTTCGAGGGAACTTCGGGATTCCAATCAATACCCCAGCCTAATACTGCAATTGTTTTCCCACCACAATCTAGCGTTATCTTATGTGCTTCTTTGTCAGTCCCATACATATAACCTGACACTATGGTCACCCCCTCCTCAACCAGACACGGTATGATTTTCTCCAGTACTCTCTTTCCATAGGCTGTCATACGTCTACTTCCCACAACAGCAATACATTTATTAAAAATGCTTTCGTCATATTCCCCCCGATAGTACAGATGCTGTACTTTGGGCCGAATCTTCAAAAGCTGCGATGGGATAGTCATGCGATATTTATATAATTTTGGTACAAAATTGGAAGCCCCCATTTTCCAGTGATATTGGATATATTGACTTGACAAAGAAATCAAAACACTTATACTGTTTAACGTGCCGTAGATAGCAAGGTTCCGTTTAGCGGAATTAAAAATCTTGCCGAGGTGAAAATTTAGTAAAAACTGATTTACTCACCTTTCATATCGGTGAGTGTTTTTTTATTTAAAGGAACAAATAATGCCTAATACGAAAAACAAAAATATAGTAGAAGATCTAAAAGAAAAACTTTCAAGATCAAAGGCTGTAACAATCGCCGACTATACAGGTGTAAGTGCCACCAGCCTGAACGATCTCCGACAGAAGATTAGAAGTGCCGATGCTGAAATTGTTGTAGCAAAAAACACATTACTTAAGGTTGCCTTAAAAGGCAGTGGCCAAAATACGGAGCAACTGGAAAGTGATTTAAAAGGTAAGAATGTGGCAGTATTTTCATTTTCCGACATAGTATTGCCTCTTAAGTCCTTAGTTGCAGCTGCTAAAGAAATGGGAAGCTTCAAAATAAAGTCTGCACTGATAGAAGGCACGTATACTAGCGCAGACCAAATTGATATATTGAGCCAGCTACCTTCTAGAGAGCAGATGATTGGACAGATTGTAGGATTATTAAGTAGCCCTATATCGGGGTTTGTAAGAACTTTAGGTGGTGTACAATCAAAATTTGTACGAACACTGGCCGCAGTAGCGGATAAAAGAAAGTGAGGAGGTGTATTAACAATGGCAGAATTATCGAGTAACGCACAAAAAGTAATGGACATGGTAGAAAAAATGACAGTTTTGGAACTTAACGACTTAGTGAAAGCTTTGGAAGAAAAGTTTGGAGTGTCAGCAGCAGCCCCAGTAATGATGGGAGCAGTAGCAGCTGCAGGAACATCAGCACCTGTCGAGGAAGAGAAGGACGAGTTTGACGTAGTACTAGCAGACGCAGGAGCCAACAAAATTGCAGTAATTAAAGTAGTTAGAGAACTGGTTCCCTCACTAGGCTTAGTTGATGCAAAGGGCTTAGTAGAATCAGCTCCTAAAACAATCCTAGAGAGCGCCAAAAAAGCGGATGCACAAACAGCTAAAAAGAAACTTGAAGATGCAGGAGCAAAGGTAGAATTAAAGTAAAGTTTCCATTTAAATCGGAAAGTATGGAAAGCCCCACAAACGGGGCTTTTCTGTTACTGGTCAAAGACCTAATGATATTTGGGTAAATAAATCGAAATAGGCTTTTGCTAAACTATCCTCATACCTATCTCCGGAAAGAGCCTGGTGCATATTTAGAACCAATGTGGCAGGTTTTTTCTCAAAATAATCCTGTATCTCCTGTTCCTCCAACACTAATAAGCCATCACCGAATTTTTCTGTTAAGTCCTGCTGAATTTGCAGAAATTGCTTACGTCTTTCACTAATACCAGCATCAGCTATACTCGAAAACTCGCTTAGTTGACCTGATTTTAATGAACCAACGAGAGAAGACACTGTACTCAATTCTATATTTTTCTCCAGTAACCAGGTCAGCAGCAAATCCAGGTACGCTACACCCTCTTTATTTCTAAACCAAAAGGCTTGGCTATCTACACAAGCGAAGCCACAATATGAATCTCCTTTCATTTTTAGATAGTCAGCTACCTTGGATATATCACCTGCTATCAGATCCGAAAGAGTATCATCTAGGGATACTAAAGCCCCCGATTCAGCTTTCAGCTCGTATCTAACTCCGAAATCAGCGGAAGTTGACTTTACAGGTATCCACTCATAGCCCATTTCTAATATTTGGCGAGCTTTGTCCTCATCTATTACAAATTTAGTGGGATAAAAACCCGCGATGTTTTTTATCATATACCCTTTATCACCCTCAAAGGATTGATGAGACCCAAAAAAGTGTGCCAGTGCATACTCATTTAAGACAATTTGTGCGGATAATAGATCCTCAGATAAGTCAGCCAATAAAGCCCCATGGGCAACTGACCCAACCAACTCCACCCTCTCCATGCTATAAAGCTGCTTTATTGTTGCTAGCAGTTCCAAATAGCCGTAAGTATTCAATAGCTGGAGAAAGCTGAAATCGATGCTAATTGAGAACCTGTGTCTATGGTTGTTTTTAATTAGTCTAAAAAGGGGTGTGTAACATTCTTCAACTAAAGTCCTAAAGGCTCTTTCGTCCAACAGTGACGATTCATGAATAGTAATAAGTAATCCGAGTTTCACAAACTGAATTATGCAGAAAAAACCACAAACTGTCAAAAAAAGGACCTAATTCGGAATAGACAGTCTCATATGCTCCTGCCCACAGCATAAGAAACTTTAGCGTCTATCCCGAACAAGATCCTCTTTGTGGGCACGAGTTTATCAAAATCTTATAGGGCTGTCAATATGTAAAAAGGCGTCCCCTGGGGGACGCCTTCTCTTGATACCAAATCGTTAGTCTATCACCCGAGCACCGACTCTGCTTCTGACAGTAGAACCTCGTCACCATACTGCCTGACGTCCTGAAGCAGCTGCTCTCTAGATACTACTTGTAGACCATGCAATTCTACTCTATCGGCATAAAGACTGTTATTATCAGAAATGAGCAAACACAGCTGGGCATTGGCTTCGTCAGAAGGTACAAGCATAAGTGTCCTCTCGAAAAACTCCTGATCTCCAGATGTCACATAGGAATGCAATGTCGAAAATGGTTTTATCGGCTTAAATAGTGACAATCCGGCATTTAAGGTGAACGCGTACTTGAGGCCCGACTCTCTAGCGTTTTTATCTAAACTCTGCGCTACGTCTTTAAGTCCTCCCAATTTACTTCGGTAGTACAATGGGGTTACTGAAGGTTCTGCCGCTTTTTCTTCCTTCTCCTCCGGCTCACTTTCTTCACTAAGCAAATCACTGATATTGTCCGTTTTTTCAGGGGTAACTTTCTGTTGTTTTTCTACTTCCGGATCTTCTTCTTTTTGCGCACTTATTCTTTCTTCTTCAAACTTTTTGGCGGCCTCCCTGAATTTAGACAGCCAGTCTACGGTTTCCTCTTTAGCCTCTTTTTTAGCTGGCTCCTGTTCAACTTCGATTACTTCTTCTGCTTCTTCCTCAGCAACTATAGGAGCCTTGGGCTCCTCTTCGCTTATGATGGAAGTATCCAAAACTTTAGGTCGGGCTTGTACTTTTTTCTCACCATCAGGATACAAAAAATCAACTATGTTCTGCTTTGTAAACCTATGTCTGCCTGTTGCAGTCTTTACCTCAGCATTCAATTTTCCCTCCTCGAGATACCTGTACACGGACCTCAAACTGACTCCCAAAACTTCTGCTACTTCGGTGGAAGTATATAATCTGTCTTTGAGTTCTATCATGACTAAATGATTGCACTACTACAAAAGTGTGTCAATAGGTTTATTGTTATGACTCAGTATGTATTGTGGAAGAAGAGCGAAATTCCTGTACAAAAAGCTTTAGTGGAAACAGAGGAAACGCTTTAACTACCCTAGTAAAGCGCCACGGCTCTTTTACAAGTTTGCTGAGCCACCTATATTTTTCTTGGTTGTTTTTGGCTACCGTAGAATTTCTACTCTCCAATATATAATCAAAAGTTCCGCCCACCCCTATACACACTTTTGCAGGAAGTTTGTGCGCGTTTCTGATAATCCATTTTTCTTGTTTAGGGTGCCCGTACGCCACGAAAAGGAAGTCAATGGTAGACAAGTTCTTCTTTCTCATGCATTCTTTTATGTACGTTACAGTTATCTCATCATCTGCTTCCCTAGGCGAGAATTTAGATGTAGCCCCTGCAATATTCAGGCCCGGATAATATTCACCCATCCTTTCGGAGGCTTTTACCGAAAAGTCTTCTTCAGTGCTTTGGTCAGTTATTCTCCCTGTTCGGTTTCTTTTGCGTCCCCCAAGAAAAAAGACTGAGTACCCTTTTTGCGCCGACAGTGAGCACAGGTTAAATACCAAGGAAATACCGTTTATCCTTTGTAAGGCAGAATCAAGCGGGAAGACACCACATGAAACCCCCGCTGCTATCATTTTAAAAATAGTAGCCGGACCTCTTTCTATTAATTTTGTTTTATCTATAAAGTTCTTAGCCATCAAGACCCCGACTCCATCCGGCAGTGAAAGTGCTGACTTGTTAACAATATTCTGAAAATCTCTATCCTTTTGAGCATCCATTATAAACTCGGGATTTGTTGTGCTTATCAAATTACAGCTACCGTTTGATAGAAGTTTTTTTTCTATGTAGTTTACTGCCGAAGACATATTAAGACCGAAATCGACTCTAACTCCCAATATATTTTCTGACTCGATTTGATATTCCATGCATGCATTATACCTGTGTGTTAAAATTACTTCCATGGATATACGCAAATTTCCACTATTCGAAACGCTTTTTACACTTTTAATTATTTTCAGCACTACTACTGTGCTGTATTTATACACATCCGGATACAGGATAAATAGAACTTCAACTAATACAATCGACCTATCCAAAACAGGTATGATAAGTGCGAAGTCCTTGCCGGAAGGTGCAACTGTGTTTCTTGACGGCAAAGTAGCAACAGCCACGAATGATACGATATCCGGAATTGAACCGGGTAAACACCGATTGAAAATCGTGAAAAAGGGGTTTGTAGAATGGGAAAAAGAACTGGAAGTTTTCCCAGAGCTTGTAACTGACATTACAGCGGTTTTAATTTCCCAAACTCCAAGAATTGAACCCTTAACAAATACCGGAATAAGTTCGGCGTCCCTATCAAATTCTATGGATAAAGTCGCGTACACAACCAGCGGGGAAGAGACAAACGGAGTGTGGGTTATGCAGATAGGAAATTATACTTTAAGCATATTTAGACCTAACTCAAGCATAGTTTTAGTTGATACAACTCGTGTGAAATATTCGGGAGCTAAGAGTATTGAATGGTCGTATGATGACAAAAACTTGATTATAGAAGGCCCAAACGGAGTAAACTACATGGCGGATTTGGTTAACAATACTGCTGAAACTACAACAAGCCCCCAGATTGCTCGTGACACGTGGATATCAGAACTCGATAAGAAACGTACTGCCTTCGTCGAAAAGATAGATATACCAGACAATGTTAGAAATATTGCACTTTCTCCCAAATCTGAGTGGTCTCCGGATCAAAAGAAATTTATGTATACAGTCCAATCCGGCGACATGATGTCCTATTATGTGTACAACCTTGAAAAACCTCTTCCGATAGGAGAAAACAGAGAAACGACAGTAATGAGTCTAAAAGCCTCCGACCCACAACCCAAGCTTGTGTGGTACCCGGATAGTTACCACTTTGTCGTAGTGGAAGGAGACATTCTGAATAACAAAAAGGGGACGATTAGCTTAGTCAGAATAGATGGTACAAACAAGACTGAGATCTACAATAACACTTTATACAGTGACTTGGTATTTAGCTCACCCAGTGGGGATAGAATATTAATAATCACTTCATTCAAGTCAAGCGGACAAACAGACCTATATTCAGTTAGTATCAGATAATTTCTTAATTTCCATCAACTTGGCAGTCACAACAAGCCTATTCAGTGTTGTTCCCGGCGGGTCACAGGTTTGCAAAGTCAAAATGGGCTCGATATACAACCTTGTTAGCGGCCTCACATCCCATCCTTTGTATACCTCTTTATCTATGACTTTATAAATGTAGTCATCACCTTTATAAAAAACATGAATCAAATCTTCTGTTCTCACTTTCCTTAAGAGATTGAACACAGTAGCATATTTTCCAAGTTCCCAAAAATTAAGCGAGGCATGTGCAAAAAGATATACATTTCCGGGATCGGAAGAGGGATAATTAGAAGAAATAGAGTGGGCAATACCCCCTTTAAGAGCCTCATTGTACGAATCCCTATCAAAAACTGTGACATCTTTAACCACAGGAGCTGAAATATTAAGCCGTTCTATGACCAAAGAAAAATCCTTGTTTGGGGGTGTGACATAAGTAATTTGATTGCCAAGTAAATTTGAAAATACGCTTTGTTCCTCATCATTCGCGTGAGCAGCGTTTTCGTCCAAAATGTACTTTCGCGAGGTTAACTCTCCTAGATAATATAATATCTCCGATCCAATTAGCGGTCCAAGCGACAAAAACAGAAGTGTGAGACCTATTAATATGAATAAAAAAGGTAAGGTACTAAAGTAATGCTTTTTGAGAGTAGTTAAGTTCACCTATTAATTATAACTAATATATGCTGGTCGGGGTAGCCCGACTTGAACGGGCGGCCTCACGGTCCCGAACCGTGCGCTCTAGCCAACTGAGCTATACCCCGAAGAGTTACTGGTGCCCCCAGTAGGAATTGAACCTGCAATTGGCCCTTAGGAGAGGCCTGTTATATCCGTTTAACTATGAGGGCGTGCCGATGGCTTATTTTATCACAAAAGAAAGACCCGTTCGATTAGAGAAACTCTCAATCAAACGGGCTATTACAGCATACTATGGCAGGGGTTCGACTTCAATGTTCCACCACTTCGGCATCGGTCTTTCTAGCCTGCAGCGCAATATATATTTCTTACTCCCTAAAATAAGAATACGTTTTCTCCCCTTACCGGTTAACGGCTTCAGCTCAAGTGGAACTCCCCTTTGTTCAAAAAAGTCTTCCACCGTAAGCACCGGCACAATACCCTCGGAAGTTCTATCGGGGATAAGTGCACACATCCCTTCGCCAGAGAAAAATATCACCCTAAATCTTCCGCCAAGAGCGCAGTCGGACCAGGTTGGTACATCTGCAGTGATACCGTAGACATGCAGAAACTCTCTCAAAGTATTTACGAATTCATTAAGAAACATACTGCCTCCTGTGAACGTTAGTCATATTCTAGCATACCTGTGCTATAATGCGTGAAACGACGCTCTATAGTCACATTATAGTGACAGTAAAGGAGGCTTTGATGTGTACCATCTTCTTCTATTTCTTCACACGGATATTTTCTAATCGTTTGTTCAAGATCAAGAATGCCGACTCAATAAAACCAGGACGGGTGATTATCAAGATGTTAAAAAATGAAAACGGCACAGCAACCCACAGGGAGGTATTTGTTGCTGCTTCAGAGGTAGTTACTATTTCAGGTATGAGATTGGGATTACGGGCATATTGTTGCATCAACATGGGAAACTTTTCCCGCAAGTATATTCACATGGACACTGAGTCTATCAGGGATGGAGGAATAACTCCATATGAAAATGGCCAATGGAACAAGTATAATGAATCCTTCATGTTTCCAATCCAATTACCTGTGTGGATCATTGGGAAGTTACTTCCCCTATGTTATAACTCCTGGGAAATAGATAGAAATTATACCGTTGCAGAAGATGGAACACTGACATATAACGACTAAGGTTAACAAACAATGCCAGTATCACAGAAATTGATATTGGCTTTTTTGATGGCGGAGGGAGTGGGATTCGAACCCACGCGGGATTGCTCCCACTGGTTTTCAAGACCAGCGCCATAAACCACTCGGCCATCCCTCCACAACATAGTGCATTATATCAATAACGAGTGCATTTGGTCGATTAGACACAGAACGAATACTGCCGCTCTCATAACCCCCACTTCCTGACCCTTCTCATCCCTAAAATACAAAGGCGCCTCAGTTACTTTTACGCTACCGTTAACATACTGATAATCATATCTTGTCTGGATTTCGTACTCCTCAAGATAATTACTGATAATATCTTTAGGGTAACAGCCGTTTAGCAAAATGTTAGGTACCCCATGCAGATTAGCAACCGTGGACATAAGTTCATTATCTAGCCTCATTCTATCTTCTATCAGTTCTACACCACCATCGTCGCCTTCTTTGGCAATATATTCAGCAGTCTGATATCCGGCACAACCACTGTTATCACATAAAAAATAAAACTGATCACCATCCTTGCGTGCATTACTAAATCGAACAAATTTGGTCGGATTCAATACTAAACTTCTCGAGGTTCCGCACTGCGGGCATACTCTTCTCCCAGACATTCTAATTTTAATTAACTCCAGTGGGACATCGATAAGTATGAAAAAATCTTTCTCATAACGCGAACCCACTAGATCCCTAAAATACAACGAGTATGACACTTGATCCATTGTCCTGGGAAGGCCGTCCAAAAATATTCCCTTGTTTCCACTACTCTTAATCTCCTTCTTCAACAGGGTTAAAACTAATTCCGTTGGAACACTAACTTTATCAGAGGTTCTGTTTCTAAGCTCAGTAAGGGCGTCCTCTATGCTGATGAAACCGCGATATTCTCTCTTAAGATAGTCTGTAATCTCCTTGGCTTTATAAGCATTTTTGAGATCCTTTTCAACCTTTCTAACCACATCCCCCACCGAAATATGCGTGAACCTCTCCTGACCCAATAACTCTTCTATCATCTTGGCATATGTACCCTTTCCCGCCTGCTTCTTAGCAACCAAAAAGGCCATAAAAGAATTATGCTCCAAAAACTCCTTCAGCTCCTCTATTTTTTTTCCTGCCTTATCATGCCAATATGAATGCCTGTCTGATGGATTGCTTAAATCATAACTCTTACCCGTGGAAAGTACTTTTGAGTTATAGTAATTACTTGTCATAAACTAGTATGAGTATAGATCATCGTGAACTCTTTTGTAAGAAATCATCGGTTCTTCCTTAAACCACATGAGGATTTCATCCTTTGCTTCATCCTCAGATCCTGATGCGTGTATAAGATTATAGATTGTCCTTCCTCGTCTGTTGGCAGCTATTGCAGAATCCAGAGAAAAGTCTCCTCTGATGGTACCCGCAGATGCTTTAGTAGGAACGGTATCTCCTACCAAAGATCTTACTCTTTCGATAGCATTCACACCTTCGAAAACTATGGCTAGGACAGGCCCCGACATCAAGAATTCCATATTCCATTTCTTAACTATGCCTCCGACTTCGAGTGGGTCTTTAGTTCCCATATTCGCCATTACGTCTATACCGTATTTTTCACAATCATCCAGGGTTCTTTGCCCCACCTTTGTTTTCCACTCATCACTGTCGGGATAATGGCGTGAAGCTAAGTTCTCATCAGCCTGTACTAGCTTAACAGCAATCATTTTTAAACCTGATCTTTCAAACCTATGTAATATTTCGCCAACTATACCCCGCTTCACTGCATCCGGCTTCATTAACACTAAACTTCTTTGTATCATAGCGATAGAATATACAATAACTACTAATCTAGTACAACATCTTCAAATATATAGGATTTATCTTCATACACTGTGAGTGTTGCAACCCTGGGCGATTGAATAACATTCTGAGAATAGCCATTTATTTCGCCTGATACTGCCCCGACAACTAGATGGCTTAATTTGTCGTTTGCAGGATCAATCTTGTTGCTTGATTTATGATGGTCTCCGGATATTAGTGCTCTCACGTTACTATGTCTAACGAGATCCAATATTTGATCTCTTTGGGCTCTCACATCTTCTTGTAACACTATCTTTTCTTGAGGAACTTCACCATTTGTACTCCCCATAAATAACTTGTTAAAAGGAGGAAGTAAATCGTCTGCATAGATAGGCTGCGACAACACCAAGAAATCAGCCCCGTTCAATGAAGAAGTTAGCCAATCCATGTCTTTTTGTTCTAACTTTGTAAAATTTGCGCTGTTGTTAAATAATACGAAACTAACTCCCTTAAGGGATAAAACCCTATTGGAACCTCCAAACACCGACTGAAAGTTCTCAGGACCAGCGGACTGTGCCAAGTCGTGATCTCCCGGAAGTATATAGTATTCAAGTCCAAATTTATCTAACATCTCCTTCTCAAGCCTTAATGCAGGTTGATCTCCATAGTTTGTTGCATCTCCTAGGAAAAACACAGTAGTGATGTTTAGTTGCTTAATTCTTTCAATCGCGCTATTCAAGTTTTTCTCATCCTCATGGATATCGGACAGTATCCCTATTTTTAGAACCTCCTCCTTGGCGGGTCTAAAGTCACTAACTCCCGAGCCCAAGTCAGTTTGAGAGATTCTCTCTACAAACTTGCCGGCTACTTCCCCCACCTTATTTTCATCAATGTCGATGTTTACCTTATTTAAGGCTTTGTCCGTAATCCGCATAAACTTACTCACATCAAGGTCCCATAAGTTTTGCACTATCGTGAAAATAATTAGCACAAAAGTGCTAAGTATCACTATTGAAAGCACAGGTTTTAACAAGTTCTTGAGCAGACCTGGTACTTTCGATTTATTTTTTATCTTGGCAGTCATTGTGTTTATTATATTTTCTCCTACTACATTTTATCAACAATAGGTATTCCAAGCAGGTACATACCTGCAGAAAGTACCTTTGTGACACAATTGGTCATATGAAGTCGAAAACTTTTAATACACTCATCTTTTTCTGAAGAAATAGAAACTTCAGAGTAATACGAATTAAACTTTTGGCACACACTGTATAAATAACCCGAAAGGACATGCGGACTTAGCTCGGATCCGGCTTTCAATGCATATTCTTCGAACTCGCCAAGTAGCGATACAATTGCTTTTTCCTCGTCTCTTACTTCAAAACCCATGCCAAACAACTCATCGACGGAGTAGCGACAGGCTCCGGCTTTCTCTAATACGGATGCTGCCCTGGCATTTGTATACAAAATATAAGGGCCCGTATTGCCCGTTAGCTCTAGGGACTTTTCGGGGTCATAAACAATATCGTCTCCTATATTTTTTTGCAGTATCGAATACTTTATAGACGCTACCGCTATTTTATCTGCAGTAATATCCTGAGCGTGTTCGCCAAAAACTACGTTCTGTATCTTAATTTGTCCTAAAACTGCTTCTTTTACAGAGTTAAGTAGCTCATCCCCAGCGATTATTTTCCCAGTCCTGGACGACATCTTTCCCGAGGTCAGTTTCATCATTCCATGCCCTAAATGCGTAGTTTTCTTCGACAATTCTGGGTTTATCAAACTCATCGCTTTCAGAACTACTTTAAAATACTCATTTATCTCGTTAGCTGTGATCACAAACGAAAAGTCATAGGGGTGTTTGTCATATTTAATGAAAGCAAGACCCAAATCCTTAGCCTCATAGGTAGGTAGGTCTTGAGAATTAATAAATACTCGGGTATGAAGACCGTATTTGTCACCTTTAAACACAATTGCACCATCACTTTCTTCAAATATGCCCGTTGCAATATTGTCCTTTACACACTGGTAGCCATACTCGGCGACCCCGCTTTCAAAAAAGTAGGAATCAAATCTAGTACCTAGCTTTTTATACAATGTTTCAAAGTATTCTATGCTCCAACTTCTTCCTTCCTTATACAGCGTGTCAATTTTCTCCATCAGCTTGTTGTCTATGTCTTCAATTCTAGATGTAAAATTTATTTTAGGCGTCCACTGATCATCCATCACCATCCTCTTTTGAGACACTACGTAGATGTATTTGTTCAACTCTTTAATTTCCGAAGAGCTGTCAGCGTCTTCTTTAAATCGGGTAGCACCCAAAGCGTACGCTTTGCCTAAATATGACATCCTTTCCGCCAAGGATAGTATCCTTAAATCGGCTATACTTCTCTTATCTTCTTCCATTCTTTTCATTAAACCCCAAAGGGACATAGCCACATGCATTCCTACATCTCCTTGATAGTTGACCCTAATCACCTTGGCCCCCTGATACTCAATTAACCTTGAGAGAGCTTCACCTATGGAATTACTCATTAAGTGACCAATATGGAATACCTTAAAAGGGTTAGGATCCGTGTATTCAAACATAACCACCTTATTCGAATATACCGTGCTAATAGAGGACGCATTAAGGCAGTTTTTAGCACCCAAAGTTTGGGAAAGTACGTACTTGATCCAGTCTAAAGAAAAGTGAAAATTAACAAAGCCAGGACCGGCCACTGTTACTTCGGAAAATACGTTATAGACAGCAGAGTTGTAGTCGAACGTAATTGGTAATGATTTTAACTTAACTGCTAACTTCTCGGCAATTTCCATGGGAGACTCCTTTACCAACTTTGCTCCTATCATAGCTACATTTGTAGAATAATTTCCAAAGTTAGCATGGGTAGGATGCTCTATAGAAAAATCAGTAATTTCTATCGAGTACAGATTGTTAAAAACTTCCCCGATCTTTTGTCTTAGAAGCTCCGGTAAATAATACATACCGATATTATGCCTTATTTTGCTTTGAATTCAATATTTCCATCACTATCTGTTCGATAAACCTCACATTTTATTTCGGCCAAAAATGAAAGTACATCCTCATCCGGCAAACCATAGCTATTTCCTTCTCCCACGCTAATAACACAGTAAGTAGGGGAGAGGTTTGTTAGGAATTTTTCGCTCAAGCCTGTTATGGAACCGTGGTGGGGAACTTTAAATACGTCTACTTTGTCATTCTGTAGCATACTCTCTTTTTCTGCCCATATTTTATCCAATACTCCTGCAGGGGCATCCCCAGTCAAAAGTATGTCAAAGTCCCTGTAGCTAACCAACGCCACCGTAGATAGAAAATTCGCATCTGAAGATAATTCCTGGGTTTTCAAAACCGCAATATCTGGCCACAAGATTGTTATTATTATGTTATCTACTTTTATTTTACTGTCGGAATAAAGTTTTAACTTCTTATTTTCAGGAATATTTTGCACAAATTTTAAGTATGTGGCACTGTCCGATGCCACGTCGTTAAATGTAAAAACTCTTACATCACACCTTTTCATAATTCTATCTAATCCCTCCCAGTGGTCTGCATGAGTATGTGTCATAATGATAAAGTCTATCCTGCAAAAAGGCACCGGTGTAACCTTATTAATATATGCATCCAGATCATACCCGTCCCCACCATCCACTAATACTCTCCGACCCTTATTTGAAGTAATCAGGATTGCATCTCCCTGCCCTACATCAATCACATCGAGTTCGAACATTTGCTTCCTTACTCTCACCTGCCGGTACAAATTGTCGGAAAATATATAAGCAAGGCTTACAAAGGCAAGTAAAACATATTTTCTAAACATAGTGCCTCGCTATGAAAAAAATTAACAGAACATAATATGCCAGTAAAACCGGAGCTGATATTTTCAGAGTTATTGATGAAAAAATTATTCTAGAAAAGAATTCAACGCTCAATACAAAGTAATTTAACAATGGGTACACTACCATATAACTAAATCTACCCCACTCTCCAAGAAGCAAACCCATGAATGCCAAAGGGAAGCATAGCACTGTAATTATGGGAACTACCCAAAGGATCAAAGGATTAAGAAACAACCCTGCGATACTGAATGTGCCAAAATTATATGAAATTAGCGGCCAAACGGCTGCTTGGGCAGCCACGGAACTGCTAATATCCTTAGGCAGAGTTACAAGCTTATCGAGCAAAGGCGTAATTGTAAGCAGACCTAATGTTGCTGCAAAACTGAGCTGGAAACTCAGGCTTTCCAGATAACTTGGCTTGTATAAAACCATGACTAATCCTGCAAACACAAGCACTTGAATGGTGCTTATCACTCTCCCATAGAAAGACCCCACTAACAGTATTGTTGACATAATCCACGCTCTGATTACGGGGGGTTCAAAGCCTGTAAATACCGCATAACCCAAAGTCAGCAAAAGAACTCGGATCAGATTTCCGGGCTTATATTTAGAGCCTACCGCCGACAACAATAATCCGCTAACTAAGCTGATATTAAATCCAGATACGACCACTACATGGATAGTGCCTGTATCTCTAAGCTTCTGCTTGAATTTAGGAATATCGGCAAAATTATCTATACCAAACGTCATACCCAGGGCCAGCTCGGCGTGAGGACTAGGTAAAAATGCTCTGACATTCTGTGTAAGTATTTCATGGATTGAACTTATTTGGGCAGGAATAGCTGACTTCTCCTGAGGACAATAGGCAAGTCTACATGTATAGATATATCTTCCGGCACATACTAGAAACAACAAAAGGAGGATCTTGTATCTACCTATCACAAAAAATCTATTAACGAACTAATTTTATCTATCAAGGATGTCGGCAAACCCGATCGAGATTTAAAATCCTCCAAATTCAAATAAGGTCGTGCACCGGTGATTTTCTTAACGTATGATTCCCCTACTCCAGGCAGTTTATCCAAGTCCAACTCAGATGCGCTGTTGACTGATATCGAAGAACTGGTTTCAACGACATCAGGTTTCTCCAACAAACTGCCAAGGGGCATTTCTTTAACTGTTATATTTGCAGGAGCATAAATTTCCCACTCAAACGGAATATATACTTTTACTCCATCGGTTAACTTCTCAGCCAGGTTAATATTATGGGCCACCCACCCTGCCGAAGTTTCAAAAGTGAAACCTTGCCCTTGCTTGACAAGATCTGACAATCTGGACCCATCACTTAGTTCATACACACCTGGTTTGACTACTGCCCCCGACAGCTCGGCAATGAGATTGTTACCTGAAACGATGTCATTATTTGCGATGTCTATTACACAGGAATCAGGCTGTAAATAACTTTTAATATAGTACCCCATGAATAGGCAACTTATACACAATAGTCCAACTACCAGATACTTCTCTTTATTCAAGAACTCCCTAATAGAGACTAGCATTATTCCCTTATACAACCGGAATACTTTCTCTTCCATAGAGCTATTTCCATTACCCCTGGAATACTCTTATTACCGTATATTTAACGCAATCTCTACCCGACTTATGCTTGTTTTATAAGTATTATGAGAATATTTAACGCACTATTCCCGCAATAATATGATCGAAAAAACTCGTACAGACAGGAGTAGCTAACTTAAATGGATTATTAACACGTGGGTGATAAGGTTATTCTTCTAACGACTTAACTAAAATCTCTCTAAAAGCTTGATTTTTCTTTAGGTCTCTAAGTAGGGCGATAAGTCGGGTGTCGTTTATCTTGTAAAACACTTCCCTACCTTTCTTATCACTCTTTAAAAAACCTAATGCAGACAATACTCGTAGATGGTGGGATGCAAGATTTTCTTCAACATTCAGTTTGTCGGCAACGGAACTTACATTTTTTTGCCCCTCACTTAGGAACTCTATAATTTTAAGCCTATTCTTGTCCGACAAAGCTTTTGATATTTTTTCTAGCTTCATACTGACAGAATATACAACATTAATTGCGATATGACAAGTTTCCAGAAATAAAGGCGGGCTATGTTATATAATCAGGGGATATGGAAAAACTCATTGAGGTGGACAAACTTATAGAAGAAGCTGAAAAGGCAGGAATAGATTTAGGAAAAGGTACAGCCTACAACAGACTCCGTTACTTCACCAAAATGGGTTGGTTACCGAATATGAAACGAGTAAAAAACTCAACGGGACATATAAAAGGCCACTACCCTATTGAAGCTCTCGAACTATTAAAAAAGATCGCGAAACTAAAAAAACAAAATATTGCAAACGACAAAATAGGAACCTACATTAAATCATTTCACCAAACTCAAGGAATTAAATCCATTTTTCATTCCTCGGAATTCCAAAAAAGTGCAAAAGTATCTTTAGTAGCTCTAATTATCATCTTAGTTCTACTAGCAGAATCAGGACTAGTAAAAATAGGAAAATCATATTCAAAATCAATTCCAAACCCTGTGCAAAATTTTGGTGTAATACTTCAAAATGGAACATCCTTTGTACCCAAAGATAGAAACGAGGTTTATATTGAGCTCCCTAATAGTTCGGCTTCAAGCTTTGTTCATGTGACATTTCTTGACAATTACTCCCCTGCCGCCAGGTACTGGGTTGAAAAACCTGAGAACAAATCAGGGTTCGTAGTAAAACTTGATACAAAGGTATATTCTGATACCTCATTTAACTGGTGGGTTACTAAATAGCCTCTAATAAAAGTAAAACTACGCTTTTTCCCGTTAAAGGAAACTACCTATTGACTCAAACACTTTCACAAACATATGATTAACCTCATATGAATACATCCACTTCCCATACCATCATAGTTGCACTAAGAAGGGTCTCCACTGTTGTGTATACCATGCTGTTCGCACTAATCCCGATATTCTTCCTGCCTATAACTACAGAGTTTTTTGAATTTAACAAGCTTTATCTATTGATAGCATCTGTTATTCTTCTAGTGATCTTAACTGCAGTGAGAGCTGCACTTGGAGACAAGGTCGAATTAATAAAGTCTCCTCTAGACTTCCCTATTGTCCTCGCTCTCTCCATCTTAATACTGGCTACTATCTTCTCACTGGACAAAAACTCTAGCATCTATGGCGAGTACGGTCGCTGGTTTCCCGGCCTTTTCTCCGGAATCACCCTATTGGTTTTTTTCTACATTGGAACTCCTTTAATAAAAAGTCTTAAAAGTGTCTCCACAGTGAGCAAATTATTGCTGGCCGCTGTAACTTTATCATCATTTGTCTCAGTTTTAAGTTACTACGGAATTAACCCTACCAATTTTTCGTTTCTAAAAAACCCGGCATTCAGTATGGCAGGCTCAATTACAGCATCTGTTTTACTTGCAACAATTGGGTTTATTTCAGGGCTGGTGTTCTTAAATACGGGCCGAAAGCTTCCGGATAAGGTAAGTTCCGTAACCGCAATTATTATCAACTTCTTCTACCTAGCTATTACCGGAACTACTTTTGGCTGGATTTTGAGCATAGTCGGTGTATTAGCATTAACAGTTACCATGAAGCTTAGAAAGTCCCCCGGAAATACGTTTTCCTTCCTCCTAACAGCCGGTGTTATCTTTGGAATCATGGCTATTACTTTGGTTCCTACTACTCGTTCGGTGATGATAAATTCTAACTTTCCAAAAGAGATACAACTAAATCTAAAAGAGAGCTGGGGAATAACTACTGCCACAGTAAGAGACTATCCCCTATTGGGAACAGGCCCTTCTACTTTCTATCTTAACTATCCGAGATACAAGAGCTTATCGCAAAATATGAGCTCAAACTGGATGGTCAATTTCGATAAACCTGCAAACGAGGTATTGAACGTATTAGGAAATTTTGGGCTACTTGGATTGCTGGCTCTAATACTGTTCTCCTTGGCACTTATAAAAATATTGAAAGAAGGTATCAGCCTTGCCAGATCACAGGATGAACTAGTAATTCCAACCGTATTGAGTGTCGTAATAGCTATATCTTTTATGTTTACTTATGCAACAGTACTCAACACATTTTTACTCCTTGGTCTCTTAGGACAATTAATAGCAAGTTATGCCTTAGCAGGAAATATAGAAACTGTCAGGGGATTTTCTATGGAACTCACCATGCTGGCCAATACATCATCTTTATGGCAGGATAGTGAAGCAATTATAAGAAAGGAACACTTTAAATACATAGTAATGGCTCCCCTGCTAGCCCTAACCGGCTACTTTGGATTTCTGCAGATCAAAGCTTATTCAGCGGAATACTATATGAGAAAGTCTGTTGTAGCTGCCACTCAAAATGACGCTTCAAAAATGTATGATTCTCAACAAAAAGCGATAATCCTAAACCCAAAAAGGGAAAACTACCAGCTGTCATATGCTCAAACAAACATTTTGCTTGCAAACGTTATAGCGGGAAAGGAAAGCTTATCAAGTGAGGACGAAAACACAATTAAAAACTTAGTATCCCAAGCAATAAAAAGCTCTCAGAATGCAACCGAGAAAACGAATCCTTTCAATTCACAGGGATGGTTGGTAAGAGCCGGCATCTACAGGAATCTTACAACTACAGCTGAGAACGCTGCTGAATTAGCACTGCAATCTTACAATACTGCTCTCCAACTAGACCCCACAAACCCAAAGATACGATTGGATATCGGCGGAATTTTCTTTTCAAAAAAGGATTATCTGTCGGCGGCTAACCAATTTAGACAGGCAACAAATCTTAAGCCTGACTACGCAAATGCGCACTACAACTTTGCCCAAGCCCTGGTTATGCTTGAGGACTATGCGAACGCTAAAAGAGAGATGGAAATTGTTCAAAAACTGGTAGCTCCGGAATCCGGAGACTCTACAAAGGTTCAGGAAGAGTTAGCCGCGATAGACCAGAAACTACAACAGGTAGCAGGTGCAACAACCCAGAAACCCACTGTAGAGGAAATTTCAGGCTCCACAGAGTCTACTGCCCCCCAAGAACAATTGGTAAAAGTCGGAGAAGAATCGATCGATCAAATTAAGTGATTATTTAATGGTGAGACATTCTGGACTATGTCGGAACCAATTGTTTCCAGTATTATACCCGAGTATGATTGTCTCATGAACAAAATAAATGTAGCGAAATCTAAAGAAGCAAAGTTTTCGTGTCCTTATTGTGGTGTTGAGATTATCGAGATAGAAGAGATACCTGTTAAAGGAGGATTTATCACAGAACACAGTGTATATGTGTGTCCTAAATGTAGAAAACCACTTCCCATATCATCTAGAACTTACGCTTTCTAACTCTCTTACTTCTAATTCAGTTCCAAGAGTAAATACTGATTTTGGTAATTGGTGGACCGTAGCGGATTCGAACCGCTGACCTCTTCCATGCCATGGAAGCGCTCTACCAACTAAGCTAACGGCCCAAGCAATACTTATTTATACCAAATGATCACTCCTTTTCCAATACCGATGTGTGTCCGAAAACGATTCGCCTATTAGGTAAATCCCCTATTGTGAATATTTTCACTGGCTTCTCGGATTCGAAAGGCTTCCCCTGAGGAATAGCTTTCAATTTAGCAGCAATTAAGTCCACCAACTCCTTTACTCCCTGCCCCGTCACCGCTGAAACCCCACTGGGAGAAAACCCAAATTTAGTTTCAAAAGCTTTCTTTATGGCCTCTAAATTTTCATAGATTTCTGTGACATCGACTTTGTTTACCAATACAATTTCCGGCTTATCCTCGAGAGATGCACCATACTCTTTCAGTTCTTTTCTTATTGTTTCATAAGACGTTATCGAGTTAGTTACAAGATCTTCAGTCCCAAGCGACAGCGGATCTATCAAATGAACTAGCAGTCTCGTTCTTTCGACGTGCCTTAAAAAGTCATCACCCAAGCCCTTACCCTCGGAAGCACCCTCTATTAAACCAGGAATATCTGCGATAATAAATGAAAAACTATCCATATAATTGCACACCCCCAGATTAGGCTCCAGTGTAGTAAAGGGATAATTGGCTACCTTTGCCTTCGCCCCGGTAACGCGATTAATTAACGTACTTTTTCCAACATTAGGCGCACCTACAAGCCCAACGTCAGCAATCAACTTAATTTCAAGCCTAATATCCTTTTTCTCCCCAAGTTGCCCAGGGGTGTATTGCGTAGGAGCCTGGTTTGTCGAGCTCTTAAATCGTGCATTACCCTTTCCACCTTTTCCTCCCTTTGCCACTAAAAACTTTGTGTCAGCAGTAGTCATATCAGAAACTAATACAAAACCTTCTTGCCCCTTTTCATACACAAGAGTACCTACCGGCACTTTGATAAATAAATCCACACCATCTTTACCAAACATGTTCTTTTTTGCTCCAGGATTACCAGGCTCTGCAAAATATTTACGCCGGGTTCTAAAATCCGATAACGTCGACATATTATGACTTGCTATGAAATAGATGTCCCCGCCTTTGCCCCCATCTCCACCATCGGGTCCACCTTTAGGCACGAAACGTGCCCTTCTAAAAGTTACTGCCCCATTGCCGCCATCCCCTGCTTTAATTTTGATATCGGTAATATCTATCACGCAAGCATTATCCCATTTATATGTTAATTTGTGAAATCTAGCGGGTTTTGAGCAACACCATTATATTTTACGATAAAGTGGATATGAGGTCCCGTGGAGTTTCCGGTACTTCCCATTAACCCAATAACTTCTCCTCTGCTTATCTTTTCCCCATAGCTCACATCTATTCTACTCATGTGGCCATACACCGTTTCATACCCATTTCCATGATCAATCCTAACATGTAACCCTAAGCCGAAGGGATCCCACCCTGCTCTTACTACAGTCCCAGAGGCACATGTAAGCAAAGGGGGCATAGGACCCGACGCTGAACTGGCTATGTCCAAACCATTATGATACCAGCTGAAATACTGTGATATATATCTAACTGTTGTAGGCCATACACACAGGGACTTATTCGGACCAACGGTTGTTGAGGGGCTTGATGGTGTGACAGGGATTATCACAGGAGCCACCGGAATCTTTGCTCCCGGTATTACTAACTCAGTACCCACTGCCAAACCCGTAGACTCAAACAAATAGTTGAAATCTGCAATTGCCTGTACAGCAACGTCATACTTTAGCGCAATTGAAGATAAGGAATCTCCTGACTTCACAGTGTGAATTAATCCCAAGGAAGGTGGAATTGTGAGTTCCTGCCCCACCTTCAATACGGTGATATCACTCAATCCATTCACATACTCCAAAGCGTCTACTGAAATTTTAAATTTACTACCAATCGAATACAACGTATCTCCTGATTGAACAGAATAAATAAAAGCTTCAGCTTTTTTTCTCTCTTCCGGAACGGTTGTAAGGGCTACTTCCTTTTTAGGAATAATATCTGTTGGAGTTGATAAATAGTCCGCCTGAACCTTCTGCTCAAACACCAAAGTGGATCCGCTGAATACCTCTCCCACGAAAAACACTGAAAAACTGACCAATAATATAAACCATGTAGCAATCGATCTGCCTAACTTCCCCCTCGACCATATGAGTTTTCTTACCAGGTACTCCTTAAATTGAGGAGGAAACTTCAGAAGGAATCTAACCAACCTGGGGATTATATATAATAAAGCATAAAGCTTGTTCCAGCCGTATAAGGCCAGTCTCTTGAAAAATTCCAGCCAGATGTTCAAAAATTGCTCTATCTTCGACTTTCCCTCAGGCTTAAAGCTCACAAAACCAAGTTGAAAAAATCTTTTAGATACAGGTTTTTTAAGTGTAAATAGGCTTCCTGATATTAAACTTTCTCTGGCCTTTTTTGCCCACTTCCATGTTTTCTCTCTTAGTGTTGATATCTGATCCAGAGCGTTATTATTAGACCCAGTCATGTTGTATATTCTACCCCAAAACAGAAGTCCCCGCATTTTGCGGGGACCTTCTATGTCGGCTAAAATTTAGTTAGCTTTAATTAAATTACTCAGGAATTCATCGTTGTTTTTGGTTTTTTTCAACTGTTCTATTACCAACTCAGTCGCTTCGTGGTCATCAAGCAAGTCGACCATTCGACGAAGTCTGAAAATACTTTCCAAAGTAGACTTATTAAACAGGTACTCTTCATGACGGGTGCTACTATTCTTAATATCTATAGCCGGGAAAACTCTCTTATTGGCTAAATTCCTATCCAACTTCAGCTCCATATTTCCGGTACCCTTAAACTCCTCGAAAATAACATCGTCCATCCTGGAACCGGTTTCCACCAAAGCCGTAGCAATTATTGTCAAGCTACCACCCTCTTCAAAGTTTCTTGCAGCACCAAAGAAGTGCTTTGCAGGATACAAGGCTGCAGGGTCAAATCCACCCGTTAAGGTTCTCCCCGATGGAGGAGCTACCATATTGTAAGCCCTCGCAAGTCTTGTTATAGAGTCCATAAGTATAACAACATCTTTTCCTTCTTCAGCGAATCTCTTAGCTCTTTCCAAGCAAAGCTCGGCAACTCTAGTTTGGTCCTCAGCCCTTTCGTCGAAATTACTTGAAAAAACCTCACCTTTAACACTCCTACTAAAGTGAGTGACTTCTTCAGGTCTCTCACCTATCAGAGCAACCATAAGAATGATATCAGGGTAGTTTGCGGTTATACCGTTGGCCACATCTCTAAGTAACCAAGTTTTTCCACCTTTAGGCGGGGCTACCAACATAGCTCTCTGTCCTTTTCCTATAGGTGAAATTATGTCTATAAGCCTGGTGGACACAATATCCTTTTCAGTTTCCAGTCTCATCCAAGAATTTGGGTAAATGGGCGTCATATCCTTAAAACGCGGCCTTCTTCTCGCCTCATCGGGGTTAATACCTTCCACCTTCTCTACTCTCAATATGGAAAGATATCTTTCACCTTCTTTTGGGGGACGAGCAAAACCCTCAACTAAATCACCCATTCTTAAATTAAGTCTTTTTATCTGCGAATGGCTTATATATACATCTTTTGGAAGGTCGCTATCCACTTTAATATTCTGTTTGATAAGACCAAAGTCCGTAAGGACCTCCAGTAGCCCCTTTACAGGTATTACTTCCCCATTATAGTAAGGGGTGTCACCGTTATTATTATCGTCCATGCTTCTTTTAGAACGACCATTAGTCAATTTTGTATCATAGTCGGAAACCATATTTTGTTTTTTTACTGGCATATTTATTATGGAAAATTTTTACGTTCTCTAGAAGGGACCAGCGACCACCGCAGGATCTATATCTAGGGTCGGGAGATAGCCACTGCCCCGAGCTACCTCCCGGCCTCAGATATGATCCACATTAATTAACATAACTTGCAACATAATAACTCATCAAGGCCTTGGCCAACCCATTTGCGCCGGAATCCAAAACTCCTGAAACTATTAGCCTTTTGCTGTAAGTTGACTCCCCTGGTAGCCAAACTCCCCCGCAAGTAATCAAAGTTATAGTAGCCACCTTCTCGTTGGAGGAAAACACTCTAGATTTTTCGGAGCTGTCAATGTCGAGAAAATATACCTTGCTAACAATGTAAACAAAATCCTCACCTGCACCATCAGTCACAATCACTTTATCACCTGGCTTTACTTTTTTCAACTCCCAAAAAACAGCAGGTTTGCCAAAATTATCATCGTAGTGGCCATCAATTATTAAATTTCCTACTTGGCCCGGTTTAGAACTTGAGAAGAGCCAGCCACCCTTATTCCATGCCTCAGGCGCCTCAAGAGTGCCGTCATCTAATACGCCTACTCTATCTAAAGTAGTGGCTATATTTGTACCGGGAATAGTAATTATTTCAGCAGGAAAATAAACCGGCTCAGTTAATTCAGAAAATACTGATAAATCCGTAATACTAAGCCTATTTTCTAAATTTGATTCAATAGGAGGTTTGGGCAAAAAATCCCATATGAGAAATAGTGACAAAAGCATACAGACCCCTAGCAGTACAGCAGGTAAAAACAGGTGTCTAAAATTTATAAATCTTCTTTTTTTCATAGGTTTGAGGGAGGGAGCCATACTAAGACCCAGAACAGAATGGTCGCGTACGGGTATTACCCCAACCCAACCATTCTGTCCCGGAACTTAGCTAGGATGAGGCCGCGCGTAGCGCGGCCTCCGTTCCTATTAGGCTAGATTATCTAGCAAGTTTCTTAGACTTGAATAAAACAAGTCCTGTGCCAATTAAGGCTATTCCGATAAGTGTCATAGTTGATCCAAAACCGGTCTTGGGAAGTTCCTGAGGAGTTCCAATACCATAACAAACTATGGCAGTGTCAGCACCCTCAAAGTTATCATCCCAATAAATTTCAGCTTTGTTTACAACACACTTCTCAAAGGACTCAGTAGTGTCAAATTCAGCCTCGTCAACTTTAACCTTTATGATGAATTCTTCAGTTTCACCCGGTTTAAAGTTATCGAACTGTTCTTTCAACTGGTCTCCCCCTATTCTATATAGCTCATCGGGAAGAATGTCTTTCATCTCCATATCGTCGAAGTCGATAAAGTCTTCGGCTTCATCATCAGATAGGTTTTTGATCTTGATTCTAAACTCAATTACATCGCCTTCTTTAACGTCTGTAATCTTGTCTTTCCAAGTATCTTCTCCTTCAAGTCTTACTTCTTTCTTAATCTCAAATCTCTTATTAACTACACAAGTCTCTCCTCCACCGTAATTAGGCTCGCAATCAGCCAAAACGGGCTGCTTGGTAGCCATGAAGAAAACTACGGATAAGGCTAAAACTATTAGCTTTTTAGTGTTCTTTATCATGTCTTGTTTTGGCATCATACAAGAAAGCTCAATTACCGTGGTGTGAACCACTAAATGGGCATACCTGCATGTGACAGTATTCAATTTATTACCACGCCACAAAGGGCGTCATATAAGGAAATAAGCCTGGTGGACTTTTTTCACTATATATCATAAAAAGGCCTATACGAAGCCTTTTAATAGCTATATTATAGGGTATTTGGGGACCGTTGTCAAGCCCTATGGGTCTAATAAGCCCCGGAAGCTACTTTTTTTTCTTCCTATTTAAGAGGCTAGCAATACTGAGTCCTGATAAGATGAAACCTAAATATTCAAGAGCTTGAGGCCAAAAATACATTCGTATCTTACTCAAATCAACCGTTCCCTCAAAAACCCACCCATTCGACCAATTATTTACCTTGACATGTTCTGCCGGGCATAGTCTCCATCCGCACACTGCCACCCATCCTGGTTCATAGGCCTCACTATACTCTATTAGGGTACCTGTGCCTTTATCCGGGCTAGTTCCCATATTCTTAATATAATTGTAAGGGAGTTCTGTCATATTTATATACTTCAACTCATTAACAGCTCTAGTATTTCCAAATGTCAGATTACTAATATTCACGGTATAACCGGTACCTTCATCAAGCGGAGGGATAATATAAAATTTTTTCTTATATTGAGAAGATTCTCCTAGAGAAACATATAAATCGCACCTCTTTGTAATTTCATTGGTTACACAAACTCTAAGAGGCATCCCGGAGATATTGCGGCTCTCAATCTCAAGAAGTGCACCACTTTTATGTGAGATGGCTGGAAAATGGAAAGAATCACATACCGACTCATTAGTAGAATCGTAAGTGATAGTTCCATCTGGGTGCTTCTGAACTGTCGAGTTCTCAAAGCTAGTACTTCCCGAATTACAAATACGAGGGCTACTTACAAAATCCGCCAGTTCCTTGTCCTCATTTTTAGGTACTACCACAAAAGAAGACCCTGTACTAAGTAGTGGATTAATAATAAAGCTTGAATCCAGAGTCGATTCCCCTATCTGGATATCGAAAAACCTTACACTTTCCTCAGAACTTGAAGTGAGGGTATTAGATATAAATCGCAAGTAGTAATCATCAGGATCCCCACTTATTTTTACGAAATACGAACCATCCGACAAATTTTGACCTTCACAAAGACCAGAAATGGAATTAAAAACGCACACCATACCTGTTGACCCACTACTTGCAACTTTATAAGTAAGCACAACATCTTTGGCATACTCTGGTATATATTGTCGCAGTGGTGCAGTTACGCATGCATCGACATTTCTTCCTACCAATGAAAACCCGTTAGTTTCGTAGCGAATTGCATAAGCAGCCGCTCCTCTATAATCGCTACATGATTCGAGCACCTTATGGGAGTCATTAATAGAAATGGACTTCAACTCTGCGTATTGAATATCAAAATTTAGTGTCTCATTCTTCCTCATCTCAACACCTTCTAACAATTTTTCATCTTTAGTCATATCACTTATTCCAACCGCCGAACCATTTACTTTAAGAATTGGATGCTTGTCCACCACCAATGTTACTTTCCTACTCTCAAGCACACTTCGCGGATCACCATCAGGCCTGGTTATATCTAGTACCAAAGTATTAAGTTCTCTCCTCCCGTAAATAGTAAAATACTTATAATACAAGCTATCATCGGGCTTTCCGAAATTAAGTACATATTTATCCTCTTTATCTTCAATCAAACCATCAAACACACTCTCATCCGAGTTAGTTATTCCAATGCCTGGGTAATTATTCTCTGCGATACTTACATAATCACCATAATTCTCGTATACGGGGTCTGTAAACTCTTTATACGTACTGTAATTTGAAATATAGTATTCTTTAGTTTCAGACACTAAGGAAAAATTTTTGGTCGGTGTATATTCATAAACTTTTAGCCCTTGGCCAAAGTCTTGGGCCATACGGATACTACTCATACTAGAAATAATACTTTGCAATTCTTCTTTGAATAAAACTTTGGGATCTACCCCAGGAGCAATGATACTATCATCAACTAATAGCCACCTGATATCATACTTATTCAACACCTTTTCAAAAGCAGCTGCATCCTCGGAATAGACTGCCTTGGTCATCTCTCGATAATAATTTTCGTTAATAATGTTCCATCTATCAAACTCCCTATTTAACAAAGGTTGCTTAATACCAAACCACAAAAACCCTGCCCCTTGATATCCCAATCCCCTAGAGTCCCAGGAATGATAAGTCCATCCCCAGAAGCTATGTATTGGAAAATCAGCAACTCTTCCGTAGAGCTTTTGTTGGCTGAAAAAATCAAACATATTAAAGTATCTGGAAGGAATGGATACCCGCATGGAAGAGCTAATTAAATTGCCTTTTATTAAAGGAAATGCATAATATACAATGGCTCCGGAGAAAGTCAGAGTGATAAACAAAGACATTATTAAATAAATAACGAATCTTCCTGTCCAAAATTTCTCAAGTGAAGAATAAATATTTCCTAATAAGTATCCAAATAGACAGCTGTATGCCAAAATAAGACCTATTGAGAATTTGGTAAATGGAAATCTAAAAGCTTCCTTAAACAAAGGAATATTACTTTGCATCCACTTAAACAAAAATCCCAAAGGAGGATTTACATTGAGTAGAAAAAACACTGATAACATTAGTACACCTACCAAGAGACCTATTATCTTTGTATCTTTCTTTATTGATCCCAAAATACCTCCCAGTAGTACGAAAATGAAGAGAGCATATCCTATATTTACAACATGTTTCTGTAAAAGGTGAGTTCTCCACTCGCCCAGCAATTCCCCGAACTGGTTGGATCCAACATATTCACCCCAATTGAATAAGAAATTTTTAACTATAGCCACGTCGTTTATGTTTCCATAGGCCTTGTTCTGTAGGAAAGCTTCTTCAGAAAATAGCATGTGTATTTTGGATTGCTGTATCTCCCTTCCATGATTAACCGCAAAATATAAATTCGGAAAGAGCCAGAAAGAATTTAGCGATAATGTATAGAGAATAATAATTCCAAATCTAGATAAAGACACTTTAATACCTTTATCACGAACAGAACTTATCCCAAATACTCCAAGATAGGCAGTTAGAAGCAAGATATAAGAATAAAACAAGGTAGATGTATGAGCTTGAGGAATAATAAATATAGAAAACAGCAGAAATAATACCAAATGTTTTTTTCTACCTGTTTGAAAATACAGAGAAGCCGACAAAAAAACCCAACCTAGGAAACCATAATGGGTTAGAAACATCTCCAGTGGTACATAAAAATGTTGCACGGTTCCTAAGTTAAATAAATAAAAAAGACCTCCTAAAAAGGCTCCCATTGCCCTGGGGAGAGTACTTTTCCTATCAAGTAGACAAAAATACAAGAAAGCATACACACCCAAAGGCCCCAAAACTAACATCAAAAACGCGTAAGCATAGCGGAGTTGATTCGTTGGAAGGAAAAAATCAAACACCTGCAGAATTATTATTCTTGGAATTTCGGAAGCATGTGCTTGAGATGCAACAGCACCTAACCCTTGGTGTTCTTGCCAAACACCGTCTATTATTCTGGACCAGTAAAGCTTAAAGTTAAATTCAGGATGCAACGTATCCCAGCCTGTTAGATATGTATCTCGAGTATAATTCTGCTTACAAACAATTAGAGTTACTAGTACTAGAATGGCTGGAAACACGCTTTTCAAAACTTTAGCTTTAATACTGGGTAGCATAATGATGTAAAGTATAACTTACTTATAGATCCTCAATCAAAGGAACCATGCAGACAGCTTTTCCACTGTAACAAGGGAAGATCCCCCAATTCTCAGGAAACCCCTCAATTTTCTGTCCGGGGCTGGTGGTTTCCAATTGAATAAGTCCTTCCATAGGAATGGAAATCTTTGTCTTTAAATTATTTAACTCTACCCCACTCCACACCCAGCCTTCGCTAGCCCATGCTACATACGAAGATTGAGATGTATCTTTTAACTCGATATCAATAGTAGTGTCTTTATAGGCAATATTTAAAGGAAAATTTGGCACACCGCTTGGAACACTGGCAACAGAAATCAGTTTTGAATTTAGTAAGGCAAAGCTAGAAATATTTTTGGCCCTATCAAAAGTCCTATATATTGAACTACCCTGCTTCCTCCATCCGTATGAATATGCTACGAAAATTTTATCTGGGGGAAGTAATATTTTAATTTCCTTTATGCCAGATAATGCTATTCGTTTTTGAGCACTTCCTTCTGGCCCAAAATGAATTTTTTCTACTTCTCCAGCGTCTGAATAAAGTTCAACATCGAAACTGTCTCCCCCCAGTCCTTCTCTATCAATAACTAATATGTTATTAATTTTTAAGATCAGACTATCAGAAGGTGGTTCGCCTTCCACACTGATATCAGAAGTACGTCTTTGGTACAAACTAAGAACGTTTCCATCAGGCATACTAAAGTCTTCAAGTTTAATAAAGTCTTTATTTTGATCAGAGTTAAAGTATGATACTAGCTGATTTAACACTGCTATATTTCTTAAACCGGGAGGCCCTGGATAAGAAGGCACAACTGCAAATTGTATTGGAACTAAGTAATCGGATAATTCCTCAGTCGTGAAGGGATCAAATCTAAAATAAGGCACCACAAGATCTAAATTATGAAAAGAGTTCTGCACCTTATACAAATCAAAAGAGGCAATTGAGTAGAATCTGTTATCTGATACCTCTAGCACTTTATAGTGATCGTAACTTAATCCCTCATCATCGGCCAAGCTCTGTATTCGCTTTATTATCTCTTCCCCTCTCCAATTTGTCGGATTGTAGGAGTAATCCCAGGGACTGGTTATCCAGGCATCTCTATATGGACCGGCAAAGAGGGTCCCGAATATTTTATAATTGCCTTCCAACTTCTGAAATTGATTAAAACCCAAAAACACATACAGAACCACAAGATACAATAAGAAAAATCCTAAACCTAAAAACACATACAATTTTTTTGACAAATGAAGAAACATATACGCTATACAAAAGGCAAAAAGCGGGACCAGTGGCAAAATGTACCGAAGATCCTTGTTTTGAATTAGAGTGAAAGTTATGTAGGGCAGTAGAAACAAATACCACACATATAGAAAGAGGTCCTTATCTCTCTTAATATATTTTAGTGACAATAGAAAAAGCAATACAGAAAGGATGCCTATCTGGTGGCTTGTCATTATTTTGAGATAATGTATAAAACTTTCATAACTTAACACCAAAGCCGGATCTCCTGCGTCCGCTGTAGAAGAAATACGAGTTGTTTCAAGTATGGTTTTATAATTGATCACATACCAAGGAAAAGCTACAACTACAACCATTAAAACACCAAATGCAATATTCACAATCCTTTGTACATTAAAGTAATCTTTAGTTCTTACTAGTCTGATCACAACCTCAAAAACGAAGGGAACTACTAAATAGACGAATCCATACCACTTTGTTAGCTGAGCTAAGGAAAAGTACAAAAAGAATGCCAATGTGTGACCAGGCTTTTTAAGCACATCTGAATTTGTAAGGTGATAAAAAGAAGCCAGCAAAAAGGCAAGCAATGGGATATCTAAATGGAAATGCCTACTCTGCTCCCAAATTTGAGGGAAAAACGAAAATATTAAAACTGTGAAGAAAGCTAACTTATCGTCTTTAAAATAGTGATTAACAAGTTTGAATAGGTAGATTATTGCCATTATAAAAAATGCAGTTCCTAAAAGTATAGGATACTCATAGTGTCTGCCGAAAATTGCAATAACCCCAGACCCGAGAATATGAATCAAAGGCGGGTAGTATGAAGAAGTCTGAAGGATAACTACAGGAGATAGCTCACCTTTAAATAGATAAGTAAATCTGTCCTTAAGTATAAATGACAAAGTTAGATGACCTGCACTATCCCAAGTAGGCGGTGCTGTATTCAATCTATGCCATACTATGTTAATTGTTACGTGGAAAACACACAATAACAAAACCAGCCAAGCGTATTTAGAAAATAATAATTTCCTTATGTTTGTCATCTGGATTAAATGATAGCAGATACTTGAGGGGAGAAAAAGAAAAAGCGGCACTCAAGTTTTGGTAAACTTTTTGTGCCGCTCAGCGAACATGTTCAGGAGTCTTTAGGGCAAGCCCGTAGTAAACTCCAAGGTCTCCGTTTCAATACCAGTCGCCGTAAGGCGGATGATCAAAACAGTACCTTTTGAAACCAACTCAGCACCCCAGGTAAGCCTATTGATCTGATACCGCGCCCAAAAATCTGGATTAGGTTTTTGACCATAGCCATACTCGTAGTGAAGAAATCCCGACCCTGCGAATTTCGTCACTTGGAATGTGACCGTATTTTCGGTATCGTTTACCAGAAGAAATGCCACATAGTGACCCTTCTCCGATGGCAACGAACCTACTTCCACGCCCTCAAGCGAAACTACACCCCATGTAGCTACCAAATGAGGAGCATCCTTTGTGACACCAATCGTGATGGGATCCAAAGATCCTGCAACTGGCCACTCCTCGGCTGGCTGTGCCAACTTTCTGTATTCTGTGGCGTATGCTTCTTTACCAGAAACTTTATCCCAACCAGTTTCGGCCTTCGGCAGAAGCTGGATACTGGCCATAGCACCTGTACCTGCATCGATTGGTTTCTCGAATTTCTTACCTGTAGGCAAGTCGCTCGATTTAAGGCGGCCTTCCTCAATGATCTGAATGTGCCCCAGAACAACAAAAGAACACCCAGGTGGATTCGTCATTCCACAGTGTGGCGCTCTGCCAACAGGCCAGCGGGCTAAGTATTCCTCGTCCTCCTCAGTTAGGGATTCCCCTTCCTTCAGAAGATGATAGGAAAGTCCAGTCGCTGTTTCGCGTGTCAACACGTACACAACTTCTGAATCGGTGGCATTGTGGATAACGGTAATGTTCTCCACATAAACGCCATTTTCGGCGTCTGTGAATTGCTTGGCCTCAATTTCGGTATCAGCCAAAGAAAACACACCATGCCCAAATACCATCTCAGTCATGCCGGCGCCAATCGTGATTTCATAACCATCGTTCAGGTTAGAACCACGAGGATTCTGACCACCATCAACTCGTTCGAACTTGTTCATGATGGCATCGTATTTCGCTTGGCCTGTCAAGGAAGCAACTTCCACAGCCAATTCTGGCTGCGAATCTTCCTCACCTTCACCGACTTTGACCACTTCCTTCTCAACCTCAACCGGTTGCGTCTTCACGATAACCGGTGCCGGTACTTTGCTTTTACCGGGGTTGGAGAAGAAGGCAAAAAAGAAAACCACTGCCGCTAGAACCATAAAGCCTAGAGCGACGGCCAGAGCAGCCCAGCATCCAGAGCCGCTAGGAGTAGTCTTGATTTTCGGCAGCTTCTGATACCACTTGGTCTGCCGAGCACCTTGAGGTGCGGCAGGAGCGGGGTGAGTTACCGCCTGCTGTTGAACAACAGGGGGACGTACGTTCTGATTAGCGTTGCGAACAACTCGCGCCGCAGAACCTTTTGCAGCCATTGTTTATCTCCTTTTTCTCAAAAACTAGACTAGAATCAAATTATTTTTTCAATATTGCTCTTCTTGGACTTACACCAAGTAAGTTTAAAGGCTCAACACTACCTATGTAAAATGTTAAATCCTTGAACTTACGGGCCTGAGAGAGTAATTACTATACTTCCTCAGGCCCAACGATGACTGAAACTAGGCCGGGCGGGCATTGTCCCAAGCAATGAAATCTTGTTGCTGTGGGAGGGACATGACCGGAACCAGGTCGGTCAGTTGATCACTTGCATGGTCGATTGACCGTTCATAGGGCGAAAGATCAACGGCTGGGGCAGAAACCTGTAGAGGGCTTTTGAAAGTGGGATCCAAGCTCTGGATCTGCCCTACCAGGTCTTTGAGCTGCTCGAGTTTTTCAGCCAGGTCATAGTGCAACTCGGCTAGTACAGACTCCTCAGCCTCTTGCTGACGAATTTTTGCCCGTTGGGCATCAGCATCAGCCAGGATTTTGTTTCGTTGTGCTTCCAAAACTAAGTTGTTCACTTTTGTCTCCTTTTGAAATAGTGCGGGACGCAGAGCCTCGCAGTTGATTATTTATATGCGACAATTCTACCATCCTATAGGCTCTTCGTCAAGTCCTTAAAGGCAAATAAAGCCAGGTGGCGCCTATTTCCCTACCCCCAAAACCTTCCTTAACCCCTCCTCTACAACCTCTTGCAAGGTTTTATCGTTTTGCAAGGCGTGCAGCTGGGCAAGTTTTTTAAGAGTTCTATCCAACAGCAGAGTCGTTTTAATCTTACTACTTTCTTTTTTTATCATATAGCTAATTTAACCATATAACCATATTGCTGTAAATACATATAAAGCACTAACGCACATTGTTTTAGAAGGCTTCTTTATCGTTGACTGCGATAAAACACCTTCAAACTATCAATGGTGATAGCTTGTTAATATTTTGAAAAGATCTAAATTAGTATCTAACATGTTTCGACTGCTCTGAAGCATGGACTTATTGCAGATTTTATTATCTGCATTTCGCTTCCGGGCCTTTAGCTTGCTAAAGGACAAGAAAAGACGTAACTGCGGTCGCCGCCCTCTATGTCGCCCCTCGCGGGGCGTCTTTTCTTTTTATAGAGTTATACAGATTTAACTTATTGGGATATCTCGCAGAATATCATCCTGCCTGCTTTAGACTGGATTACTTTTTTAACCTTTGCCGCTACCTCCTGCCCTACTTTATCTCTAGCACCATCGACCACGATCATTGTTCCATCCCCTAAATAACCTATTCCCTGACTATTTGTTTTCCCCTGATTAACTATTTCAACAATCACGTTCTCTCCGGGCAGTAAAACAGTTTTAATAGCATCCACCAGCTCATTGATATTAAGCACCTTCACACCGGAAATACTGGCCACCTTGTTCAAATTGAAATCTAAAGTCATTAGAGGAATGCCCTTATCCTTTGCTAACATGGTTACTTTTTTGTCTACATCCCCTACTACTTTCGACACATCATCTATGGTGGTCACTTGGCCGTATTTTTTGAGCTTATTCGCTACATCCAGGCCTCTTCTTCCTCTCTGCCTTTTGATGCTGTCTTTACTATCGGAAAGTGTGTGTAATTCCGCTAATACACACTGGGGAACGATGTAGTTTTTATCCAGGAACCCTGTTTTAGCTATATCTAATATTCTCCCATCAATAAGAACTGAGGTATCAAGCACGACCCCGTTTTGGAGGTCTTTTACTTTTTTTTCAGCTTCCTCTTGAGATTTCTTCAACTGTTTCTCACGTCTAACTTCGGTAATCTTCTTACTTTGCTGTTCCCAAAAGTCTGAAACGATTGCTTGAACGGCACTGTAAACAATATCTTCGATCCAGTTTTTTACTGCTATACAAAGATCGGGAAAAATGAAATACCCAAAACCTGCAACCACACTGGCAATTACTAACTCCAATACTGTGTTAAAACCTATGATTGGTCCATTACCAAACAATACTTCGTGTGTGAGGGTGAGACCTAGAATTAGGAAAATGAGTGACGAAATGGCTCTAATTGTCCCGGAAATCTCCCTAAAAAATGACAGTTTAAATTTTGGTTTTTCCTTGTTCGAGACCATGCTTCTAATTGTACCTTATAAACTCGCCGAAAGTGCTTTTTTAATCGAATTAAACTCCATAGGACTCACAATATTTTTATAACCAAGTTTCTTAGCTTCCGCTATTCTCTTCTCCATCTGAGAAACTCTCCTAATTTCCCCGTTAAGCCCGCACTCTCCGAATACAACGCTATTTTCCTTAATAGGTTTGTCTAAAAGCGAAGATGCTACTGCTAAACACACAGCCAAATCAGATGAGTATTCCGATATTTTAAAACCTCCTGCCACACTCACATATACATCATGGCTTGAGGTATCAATTCCCGCTCTTTTTTGTAAAATAGCCAAGATAACTTGCAATCTGTTGTTATTGTACCCACTGGTAGTTCTCCGCGGGTAGCCGAAACTGGTTTTCGTTGTTAAGGCCTGGACCTCGAATAAGATAGGCCTGTGACCCTCCATAACGACTGTGACTACTGATCCCGATGTTTTAGGTAGTCTCTGCTCTAGAAATAACTCTGAGGGGTTTGTGACCTCAATCATCCCCTTCTCCTGCATTTCGAAAATTCCGACCTCGGAAACCGGACCAAACCTATTTTTGCTTGTACGAAGCGTGCGATACATATGTTGAGAATCTCCCTCAAGTTGAAGAACAGTATCCACCATATGCTCCAAGATTTTAGGTCCGGCAACAGCACCTTCCTTGGTAACATGTCCTACCAAAATTATTGGGACACCTAAGTCCTTGGCAGTGCTTGTCAGTATTTGTGTACATCCTTTAATTTGGCTAATTGCACCTGCCATTCCACCAATTTCCGGCGAATACAGGGTTTGAATTGAATCTACAATAACCAGCTTCAAGTCACTTAACGAATGGATTGCTGCTAATACTTGGTCGATATTTGTTTCGGATAATAGATTGAGATTGTCACCCTTATACCCCACTCTGGTGGTTCTCAGCTTTATTTGTTCCGGGCTTTCTTCTCCGCAAACATACAGTATCGGCATACTCACAGAACTACATATTTGCGTAAGTAGCGTACTTTTTCCTATACCCGGATCTCCTGCTAACAAAATTACCTGGCCGGGTACAAAACCTCCTCCCAACACTCTGTCAAATTCTGTAATATTAGACGAGACTCTTTGAATGTTTTCTTTTTTTACCTGAGATAATTTAACAATTTTTGAGGGGTTAAATTGAGCTTTTCTACCGGAAGAATTTGAGGAACTTACGTCAATAACGTCTTCGGAAAAAGTATTCCATTCGTTACATTGCGGACATTGCCCTACCCACTGAGAGGTTTGATATGCACATGATTGGCATATATAGATTTTCTTTAATTTCGGCATATTTTGATGATAACACGGGGAAGATGAATTTGGGATTAAAAAAAATCGCCCCGGGCTTGGATTGCTCGGGGCTATGAAGTTGTTTTCACATTGTGGGGACACCTTGAAGTTTTAGTTCTCTGGTTGTAGTTCAATAAGTAAGAGAACTTCAAACTCCCAGGCGTCCTATTTACGATCCTTCATGACTATCTCCTTTCTGTGCGCAGGCGTTTAGGCCAGATCTATTGCGCATTCTTGGTTGAAGCCACGTGGCGAAGCCGAGTGGCCGTCATGAGCATTTCCGTACTTCTGCATTGCATTTGAATGCAGTCACTTCACCCCTACCCGTACGCACTTTTGTGCGCTCTTTGGCCGGGAGGGCGTAAGCCACCAGTCTGCCTCGGTCGGTTTTGGTATTTCCAATATAACGACCGTTGGGTTCCTCCGCGACTGGTATGTTAGCTGTTCGCCTACGGTTGGCTAATAGACAGCTTTAGGCTTACTTGGCCTTATCCTAAACGAAAGCCGAAATACACCTTATTGTGCATTCGGACCTCCTTTTTAGGGGGCTACGTTGCGATGGCAATGGGAATGATCCCGCGCCGGCCACTTTCAACGAAGTCCCTTGGGATACTTGATGCGGGGATTTTAACATGAAATTACATACTCGTCAAGCTATAGGTCTGTGGGAACTACACCTAAGCCTTTCCCCGACTTCTCTACCTCAATGAAAAGAGGCCTTTTTTCATTATCTAGGAGGTACTCTGCAATTCTATCTAGTAACTCTCTTTCCAAAACTCTCCTGAGCGACCTCGCCCCATACTCCTTCGAGTATCCTTTTTCCAACAAATATTCCTTCGCGGCTTTTTTAACCTGTAGACTTATGTTTTTAGCGTGCAAATTATCTGTGATCTCTTTTATGAGTATATCTAGTACTCGCTTCTGCGTTTTTGTGTTCAACTGATTGAATACTATAATCTCATCGAATCTGTTAATTAGCTCAGGTTTAAGCAATTTTTTCAAATTTTGGAGCAAACTTTTCTCTATTTGAATTGAGTCGGATAGTTTAGGTTCAAACCCTATTTCACTATTATGTAATATTTCAGTCCCCGCATTACTGGTTAAAACTACTACACTTTTTGAAAAATCGAACGTATTACCCTTGGCATCAGCTAACTCCCCTTCTTCCATTATCTGTAATAGAATATTTAGCACGTCCGGATGAGCCTTTTCGATCTCATCAAATAGAACCACGCAATCGGGTTTACTGGATATCTTTGTGGTTAACTCGCCCCCTTCACCATAGCCGACATATCCCGGAGGAGCCCCTACAAGCCTTGCCACAGTGTGTTTTTCACCAAAATCACTCATATCTAATCTAATAAGTGAATCCTCTCCGAAAAATTCATCGGCTAGTACTTTAGCTAATTCGGTCTTTCCAACCCCAGTGGGACCTAGAAAAAGAAAGTTTCCAAGTGGGCGCTTCTTTGATCTTAAACCTAATCTTGACCTAATTAGGGCTTTCGTTACAAGGTCTACCGCATTTTCCTGGCCAACAATTCGTTCTTTAACTTTTTTTGCCAGGCTGGCAAATTTGGTCATGTCTATACTCTCGTCAGTTACACTTTTGTCCTCCTTAAAAGTTAACAAAGCCTCATCCACAGCTTTAATCGTTAAAATCGGATATTTGCCTGGAGAAAACTCCTTGATTTTTAGCAATTTAGAACCAAGAGTGTACAATTTCTTCTTTGCAGAGAGGGCTTTCTCATACGATCCTTTTTCTAATAGATTGTCTAACTCAATGTTACTTTCTATGCTCTCATCAAAAGTTTTCTTATATTTTGCAGCCACTCTGGAGCTTTTTAGAATTAACCGAGTACAACAGTGATCCAGTAAATCAATGCCTTTTTGAGGAAATTTTAGTGTGACATTTAATGTTTTTGCCTTTTTGTATACATAGTCGATGATATTCGTCGGTATCTTTACCCCATGTGCCTTAGAAAGCTCCTCAGCTGCTTTTTTAAGCGCAATTATATTGCTTGCATCATCAGGTTCAGTAATTTCAACCACAAAAAAATCATCAAGCACATGCTCGTTTTCAGTTAAAATCTTTTCATACAGACTCATAGGTAAATCCGCCAACAGATAAGCTCCCGAGTCAATAATCGTACTCTTAAACATGTTGTAAAAAACCGGTGCTGTCATTCCCATAGAAGTACTAAAAAACAAACTTTGAAAATCTTTTATATAAATAACCGGTTTGTTTAGCGTCCTTAATTCATCATTTAACTGAGAAATGCCAAACTCAAAATTACCACCTCTGTTTGCCAGGCTGGTCATAAAACTTATGATATCAAACTCGAAAATATCACGCCCTATCAACGATATGGGCACTTCAAGTCGAATCATCTTGGATGCAAGTTTTTGAATTAGATCCCTTTTTCCCACTCCCGGCTCACCTACCAAGAGAACACCTTGTATGGTTTTTAGCATTAACCCCGATATCAATGAGTTCAGTTCTGCTCGCTCAAAGGGGAACTTGTCTTTACTCAAATTAGTTTTTTTGGTTAACACCGTTGAAAAGCTGGATAAATATGGGGTCTTGTCTGTCTTTCCTTGTTGAGACAAGTAATCCGGAAACACCTTTACTCTTTCGAGAAAATTTTTAGCTCTCTCGTACTGTTTATCTTGTACAATTTTTAACCCGGCAAGCAGTAAGTGCTCTGTCCCAACATAAGATGCCTCGAGTTTGGATGCCTGAAAGAAAGCCTCTACGATGAGATCGTTTATTTTGAGTTTTTTCTTGCCCTTCCCAATCGTTAAAGGAACATTATGAATAAGAAAACTCCCCAATCCATTAGATTTATCTATCTGGATGAGGAGTTTTCCTAATTCAACTTCTATTTTGCCATCAAACTCGTGAAGCAAATTTCTGGCCCGGATTGTTAATTGGCTAATTTTCATTTCTTGTACTTAGGGCAAGCTTCTGTTTGGAACCATCAACTTGCACTACGGTAGCTTCAACCTCTTCACCCTCTTTTAGAGGACCGGCGGCTTCGCTAACGTGTACCAAACCATCTAACCCTTTTTCCAATGTAACAAAAGCCCCAAACGGCACTATTTTGCTTACAACACCTTTTACCTTAGATCCAACAGGATATTTGGTTTCAACTGTTTCCCAAGGATTGTCGGAGAGCCTTTTTACACTCAGTGCCAGCTTTTTCGATTGTTCGTCTACGCCTAAAACCAAAACTTTTACAGACTCACCCACCTTAAAATATAATGACGGGTGGCTGACTTTTTCCCAAGCTATTTCGCTGATGTGTACCAAGCCTTCTACGCCGTCTAAATCGATAAATACACCAAATGGCATAATACCCGTAACAATTCCCTCTAAAATGTCACCGTCTTTTATCTTATCCAGGCGTAATTCTCTAGCTTCGTCGCTGTAGGTAGAAAGTGCATCTTTTTCGGATAATACGAATCTGTTTTTTTCCTTGTCCAACTCGATGACTTTTACCTTGAGGGTTTTCCCGGACAACACTTTTAACGACTCTTTAAGCTCTGCCTCACTACCTGCAGCAAATCTTGCTATGTCGTTGGCAAAGTGGGCTCGGTCCAAGTGGGAAAGCGGAATAAATCCCCTTAACCCAATACAATCGGCTAACAAACCGCCTTTATTATATTCGATAACAATAGCTTCCAACGAGGCCTGGCTGTCGAGCGCATCTTGAGCGTCTTTCCATTTTCGGTCTTTTTCGGCTCGTTTTAATGATAAAACGATATATCCTTGGTCATTTTCTACTTGTAGAACCTTAGCTAACAGGGTATCACCCGGTTTTAGATTTTTATGAGTGTTATCTTCGTCTACTAGTTCGGCTCCCGATATTATTCCCTCCGACTTAGACCCAACATCTACTAAAACCTCTCCATGTGAAACGCTGACTACTACTCCTTCGATTAAATCTCCCGGATGTAGGTCTTTTAAACCCATATCAGCATCTTTATAGTGCTGAGACATCGCGGATGACTCTTTATGAACTTTTCTTGATTTTGGCATGAATTAAAATTATCTTGGCCGTGTAAATAAATACTTTTTTGTTGTACCGGCTACAAGCTGAGTGAGGATAACAGATAATAAGGAAAAATTCAACTAGTTTGCGGGGTTGTGGAGATTTAGTAAAGCCCTCATCACTTCTATTTCTCTGACCGGATCTGAACGACTCAACGATTTGCCATCAACAATTATTGTTGCATCTGATCCAAACTGGATTCTGTCTCCCAGCCCCTTTCCATTGAGATTGTTGATTACGTCCTGGCGTGTTACGCCGCCATAGCTATCTTTTCCGTATGAAAACTTTCTAACATACCCATACAGCCCCTTCAAACCGGCCAGTTCGATTTCATTAGCTAGTATTGTTTCCGCCAAGTTTTCGGGACTCCCTTCCCCAGGTGACTTTGGTCGTTGAGAGTCTATAATATTCTCTACCCTCCAAATTACTTGCGCCCAGAATAATTCAGTCCGTGCATCTTCCGGGAAACTTCCCAAGACCGCCTGTATATTGCGGCGAATGATCGGCCGATTCTCTGCCTTCGCAAACCTATCAATCGGGTCTCCGCTATCGGAATTATAAATAGTATTTGAAACCAACCTTCTTGCGTCACCATGACGGATTGTTTTAGCTTCAGCAAAAGGTAACTGACGTTGAGACTCTAGAACTGCTCTAACATTCGCAACAATAGCTTCTGGATGCTCAATAAACCCTCCCTCCCATCCCGATTTTTCCGTAAATCTAGCCAAAGCCTTCTTGTACTCTTTTTCTTCGAACACTTTCTTCAAAACCAGTTCCATCCCATAACGCGACGGCGGCTTTATCCATGTATATTCCTCCACCCGTTGTAACAAAGCTGATGAGTCACTCGCCCACTCTGATATGGAAGCTCTTTCGGCAGGCGTGTTGTAATAGGCGGCTAATCCTGCCTCGATTAATCTCACGTCTGTAGTAGGTTTAATGTGTTTTATTGCAGTTTCTAAGTAAGTTTGTCGGGGACGACCAGTTTCGGGCGCTAGTGAAGTTATGAAACTAGGTGGGTTTTCGGCGGGTGAAAAGGCCATGAGTAAATAATAGCACAAGACTTATGTATATTATCCCGGCGGCGGCCTATACCACAGATCTTAGCGAGTAAAACGAGCTTAGAGATGTGATAAGGGAGCCAATAGAACAAAAAACACGGAACTTATGTATATTATCCCGGCGGCGACCTATTTTCCCAGGCATTCTACCAAGTATTTTCGGCGCGGGTGGCCTTAACTTCTCTGTTCGGAATGGAAAGAGGTGTGTCACCACCGCTATCACCACCGAGAGAATATACACAAATTCTCTGAAAACTGATCAGAAGATCTCATTAGCAGCACAAATTAAAGTAGTAAAAAAAGTTTCACAAATATTAGTACCGCTCGGCTGAATACATTGCTGTACTTACACCTACGGCCTATCAACCTAGTATTCTCCTAGGATTTGTGTCCGCTTGCGCGGAACAGACTTTAATCTTAAGGTAAGTTTCCCGCTTAGATGCTTTCAGCGGTTATCTTGTTTAAACGTAGCTACCCAGCGATGCCCTTGGTAGGACAACTGGTACACTAGAGGTTTAATCATTCCGGTCCTCTCGTACTAGGAATGAGTCCTTTCAAAGTCTTGCGCTCGTTGTGGAAAGAGACCGAACTGTCTCACGACGTTCTGAACCCATCTAACGCGCCTCTTTAACCGGCGAACAGCCGGACCCTTGGGACCTGCTTCAGCCCCAGGTTGAGACGAGACGACATCGAGGTGCCAAACAGTGCCGCCGCTGTGAACGCTCGGGCACTATCAGCCTGTTATCCCCAGGGTAACTTTTATCCGTTAAGTTCCGGGCCTACCACTAGGCACACGGAAGATCACTAAGCCCTGCTTTCGCATCTGCTCGACTTGTATGTCTCGCAGTCAAGCTCACATTTACCTTTACGCTTACAGCACCATTTCCATCGGTGCTAAGTGAACCTTTGGGCTCCTGCGTTACCTTTTAGCAGGAATCCGCCCCAGATAAACTGCCCACCAGGCATTGTCCTCCCGCCGGATCACGGCGGATAGTAAGATTCTCAGTGTAAGAAGAGAGGTATTTCACTGGTGACTTCCCAGCGTTAGCGGGGAAATCTCCCTCCTATGCTACACAGCTCAAACCAATTATCAGTACCAAGCTACAGTAAAGCTCCATGGGGTCTATTTGTCCAACAACGAGTAACCGGCATCTTCACCGGTAGTTCAATTTCACCGAGTTCGTGATTAAGAGAGTGCTCAAGTCGTTACGCCTTTCGTGCAGGCCGGAACTTACCCGGCAAGGGATTACGCTACCATAGAACAGTTATAGTTACTGCTGCCGTTCACCCGGGCTTAGACCAAAAGCTTCGCTGCTTACGCAGAGTCACCTCCGGATTTAACCTACGGGCACTGGGCAGGCGTCGGCCCCTATACTTCCTCTTACGAGTTTAGCAGGAACCTGTGTTTTTGTTAAACAGTCGCTTGAACCATTTTTGTGCCCCCACCAATTATTGCTAACGGTGGGCATCCTTTTCCCTAAGTTACGGATGTAATTTGCCTAGTTCCTCAACCACGATTCTCTCGTTCGCCTTAGTATTCTCTACCCACCTACCTGTGTCGGTTTGCGGTACGGATATTGTATTACCTCCCTAGAGGTTTTTCTTGGAAGATTGCATGACTTGAATTGCTCACCTTGCGGTAAACTTTTCCCAGGCTGACCCATAACACTCGTGCGGATTTGCCTACACGAGCGGGCTTGCTTTCGGAACTGAAATCCTTAATCAGCTCAAACCAGCATTCTCCGTCCCCCCATTGGTAAAACGGTAATACAACAGTGCAGGAATATTAACCTGCTGTCCATCAGTTACGCCTTTCGGCCTCGCCTTAGGACCGACTAACCCTCCGATGACTGACATAGCGGAGGAACCCTTAGGTTTTCGGCGGCCAGGGTTTTCGCCTGGCTCTCGTTACTCATACCAACATCCTCACTTGATGCTGCTCCAGTGCCCCTCACGAGTACACCTTCATCGCTACACCACTTTACAGTGGATTACATCAAAGCTCCTCTACCCCTTATGTGGTTCGTAAACCACACAAAGCCATGGATTCGGTTCTTTGCTTGAGCCCCGTTAAATCTTCGGCGCGATGCCGTTTAACTAGTGAGCTGTTACGCTTTCTTTAAAGGATGGCTGCTTCTAAGCCAACCTCCTAGCTGTCTAAACGTCATCACTTCCTTCCCCACTTAGCAAAGATTAGGGACCTTATCCGTTGGTCTGGGTTGTTTCCCTTTAGTAACACGAGATTTCCCCGCATTACTGACTCTCAGTGAACGATTTTGTGCATTCGGAGTTTGGTAAGAGTGAGTAGACTTGCGTCCCTCAGCCCTTTTCAGTATCTCTACCTCACAAAATCTATATTAACCGAGGCTATACCCAAATATATTTCGAGGAGAACCAGCTATCGCCAAGTTCGATAAGCGTTTTACCTCTAACCACAAGTCATCCGAGCAATTTTCCACTTACACCGGTTCGGGCCTCCATCCGCCCTTCGGCGGATTTCACCCTGCTCATGGTTAGCTCACTTGGCTTCGGGTTTACCTTAACGTACCTGACACAATAAAGTGTCAACGCTCTATTAAAACTTGCTTTCGCTACGCCTACACCATTTAATATGGTTTAAGCAAGCACGCAAAGGTAATTCGTTGGCTCATTCTTCAATAGGCACGGTATCAGTCACCCTTGCTTGCGCAAAAGCGACCTTTACCAGCTTGTCTGCATGCGGTTTCAGTTACTATTTCACTCCCCTACCAGGGGTACTTTTCACCTTTCCCTCACGGTACTAGTTCACTATCGGTGTCTTTGTGTATTTAGCCTTACGACGTGGGCGTCGCACATTCACACAGGGTTACACGTGTCCCGTGCTACTCTGGAAAGATCCAAGAGTCTTTTTCGTTTCGGATACGGGGCTATTACCCGCTATGGCTTCCCGTTCCAGGGATATTCTCCTACAAAAAAGATTTGTAACTCTCTGCCGGTTAAACCGGCTAGAATCTTCCGAACCCCCAAAGTTAATTAAAACTTGGGTTTGGGCTCTTCCCCTTTCGCTCGCCGCTACTAAGGGAATAACATATTTGTCTATTTTCCTTCTGCTACTAAGTTGTTTCAGTTCGCAGAGTTCTCTCTACGTTGCCTATAATTCACCTTGCGGCAAACCTTCAGCAACGAGTTACCAAGCTCTCAGCTTGGTAGGGTTTCCCCATTCGGAAATCCCCGAGTAATAACGCTTCTTGACAGCTCCTCGAGGCTTAAAGCAGTCTGGCACTTCCTTCATCGACACAAAGACCCAAGGCATCCACCACATGCATGAATAACTTTTTTTACTAATTAGAAATTACTTTCTTTGAACGATCGATCGAGTATAAATACTTAATCAAATCGGTAAAATTCATGTTGTTAATTTTGACCTTCTGTTCAGTTTTCAAAGAACTTAAAAATCTTTTTGGTGGACCTGCCTGCCGGCAGGCAGGCCGTAGCGGATTCTTGTCCCATCTGGCCTATCCATCCAAACTAAATATCTTTTTGGTGGACCGTAGCGGATTCGAACCGCTGACCTCTTCGTTGCAAACGAAGCGCTCTACCAACTAAGCTAACGGCCCACAGAGCTTACGATCAACCAATATTATATTATTTTTATATGAGGATCCAGAGCTTCCGGCGACACAATATCGCGGAAGAATGAACTCCATTCCGATTGCCTTGTTAGGCAAGAATCTTTTTACCATTATAGATATTGCGTGTCAATGATTTTCGGCGGTAATGTTATACTATATACATGTACTTCCATAACAACTACAGTGTCTATCCATGCAATCCTCGAGATAACCCCCTGACCAAAGCCTTCTTTTTCTTCCGAGACAGAACTGCCTTATCTCCTGATAAAGCCATCAAGATGGATAGATATGACTGGATGGAAACGGGGTATCGATCAGGCGACCCGAATAAATTCATACAGCTCATGCCCTTTATTAAAGAAGTAAGTGGAAAATACTATGTGGATGCAAAGGAATTTCAACCATGGTATGAAAATAAAGTTAAAATGGGAAACAAAATTGGAATTACTTTGATAATAGGACTTATAGCTTTTGTGCTTTTAATAGTATTACTTGGGATACTTGAAATTTTATAAAGCCAACCAGTAAGGATTATCCCTATACCAATAGATAGCCTTGTCCAGCTTCTCACTAAAACTGTGTTTCTCAGTATATCCAAGACTTCTAAGAGCTGAATTATCCAAGGCATACTCGAAATCGTGGCCTGGTCTATCTACCTCAGCCGGTACTAACTTGTATTTTAACTCCATCCCAAGCTTGCCGGCCACATACTTGGCAAGTTCCAGGTTATCCAATTCCTTTTGCCCTTCTATGTTATATTTCTCCCCTACCTTCCCATTTTCCAACATAAAGGTGAGAGCGTTAGAAACCTCATCGGCAATGATGTAGTGTCGCTTACAAGGGTTTTTCCTCTCGGAATCGGTATGAACAGTAACCTCTTCACCAGACATAATATGTTTAATTATCCTTGGGAGGTACTTTTCCGGGTGCTGGCGTTCTCCTAAAATATTCATACAATGTGAAATAATCAAAGGGATCTTGAAAGTGTTTTCATATGCTACACAAAGCTCCTCCCCACCTGCTTTCGTGGCCGAATAGGGGTTGCCTGCCCGGTATCTATCCCACGGCTTAAATTTATAACCATCTCCTGCTGAGGGACCAAATACCTCATCGGTAGAGAAATACAAAAACCTGGTTAATCCTTCTAACTTTCTGGCAAATTCCAGCAAATTTGCAGTGCCCACAACATTGTCATAAACAAACGACATGGGGTCCTGGATTGATCTGGTGACATGAGAAGAAGCTGCGGTATGAAAAATGTAATCAACATGCTCCCCTCGCGTAATTTGTCTACCAACCACATCGTTAATTGCAGAGCGCAAATCATGCCAAATTATTCTAACCCTATCCTTATTATTTCTGAACTCTTCTAACTCATATAAACGATTCAAATTTCCTGCGTAATTTTCTCTTCCCATCGCGATGATATTCCAATCGGTGGTAGCTAATAAATACCTAACCAAATGATGCCCATAGAAACCTGTTGCTCCAGTGATAATTACGTTCTTCATATTAGTCCGTATTCTTTCTCGGAATTAAATAGCTGATCGTATTTTGTTGAGTTGAGAGAAGTGTCTTTAGGCACAATATAATCCCTAACATCCAACCTTGACATAGCCTCAACAGCCTCGGATCCCTCTAATGACTTAGCATACTCAAAAACCGATCTTCTTTTTCCTCCAATGTGAATCACACCTAAAAAGTCTGACTCTATGATCTTGGCAATTTTTTGGGCAACCACACCCACAGACTCTTTACTTGTATATTGGTCACTAAAAGCTTTTGGATAAGGAAATTTCATTGGGCCAAAAGATAGCCTTACAATTACCCCATTACCGTACATTCGCATTACACACTCCCCGCCTAATTTTGACCAAGCGTATTTGTTGGGAGCGTATAACGAATCCTCTTCTTTGTAGTCACCTTCATCCCCACGGAAAACATAATCTGTTGAGATATAGATCATTCGAATATTTCTTTTCATGCAAGCCACTGCAACATTTGCAACTCCAATTATGTTGACTTGCACGGATGCAGCAGGGTCTTCATCACTTTTTTTAGGAGGCATGAGTGCTGCCATATGCACCACAGTCTTAATAGTGTTGTTATCAAGAAAGGTATCTATAGTTTCCGGTTTGGTGACATCTATCAGTTCCTTATCCGTAAAATGTGCCTGGGGGAAATATTTCTTGAGCTCTGTACCAAGCAACCCTGCGCCCCCGATTACTAATAGCTCATTTTGAGAAATGGTCGTTTTCATAAGTTAGCAAAAAGAAAATTGTCTGAGTCAGGACTTTCCGACCAACCTTTTACGGAATAACCAGCAAGGTCACGTTCCGAAAGGATAGGTTGGTTGCCGAGTACCCCTTTGTAAATATCATAAAGTTCGGGATCCGCCAGTGACCAATCTATGTCTTCGGATAGAGGATTAATTGTAGCTTCAAACTTTTTTGTATACTCTCCGGTGCATAAATATTCCATTACGGTTTCTTCCAAACAGAAAAATCCGTGAGCAATTCCGGGAGGAGACCATAGCCAATTATCAAACTCGTCTTTCACGTTACGGGAAATCTTAACAATTATTGTTTTTCCAAATGTGGGTGAATCTTTTCTTATATCCAGTAGCACTTCAAATAAAGTTCCTTGTAAAGGCCTAACAAGCTTTCCCATGTAAGGATTCCATTGGAAATGCAGCCCCCTAATGATGTTGCCTGGAGAGCGACTTTCATTTACCTGTACAACTTTGAAATTTTCAAATCCTTCACCAAGGTTTCTGATATCACTTTCTCTATAAGGTTCGGTAAAGAATCCTCGCTCGTCTATAAATCTTTTGAAGCTTATCAATCGAACCTTTGGTAGTTTTAATTCTTGCGAACTTATGTCAAACATATTGCCCGTTTAGTATAATACGGAGGTGGCAAAAATATCAATAATATTAGTAGGAACAAATGAAGAGAAATTCATTGAAAATTGTTTGGATAATCTAAAAAAAATTAAAGAATCTGAGTTTGAAGATCTTGAGGTTATTGTGAAAGATCAAGGATCAACCGACAACTCGGTTAGGATTATTTCAGAAAACTACCCTTGGGTAAGATTAATAAAAGGGGACAACGAGGGCTTATCAAGGGCTTATAATATTGCCTACAAGCAATCGACGGGGAAATATATATTGTTTTTAGGGCTAGACGCTATTCCAGAGCCAAACACCCTAACAGGGCTCTTCAATTACTTCGAAGAAGACTCGAACAGGCAAGTTGGTGCTGCAACATGTAAACTCGTATTAAAAGACGGTAGCCTGGATATGGATGCCCACAGGGGATTTCCAACACCCTGGAACTCTATCTGTAGACTATTCGGGTTAGGTAGGATCTTCCCCAACGACCCCTTCTTCAATCAGTATTTTTTGTTGGGTCGTAATATGGAGCAACCTCACGAAATAGATTTATGCATATCCCACTTTATGTTTACCCGAAGAGAAACTTTAGAAAACATAAGCGGTTTTGACGAGCTCTTTTTCTTATATGGAGAAGACGTGGACACTTGTTACAGGATAAAACAGGCCGGTTGGAAGATTATGTACCTACCCCAATGGAAATCCCTTCATTGGAAGGGAGGATCCGTAGGAATAAGAAATACCACTAGAAATATAGTGAAAAAACCTTTGAAACATCGCTTGAAAATGCAAAAACTATCCACCCAGGCAATGGGTTTATTTATTAAGAAGCACTATATGAAAAAATACCCCTTGCCACTTGTATTTCTAATGCTATTAACTACCTATTTGCTAGGAGTGTTTAGAGTAGTAGGAGAAAGCTTGAGATAAAACGGAACTTAGTTTCTGAGGATCATGCCGAATAAGGCTTCTTTTAACACGATCGGAAACATTCCTTTCGAATGTTAGTTTCCCGATCAAGTCTGCTCTCACAATTTTAGCTTCGGTAACTCTTTTAGCGTCCAGATCATCCTCTACAGGATCAACATTATCCAGTTTTTTATACCACTCAATAATTTCGAGATCAGGTTCACGTGTGTTTACTATTACATAGTCCAAAAAACCACCGTAGTATTTCTCGATTTCATAAACGTGATCTGAAGCGCTGAAGTCGTCGGTTTGTCCCCTTTTAGTCATCAGGTTGACTATATATATCTTCTTAGCTTTTGTTTTGCATAAAGCCTCACTTACACCGTTTACTAAAAAGTTCGGGATGATACTGGTAAAAATATCCCCCGGACCCAAAATTATGAAATCTGCTTTCATGATTTCCTCAATCGCCGCAGGATTGGCCACAGCGTTTGGTACTAAGTACATGTACTCTATTCTGGGTCGTTTTGTAGGAGAATCGTCTATGGAAGCTTCCCCCTCAATAACGGATCCATCTGCATATCTTGCCGCAAGTGTAGTATCGGAGTAAGTTATGGGTACAACTTTACCTCTTACATCGAGTAAAGTGCTTGCTTTGGCCACAGCCGACTCTAAAGAGCCCGTCATTTTCTCTAGGGCTGTAATAAACAAATTGCCAAAGTTATGACCGTCTAAATCTCCACCACTAAAGCGGTATGTCAAAAGTTCTCGCCATATTTCCGGAGTGTCAGACAAGGCCACAAGTGCCTGTCTCAAATCACCCGGCGGTAAAACCCCAAGTTGGTCCCGTAACCTTCCCGTAGATCCCCCTGAATCCATCATTGTGACTATAGCCGTTAGATTAACATCAACCTCTTTTATACTATTTAGAACAACGTAAGCCCCTGTTCCACCGCCAATAGTAACAACTCTGTTTTTTTTACCAGTGAACGCCATGTGTAGATATTTTAGAACGAAATGGTAAAATGTCTATGTCAATTTTGAGCAGGGGTGATTAGCTCAGTCGGTTAGAGCGCTTCTCTGATAAGGAAGAGGTCCCAGGTTCGATTCCTGGATCACCCACCAGACATCCATTGACACCTCCCACCACACAATTTACACTTTCCTTAGTGAAGTTTATTTTTCCTGAAATGAGGTGAACTAATTTAATAAAATGAATAAAAAAGGTTCAATAGCGGGATTTGTATTAATTAGCGGACTCACATTATCAATTATATCTACACTTGTATGGGCAATGTATCTTAAGCCTCAAACCACAAATGTTTTAGGCACAAACGCTTCTTGTAAACCTGCAGGCGGGGCTTGTTTAAGAACATCACAATGCTGTAAACCCAACGATAATAGATTAAATGCTAAGTGTTCATGGTTTAATTGCTCCGTATGTGTAAAACCAGGCGTGGGAAATCTTCTTCCTGGAGACCAAAGCAGATGCTGTTCGGGAAAATTCCGTTCGTGCAAGGGAAGCCCAATAGTTTGTGTTTGCCAATAATACTAGAGCAACTCCAGCTTTGGACCAGCTCCGGAATAGATATGCCAAACGAAAAACCTGAGAGTTTAGAATTAACTAATAAGGAACTCCAAAGCCAAGATATTGAGCTAGTGTGGAATAGACTTTCAGGAGGGTCCGAAGTTAAATTGGCAGCTACTTGGGATAACAAAGAAAAAACTCTGGGAGAAATGTGGGAGTCATTTAGACAGGGAATCGACAACTACATAGAAAAATTTGATGTTCCCGCGGATCTGGAGCCAAATGAAACCGTGGGTAAATTTGCAGTAAGGGTTCTTGAAAAAATGAGAGAGATAAACAAAGGTAAAGGAGAACTTAGAAGCTGGGCTGAAAACCCAACTGTATCAATGGAGATGGCGGATGGGGCTTTTAACTGCATCTTTGGCGGCCAGATAGTCGCTAGGGCAATGGAAAGAGCAGGGTTTGAAGCTTTTATGGGGCTCCCAGCAAGGCACGGGGGTACTGTGATTAAGGCAAGTGAAGATGACTATTGGTTTTTGGATGTATCGAATACTGAAATTTTAAAACTGGAACCGGTTGAAGATTCAAGTTTATTTCCAGGCATTCATATGGGGCATGTTGCAGAAATTTTATATGGGCGATCACGGACCTCGTACGAATATATCCCAATTGTTGCGGTCGAACAAAGTACTGCAGCTACTATAAACAATTTTGGGAGTCTTAGAGATATAGCTTCGAAAAAGGAGGCATTTGCTAGGCAAGTGGCGGACTTCCTAAAACTAAGTGAGGATGCTCCCTACAACTCGGCAAAGGCATTCTTTATTCCGGGGATGCAAGAATTAAGGCATAATCCTTTATGGATCGAAGAAACAAAGAAAGTTCGGGAGAAGCAGGAAGAAATCAGAACTACTTATTTAGAGGGTGTGGATAAAATTACACTCGAGAATCGGTTTGAAAATGATACTTGTGAAATATTGAGGGAAATTGAACAGAACGGTGCCTATTTATTCCACGGGTCAAGAGAAAGGATAGATGTTTTGGAACCCCGCCAAGCAAAAGACAATTCAAATAGCGCATTTAAAAACTCATTAGGCGTCTTTGCAAATACATCTGCTTTACGAGCAATTGCATCAGCGATAATGCCTAATAGAACTAAACTTACCAAGGGGGATTATTGGGGGACAATAGAAGATAACCAGGGCAATGTTACAGTAAAGTGCTCAAATAGTGTGAGAGAAAAAATCGGCGATGGATTTGTGCATGTACTAGGTAATAAAAACCAGGCTCTTCAAGAACCAATCACCGGAAGCACACAGTATAGATATGACACTCAGCAGGAGTCTAAACTTGTAGTCCCCGTTACAGTTAAAGATTTCGAAAAAAAGGGTGGAAGATTTGAAATCACAGCATAAGCGTTCTTATATTTGTTTACTTAATTGTATTATCATAGATACTAATGAGCATTATTGAGACTGATATATCAGAAACAACATCCCCTGGGAGACTACCCAACAAAGTCGAAATTCCTAACCCATTTACTATCACCAACGAACTGTTTAAAAAAGAAATAACCAAAATCTCTCGAGGGCTACTTGATGAAATTGGAAAAAACATGGCAGAAAAAAATAAAACGCTACTGGAAAACATTAGTGAACATACATGTATTGCTCCCAGAGAAATCGTTAGAAAAATACGCCAGGAAGGTTCGGAAACCCCGCTTAGTGAGCATGCTGAAGTAATGGGAGTCTGTACAGTAAAGGATGGTATACCAAAGATCGTTCTTCAAGACCCAATAGAGTATTGGAACAACCTCCCTCAATATGCTAGAGATACAATGATAAGCAGGTACAGTAATCTGTTTGTTGAACAGGACAAAATTCCACAAGCTGTCAGAAATCTTGTAGTATCTCAAATACAACTGGAAACATTTCGCCATGAGGTCGTTCACGTTGTCCAGAATCGGGATAATCCCGATATATTCACAAAACCTCTAGACGAATGCTGTGCCCGATATTATGAAGACCTATTGGTCAAAAAGTTCGGAAGTCGAATAGGTCAGTTAGAGGAAATCGATAGAAAACGCATAGCTTTTTTTGAATCTTTGATTTATGTATTTGGAAAAGAATTTGTAGAAAAGGCATGCTTTGGAGATAGTACAGACAGGTTGCGAGTTAAAGAAGTTATGGCAAGATTCACTCCGGAAATAATAGAGGAATTATTCCCGGGGGGCACCGGCATAGAATCCAAAAGATCCCCTTTTTGAGGGGATCTAGTTTTTTGTTTTATTTATTATTTATTTCAAGCACCAAAAGGTAAGAAGAACAAGAGTTTAGGCTCACTCCGAACCTGCTCAAGTTGTTTTGTGAGTAAAACAACTGGTTTTAAGTTTGATGTATAGAGCTCTTCTACACCAAAATGTGTTTTCTGAGTATGCGGTCATTGCCTGTGTAACACAGACACATGATAACGCCTATCAAAAACACCCTTTTCTCGTTAAGAAAAAAGCACAAAGTTCTCCTTAGAAAGGAGGTGATCCAGCCGCAGATTCCCCTACGGCTACCTTGTTACGACTTCATCCTCATCACTGATTCCACCGTGGGCCCAATAAATTGAGACTTCGGGTGGCCCCAGCTTTGCTGACGTGACGGGCAGTGTGTGCAAGACCCGAGAACGTATTCACCGCAGTATAGCTGACCTGCGATTACTAGCGATTCCGACTTCATGAGGGCGAATTGCAGCCCTCAATCCGAACTGAGACTAGATTTAAGAGATTAGCTCCGTCTTACGACTTTGCAACTCGTTGTGCTAGCCATTGTAGCATGCTTCTGGCCCAGGACATAAAGGCAATACCGACTTGAAGTCATCCCCACCTTCCTCCTCGTTGCCGAGGCAGTTCCGCTAGAGTGATACAACTAGCAGTAGGGGTTGCGCTCGTTAACCCACTTAAGGGTACGCCTCACGGTACGAGCTGACAACAGCCATGCAACACCTGTGTAGCTTCCCATCTTGCGACGGGTCGTTCCCCTTTCGGTTCACTACCGACTACATGTCAAGTCCTGGTAAGGTTCGTGGGTTATCAGCCAATTAAAGAGCATGCTCCACCGCTTGTGCGGGTCCCCGCCAATTCCTTTGAGTTTTAGCCTTGCGACCGTACTTCCCAGGCGGTCTGCTTAACGCGTTAGCTTTGACACTTATAATAAAACAAGCATCTAGCAGACATGGTTTACAGCGTGGACTACACGGGTATCTAATCCGTTTTGCTCCCCACGCTTTCGTCTCTCAGCGTCAGGAAAACCCCAGATAGCTGGCTTCCCCCTTGGTGTTCCGTATGATATCAACGCATTTCACTGCTACACCATACGTTCCGCTATCCCCTAGTTTCCTCCTAGTTATACAGTATTAAGAGCCTTTCCGAGGTTGAGCCTCGGTCTTTAACCCCTAACTTATATAACCGCCTACAGAACTCTTTACGCCCAGTAATACCGGGTAATGCTTGCACCCTACGTATGACCGCTGCTGCTGGCACGTAGTTAGCCGGTGCTTATAACGAGGTTTACAACCCGAAGGCCGTCATCCCTCACGCGGTGTCGCTGCGTCAGACTTTCGTCCATTGCGCAAAATTCCCGATTGCTGCCTCCCGTAGGAGTGAGGCCCGTGTCTCAGTGCCCCTCTGGCTGATCATGCGCTAACATCAGCTACCCGTCGTAGGCTTGGTGGGCATTTACCCCGCCAACTACCTGATAGGCCGCAGGCCCATCCCCAACCGATAAATCTTTAAAGTTGCCTTCACATCAGGTATTAATTCCGGTTTCCCGGAGCTATCCCTGAGTTGGGGGTAGGTTCCTACGTGTTACTCAGCCGTTCGCCGCTATCCTTCTTGCGAAGAATCGCTCGACTTGCATATCTTAAGCACACCGCTAGCATTCACCCTGAACTAGGATCAAATTCTTAACAAAGACACACTTAAACGAATAAGTGTGCACAAACGTTCTTCTTACCTTTTGAATCTTGAAATTCAAAATAATAAATATAGGTGATATTAAATTATTAACGTGCAGTAAGATTGTATACACTATTTTGGAAAAGAAAACAACAGTATTAGTGTAGTGACAAGTTAACAGGAGTTTTGTATTTGGTCAATGCTTAATCCCAAAGAAATAGGCTCCTATTCTTAAGAATAAGAGCCTTATCGGTTTTTCACTCACCTACATGTAGAACATGGCCAAGTAGCACGATTTTCCTGCCTGTTAGTGCCCCGTTTGACTTCACGGCAACCATTAACTCTCTGTTTATTCCAAGATTTGCTCGTTCCCCCATCTTCATTGGATAAGAAAACCCAAACGCTTTACAAACATACGGCAGAAACTCCGGAGACACCTCTAATAAAATTGCCATCTCCAGAAGCCAGGGAGCTCTCTCCAGGTGAAGCAACCAATCCAGGATATTTACCAATCTCTTGGCAATATCTTCAGGGGAATTTTCGTCGATATTGGCGTGGTATGACGCTCTAAGGGAACCGTATTTCATTCATCCCTCCCCGCGCACTGGGCCTGTTTCACGATCCGTATTAACTGAGCCCAAGTTGTTACAGCCAACCCAGAAATGGTTGGGCAGTACACTACTACTGGTTCGAATTTCCACTCCTTCGGAAGTGTAATACTTACCGTCCGGGGCTGGCTGCAATTCTTCGGTTAACATGCTGGGGTGGACGAAACATAAGGTGGGAGCCTTACCATATTTCGTCGTGTAATAAGTGGCCGCCCGTTCAATCTTCTGCGCCAAACCTGCTTTGGGATCGTTATCAAATCACAACATTCCAATATTCACTTTTTTCTCCTTAAGAAAAGATTTGAAATTTACTATAGGCAATATCCCATAAAACTGGGAAAAAATCAAACTCTGCTTACTCCACCACTGTCATTTCGATCTTATTGGTCTTAAACAGACTGCTTAGGGTATCAGCCAACACTGCTTTCGCAAAAATTGGTACACAGGTTACTAAATCAATATGCAGTGCCTTATATTCAGGCCAAGTGTGAATAACTAAATTAGAATTAGCCAAAATATAAGTTAACGACACCCCTTGCCCCTTAAAAACTGTTACTTTTGTATCCACAACCTTTAATCTATGCTTTTTACAAAAATCTCCCGCCAATTTTTGAAGTTTGGTTTTAGAATTTAGAATATCCGAAGATACTCCCGCAATCTTAAATACTACGTGGTCTACAAATGGAAATTTTTCCTCTTTTTGATTCTCAAAGGTATATATAGATTTAGGCAACACAGCTCCGCTTAAGTCGTGCGAATATTCAGAAGCACGTAACACATATAGCGAACTGGCGCTGCCTATTGACTCTGCACCATGGTAGCGGGCAAATTTATCGATTTTATCTTCTATCACTAATCCAAACCTGCCAATAATTTCCTGAATTTTAATAAACTTCTCCGGCGTTTTAAAACTATTGCCAAAATACAAAAATATATACCCCTCTTTATTCAGTAACTGCATTGCTCTGTTTAAAAAAAGCATTATTCCCGACTTAGTATAAGGCGGGTCAGTAACAACAACATCAAACCCACCTATAAATTCGGGTAAAAGGGCTTCCCTAACGTCGTACTGATGGGTAAAAAGATTCTTTATTCCTAATTCGGTAGAAAGCGTTTTGATTGTTTTCAGTATTCCAGGATCTATATCGAAAACTCTTATGAGGGAATGCTTACTTGAGTCAATTCCCGTAACGAGAGACACCCAATCGTCATCTCCCAAAAAGGCAATTTTTTTTCTCTCAATTACACCTTTAGCCATCATAACTTTATATTTTGAAACACTGGTTTCACATGTTGCAAAAAATTGATCGTAGTCCCTTTTGGGAATGAGTTGGAACTTTTCTCTAATTTCGCGAATCTTTTGAGTAAGTGCGGGATCGTTATATGCCAATAAAGACCATTCATAAGGCCTCATTTTTAGAGTTTCCATTTTAGCTAGAAATTCGTCTTTAATTTTTACTTGTGCTCCCTTTTGCTCTTCTAAGTAACTGCCAATACTATTAAGAAAGAGTCGTAAAGTCTCTTTCGGGAGACCGGTTTTTTGAATTAGTTCGGTATTTGTAATACCCTTCGACTGGATCAACAAAAACAAGAGGCCTTCGATTTCGGCTTCCCTCAAACTGGAATTTGTATTTTTTAATTGTGATATTAAGTTATCCACCCGGGCATTATATCCTATACAAGCTGATTTCCATAGCTGATGGAGTATTGTGTATTGCAACAACCTACACAAGGATGTATTTGTGGAGTATGCAAAAAAATCTCAAATTTTTACTGATACTACTATTACTTGCACAGGATGTATGGGCTGAAAATTGGCAAAATACTCAGCTAAACAGCTATTTCATTCAAGGCTTGGAAAATACTCCTTATGGGATATTTGCAGGGGAAAACGATGGCCGGCTTTGGGCTAATCCCTATAACGGTATATATTCCTCCAAAGACCTTGGGGGGACATGGTCCAAGCTAGGCTTGCCCGGCATGGGGATAAATGACATAAAAGCTTATGCCGGAACAGTTTATGCCGCAACGTATTACTCTCAGAACGGTGAGGTAGGACTGATGGAGTATGACCCGGAATCAAACACCTGGAGCCATTTGGGACCAAACATACCTTGCACATCAATCGAAAGGGATATGAACGGTATGTACTTAGGAACTACATCCTCGGGTCTTTGGACCTCCCACGATGAAGGGGAAACTTGGGAACAAAGAATTAGCAATAATCAGATAAGGGACATTGTGTCCAACGGGGTAATTGCCCTAGCGTCAACTGCGAATAACACTTATAAAAGTGTGGATGGGGGCTTAACATGGAACGAAATTATCCCGCTGAGAGGACAACTAGTATACTTTTTTGAACTCATTGATAATTACGCCTTCGCATCTACTACCAGTGGCCTATATCGATCAGCTGACTTAGGTTTATCCTGGCACAGGTTACTAAATTTTCCTAACTTTGAGCCGGGAGGACTAGCCTATTACAATAATATCCTTTACTCCTCTGCCCGAGATGTAGATTGGAATACGGCAAAAGTGTTTTTCAGCGATAATTTTGGTGATTCGTGGGAAAATACCGGATTGGTTCTAGATCACTTTTCTAGAACGCAAGATTTAGTATGGCTGTTTTCTGAACCTTCGTATCTTTTCGCAAATATTTCGTCGGGAGGAGTGTACAGGTATACCATTCCAAATTCGATTACATCTAACCCTTTCCTGGAAATTCCCTGGACGACCACAAACTCGTCTGAACAAATCACAAGAATAACCAGCTATTTCGACCATGCCTATCCCATGTTGACAGCCCCATACCCAAAGGAGCCATATACAGAATCCCAAAGTACCTTAAACTTCTACGGCGTAAAAGGGTACCCACCCGAAATGTACTACAGCTCTCATAACGGGATAGACTTTTCTTTAGGCTATGGAACCCCCATTTTAGCTCCAACTCCGGGAGTTGCCACGTTCCATTCCTGCACAGGCTGCGGAAATACAATAAAAATAGATCACTTAAACGGTTACGAAACTAAATATAAGCATCTCCAATCCCAGGACTTGATAACAATGGGACAAGAAGGCGTATGGGTGGAAACAGGGAACCTAATTGGAAAAGTTGGGATGACAGGGGTTTCTTCGGGACCACACTTACACTTAGAAGTGACTAAGGATACAAATGGGGATGGAAATTTTGAGGATGAGGACCCTTCCGGAAAAATCGATCCTTTTGGATGGAATCCAACTAAATATTCCAACGATCCCTGGCCTGAACTTAAGTGGGCGACAAACGAGGGAGAAAAAAGAGGTTCTCATAGCCTTTACCTTTGGAACAGTCCTTTGGTTAGCAACTCAAAATTCACATCGGGCAACGCCGAAACCACAGTAACCACAAATAACAAAACGGTAACCCTTCTAGCAGGAGCTGTAACAAAACCCGCGACGATAACTCTCAAAGAAATGGGTATCCCCCAGCTTCCCGAATCACAAGGAAATCTCGTATATATAGATGGGTCGGCTTTTTTAGTGGAATTACAAGATCAGCTTGGAAATGACATCCAAAGCCTGGAAGTTAGCGCAAAACTGGAATTAAATCTCCCAAGAGAGCTTAGAAACAATGCAGTAACAAATACTATCAAAACTTACGTTTGGGATAATATTGATCTGATATGGGAGGCTCTTCCAACTGTCCTTGACCTTGTCGAAGGAGTGGTTACATCAGAAACCTTCCATTTTAGCCACTTTGCTCTCTTTGCGGACTCTTCGGATTACTCTGCCCCTCAAACCGACATAAACATATCGGGTAGCAAAGTAAATAGTTGGTATATAGAAAATCCCGTAATAGAGTTGTCGGCGCTAGACAACCAAGACCCTAACCCGATTGTTTTTTTCACCTTGAATGACGAGTCCGGCTGGCAGATATATAACCAGGCCTTTTCGCCAGCTCAAAGCGGGATTTCGGTTTTAAGGTTTAGGAGCCAAGACATGTATGGCAATATTGAGCAAACTCAATCCTATGTAGTGCAAGTAGACACTCAAAATAAGTGGAAAAACAGTCTGATAGTAAAAGATGCCTTTTTTGAGGTTACTGAATAACTCCCCCACCCAAAAGCACTTCATCGTTATAAAAAACTGCACTCTGGCCGGGAGCAACTCCAAAAATTGGTTTGTTTAGTTTAACCAAACTGTTATCAACTAATTCACAGTCGTAGCAATCCCCCAAGTGCCTTATTCTCACCTGCTTTGGCGAGCCTTTAGTTATCCAATGCAAATCTTCAACATAGAAACTATCCCTCAGTGCTTGATCTCGAGGACCAACCACTAGCTCATTACTCTGCGCGTCCTTCTTTATTACATACATAGGAACACCTTTATACGCATCAACTTCAAAACCGTGTCTTTGACCGATTGTATAAAACCAAACACCATCGTGCCTGCCGACAACCGCGCCCGAAATATCCAATACATTGCCTTCTTTTTTTTCAAGTTTGTCTTCCAAAAATTTCCTAACATCAATTTCGCCTATAAAACAAATCCCGACACTGTCAGGGCGGTCTGCCGATGGCAAACTAGCATTCTTGGCGATAACGCGCACCTTTTCTTTTAGTAGATTACCTACTGGAAATAAAACCCGATTCAACTTTTCTTGATCGAGCAAATACAAAAAGTATGACTGATCTTTCGAGTCATCAATCCCCTTAAGTAGGTTCCCATCAACAACTCGAGCATAATGCCCTGTAGCTACAAAATCAAAGCCATTGTTCATTGCCCATTCGTAGAATAGGCCGAATTTTATCTCTTTGTTACACATTACATCCGGATTTGGGGTTCTCCCTGCTTTATATTCCTCAAAAAAGTAGTCTAATACTTTTGATGTATATTTTTCAACAAAATTCAGTTGCTCGAATTTAATACCCAGATGCTTTGCGTTCCTTATAGCAAATATTTTATCCTTGTCGGAATCACAGCCCACTTCCTTTTCCCAACACTTCAAAAATACACCGGTTATGTCGTACCCCTGCTCTTTTAGCAAGTATGCGGATACTGCTGAATCGACCCCACCGCTTAGTCCTACAGCTACTTTTGCTTTTTTATTTATTTTGTCGCTAGAATTCACAAAAAGATTATAGCATCACACATTACACTCCATTATCGCAGAGTTCATCGAGGAAATGATTTCCTGGATAATTTCCAAGGAATGTTGGTAAGAAAGCCGGCGAAAATTATGTGGAAAATAGTGAAAAACTAAGTTTCTACCCTTTTTCCATGTTTCCCACAATTTCGATGAAATTTTCCTCCCTTCCTTAGAATGATTGCATATTTTTCTGAATACATTTTGTTTTTCCTTGTCGAAATGGGGATTTAAAATTCTGCCAATTCTGATGTCATCACTATAGTATTCTTCCTCATGTATTAATTTAGTATCCAAAAAAAACTTCTTTAGAAACCCCTCGTATGCTTTTGCAAACGGAAAAACCAGGTAAGAGTAATCAGACAAAAACTCTTCTTTCTTAGTTTGATCGGCAACCTCCAAAAGAAACTCGCCATCTTCCACTAAACCGCGCAAGTCATCAGTTAGGTAACTCCACAAAGAACTATCTCGCTTAATCAGTTGCATTGATTTATTCTAGATTATTTTGCGAGGAAGTTAAATCCTGTATTATGCAAGTGCTATGTCAATTCAGGCTCTGGAAAATATTCTCCTCATCGTTTTGTCAAGCATTGTTCTAATAAAGGCCGTCGAAACCTTCTCAAAATCCGCTTCCTGTTTAGCTAAACACTTTGATATCTCTAGTTATACGATTAGTTTTGTTCTGGTCGCCCTAGCAACCTCCCTCCCCGAAGTATTGGTGGGCGTGGAATCGGCACTAAAAGGAACCCAAGAACTTTCTTTTGGAAATGCAATAGGTTCAAACATCGCCCTCCTATCCCTGGTACCTGCAGTTGTGCTTTTATTTGCAAAAAAGGTATCCTCCCGGAGAGTGTTTTCTACAAAGGATATCTACTTCGCCATCATATTTTCATGCCTAACCCTGGGGCTGGCATACGATAACCTTGTAAGCAGAATTGACGCTCTTATCCTACTAGCATGCTACTTGATTTATACAGTTGCCTTTCTAGAAAAAAGCAGTCTTTCAGAAAAAGTCCTTGAAAAATTACACCACAAAGATTTATTAAAACAAGTTACACTCTTTGTGATCTCATTGCTTGTACTAGTAACTGCCAGCGAGTTCATTGTTAGGTCTTCTTTAGGCATATCACAAAGTCTAGGTATTAGCATAGCTTTTGTAGGGCTTACACTAACTGCAGTAGGAACGTCGTTACCCGAAATAGTTTTCTCCATCAAAGCAGTTGAGGAGCATGATGATAGCTCGGTAATGGGAAATTTAATTGGCAGTGTAATTGTAAACAGTACTGTAGTTATTGCTATTACCGCCCTTGTTAACCCTATTACTATAATAAACAGTGTTGCTATGCTTAATTCGGGCTTGTTTGCACTACTAGCCATGATAGTGTTTTTCATTTTCTCCGACTCACAAAAAAATATCAACCGTTTTGAAGCCCTTGTTTTACTCGTTATCTATATCGGGTTTATTGCACGCCAGTTTTTTATAAACTAAAAACTAATTTGAAAAAGTGAGTGTCGAAATTTTTCCGGATTTGATATCAGAAACAGGAATAATTAGTGCCCTTGTGTCTTCAAATGCAACGCTCTGTATGGATATCTCGCCAAATAAAGCAGGTTCATAGGCTGTCCCTTGAGAGCTCAACCCCGGGCGGACGTATATTTTCAGATAATTATATTCTTCCCATTTATCATCCTGCACCACCACTACTTCATGTAATGCGTCAGGCCCCCCACTTAAATTTCCCCACTTATCCCCGGAATCCAAACTGGTTGCGCATTCATCAGAGGTTTTACATAAATACTCATTCAATTCCCACACTTCACTGGGCGAACTTATTTCAACATTTATATAAGATCCTACAGGGAGAGAATTTGTCTCTGAACCTTTTACAGCAGGCGAATTGGTGCTATTTTTCAACAACAAGGCCCAGGTCATCACGGGCACGGATGCAAAAACAGCGAATATTAAGATGGCAGGGAGGGCATTTCCTTTTTTCACAGTACTTTTCCGGGCAGACTCTTTCATCAACTACGGCAGATATTATCTGATGATATATTAAACCCATAGGTACACAAGGTTGTCAAGAGCAGCTCCAACGCTAGAGCAGCTCCTGCTACTGGATATGCTTGCGTCTTTAAGCTAAAATGGCACTATGAAAAAAATCAGAGTAGCTCTAGCTACGGAGTTCTTAGAACAATACGGAGGCGCACAAAAAACATTAGAGGCAATAGCGGAGCTATACCCTGACGCACCTATTTTTACAGCAAAATATTGCAAAAAAAAACAATCGGATTTAATTAATAGCCGAAAAATAATAGCTCCAAAGGGAGGACTAATGTCAAAGAGTTTCTTTTTGTTTAGGATGGCACCCATTTTCGAAGGTTTTGATTTTTCACAATACGACCTAATCATTTCCGACGGGACCACATGGAATAAAGGTATTTTGACAAAACCTGACCAACTGCACATTAGCTATATACATACACCGCCACGTTTTTTATACGGATATTCTCAAGAAGGGGTGAAGTGGCAAAAGTTCCCTCTGATCTATTCTTACATCACAAATCTGCTGAGAATGTGGGATTTCGTAGCTGCCCAACGCCCCGATTTTTTGGTAACTAACTCGCAAGAAACTCGAAAGCGAATCCGGAAATTTTATCGCCGTGACGCTACAGTAATATACCCGCCTGTCGACGTAGATTTCGTTCCAACCGAACCGAAAAAACCTATCAACCCTACTTTTATCGCAGTAGGTAGATTGGCTAGGTATAAAAACTTTGATCTGTTAATTGAGGCATTTAACAAACTTGAGATGCCTTTGACAATAATAGGAACAGGTAATGACGAAAATCGGCTTAAAAAACTTGCCAAGAAAAATATCAAATTTTTGGGCCACGCTAGTGAAGATACCAAGCATCAGTATATGAAAAACTGCCTCGGTTTGATTAACACCGTTGATGATGAGGACTTTGGGATAGTACCTATCGAAGTTGCTTCTCACGGAAAGCCTGTGCTCGCTCATGGCTCCGGTGGCCACTTAGAAAGTGTCGTAGAAGGCATCACAGGGATGTATTTTTACGACAGGAGTGTGGAAGGTTTAATGGGAGCGATCCAAAACTTTGAGAAAGCAATTCACGAGAATAAGTTCGATTCCGAAATAATTAAACAACACGCTGGCAAATTCTCGAAAAGTAGATTTCAAAACGAATTCCGCCAATTTGTTCAAGATAGAGCTGCCGAAAAATTTGGATTATAAATATGCCGGAATTACCAGAAGTACACACTATTTCTGCGGATCTAAGAAAAATTCTTAAAAACGCAGTTATCGATAAAGTTTTAATTGCTAATAACTACCGAGTATTTCCAGAAAACAGAATATTTATCAACACAGTAAAGGGAAAGCGGGTGCTTAATGTTAGTAGGATAGCGAAAAACATAATTTGGGAGCTTGAGGGGGACAAATATATTAGATTCCACCTTGCAATGACCGGCAGGATTTTGATAAGGAATCCAAAAGAGTCGCCTATGTGGAGCAAAGTTGCATTTAGAATTATCCCCCCGCGAGGAATGAAACCTTTGGATATAGCTTTCGCAGATATGAGAATGTTTGGACGAGTGGAATTAGTAGAAGGAGAAGATTTGGATAAGCTTAAGGCAAAATATGGCCCGGAACCTTTAGATAGAGGATTAACTCCTGAGGAGTTTCTCTCAAGAATAAAAGCCAAGAGATCGACGATAAAAAGCGCACTACTTAATCAGGCTGTAATTTCGGGGCTCGGCAATATTTATGCTACGGATGCACTGTTCCTGGCAGGAATCCATCCGGAGACAAAGACTAAAGACTTGGACTTGCAGGGGACAACTAAACTACTAAAAGCAGCAAAACAAGTTTTAGAGGAGGGAATAGTAAACAGGGGGTCTACTCTACCCGATAAAATGTATGTAGATATTTTTGGAAAAGAGGGTTCTCAGCAAAACCACTTTAAAATATACCTTAAAACAATATGCGACAACTGCAAAGGACCGGTGGAGTTTAAAAAAATAGCAGGGAGAGGAACTTATTATTGCCCTAATTGCCAATTGTAATGAAAGTAAACTCTATTAAACTCACAAACTTTAGAAACCACTCAAAAGCCGAGTTCGGATTTGATGAAAACATTTCAATTATTGTGGGCAAAAACGGTTCGGGAAAAACAAATATCCTCGAAGCTATCTTCCTCCTCACCGGAAATAGATCTCCTTGGGTTAAATTCGATAGGGATCTAATCTCTTTCGGCAAACAGTTTTGCACTGTAACCTCAAAAATTGAAAATGAGGGGGATATTAACGATGTGGAAATCCAGGTACTTACCTCGAATATTAATCTAAATGCCAGCTCAAAGAAAATTAAGGTCAACAAGGTGCCAAAAAGATCAGGGGTATTAAAAGAATACTTTAGTGCAATTCTATTTACGCCCAGAGACATCGAGACAATTACAGGGACTCCCTCTTTAAGGCGAAAATATATTGATTCCATTCTTCAGCAGTCGGATACACGATATAAAAAGGACCTCGACACTTACACAAAGGCAGTTAAGAGACGCAACAAAATCCTGGAACAAATATCCGAAACCGGGGTTGGACATAATCAATTGACCTTTTGGACAGATAAGATAGTAGAAACCGGCACTTATATCCAAAAAGTCCGACAAGAGTATGTCGCCTATCTGAACAAGAAAATTGGGACTAAGGTTGAGACTCACGGTAATTCACTAAGTATAGGCTATATCAAAAATGAGATTTCAACAGAGAGACTGGAAAAACACAAAGAAACCGAAATTTTCGCACGAACTACTCTGGTTGGACCCCATAGGGATGACTACGAAATAAAAATAGCTGATAGGAATATCTCTGAATTTGGGTCTCGCGGACAGCAACGGGAAGCCATATTAGCTGCCAAGATGTGTGAAATAGACTTTTTGGAGGAAAAAGTACATCATAAGCCCACTTTACTGCTTGACGACGTGTTTTCCGAGTTCGACGACGATCATAAGGCAGGAATAGTGAAACTTACCAAAGAGTACCAAACCATTATCACATGTACCGAAATCCCCAGCTTTATTAACACTGCAAATATAAGGGTTATCAATCTATAGAACACTTGCGGGAAATGTGCGAGAATTAATTTAATGTCTCGACTATTCATACCTGAATACAGCATAACAACAAAGATTTTAGGTAACATTAGCTCCCTGGAGTACTCAAAAGCGGTGATTGAAAATACCGCTATTCTACCCTCTTGGGAGTCGAAGCTCATTAAAGAATCACAAATCAGGGAAATCTACAGCTCGCTTCGAGGTGAAGGAATAAATCTTGAGGTGGAACAAATCAAATACTCTTACGAAAACCTGGCCGAAAGCAGGGTTGCAGAAGTATCTAATTTTAAAATGGCTTTTGATTATATATCCAATAATTCGAGGTCCACCGAGGTAACAGAACAAAACCTGTGCGATTTGAACCGCCTTTTCTACCCTGCGAGTAATGGGGCCTACAGAAATACGCGGGAACCCGACTTTCCTGAACCCGACGAAATTTTGGCAAAAATCGTCGAAATTTTTGATTGGCTAAACGGAAGGGACTCGTATGAAACCCATCCCATTATTAGTGCGTCGGTCTTAAAACTCTCACTAGAAGCTATAAAACCATTTAGGAACTTTAATTCGGCTACCGTTAATTTTATAGTCATACTATGGTTGAAAATCAGAAATTACTCATTAAAAGACTGCGCGTATCTTTCAGACTATTATAGAAAGACAAAACAGCAGTTTGAGTACAATGTTTCGAGCATTATCAAGGAAGAAGACGACATGACTGGGTGGCTTGAATATTTTTCGGAAGGATTATCAATTGAGGCAAACAACCTAAAAGAAAAAATTAAACTGCTAGCCAAAGACACAAAGATCGCTAAAGCTACAGGCCAGGTTAAACTCTCGGATAGACAGGCGAGAATTGTGGAGTATCTTCAGGATTACGGACTTATTCAAAACAGAGATTTTGGCAGAATATTCCCCGACAAATCAGAGGATTCGATTTTGCGGGATCTAAAAACACTCACTGATCTTAATATCGTGCAAAAGGTGGGAAAAACAAAGTCATCCAGATACGAGTTAATAAGATAAAAGTGACCTTCCGAGAAAAAATACCCGGAAGGCCATAAACTAGATCACGACAACGAGCGGTCCGCGCTGCATCAAGGAATGTGAGGAACAGGCCACAGGCTTAGCCGAAGTGATCGGAGCCGACTTTTCCTTCAGAAGTTCGACCAGAGCCTTCCTAATCAAGAAGCTCAACACCCAGGGAAAGTAAAACAACACAAATATATATATTTCGTCCCTGGGATTCAGTTCAAGGGAAACCGGATCAGAAAACCCGTGATACACGAGATAAAACATATTACCTCCTTGTTTTAATGTAAAGAGATTTTATCATACTGACCCTATAGTAGTCAACACTGGGCAACGACGGTTTATGGCATTATAATGAGTCATATGAAATTCAAAGAATTCAGTAGTTATTTACAACGCCTCGAAGAAACCGCAAAAAGGCTTGAAATCAGCACAATTCTGAAAGAGTTGCTATCAAAGCTCGGAAAAGAAGAAGTAAAAGAAGCTACCTATTTATCTCTGGGTTACTTAAAAGCTCCTTTCGAATCACTAAAGTTTAATATTGCCGACAAAATGATGCTTCGTATACTGTCCCTTGCCTATTTGCATAAATCCCCCGCGGAAATTGCTACATCATATGGATTTATGGGAGATTTAGGCGATGTAGCATTCAAGTTGGCAGAGAAATCCAGCTCCAAAAAAAATCCATCTGTTAAAGAAGTTTATGAAGCTTTGACGATTATTGCCAAAGAAGAAGGTTTTGGATCTCAGGATTCGAAAATTCAACTCGGTGCTGTATTGCTCAGGGACTTGGACGGACTGTCGGCAAAGTATGTAGTTAGAATAATTCTAGGTACTACGAGGCTGGGGTTTACTGAGTTAACAATGATTCAAGCTTTGTCGGAGTTATTAGGAAACAAAAAATTAGCAAAACAGATAGAAGCAAAATACAACATTTATCCTGATATAGGTGCAATTTCCGAATTAGTAACCTCCAGGGGACTACAGGGACTAAACGAAATAGAGATTACAACAGGAATACCTGTGCTTTCACAAAAAGCCCAAAGAGTTAGCGGGATTGACGAGGCCGCCGAGAGGATTAAAGCTAGTTGGTCCGAATATAAGTTTGACGGCACACGTGTACAACTTCATTTGGATAGAAAGAAGCACACTAATAGTACAAAAGATGGACAGAATGATTTATTTAACAGCTCCGACAAGGAAATAATGGTAGAAACCTTCACCAGAAACCTGGAACCTACGACACATCAATTTCCAGACATAGTACGTGCGGCTAAAGAACAACTTGTTGCGGAATCGGTAATATTGGATGGCGAGGCCATTGGGTATGATTCAAAAACAGGCACTTTTTTGCCCTTTCAGGAGACTATACAAAGAAAACGAAAACATGATGTGGAAGAAAGTTCTCTAAATATCCCGTTAAAGTATATGGTTTTTGATATTTTGTATTTAAACGGGGAGTCATTACTAGAGAAGCCTTTAGAATACAGACACCACCAATTGGAAAGAGTTGTAAAACACAAAGGGATGATCGAAATTGCCGAGCACTTTTTGGCAGACAATTCGGTTGAGCTTAAAAAGCAATTCGACCAGGCGAAAAAACATAAATTAGAGGGCATTATCGCCAAGGACCCAAAAGGGCCATACTCGGCTGGAGCTAGATCGTACTCGTGGATTAAGTTAAAAGCCGCAGATGAAAAACTGCTGGACGACTCTATAGACTGTGTGGTTCTGGGCTATTATTTCGGCAAAGGTACCAGATCAAAATTGGGTATCGGGGGGTTCCTGGTGGGAATTTATGACGAAGCTTCGGACGGATTTAAAACACTTACCAAGGTTGGAACAGGGCTTACTGAGGAAGATTTCGAGAAACTTAAAAGATTGGCGGATACTGTAAAGACCAACCAAGTACCTGCAAATGTAGAAATGGATAAAGCTTATATGCCGGATGTTATCACTCTACCAAAGATTGTGGTGGAAATTGGAGCTGATGAAATTTCAAAATCCCCTTCTCACTCGGCAGGTTACGCCCTGCGATTCCCAAGGCTATTGAAGTTTAGAGAAGACAAAGGTGTAAACCAAATCACTACATTAAAAGAAATTGAGTTGATGTTTAAAAACAAGTAATATATAGATATGCCCGATGAGCTAAAAGACGCAAAAGCCGAGTTTGATTTGTCTAAAATTGAACCTAATATGGCAGCCGTGTTTTCTTATATGTTTCCGATAATTGGCGGAGTTGTTTTCTTCACATCGGAAAAAAAGAATACTTTCATTAAATTTCACGCTCTGCAATCGTTTTTGTTTTGGCTCGCCGTTTGGGGAGCTATGTTTATTGCACAATCTCTAACGCTCATTCTCATTGGTTTTTTGCTGTTACCCATTGTCTCTTTAGGAGCCTTTGTAATTTGGGTGTATTTAATGTGGAAAGCCTACAACAATATAGAAATTGAGCTCCCTTACATCGGTAAATTTGCAAGGGAGCAGATTAACAAATCATAAATTCTGGATACCCGGGTCATCGGTTTCTACCACACGCCTCCCTGCATTTTCCAAGGCGCTCTCGGGTAAGGGCTTTTCGTAAATTTTCCAATAAGACTTACCCCCGTGGATCAATAAACTACAAAGCATATAATCACCATAAACCGGGTCGGTGAAGATCCCCCTGTAGGAAATTACTCGAGTACCTGTGTAACCTCTCCTTTTCAATTCCTCGATCAAATATTGCATATATACGTGCAATTCTTCTCTCGTGATCATTGCCTCTCCTTTTCAGCGACAGATGTAAAAGCTGATAGAATGATATCATATGAAGTCCATTTCCGACGTTATTAAGCTTAGGCCTTTGAAAAGGGATCATCGTAACAGCTACGAATATCAAGCTTATGGAAACAGGTTGGCGGATGAGTTTGGAGACGTTAAACATAGGGCTTTATATATAAAACTTGCAAAGAATGAGGACAGGAACTTGTTGGAGATGGCAAGAGAGTTTGTAGTGAAACAGGAGCATGTGTCAACACCCGGGAAATTGTTTATGTGGAAACTAAAAGAATTGAAAAATACCACAAAAGAATCTAATATTTAACCAATGATAAAACAACTTGGCATCATATCTACCTACAAATTTCCACTACTTATTGCCATTACCTTAGGGGTTGTGCTAAGTGCTGTAAAAGTGGCAAAAGAACCGCTTCTTTTAGCCATGATTTTTGCCGGTGTACTACTTGGAACTCTTGTTCTTGAGCTTGAATACGTGTTATACGCTTTTGTCTTTGAACCACACACTCCCTTTGCAGAAAATCTTACTTCTTTTATTAAACACGGTGACTTCGCTAACGCAGCAAAGTACGTGGAATATCATAAACACGAAATTACGGATAAATCACTTAACTCGGCAGTTTTTCAAGTAATTATTGGGTTAATGGCTATTTTCGTAATCTCCTCCGATGTGTCAATTTTAATAAAAGCATTCGTGTTATCAATTTTTGCCAACACAATTTATAAGCTCGCCGAGAGTTATTTTGAAAACAAACTGCACGATTGGTTTTGGGTACTAAAAAATACTCCTTCGAGATCGGGAGTTGTACTCTACTCTTTTAGCCTACTAATACTCTTTATTTATTGCCTGTTAATTTTTAAATGATCGGTAAATGTACGGAATATTAATATCTCTTGGAATCTGGACTTCTTTGGCCATTGCCGAAAAACTTGCTAAAACCTCAAAAAAACCATCCACAGTTATCTGGGACAGTGCCTTGTTTTTAGTAATCGGTGGAATACTTGGAGCCAGAGTATATCACGTAATTCACTATTGGAACTACTACGCCCTGTTTCCCCTTAAAATTATAATGGTTTGGAGTGGCGGGCTGGGAATTATAGGGGGTCTACTTGGGGGCTTTATTGCTCTGGTGATCTATTTTCGATGGAAAAAAGTCAAGTTGGCTGACTGGGTGGACATAGCTGCAGTTGTGGTTCCGTTAGGTCAAGCCATTGGACGCTTAGGTAATTATTTTAATAGGGAGGTTTTTGGAGTACCTACAAACTTACCCTGGGGATGGCACATTCCTTATGGGTTGCGCCCAAGCCAGTTTTTAAAATCCGAAACATTTCACCCCCTGTTTTTGTACGAAGCAATTTTGAATGTTCTACTTTTTGTTGGGCTTTATTTTGGATACCTAAAGCTTAGAACCAAACTGAAAAAAGGCACTTTTGTTTGGATCTATCTGATAGGTTATTCTGCTATAAGATTTTCTTTAGAGTTCATGCGTATAGAGCCGTGGAAGATCTACGGATTAAACACTGCACACATAATTTCCATTCTTGTATTCTTGGTGGCATCATTTTTCTTAGTCCTAAATTACAAAGAAAAACTGTAGTGCTATACTAAAAATATGATATATATTGCCTCGGATCACGGAGGTTTTGGCCTGAAACAGACAATTATTAAATTTTTAGAAGTGAATAATTTAGCAGTGGAGGATATTGGGCCAAAAGTACTGTCCCCCGACGACGATTACCCCGATTATGTAAAGCCATTAGCCGAAAAAATTATAAATGACCCTGAATCCAAAGGGATAGTTTTGTGTAAAAACGGTGTGGGAGTATGCATGTATGCGAATAAATTTAAGGGAATTAGAGCCGGCCTTTCCTGGACTCCTGAACATGCTAAAACCTCCAAAAGCGACGATAACACAAATGTGCTGGCACTTCCCGCCCTATACATCAGTGAGGACACTGCTCTGCGAACTGTAGAATCCTGGCTCAAGACACAATTTAGCAATGAGGAACGGCACATTAGAAGATTAAGAAAAATAGAAAAATGATCATACCGGTAATTTTAGAAAGTGACCTGCAAGAGATAAAAAAGAAACTAGCGATCATTTCGGAAGTAGCCGAACAGATTCAAATCGATGTTCTAGATGGTACATTAGTTCCTACAAAGACATTTCTTAATATTGGGACAATCGACAAGCTGGTATCAAAATCCCAACTGGAGATTCATTTGATGACAAAAAATCCATGTTTATACCTAAAAGATAAACTGTCCCATGTAAAAGCAGTATGTGCCCAGGTTGAGGCTTACGATAAAATCCATGATTTCGTAAAGATAGCTAGAGCTCATGGGTATGAAACAGGAATATCAGTATTGGAAAATACACCTCTGGAAAATATTGAACCTTGGATAAACAAAGTGGACTACGTTCAGTTTATGACGATAAAAGCAGGAGTACAGGGCAATCCCCTGCTTCCCCATGTGCTGGAAAAAATTAAAACTTTCCGCATAAAATACCCTCAAATTACTGTTCAATCGGACGGAGGAGCGAAACTAGAAAACATCTCACAACTAAGAGACGCCGGGGTAACTAATGTGGTAGTTGGAACCGGTATCTTTAGAACAGCTAATCCCATTGAGACTTATAAAAAATTCACATACCTGTTAAACTAACTGGATATGCAAGATTCTGCCCAAGCGAATAACATTACATCCTTGTATGATGCAAAAACCGTGGTGAAAATCGCAATACTTGGCGGCGCCGCATGGAAGGACACCGACCAAACATACAAAGACGCATTCGAAGTAGCCAAAATTTTAGCTCAAAACGGATACGAAATAATAAACGGCGGTGGACCCGGTGTAATGAGAGCCGCCACAGAAGGAGCGCATGAGGGCGGGACGAGGGCCGTTGCTATAACCTATCACCCTAACAAACCCAAAAGACATTATGAGGGCACAGACCTTGAAAATAAGTTCGACGAGGAAATTTTAACCCTAGACTACTTTGATAGAACCAAAGTAATGTTACAAAATACAGATATTCACATCGTTTTTAACGGAAGCATCGGTACATTAAGCGAATTTGGAATGACTTGGATAAGTTCTTGGATACACGAACCTAACAATAAACCTATAATATTATTCGGAAAATTTTGGGAAAGCATTTTAAACGTATTACGATCCAATATGACTATCGAAGAGGAAATATCCATGTTAAAAGTGTGTAGCACTCCGCAAGAAGTTTTGGATTTTGTAAAAAACTTCGAAAAATAAACCTGTCCGGGTTTCGCTCCAAACAGGTCTGTTTCTTTATCTCATACAACCTCGCATCTTCCCATTCCCGGAATTACTCCAGCTAACACAACAAACATCTCTGAACCTGCTGATGCCAAATATAGTGCACTATCCACAATGCCATACTTCTGCCCCATTGTTAACAGTAGTGGTACCATAAGCAAGACGAAAATCATGGACCACTTTACCAGGTCCATAAGCATAATTTCCCTCCCTCCTAACCTGTCTAAACTTCCCTCCTGGTTTTGGATTTTTTGAACCAAATATAGAACGGGTATTGCTAACAGAACTGTAACAACCTTGTACGCATACCACTGAACGGAAGGGGGCTCAGTATCCAGAATAACAGTAAAAACAAGAAACAAAACTGCTAGGACAAGGACACCGAGATGTAGCAACCATTTGTTTTTATCCATATACCACTCCTTTGATATCCGACATTATATCACTAGTACCTGATATAATTTTGAGAGTGCTAAATAAGATCTGCCACCTTGAAGAACTTGCCATTAAAATACGCAAGAATATCGTTACAATGCTTTTGGAAGCGGGATCCGGACACCCTGCCGGGGCTATCGGCATGGCCGAGGTATTCGCTGCTTTGTATTTTGAAGTTATGAACATTGACCCCCACAAACCTGATGACCCCAACAGAGATCGGTTAGTTTTATCTGCTGGGCATATGGTTCCTGTGTGGTACGCTACCCTTGCAGAAAGGGGATATTTTGACGAGAAACTTCTTTGGAAATTGAGAAAATTCGACTCCCCACTCCAGGGTCATCCGGTTTTAGCCTCGATTCCCGGCATTGAGAATACAAGCGGGAGTTTGGGACAGGGATTATCACAAGCAATTGGCATGGCATTAGCGGCAATAATAGACCAAAAGGATTATCGTGTTTATTGCATTACCGGAGATGGAGAGCTTCAGGAAGGACAAATTTGGGAAGCGGCAATGTTAGCACCAAAATATAATCTTGCTAACTTAGCGTGGATTATTGATAGGAACAGAATTCAACTGAGTGGAAACACTGAAGAATTGATGCCGTTGGAGCAACTAAGAGCTAAATTAGAGGCTTTTAATTGGAATGTTATGGAAATCAATGGGCACGATATTGAAGAAATAGTTAGCGCTTGTAACATGGCAAGAAATGTTACCCAAAGGCCGTCGGCAATTATTGCGAATACTACACCCGGCAAAGGGATTGATTTTATGGAAAATAAATACGAATGGCACGGCAAATCCTTTAACAAGACAGAAGCCAAGAAAGCATTGGCCGAATTAAGCACACTGTCAAACAGAATAAGCAAGGTCTGACCTTACAACCTGCGGGTTGCACATTAGCAACTGCCTGATAGAATATACAATATGACTAATAGACAGCAAACAACATTAAATATGAGTATGGTTCCCCTGGTAATTATCTTAGTTTTAATTGCCGGAGCGGGTTATATGCTTTTGAGAGGAGAAATTGATCTAAGCAAGTGGACTCGAGGCTTTCAACTAAGAAGAATGGAAGGGTTCCCGACCGTTATTTATGTAGATACCGAGATTGAAAAACAAAGACTAGTAATTAGAACTGAGGAGGAATTAAGCAAGTTCTTGAATTTAGTAGATACCACAGGGCTCACAATTCTTAGAGATCCTGTTGATTTTAATAAGGAAATGCTGATAGCCGCATCTACCGAATCCGAGAAGGAAACAGGTCATTCTTTAAAAATTAAGAAAATATATGAGAAAAAGGACAGCAAAACTCTCGTGGTCTCCGTGCTAGAAACAGAAAAAGGAGATAATTGTGTATTGGAAAACGATCCTAATGTTTCGGTAGACATGGTCGCCATATCAAAGACCGACTGGACTATTGAATTTGAAAGAGTAAAAAGGGTTGATTCTTGTGAACCGGAAGACAATACACAACAGACCTCGGAAGATGAAGTAGTAGCCCTATAAATTGCCCATGGAAATCGAAAAAAAATCTACCCGAGACGGGCTTGGAGATAGTCTGCTGGAGTTGGGGGAAAACCCTGACATCGTAGTATTGTCTGCCGATTTAACAGAGTCTGTTAGAGTCGACAAATTTGCAAAAAAATTCCCGAATCGATTTATCCAAACAGGTATAGCCGAACAGAACATGGCAAGTATTGCCGCAGGGCTTTCTTTGTGTAACAAAATTCCTTTTATAACATCCCACGCCGCGTTTAGTCCTTCGAGAAACTGGGATCAAATAAGAGTTTCGATTTGTATGAGTGGAGAAAATGGAGCTAATGTGAAAATCGCCAGTACACACAGTGGCTTTTCGAATGCGCCCGATGGCCAAACCGCGGAGGCTTTAGAAGATATTGCCTTGATGAGAGTTTTACCAAAAATGACGGTTATATCCCCTATTGATTATTACCAAACTATAAAGGCTGTGTCGGAGGCTGTTAAGTATAAGGGACCTGTGTACATTAGATTATCTAAAACAGATACGGAGTGTATCACTTCAGAAAAGGATGATTTTCAAATCGGAAAAACCTACGTCTTGAGAAAAGGATCTGCTATAACGGTACTCTGCACGGGAGTAATCACAGCGGAAGTGCTTAAGGCCATGGAAATGCTGGATAAGGATATCGAGCTGATCGCCTGTCCTACGATTAAACCCCTTGATGCCGAAACAATTCTGAAATCCATAAGCAAAACCGGAAAAGTATTAACTGTGGAAGAACATCAGTTGAGCGGGGGATTTGGGAGTGCCGTGCTTGAAATGCTGAATGAACATAAGGTACCAATGACTATCACACGCCTGGGTGTTAATGATGCATTTGGTGTATCAGGTAGCTATGAGGATTTATTGCAAAAATTTTGCCTAGACTCAAAAAGTATTGCTGAAAAAATTAAGGCCCTGTGAGTTGTATCCCAAGGACCTTAAATCTGCTACTCAAAATATTCTTTTAACTCTGTGAGAAATTCCTTTAGGACATCTTCACCCACAATGACATACACTGAAGGGTTACGGATGCTCGAAATCTTGTACATCCGAGGAAATATATCGGATCCTTCTCTGGAAATTTCGATTAAGTCAACAAAGGGCCCCTCCGTTCCCAAATGTGCACTCAACACTTCCTTATCCCATCTATAATTTCCAATTTCCAGTTTATACAAAACTGACGCCGCAAAATTAGCCACAGTGTTTCGGGATTTATCTTGCAGTACAAAACTCTCGTTTCGCATCCTTCCAGGACCATTGGTATCAGCAATGAATATCACGAACCCAACACTCTTCCCCTTAGTGCTCAGGTTGAAACCGTTTACCAATCGAAACATGTTTACCTCCATGGGATATTTGGAAAATATTGTACTATAGGGCTTACATATAAGCAACATGAGTTGTGCTATTATTATTGTAATGCCCTTAGATTTACTCACCATTGGCGACAGCGCTATAGATTTATACATGAGAATTTCTGATACTGAACTTGATCCGTATCAGGGTAAAGTTTGTTTTTTTCACGGAACTAAAATAATGGTAAATAGCTTTGAATCTGCGGTGGCGGGCAACGCTGTGAATGTTGCATTGGGATGCGCCAAATTAGGTGTTAAGACCGGAATTTACACGGAACTGGGCAATGACCAAAATGCAAAACTTGTTATTCAAATATTAAAAAACGGAAGAGTGGGAATAAAAACCGTTGTAATAAACAAGGGAAAAATGACAAACGTTCACCCCATTATTGTTTTTGGTACAGACAGAACAATTTTTAGCTATCACGAAAAATTCAACTATAAAATTACCAAATGGCCCCAAACAAAGTGGATTTATTACACTTCATTAGCCGAGAATTTTCCAGAATTTCAGGCAAAGCTCATTGAACACGTTAAAAGGACTGGTACAGGACTTGCGATGAATCCGGGAACGGTTCACATGAAAGCGGGGATTGATAAACTTAAAAATGTGTTCTCTATTACCGATATATTAATTGTAAATAGAGAAGAAGCGATAAAGCTCACTGAACTTCACTACGATTCCAATGTTTCGGAAATACACAATCACTTGCACAAACTCGGTCCCAAACTGACAGTAATTACCGACGGAAAAAACGGCGCTACTGCAAAAGACGTAACCGGAAAATTTGAACAGCGCCAAATATATGAAATAGCGCACAAGCCGGTAGATAATAAAACAGGGGCCGGGGATGCTTTTTCGGCGGGGTTTATGTCGGCAATTATTCATGGAAAGAGCATGAAGGAGGCATTAAAGTGGGGAACTATCAATTCAAGTTATGCAATAAGAGAAGTTGGAGCAAACAAAGGTCTATTATCACTAAAGGAGATCGAAAAATTATGAGCGGCAAGGCCTACACTTATCTACAAAAAGCCAAAGCTGAAAAATTTGCTATTGGCGCGTTTAATGCCGCAAATTTAGAAACTATTAAAGCAGTTACTCAAGCAGGTATCAATCTTAAGTCCCCCCTATTTATAGAGGCATCCCCCGGAGAGGTGGCGTATATCGGAGTAAATCAAATAGTTGCCTTGGTCCGGTCTTTTGAAGAAGATCTGAACCTTCCCATAATTTTAAATCTTGACCATGGAACTGATCCTCAAATGGTAAAACAGGCAATTGATGCCGGATTCGACTATGTGCACTATGATGCCGGAAAAGTGGAATTCTCTGAGGCTGTAACTAACGCCCGCCAGTTAGCCGACTATGCTCATAAGGCAGGAATTCCGATAGAAAGTGAGATCGATCATATCGAGGGAAGTTCCGCAGACCACACTGAACAGGCTTCCGAGTCCTTTCAAGACGCTAAATTGTATACGAACCCGGAGAAAGCCCAAAAGTTTATTTCCGAAACGGGGATTGATGTATTTGCAGGATTTTTTGGCAATCTACACGGACTATATAAAACTCCAAAACATATTAGTTTTGAGGTATTGGCAAAATTACGGGAACTAAATCCGGATACTTATTTTTCACTTCACGGTGGTTCGGGAATTATTGAGGCTGATGTTATAAGGGCAATAAGCGATTACGGTATTGTAAAAGTTAACGTCAATTCCGAAATGCGCATAGCTTTTAAGATGACTCTGCAAGAAGTGTTAAACAATACAAACGAAATAGCCATTTACAAAGTGATGGCCAAACCAATAGATGAAGTTCGTAAAGTAGTTGAGGGGAAAATAAAGTTATTCGGTAGTGCCGGAAAACTATAGACTGGTGGTATAATAGCTTATAGATATTGAGATTGGAGGAGAAATGGACAGGACTATTATCCAATTAGGTGATGCTAGCTACTTTGTGAAACGAGGCTTATTCGGGGACCTAAAAGTGAATGCCAGATTTATCACTCCTGAAAGTCCCGAAGGCTATCAAGGACCTTGGACTAAAACCAACGTCAAACCTATGCCAGGCTTACCTGGCGAAATCACCAATGCTCATCTAGATGATCTATTCGGCAAATTTTCTAACGATACCGTAGTATGGCAACTCTCCCCGGCAATCGAATCTTAACCGAAAGGAGGTACTATGAACAGCGGAGTGACCTTGAAGAAAAAGAGATACTCTCTCAAGGCAACCGAATTTGCCCAAATCGAAGTTGGGCAAAGATTCATGTTCCATGGGGATGAATCCTCCAAGAACGGATTGGCATACACAGCACCGTGGGAGAAAATCAAACTTTATCATGATGATGATGGAGCTCCTGTGAATGCTAGACTTGCAGAAATGATCCCCGCTTACTTTGGAGATGACGTGATAGTACAACTCATTCTCGAAGAAGAGGGAAGCGATGAATGAGAGACGTTAAGAGAGGTTTATACCACGGTAAGCCTCTCTTTTTTTATTCGTTATACCATCCTATTGGATAGCTCGAATACGAGACTTCCGCAGAAAAATCCCCCTCCCTGCATCCGTTTATTCCTCTAACTTTTATCTTCTGCCAAGATGCTACGTTTGGGAGAAACTCATGCCCGTCGTTTTTTGTTTTATCTAATTCCCATGGATAACTTCCGGTTCCATCATCAATCCTGATATCTACATAGTCGGAGGAGTATTGTGTCCAGGTTAGGTACATTCCATTGTCTTTGGGTGCGAGCTGAAGCCATGTTGTTTCTTCAGGTTCTCTGTCTTTACAGGAGGTGTCTTTGAGAAAGGTAAGGGTGTAAAAAGGTTTCATGAATAAAATATGTACTGCTCCGCGGTCGGTCCCACCGTTATCGTCTCCAAACGCACCAACGGTCAAGTCTTGAATACCATCATTATTTAAATCCCCTAAGTAGGCAACAGATTGGCCAAAGATATCGGTGTCTGCTAAGACAGGTCCATTTTCAGTACCATCATTTATTTCAATCGTGTTTATAACTGAACCATCTCTGTTCATAAAATTTATATGAACTGCACCTCGACTAGTACCGCCATTATCGTCTAATCGTGCACCTATCGCCAAATCCTGTACTTTATCTCCATTCAAATCTCCAATATTGGCAATTGAAAATCCGTAATAGTCGCTGTCACTCAACTCAGGGCCATTTGTTGTTTCATCGTTTATTTCAACAGTACTCTTTATTGAACCATCAGTGCTCATAAAGTGAATGTAAACAGCTCCCCTACTTGTGCCCCCTGTGCTGTCCCCAAAGGCGCCAACCGCCAAATCAAGTATTCCATCGCTGTTTAAGTCACCAAGGTTTGTAATAGAACAACCATAAAAATCAGAATCACTCAGCTCCGGTCCATTCAATGTGCTGTCATTTACTTCCACTGTGCTCTTTATAGACCCATCCCTATTTAAAAAGTGGAGAAACATCGAACCTCTGTCTGTGCCACCATTGTCACCCTTTGATCCAACGGCCAAATCAGGTATTCCATCGCCATTCAAGTCCCCGATACCTTCTAAGGAGTCTCCATATTGGTCGTTATTAGCCAAGGTGGGTCCATTGACAGTAGTATCGTTTATCTCCACTGAGCTTTTCACAGAGCCGTCCATACTCATAAAATGAATATGTACTGCTCCCCTGGATGTACCCCCAGCATCATCAAAGCTGGCACCGACCGCCAGATCATTTATCCCATCTCCATCTAAGTCCCCAAGATTTCCAGCGGAAGTTCCATAATAGTCGGAATTTATGAGCACAGGGCCATTTGCCGTTCCATCGTTAATCTCTACCGTGCTTTTAACTGAGCCATCTCTGTTCATAAAATTTATATGAACTGCACCCCTTCCATTTCCCCCATTATCATCCAGTCTAGCACCAACAACTAAATCTTGAATTTGATCACCATCCAAATCTCCCATATTTTCTACTGCATAACCATAGTAATCAGAATTAGTGAGCACCGGTCCGTTCGCTGTGCTGTCATTAATCTCCACCGTATTTAGAACTTCACCATTGTTATAAAAATGTTTCTTTGTACTGGCAAAAGTGTGAGTATTTACAAACAACGAAAGGCTAATTAATAGGACATAATAATATTTTCTTGGCATTAATTTATATTATTACATACAGGGTCAGACCTTGTACAAGATCTGACCTTACTGGTACAATTTCCATGTGAGGGTTTTGATCACAAGAGAAATTCCACAAGCCGGAATCAACATTCTTCATCAGTACCGCGGAATCGAAATTGATTACAGGCAAGGTAAACCACTCACTCCTGCCGCCCTAGCAAAGGCTATTAAAGGAGTTGATGCTGTTGTTCCCGTTATACCCGATCAAATTACAAAAGAAATAATCAAGGAGGCAGGGCGCAGTTTAAAACTTATCGCAACCTACTCTGTTGGGTTTGATCATATCGATACGGAATGGGCAACTAAAAAGGGCATTTACGTCGCAAACACACCGGGAGATTTAACCGAATCTGTTGCTGAACACGCATTTTCATTAATGATGGCACTTGCCAGAAAAATATCTGAGGCTGATAGATTTTGTAGAGAAGGCAACTACAAATACTGGGATCCCCTTGGATTTATAGGCCCAAAGATGATGGGAAAAACTTTAGGGATCATAGGCTTTGGTAGAATTGGCCAGCACTTTGCAAAGATGGCTAAATATGGTCTGGATATGGAAATACTTTACACTGATCCGGCTTCCCATCCCGAGGCAGAGATGCTGTTAAATGCTAAGAAAGCTAGTCTTGACGAATTGCTGGGTAACAGCGACGTTGTTTCGCTCCACTGCAACTTATGTGACAATACAAGACATCTGATAGGCGAGAATGAGTTTCAAAAAATGAAACCTTTAGCCTTTTTAATTAACACAGCAAGGGGACCGGTTGTGAATGAAGCGGCCCTGGCAACAGCTCTTGAAAATGGCATTATTGCGGGGGCGGCACTTGATGTGTTTGAAAAAGAACCTGTTATCAAAAAAGAATTATTAGCCCTACAGAATGTGATTTTAACGCCACATATAGCCAGCGCCACTTGGGAAGCCAGAATCCAAATGGCTCGAATGACAGCAGAAAACATTGTAGACGTATTGATAGGTCAAAAACCTCCCAGATATCTAGTAAATAAAGAACTTCAAAGTAAAGAATGTATTAGCTCTTTAGCTTAAAAAGCGATAGAATCTACCCGATGATAAAAGATTTCTTTGTTCGTAATAAACCTATATTTTACATAGGGCTTTTCACAGCCGCCTCGTTTTTTATAATTATTTTACTTGCCAGATCCCAAAGCCCTTTAGGTAGCACTAAACTTATTCCCCTTTCAGAGTCTGAACTTATTACGGCTTACTCCCCGGTTACAGGATCATCCGACCCAATAGTAACCTTAATAGAAATATCGGATTTCGAATGCCCCGCCTGTGCGTCATATCATCCAATAATTAAGCGCTTGATCCAAAAATATCCTCAAGATCTAAGAGTTGCATACCGACATTATCCACTCCCCCAACACAAAAATGCCCGTTCCGCGGCAATCGCAGCTCAAGCTGTTAATCGACAGGGAAAGTTTTGGGAGTTTGCAGAACTCCTTTTCGAAAATCAGGATAGCCTAAGTAAAGAAAAGATAAAATCACTGGCACTGGAACTAGGTGTTGATGGCGCCAAGCTTGATGCCGATATAAAGGATAGTGCAATCGAGAAAGAAGTGAATGATGACATAGCATTTGGAAACAGTATTAACATAAAGGGAACTCCCACTTTTATAATAAACGGAACCCAAGTTGAGGGAAATTTGGAACAGGTTGTGAGAGAAATTATCGAAAAGAAAACTGTGGAACAAACTCCACAAGTTGTAGAAACTAGTTCTAGTGAAAGCTTTGAAATAAAAGAAATATCATTCTCAGGATCCTTTTTTACACCTGCAGATACCATTGCCAAAAAAGGTCAACTAGTTAGAATTACCAACAGTTCAGATAAGGACGTTAAATTAAGCCAAAATGACTACTTGGTGGATTCCTTCACCAACGGTACTGTAATAAAACCAAACGAAGCTTATGAATTTAGGTTAACAGGAAACATTCAAAACAACACTGTGTGGACATATTTCGACGAAAACACAAAAGTTACGGGAACCATCGAGATTGAACTTAATTAATCTAAATAGTTCCCCTTAACAACTAGGACAGTATTTTAACTCTCGCTGTAGATTTAGAGCTTATCACCACCGTAACTTGCGTATCGCCGAGAGACAACAAAAAGTCTATCAAACAAGGATTTCCCGGATGACTAGTAACCATCACCTCTTTTATGGTTACTTCTTCCATGTCGCAAGACCACAAGAGATAGTTCAAAACCGCCGAGGCATTTCCCGAACTAGTAATAGGAAAGCACATAGCACCCTCCACGTTCTAAAATTTGCGTTTTTAGGAGACCTGAGTTTAATTATATAACACTATTCAAAGGAAAATGCACTTGGGCACACCTTATTCAAAACACACGCCGCGCACTTTGGATTTTTGGCCATACACACGTATCTGCCGTGTAACACAATGGAATTGGATAAATTACTCCAGTATTTTTTGGCGAATACTTGCATCAGGTCTCGCTCAATTTTTACAGCGTCTTTTTCTTCAGTCAATCCCAGCCTAGTTGACACTCGAGTAACATGAGTATCAACCACAATTCCTTCGGCGATTTCCCACAAATCATTTAACAGCACATTGGCAGTCTTTCTAGCTACTCCGGGAATTCTTACTAGCTGGGCCATGGTATGAGGCAATTCACCTCCGAAATCGGCAATAACCATTTGAGAAGCCTTTACTAACCGTTCTGCTTTCCCAATGTGGAAATTTACCCCATGGATATCTTTCCGGAGCTGCTCTAGCGTTAGAGCTGCTCCTGCTAAATCCTCCCAGCCTTTATACTTCTTAAACAGATGTTCTGTAACTTGATTTACCTTCTTATCTGTTGTTTGCGCCGAAAGACAAACCGCAACAAAAAACTGGAACTCATTTGAATAGAGCAGCTCTGACTTGGGATTAGGATAAGTTTTTACGAAGATTTGGGCTATTTTTTCTGCGTTTTCATTTATTTTTATCATATAAGGGGCAGCTGATTATCGATTTTCGGTGGGGCCTTTTCCCTTGAATCCGGGTTGGGTTCAAACCCCATTCGTCTTACCAACGACTTAAAATTATACTTCTCTAAGATTTCTTTTACCTTTAACTTGTTGACCTCCTTATACCTACAGTCTTCGAGTTTAGCATCCAGTGGTACATCGTAATGTAGTTTGGCAAGATTTCTGCTCATTACCGCCTGTTCGTAGCAATTTTCCAGCTTTTCCCGTAACGAGAAGGGCTCAACACTTTTCAGATTTAGATAAATATTATCAAAAGAACCAAATTGTGTTAGAAGTTTTTGAGCTGTTTTTTCACCTATACCATAAACCCCGGGCAAATTATCGCTTGGATCGCCACGCAAACCTTTATAGTCGGCAATCAGGCTGGGTGGAAATCCCATGCGTGCCTCGGCTTCCTTAGGCCCAATCCACTCGGTATCACCTTTAGTATTGGGCAGCATTATCAAAACATTGTTAGAAACCAGTTGCCACAAATCCCTATCATTCGATATTATTATCACCTCCACCTCATCCTTGTACTTTACTGCTAAAGTGGCAATTACATCATCTGCTTCAAATCCATCGAAACTTATCATTTTTATACCAAAGGCCTGCATTATTTCCTCTACTTTGGGGATCTGAACACTTAAATCATCTTCCATGGGCTTTCGATGTGCTTTATAGCTTGTGTAATCAATCACACGCGCAGTTGGTGTTCGGCTTTCAAAAGCCGCCACAACATAGTTTGGCTTAATTTGGGCAAAAGCAGTGATTAACATAGAAGTAACTCCATAAACAGCGTTGGTGGGTTCTCCATTAATGGCTTTAAAGGTTTTTGGCAGCGCATGGTAAGCGCGATGCAAAAAGTTAAATGTATCTATCAGTAATAGTTTTTCCATTGATACATTCTACAACAAAAAAAGCTGGGTATTGGTGAAAATTCGCCAAAACCCAGCTAAATACTAAGTTGTCAGAGTAACCGATACAGCTTTATCATCTGGCCTACCCCAGAAAAACATACTCCAAGGATTATCCCTGGAAACATCCAATCACTTTCGCCAGGTGTTAACTTCAGGGCTTCTATAACAGAGGGCAGGGTGGATGCCATTATGCCGATTAGAGCAAGAATCCACACAGCTATCAACATCACAGCTAATAGCGGGGAGTCCTTAAAAATCCGGGCAAACCCAGCTACTATGGGGAGGGTAATCATACCCGAGAAAACAATGGCGCATCCAAAAGACCCAAGTTTTCTGGCCAAGTTGCTGAAATCCTCGCTCGACATGAGCGACCACATGATCATTACTCCCGCCATCACCAGAAACGATACAAAAATGATCCCACGAATAGCTTTCATCTTTCTCTCCTTTTTTCTTGTCTTTAGTGATTACGATCGTGAATCTTGTAAGAAATTATGACCCCCAACACAATTCCGGGAACCAATCCACAAAAACCAACAAAGAACGCAACCGCCTGCCAAACCTCTGACTTTACCCCAATTACCATAGCAATCAAAAGAGTTATTAGCCCAACCATCATGCACGCCCAAAATACGAGGCCCAACCCAGTAAATTGCCCTGTTATATCTCTTAGTCTCCTCCTGTCCATCTTAATCTCCTTTTTTGGGTATAAAAAAACCGGCTTGGTTGCCGGGTTGAATATATTTAGAAATAGAAAAAACGCCCCATAAACAAATAAAACCGGCAAGTTCCTGGCCGGTTATAAATTCTATGAATTCACAGCTACTTCGGGCTTATTAAAGTAATAAGACCATTCCTGAAGTGCTCGTCCATAGACAAGGCGTTATTGGTTTCTACTATTAGGTTTTCAAAGTACTGGAAGCAGTATACCAGGTCCTATAGCCTTTGTCAAGCTTGTGGAAATAAGGCCGAACCTATGCTCGATTCGACCTTGACTGCACTAAATTTCTTGAAGAATAATTCTAACCGTAGGGATTGCTTCAGGCCGTATACCTAGAGTAAACGTCCAGAAAAAGCCAACCTTTTGGTATTCAATCCTTTCGGTGTGAAGCTCTTTTCTAATGCGCTCACATGTCGACCGCACTGTATCTTCTGGAATTGTATCTGGTATAAATACACACAATTCGGCGAACTTCCTTACGATATGTATCTGCCTGCGGGAGACTTCTTCCACAGACCTTGCTACCATGACAGACGCCATATTAGCTCCTTACTTATTGAGGGGTTTGTTATCCGGATTATATCACCATCTATAGGTTACGTCACTTTCTAGAGCAGCTCCAACACTAGACCTCTCCCGCCAAAGGTTTGTGGCAACGCCAAATTCCCAGTATATGTGGCAACGTAGGAGCTGCTCCTATATTTGGAATAAAATAGGAAGGATCGTAATTTAACTTCAGTGTCTCCAATGTGAAACCGTCATTAACCAGCTTTTTGATATCGCTCAAAGTATTGGCTCTATAATAGGTTTCAAAAACGTCTTTTTCTTCTCTACCAAACAACATCTTGTTCAAAAAGTAATTTACACCACGACTCTTTAGAATGCGCAACACGGCAATGGGAAGAAAACTTTTGTTCGGTGTACACATAAAAAAATACCCGCCTGGCTTTAGCACTCGATGTATTTCGGAAACTACTTTTTGGGGACGTTCTAAATGCTCAAACACCCACAAGCTAACTACTGCGTCAAAGGAGCTATTCTCAAAAGGCAGTGTTTCAAGATTGGTTATTTTAATTTCATCTAAGCAAATGTTTTTCACAACCGATTCTTGCATAACATCTACGCCTACTGCCCATTTTATTCGCTCTCGATTTTCATCTATAACGTAGTTACCATTACCGCAGCCTGCATCCAGAACTACAGAATCTTGAGGAACAAGCTCCGCGAATTTATTAGTAATAAAAACCATAGTTTCTTCCCATTCAGGATGTTTTTGTTTATGTATAATTTTCTTCTGAATTTGTAATTTTTCTTTGGAGTTTAATTCTGAGTAAATGTTTATATATCCCTTTTCTAATATCAGAGATTTCGGATTGTGTTGTAACTTGCTTTGATTGTTTCTCATATAGGTATAGCTATTGTACACAAAAAAAACCCCGGTTGAGCAATTAGCTTACCGGGGTCAGATCTCACCTATGACCGAGTTTTTCCGCTCAAGAGTATCCAAAAAACGAGCAGAACCATAAACCCACCAAAGCAACAGAAACCTGTGGCTCCGGCTGCGTACCAAAGGCGCATTTTATCAGCCATTTCGATACATTTATCGGCGTTAAGCCATAATCCCGATGGAACCTCGCAGTTCATTCGGGAAAAATTGTTGACAATTAAACCGAAAATAGGTCCACACACCAAACAAACGAACACGACAAAACCGGAAATTACCTGCTTTTGCTTGTTACTCATAGTTTCCTCCAATCGTCTTCTCACCGAGCATATGGGTTTTTTACATCAAACAAGATAACTATTACTTCCTTTGCTGTAACACCCTCACTAAAAATATAACGCGTTGTAGCGTCTCTATCTCTACGCACACGATATGAGATTCTGGCCCTTACGAGTGCTTCCTCCAGGAAAAGGCTTGTTAATCCCGTCAGCGTTTTACTAATGTATAACACCAGCCTTAAATCTCCCGGTATATTTGATTCCACAAGGGTCGGCACAACTTTAACTAACACTTCAACCTGAGACACATGCCTGGATAATCTTGGTACATATGCAAATATCATCGCTTCCTCCTCGTCAAAACTGGTTCAAGTTTTTCATCTAGCGACTTTGCAAAAATAAGTCTGTATCCCCATTGCACAATAGATATCGCAATAGACCACATCAGCGCGCTTTCCCAAGAGCTTCCGAGCAGTTTAAGAAAAAGGGCGTTAACAAATAGCGTTATAGGATAAATCAGAAAAACTATGTAGATCTGAGCGTTGTCCTCGCCGAAATGTCTGCACCATAAAATACTGGTAATGCTGTAGGCCCAGACCGCCAGGAAAGAAATAGCAAACATCACAAGTGTGTAGATAAACACCCAAACCTCACGGTAAATTATGAGGACCCCGAAATCCAATACTGCTAGCCACAAAACACCCACGACGTTGAAATACAACCTTCTTGTTTTGTCGTTCATCTCACCCTCCGGTACGTATATTATTTATCTAGCGGGATTTTATCCTTATTTAATCAGTTTTTCAAATTCGTCCTGATCAATGGTTTCTTTTTCCATCAAAGCTTTGGCAATTCTGTCTAAAGTTTTTCGTTTATCTTCTAAAACACTCTTGGCCCCGGCGTAGCATGAATCAACAATCTCTTTCACTTTATCATCAACCTGCGCTGACGTCTTCTCGCTTAATCTATGGGCTTCTCCAAGCTCACGGGCAAGCCAAATAGAGTCCTCTCGGGTATCATACATGATAGGACCAAGGTCGCTCATGCCAAATTCAGTAACCATGCGTCGTGCCAGTGACGTAGCTTTTTTTATGTCGTCACCCGCGCCAACCGTTTGCTCGTGATATACAACTTCCTCAGCCGCGCGTCCGCCTAACATAGTAGCGATAGTTGATAGTAATCGGGTTTTTGTCTCGTTATATCTATCTCTATCAGGTGAAATACTTGTGTGACCTAATGAGCCACCACGAGCTACAATCGAAACTCTTTGTACCGGATCCATATCGGGAACCGTTGCCGCCACTAAAGCATGCCCTGCCTCATGATAAGCTGTCATTTGGCGTTCTTCTTCGGTTTGTAAAGTTTTTCTCTCCGACCCCATTGTTACTTTTAACGAAGCTTCGTCTACATCCGCAGCATTAACTTTATCTCGGTCTTCTCTCGCCGCTTTTATAGCGGCCTCGTTAATCATGTTTTCAATATCTGCACCGCTAAATCCAACCGTTTTTCTAGCAATCCTTACAACATCTACCCCTTCCACAAACGGCTTGCCTCTCATATGAATTTTTATTATCTCTTCTCTGGCTTTTAAATCCGGCAAAGGGATATTTATTTTTCTATCAAAGCGCCCCGGGCGCACCAAAGCCGGGTCTAGCATATCGGGTCGGTTGGTTGCTGCAATTACGATAACATCGGTACGAGTATCAAAACCGTCCATTTCGATTAAGATTTGGTTTAACGTTTGCTCACGCTCATCATGCCCCCCGCCAATTCCCATTCCTCGTTGGCGGCCAATTGCATCAATTTCATCGATAAATATTAGGGAAGGTTGGCTTTGCCTAGCGTTATTAAAAAGATCTCTCACTCGCGAAGAACCAACCCCAACCAGCATTTCCATAAACTCACTTCCGGCTACGCTAAAAAACGGTACTCCTGCCTCACCGGCAATAGCTTTTGCAAGTAGAGTTTTTCCAACTCCCGAAGGTCCGACCAGTAAAACCCCTTTTGGTGTACGTGCTCCAAGTTTTCGATACTTTTTGGGCTGTTTTAAAAAGTCGACAATTTCCATCATGTCTTGTTTGGCTTCGTCGTTACCTGCTATATCTTTAAAAGTTATCTGGGAGCTTAATTTTTTGTTAAATACTTTAGCTCGCGATTTTCCAAAAGACATAATATCCCCGCTTGCGCCTTTCATTTGTCTAAATAGAAATAACAAAAGTAAAATAGGGAATCCGAACATAAGCAAAGGAGACAACACATCTTCCCAGCCGATTCTGTGCTCTACTTTTAGCTCGCCTTCAATTACTGCGGTATCAATCTGATTGTTTTTAAATATGTCATCAAAACTTATGGAACTCTCTTTTTCTGTAACAAGCTTGGTACCGTCTTTTAATAGTATCTCGGCACGGTCTCCGGCTATGGTTACATTTTGAACTTTTTGTTCTCTTAGCAATTTTATAAATTGCCCAACAGGGATCTGCTCTCCTGAGGTGGCCAAACCGTTTCCAACTGAGGTAACAAGTATATAAATTGCCAATGCGATAAATATGTAGAAGAAAATATTATTAAATATGTTTTTGCTTGGTCTTCCGCCCATATATAACATATTTTTAGGTTTTATAGGTTTCTTAGGCATAACGTAGCAAATTATACCATTAAGGATCTCACCCAGTAGCTAGGTCTCACCCTTGTTGACAATTAATAGGAAATATTACGATAATTATTAATGCCCAATGAAACCAAAGAAAAACCAAACCCAGATTTTTATACTCAAGAAGGTGAATGTATGCAAATTGGCAACTGGGTGGATGAGGGAAAAAGCAAGGTGGCAACAATAGTCCCACTACCAGCAGGGTGGGTAAAGGACCCTGAAGTAGCTCACGACATTGCTAATACCATGCAATATCAAGGGATGAAAGCAGGATTGGCCAGAGAAACTGAGTTACTAAAGCAGCATGAAACTGGTTTAGACGAAACACACAGGAAATTTGAGGCAATTAATGAGGCATTCTTAGAACACGCTCCCTACTTATTCGAAAAGTATGTCGATGCAGATGGCAAGGATTGGTACAAGTCGAAAACTCCTATTGAGATAAACGGTTTCGTACATGATCACGGGATGAGCGCTGTCGACGAAAAAGGATATGTTCAAGCGGATGGCAGACCCAGTAAGCCCTTCTATAGGGCCAGGGTTTTATTAAGCCCAGAAGGAACTTACCTGCTTGTGTCTGCTCCAAGAAGCGACTATTTCTCTGATAAAAAACTTGACTCTTATAATAACCCCCCACTTAATAAATATAATCCAGACGAACTGCATAGTGCCTTAGAAAGGGCTAAGGAAGGACTAACTTCGGCTGTGTTCACACATTTGGATAGAGATTATAGCGATCCTAAGCAGCGAAACCTCCCATCAGATTTTTACAGCTACGATGCCACAACTACAATAATACGCTTTGATATAACTCGAAGCGGTGATCGATTACATCTTGGCCCAAAGATAAAAGAGGCCGCTATGGAAATGGAAAAACTGGCTAAACTGGAACGCGAAAAGGTAGATCCGGATGATAGAGAGATCGTTGCCTCAATTTTTTAAAAACCTATCTTAATTGAATCTTCTCTAGTACACTGTTTAGGGTTTTCTGGGTTTCCGCGCGGGTTTTGGCAGTGCCATGTGCGATTATTTCTTTTACCTCATCCTGATGAGCTTCATAATAAGCTCGCTTTTCGCGGATAGGTGCAATCAACTCGTTTAACACCTTAAAAAGCTTGTCTTTCACTTCCACATCCCCCACTTTTCCAGTTTTGTACCTGCCTTTTAAATCTTCAACTTCTTCTCTATTCGAATTAAAAGCATCATGATAGATAAAAACCGGGTTGCCTTCTACTCTGCCGGGATCTGTAGGATGGATACGGCTGGGGTCGGTATACATGCTTGATATTTTTCTTTTCAGTTCTGCTTCGGTCTCACTCAAAAAAATTGTGTTACCAAGAGATTTTGTCATTTTGGCATTACCGTCGGTGCCAACCAATCGCTTAACCTCGCCAACTAAGCCTTCGGGCTCTACAAACACCTCACCATAGGTGGAATTGAACTTGCGGGCAACTTCCCGAGTGAGCTCAACATGTGGAAGCTGGTCCTCACCAACCGGAACTAGATGTGCGTTAACACACAAAATATCTGCGGCTTGCATTATTGGAAAGTTCACAAAGCCAAGGGAGTAATTATCTCCCATATTTTTATCTTTTATTTCTTCTTTTAGTGTTGGATTCCTAAGTGCTCTATTATGTGATACAAGCATGCTGAGCAAAAATCCTAATTCGTAAATTTCAGGAATACCTGATTCGGCAAAAAATGTAACCTTTGTAGGATCCAGGCCAATTGCTAAGTTATCCATGGTTACCTGAAGCACACCATCAGCTACAATTTCCGGGCTGGCAACGTACTTTGGATAAGCAAAAGCGTGTGAATCGGCGATTATGATAAAAGTCTCATATTCATCCTGAAGACGAATCCTGTTTTTTAGTGATCCTACATAATGGCCCAAATGTAGCTTGCCGGTAGGATTATCTCCCGTAAGTATGCGTTTTTTTGTCATATCTGGTATTATACCAGCTAACACAACTCAAACTACAAATCGGATTGGAGGAAGAAATGAAACCCTCGTGGTTAAGATATAACTCGACCGGATTAATATATTGGGATCTTACTATGGAGTTTTTAAGAGGCCTGCTGGAAGGAAATTTCGATAAGGTTCCTCATGTTAAGCTGGAATCGCAAGTTATCCCCTCGAACTTTAACAAGGCAATAAAGGTGATGGAAAAGGGATCATCTGATTCATGGATCGAAATCCATGTAAAATTTTCCTCGTATGAATGGCTGAAGGACTTCGAAGAGGCGTTAGAGGGGGAAATGGAAAGGTATGGTGTGCTCAGGGAACTGGGGGTTTTCAGGTGCACTGCAAGCGACCCGTTTGGAAATGAGAGTAGCAAAAATGCATATTCTGTCGACTCCATTGCAACACTCCTTTCTGACTATTTTCCAAAATAGAGGATAAACTGATGAGAACCTATGGGAAATTTGTGATCTGGTTTGGCTTATGCTTGCTCGTAAATCTAATCTCTATGGGAAGCGGAGTAAACCTTAAACAAGCAACACCGGTTATTTCATCTTTTTTGGCTTTCCCCTGCCTGCTATTTTCCCTACTGTTGTTTAGCCCCATGGCCTGGAATTACACTACAAAGCCTATCCTTGGAAAGTTTGAAATATGTGTTCGACCAAATCTTAGATCCGGAGACCTGTGGTTGGGCACGTTAATGTTTGTCTCCGCGAATTTAGCTTCGGCTTATGGAATTTGGCACCTGTTCTTGTTTATCTAGGCTTACTACCACCCACTGTGTGTCGATATTTGATACAGGTGGGTGAATTTTTTGGTGCCAACGGGTGGACTTGAACCACCGACCTAGCGCTTATGAAACGCCCGCTCTAACCCCTGAGCTACGTTGGCTTGTATAACGGGAGTTATTATATAGCACAATAGGAACAAAAAAAATCCCCGCATGGCACAAAGCACAACGCGGGGATCAAACCTCACAAACCGGATAATCTTTCTAGCTGGAACTAGATCGGGAACGTTTGGAGGAAACTATCAACCCCATAAGTAACAGTAGCCCTCCAACCACCAGCCTGGCAACATCCCAAGTTCCCCCATTCCAAGCACTTTTTAGCAAAAATGTACCCGCAATTAGGGAACCATATCGCAAGATAAAACCCAGCGCAGCTATAATCAACGTAAAACCTCCGCCAGCGATCATTGCGAAAACACCCGCGATAGGTCCGAATTCAAGAAAAACTCCTCCACCAGCGCCCAAGGCTACTAACAGGGCAACAACCAAGATCAAACCGACAGATATGCAGGCAAATACTACATACCAATTAAACAAGAAACCTGCCGCAGCTGTATAGGCTACACCAAAGGTCTGATGGCCAATCCAAACTTTCCAAGCCAAGCTAATTAGTGCAAAAAGCAAGCCAAACATAGTGTTTTTTTCTCCTTTTGGATCTTTGTCTGGTAGTTAACTAGGGTATCATACCCTGTAGCATTCATGATGTCAAAACCCTCTCCATAATGGAGTAGAATTAGAAGTTATGAATCGCACTGTCCCAAGAGAGCCTAAGATAACTATAGTCACAGCTACTTACAATACTAAAAAATTCCTAAACCTCTGCTTAAACTCAGTTAAACAGCAAACTTACCGAAACATCGAACATATCTTTGTCGATGGCTACTCTACGGATGGCTGTGTAGAAATAATTAAACACTATATAAAAGAAAACCCCGATATCCAGACACAATTTATACAATCAAAACCTAAAGGCATTGCAAACGCCCTTAATATCGCGCTAACGCATGCAACAGGAGACATAATCCACTTTTTACATAGCGATGACTTTTATATCAATGAAAATTCATTGGAACGTGTTGTTAACTATTTTGATAGAAACCCAAAATATGAATGGTTGATTGGAAATGGCGTTTTGATGTTTAAAGACAATATTGTTATCCTGCCGTTATCAAAAATACTTAAACATTTACTGACCCAGATTATGGGCATTCGAAATTTCATTTCCCATGAGAATACATTTGCTTCGGTAAATTTTTATAAAAAATACGGACCTTTTTTGGAAGAAAATAAGATAACGATTGAATATAACATTTGGCTCAACGCACTAAAAGAAACGAGGCCCTTGATAGTGGATGATAATTTTACTGTGTTTATTGTTCACCCAGGTAGTACCTCAAGCAATGTACTAAACTGGATCAAAAGCGATGCTTTCGAATATCCTCGAGCATGGAAAGAAGTTAAGTACTTCCCCATTATTGGTGATTATGAGCATTCTTTCTGGTACAAAGCTTACGAGGAATTAATCGAGGAAATTGCCGAGTTTAAAAACGGTTTCATAACGGGCTTCGAAAAGAGCGTGAGGAAAGATTAAACACAACTAACAAGGCTTACATTTTTGGTTGCGGGGCCCGGATTCGAACCGGGACCTTCGGATTATGAGCCCGACGAGGTGCCGTTCCTCCACCCCGCGTTATTACCACTGTCAGAGTAACAAACAAAGAAAATAAAGTCAAAAGCTTAGAATGAGAAAAAAAGCCTGTACCACATGTATAAGGGAGCATCTCGCCCGGCAGAAGACCCCGCTACATCTCCATGTACCCCCTTTATTGCAAAACTTCGATATTCCTCTTGATTACTTGAAAATACCTGATCATCGCTATACCCAGTGTAAACATATACCTTTTCACCCGGTTTAATCATGTTTAGGTCGTTTCTTGCTTTCTCTTCGATATATTCAGGTGTTTGTTTATAAGCTATTTCCGCCTCCAGCTCGCTTTTTTTGTTATTTAGCTTGGTTACTTCAGCTCTTATATCATCCAGGCGTTTTTTGCTTTGCAACAACATAAAAGAGTTCTTCACAAGACCTATTGTCACTAAACTAAGTAATACAGTAATTGTTATAAGCTTAATTTTCTTCGCTAAAGGCATTAAAGTTAATATATCCTATATATTTGACATCTTCCACTAATAATTGTACTATACCCTATAGGAGCGGCACTTAAGATACCGCACCAACAGTTATTTGTTGATACAACAACTTATGATTAAATTAGAAATAGCACACAAAAAGTTCATAGACCACCTTCAGACCGAGGGTAAGTCACAGGCAACCTTAATTGCCTATAATAAAGATATCGAGCAACTTATAGGTCACCTTGGAAACAAAGGTGTTGATTTAGTTTCCGATATAAACCTTAAACATTTAGAAGAGTTCATGAAAAACTTAGCCGACATGGAATACACCCCTAAGTCGATTTCAAGGAAAACAAATGCTACAAGAACATTTATCAAATATCTATCCATCGAAGGCCATATGCCAAAAAATATCGGTGAGGAGTTAAAACATCCCAAACTACAAGAGAAAGAACCGCGAATATTATCAAAAATGGAATATAGAGCCTTAAGGGATGCCGCTAAAAACGACTCCAGATCTTACGCTATGATAGAAGTGTTACTTCAAACCGGCGTGACCATTTCGGAATTGGCAGGAATTAAATTGGCCGATTTAGACATTAAAGGAGAAACCGGATCCATGTTTATCCCGAAAAGAAATAACAAAGAATCAAGAAATATTCCTTTGAATAAAGCTGTTATTGAGGCAATAACAAAATATCGTACAGAAGAACGACCTAATATTGCTAAGGCCGAAAACTTGTTTATCACAAAAACAGGGAATGCACTATTGGTAAGAAATATAAGATCTACTATTAACAGATATTTTAAGCTTGCAGGAGTCGCTAAAGCAAAAGTTAACGATTTACGCCATACTTTCGTAGCACACCATCTTACAGCAGGTGTAAGTATTCTACAGTTGTCAAAAATATCAGGGCACAAAAGAATATCTACTATCGAAAGATACTTAAACTATATAGAAAAATCTAACGAACCTGAAAAAAACGACTTAGGAATATTGTAGTCCTAGATTACTGAGATTTGGCATCAAGCTGAGCTGTTAATTCATCGGAGGCAGCAGGAAAATCTATCATCTTAGTCAACTTAATTTCATTGTATAAAGCTTCCAACTCTTTTAATTCGGTTTGGTATTTTTCTCGAGTGCTCTTAACTTGGTCATACCCATCTGCCTTAACTTTCGCCGACCTATAACTGGCTAATAAGTGTGCTAACGATATCGTAAAGTCGGCTAAGTCCCCCTTATCTACATCTTTATCCCACAGTTTTGCATATGTATCCGAAACTAAATTTTCGGTATCAAGTTTTTTGATAATCTCTATTAATTGCTTGTGTTCTTCTGACATACTAAATTCCTAATACCCTTCTATAAATAGCTTCCACATCTGCAACAGATAGCACCCCTTCGTTAACTAGCACAGAGATATCAGGGTCTTTACTAATAAAATCCGCAACAGCCTCAAAGGGTAATTTTCTTTCGGTTATTTTCTGGCCTGATAGATAGGAAGAGATCCTCTCATTAATAAGGCTCAAGTTTAAATTTTTTTGGGCCTCTTCTCTTTCAAGCTTTCGATGAGGATCAGCCACTCCCTCTTCATTAAAAACAGTGCGGTTTTCCCTACGACCTATATTTTCCGCCATTACTTGTGCTGCGATAACGTCATCAGTCATCGCTTTATCCGGTACTTGAGACCTAATTATCTCCCCGGATTCGTTGAAAGGTCGCGCCTCCTCGGCCTTTGGTTTAGCTGTAGTACGGTCTTTGTAGTATGCCCGCCTCTGTGCTGCCTCCAGTTGATGGTCAGACAATGTTGTAGTTGAAACAGCATCCTCGGCAGTCGTACTCATTCTTGCAAGCATCACCTTTTTATATATTTCCATCGCGCGTCCTTGTGTTAAGGACTTGGATTCAATAAGTTTTCGTAGCCCTTCGTTAGCTGCTAAAAATTGTGGGAATCCCGCATCCGGATGTTGATTCAAAAAGATGAGCGCCTCATAGGACAAATCGGGAGTTTGTTTCAAAGCCTGGTTTTCTTTTTGCAACTGGGTAATTCTGCCCTTCAAATTAGCTATACTCTCTTCACGTGTTTCAATAATCACATCCTTTGCTGCAATTTCATCAGTTGCTTTGTTATAGTCGCTTATAAGCCGTCTAATGTCAGCTAGCATTATCTGCCTTTCAGCTTCGAACTCCTCCAGCTTTGCTTGGGTATCAGCCACTATTGCATCTTCCTCTACATCTCTTTGTGCAAAACTCTCTTGATATTCCGCAACAACTCCCTCAAATGTTCTCTGCTTTGCCCCTTTTTCTTTATCAATCTCATAAAGGGACTTGCTATGCTCTACAGTGCCCTTAAGTTTGCCATACAGTTTTTTATAGTACTTCTCAGAACCCGACTTTTTATATACGTCCTCCATAGAAACAGATTTTGTTGAATCAACAACATAATCATAAAACCACCCTTGTTTGGCTGCAGCAGCTTCGTTGTAGGATTCATCAGTTGTGATTGCACCCACTCTATTTCCGGATCCCTTAACATATCCAAGGTTATCAATTTCCATACCCGAATACACCACGGTACCATCGGGCATATGAACTATCACCACAATTTCCTTCGGCATCTTGCCATTCTCCTCGATAGCTTTGAAATAGATTGTAGGTTCCTCGGGTCTTCGATCAAACTGCTCCGGGGGTGGTGTTTTGCATTCGATGCCGTTAAATTCTCCTGATTTCGCTTCATGTATATTAAATTGGCCTTTCACTCCGGCTTTCTCCGGTGGGGAAATAGCACCAAGTTGCACAAAAAACTCGTTTACCATCTCCGAACGCCTGTGCCGATATTCGTCGCCATCTTTTGCAAAATCGCTTAAGTTTTTATATGTCTCGTATAGGGAACTGCCCTCATGTTTATAATCCGTTTCATCTTTAAGAGCGTAAATCTTATTTTCGGTCAGGGGCATAGCAAAAGTATATACGTTTTAGTATTGAAATTAAAGCTCAATCTTCATTCTGAGCATTTATATAACCTGAAGGAGAAAGGTACTTGAAGAATACTTGCATTTCAGGGTGAGTTCGAATTTTTAGCATTCTATCTATAGCTTTATGTTGTTCCTCTGTAAATTTAATCTCTCCGGACCCTATAAGGTCGTAAACCACTTGGGAAACCTCCCATACCCTCTTATACACCAAATGCTTGGGTGCAGCCCATTTAAAGCCTAGCTCTCTCAATAACTCCTCATCTTGTACCGGAATTATCATATCAGGACAGTCGTGACACATGAGCATTAATCTATATCCTATTGAATCATATTCAGGCGGGTATTTTTTGCCCGTTTCAATATTTCTGATAGTAAATTGCCTTTTATGTGCCGCCATATACGAAGCATCCCTCAGTGTTGTAAAGTGATAGATTAAATCTATCACAGGCTCGGCATTCGGCCAGCCCAGCTCAGCATTTAAGCTGGGATAAGCTTCCGCGCAAGTTTTCCCCTTCAAATTTAATTTTGGAGCGTCCTCCAGTGACACCCCACTAATAGATCCAAGAAAAGCAAAGTGGGACATCAAACCCCCGGGAGTCATTCCCATGATTCCTTGATACACGCGCAATTTTTCGGGATTGGAGCTAGGATCCTTTGAGATTTCAAAGTCCTTTTGGACTGTTTCATCTCCGGGTGCTTGGTTCACACCAAACATTTCCTCATACAATGCCCGAATAAAATAACTTTGGGAAGTTTCATATGAATGCTTATCTTTTCGTTTGAGTATTCTGGCGGATTCCCATCTTTCCATCATATCAGGATGGTCACTAATTATTGGCCTGGCGGATTTTGTTAATTTTTCAGCATAATCGGGAAATTCCTTTGCAACGTAAGCTGCTACTTCAAATCGATCAAGATAATGAGTAGTATCTACTTCGGATAAATCCGTAGCTTTTTCCCGTGCCTTATCTCCGACCTCCCAGGATGATTCTAGGTCTCCTTGTGTGATTTTAATGTGACCAGGTTCTTGTTCTAAATCCGACATGCTAGAGATAGTATAAATCAAAAAGACAGAGGAATGTTAATGGAGTAATAGACCCACAATGACAGGTGGCCGGCCAGACAAAGAGAAGTGTAGTCTGGTGTGTGTTCCAGGGCTCGGTCACCGGTTCTCGCCTGCTGGCGATCCCGTCGACCCCGCCTCGCCGCCGTCGCGGCTGCGGCATTCTCGCCTGGGGTATCATTGCTCCAATGGTGGGTGTTCCAGGGCTCGAACCTGGGACCGGACGTGTATAAGACGTCTGCTCTACCAACTGAGCTAAACACCCACAGTGCATAATTTTAACAGACTAACACCCTATTCAAGGTCTGCGCCTTGCAAGCAAGGCGGTCTGCTTAGAAGGCCTTTGCTACGCAAAGAACAACTGAGCTAACCTGCCTGCCGGCAGGCAGGACACCCGAGTCGCGCTATTCTACTACATTTTCCTCGTTTTTGATCTCGTCTTCCAGCAAATCCTGAGCTGTGAGTTCAACGGTACGTTTAGCCGAATTATCCGTGTCCTTCTCAATCATAACGATCAACTCCTCCACAGTTCTTATCAAAGCACTCTCAAGCGAGTAATCCGTCTCATCCGAAAACCACTCCTTACCCTTAACATTTAGATGAGCCTTAACCTCAAACTGATCACCCGGTACAGTATTAACAACAACCCTCACCCATTTTGAACCGCTTTCCACATCCTTAAAGCGATGATCGATCCTCAAAAATTTCTCCCTCGTCAAAGCTTCCATACTAGCAGACACTTGCATATTATCTGATGTAATTTGGTATTGCATAATCCTATTTTACCATGGGAATTATTCCCCAAATTCGAGTACTTCGTTAATTCTACCTATCATTTCCTCTATCTCCTCATCACTCAACCCATGAACCTTCGCACCCTGTTCAATGGTATCAAAACTACTGGCGAAACACCCAACACAATGTAACCCGTAGTCCATTAAAACCTCCTCCATCGCAGGGTATTTAAAAACCAGCTGTGCAATATTCGAGTCTTTTGTTATTTTGTCGATTTTCTTATTTTCCGGCATATTTCTCTAAAGCCTCCTTCACCGCTTCAAATACTAGCATCGCACATTTTACACGAGAAGTGCTTAGGTTCAATCCCAAATCAGTCAAAAATTCGTCTTTTGTCATTTTGTTGATAGCCTCCACTTTTTTTCCTATTACCTTCTCGAGCAGTATTTCCGAAGCTATTACGCTAACAACACACGCACTTTCTGTATAACTCGCATCCTTAATTACCCCATCCTCAATTTTTAGATACAAGTCCATCTCATCACCACACATTGGGTTTTTTTTATGAGAAATGGCACTTGGATCGCTCAGTGCTCCCTTGTGTACAGGGTTCTTGTAGATATCCATTAATTCTTGGCGATAAATGTTGTCGTTTGGATTCATATGTTTAAGAAAAAGTTTTTATGGCTTCTTTGATACCTGCGATAAGTGCCTCTATGTCTTCTTGAGTGTTGTATAGGTAGTAGCTTGCTCTAGTGGTTGCGGAAAACCCTTTTTTAACATGATAAGGCATGGCACAGTGATGGCCGGATCTTACTGCAATCCCCAAACCACTCAGTACCGCCGCTATATCATGAGCATGCAAGCCATCTAAGGCAAACGAAACCAAGCCTGTTCGTTTTGTGGGGTCTAGAGGGCCTAATATCCTAACTTCTTTAATTTTTTGCAATTCATTTAATAACACCATATTGAGTTCTATTTCATGCTCCCTAATATTATCCATACCTATTTTCTCCAAATACTCAATTGCCGTCGCCAGGCCAAGTGCGCCTTCTACATTGGGTGTGCCGGCCTCAAACTTTTCTGGGGCAGCAGCCCAAGTGGCCGCATCAAAACTTACTTCATCAATCATTCCACCCCCAAATTCATAAGGCTCAAGCCCTTCGAGCAAATCCCTTTTTATCCACAAAACACCAATACCCATAGGCCCCAGCATTTTGTGACCAGAAAAGCTGTAAAAGTCACATCCCAAACTTTGTACGTTTACATTAAGGTGGGGAATTGCCTGGGCTCCGTCGACCGAAACTTTTGCCCCATATTCTTTGGCTATTTTACAAATTTCCTTAACGGGAAGTATTGTTCCCAAAACATTCGACGCATGCGTTACGGCGGCCAGCTTTATTCTAGTACCAAATTCTTCAAACTTGTCTTTAAATTGCTTTGCCGAAACCTCGCCTTTTTCATCTGCCTCAACAAACTCCAATTTTGCACCAACGATTCGTGCTTTCTCTTGCCAGGGGATTAAATTGCTGTGGTGTTCAAAGTCCGTTGTTAAAATAATGTCGTCTTTTCCCAAATTATGAAGAGCCCAATTAATAGCAACTCTATTAAGTGACTCTGTAGCTCCCTTGGTGAAAATTACTTCCTGGGGGACCGCACCGATAAAATCCGCAACTGTTTTTCGGGCGTTTTCGTATAATTCGGTAGCTTCTTCACTTAAAGTATGCAATCCCCTGTGAACATTGGCATTATGATTTGAGTAATAGTCAGCAATAGCATCGATAACCACCTGCGGCTTTTGGGAACTCGCGGCGTTGTCCAAATAAACAATCTCATGATCGTAAATTTTTCTTTTTAGTATTGGAAAATCTTTTTTTAGTTCTTCTGCATTTAGTTTCATAGGTTGAATTCCTTAAGGATTTTCTCATCTTTTACCATATCCAGCAAAGTTCCCAAAAAGCCTTTTATTATCAGGTTCTGTGCATCTTCAGCCGAAAGCCCCCTACTGGTAAGGTAATAAACCTGTTCTTCATCGATCCTGCCGGTTGTTGCACCATGGCTTGCTCGAACATCGTTCGCGTCTATTTGTAAAATAGGCTGGCTGTGACTTTTAGTGTTTTCTCCTACGACCAAAATATCATCGTGTAAGTACGAAACAGTTTTTTGTGCGGTTTTGTCGATAATTATCTTACCGATAAAGTTGGAACTTGAACCGTCAAACAGAACACCTTTGACCCTAATAGTGCATTTGGTATTTTCGGCTTTATGATGAGCAACAATTGTTAGGTTTAAAGCTTGTTTTTCGCCTAGTTGGTAAGGAACGATTATTTCTGCTACCACACTCGGTGTGTCGAAATCAAAAACAAGGGTGTAGCCCTGGTCCGGAGCAGCTCCAGCAGTATTAACCACATAGGTTGTGCTCTCCACAACGCTAATCCTTGTCTCTTCACTTTTTATCCGGAGCTGCTCTAGCGCTAGACTCATCCCACACTCCCTTCCATCTCGAGTTCAATTAACCTATTAAGTTCTACTGCGTACTCCATGGGAAGTTCTTTAACGATAGGTTCAATGAATCCCGACACTATTAGGCTCATTGCTTCCCCCTCGGTTAAACCTCTGCTCATTAGATAGAACAGGTTTTCTTCTCCCACCTTGCTCACAGTAGCCTCGTGCTCAATTCGTGCCGAACTCTCATCTATTCTCATAACGGGAAATGTATCCGTGGCAGAGTTCTCATCCAAGATTAGTGCGTCACATTCTATTCGGCACTTAACGTTTTTTGCCAAAGGCGAAACTTGAATTAAGCCACGGTAACTTGCCCTACCGCCATTTAAACTTACGGATTTGGAAATTACTTTGGATGAAGTGTTTGGAGCTAAATGAATCATTTTTGCTCCCGCGTCTTGGTGCTGACCCTCGCCTGCGTATGCGATAGAAAGCATTTCCCCTCGGGCTCCTTCCCCCACTAACACACACGATGGATATTTCATTGTAACTTTGGCTCCCAGATTACCGTCTATCCATTCCATAATGCCGTTTTCTTCTACCCGAGCTCTTTTTGTCACCAGGTTATAAACGTCGTTACTCCAATTTTGAATTGTTGTATATCTAAAACGCGCGCCGGGCTTCACAATTACTTCCACAACTGCAGCGTGCAGGGAATCTGATGAGTATACCGGGGCTGTACAGCCTTCACTATAGGAAGCGAAACTTCCCTCGTCGGCAATTATCAAGGTGCGTTCAAATTGGCCAAATTTTTCGGCATTAATTCTAAAGTAAGCTTGTAACGGCCTTTTTACATGAACCCCTTTTGGAATATAAACAAAGGATCCCCCCGACCAAACGGCACTGTTTAAAGACGAAAATTTATTATCATTTGCAGGAATTACAGTTCCGAAATACTGTTTAAAAAGTTCGGGGTATTTTTTAAGTGCCTCATCGGTAGAAACAAAAATCACACCTTGGTCTTCGAGTTCGCTCATTAATGAAGAATATGCAACTTCCGAATCGTATTGAGCTTTTACGCCGGCCAAAAACTCACGCTCTGCCTGGGGAACACCTAATCTCTCAAAAGTCTGCTTTACCTCTTCTGGAACTTCCTCCCAAGTTCTCTTCTCATTACCTGTTGCACTTTTATAATAGATAATATCGGCAAAATTTATCGAACTCAAATCTGCTCCCCAAGTTGGCATTTCCCTTTTCAAAAAAGCATTGTAAGCCTGCAAACGATAATCCAGCATCCACTGAGGTTCACTTTTAGTTTGAGAAATAAATTTAACTACGTCTTCACTAAGACCCTTTTTAACTGAATTCCCTACCGAATCCTTCATACTAAAGCCGTATTTTGTTTTATAGTTGGATCTAAGATCTAAGTTCTTCATAACCCACTTCCTCAATCTTATGTGCCAAATTTTTATCTCCCGTTTTAGAAATAATGCCTGTATCCATAATGTGCACAAAATCAGGTTCTATATACTTTAAAATTCTGGTGTAGTGGGTAATAAGTAAAACTGCCATGCCCGTAGTCTCGTGCAAGTAAGTTACAGCTTTTGACACGATTTTTAAGCTGTCTACGTCAAGTCCGCTATCCACTTCGTCTAATATTGCCAGCTTTGGCTCCACAACCAGCATCTGCAACATTTCCATTCGTTTTTTTTCTCCCCCCGAAAAACCTTCATTAAAATATCTGTTTAAAAATTCCTTTGGAATACCAAGTAAGTCCAACTTTTCTTGTATGTATTTCTTAAAAGCGATGGGTGAAAGTGGCTTCGCAGCTCTTTTGTTGTAAATCATTCGTAAATAACCGAGGATGCTAACTCCAGGTATTTCGCTGGGGTGCTGGAAGGACAAAAATATGCCCTGTAAACTTTTCTCAGTGGGTGATAGGGCTAGTATCGACTTTCCATTAAATAAAATGTCCCCGGATGTCACTTCGTAGCTGGTTGATCCCATTATTGTTTGGGCTAAAGTACTTTTTCCGGATCCGTTTCTACCCATAATAGCGTGAATTTCGTTCTCCTTAATCTCTAAATTCACTCCCGAAAGTATTTCATTATCTTTGTTTGCAAGTTTTACTTTTAGATTATGTATATTTAGCATTTATACCGCCTCGTTATTTGTACTTGCCAGCGGATGTACCGCCCCAAAATTGGCAGTACTCAACATGCATGTATTATCGCAATGCGAGCATTTTGTGTTTATAAAATAAATAACATTCTTACCTGATTTTTCACTTTTTAGTAAACCAGCGTCTTTCATTTCCTTTAGGTGATACGAAACTGTGGGCTGTGTTAAGCCTAAATGCGTAACAATAGAGGACACATCGGATTTTCCGCTGTTTTGTAAAAACGAGTAAATTTTGAGCCGGGAATCTATCCCCAGATTTTTAAAGCAATCCGCGCAGGAACAGGTATCCCCGTGACATATAGACATACATATAGATAGTAATCTATGCAATAACTAATGTCAATCTGTTACAATAATCACATGGTTTATAAAATAAGAGCCTTTTTATACGTTTATTTCAAAAGTTTAACTTCTATTACCTATTACAAAGAAGTCTTGGATACTAGTCCTCAATTTACTAACAAATACTACATCATGCTTGCACTCGTATCGTCTGTGATCATGACTATTGTTTCTACAATCGGAAGCACTCCTGCTGTAAATAGCGCGATTGATTCTATGATCTCTTACGCACGCGAATTGTATCCGTCGGACTTGATAATTGAATCGGACGGCCAGAATTGGACAATTAACAAACCCGAACCATTTATTGTTGCTATGCCGCAGGATATTTTGGAAAAGATAAAAAGTTCCAAAGAAATTTCCGAAAGTATGCCTGCTACTGATATAAATGGTGAATTTCCAAAGAATATAATAGTTTTCGATCACAAAGGTACCATTGGAGACATGGAAAAGTTCGACACACTAATGTTGATCAACGAGAAAAACTTAATTTCCCTTGGAGATAAAGGCGTTATTAATACAATGCCTCTATCTGAATACTTTAAAGGTGATATTAGCGGCAAAATAACAAGTGAAGATTACAATTCGGTATTAGATAAAATAGCACAAACTAAAGCATGGGTACCCGGGGCTATAAGTGTATTTATCTTTATGGCTTTAGTAATTTACAGCTTTACTATTAGATTACTGTATTTGCTCTTTGTGGGGCTAATTCTTTGGGTATTCTCCAAGCTATCGTCGGCTCAACTCAAGTTTTGGGAAGGTTTTAGGCTTGGTGTACATGCCATTACTCTACCCTTAACAGTGCAATTGGTTTCGGTACTGGCGGGGGTTCAAATCCCAATAATCGGCTGGTTTATTTTTACTAACTTGTTTATTGGCACTTTGGCTGTTATTAAAATAAAAGAGGCAAGAAACACTCAATCTAAAATATAAGTCGAAAACCGATAAAAATTGTGTATAATGTGGTTCTGTTAAATGATCCTCTGTAGCTCAGCGGTAGAGCGGGCGCCTGTTAAGCGCTAGGTCGCTGGTTCGAATCCAGCCGGAGGAGCCAGAAAAATGGCCAGTAGGGCTTGTCCCTAGTGGGCATTTTTTAGCTTCTTTCGGTACAGAATCAAACCCCTAGGTTCGCCATTTCGAGCGAAGCGAGAAATGATAGGGAGCGTAGCGACCGTCATCCAGCCGGGGGAGTCATACAAGATATATGTCAGAGCCTATATTAGTACTAATAATAATAAGTTTGGTACAAGCGTACATTTATTCAATTTGTTCTGTTGAAATTTTTGACTGGAACCCCGAGAATGGGTTCATGAGTGAGAAGGGAATATTTACATTCAAAAATGGAAATACAATAAAAGATAACACGTGGGAAGACCGTCGATATACGATTGCTTGTTCCCCCTGTATAAACAAACTCTACCGATTCTTTTTACAATTTATTGGGGTTCTTGCTGGGTGGTTTCTCATCTCGTTTGCATTAGATAGATCCGGCGTAACTCACATACTCAACATAGCTGATACTAATAGAGGGACATTATTGGACATACCACTAACTTTAGTAACAGGCCTGGTAGGAGTAGCAGGGAGGATTCCAAATATCATCGACACTGTGCAAAATTGGATCAAAAAATAA